>DASSEU010000026.1:0-229398 GCA_035695125.1 Acidimicrobiales bacterium
CGGACGCGCACCCGGCCCGGGTGCGGGCCGTCCCCCCTTCGGGGCGGGACGACCCGGTGGCGGGGGTTACGGCGGCGGCCGACCCACCACCGGTGCGCCCGGCGGAGGCCGGCCCGGTGGCGGCGGTTACGGCGGTCGACCCGGTGGCGGCGGCTATGGGGGCCGCCCCGGTGGCGGATTCGGAGGCGGGCCGCCCCAGGGCGCTCCCGGTCGGGGCGGACCGCCCGGACGGGGCCGCCCCCCCCAGCGGCGCTCCCGGCGCCGCCGGCACAACCTCGAGGAGCTGGAGCCGACCCAGCCGACGGTCTACACCCCCTCCAACGCCCCGGTGCCGGAGGACGAGGTGATCATCGAGCGGGGCTCCACCGCCCAGGACCTCGGTCCCAAGCTGTTCCGCTCCGCCGGTGACGTGGTCCGGTTCCTCCTCCTCCAGGGGGAGATGGTCACGGCCACCCAGTCGCTGTCCGACGAGATGATCGAGCTGTTCGCGGCCGAGGTGGGCGCCAAGGTCCGCCTGGTCGACCCGGGCGAGGAGAAGGAGGCCGAGCTCCAGGCCCGCTACTTCGAGGACGAGTCCGAGGACGACGAATCCCTGCAGCGGCCGCGGCCGCCCATCATCACGGTGAGGGGCCACGTCGACCACGGCAAGACGCTGCTGCTCGACCGGATCCGCCAGACCAACGTGGTGGCCGGTGAGGCGGGCGGCATCACCCAGCACATCGGCGCCTACCAGATCGAGCGGGACGGCCGGCTCATCACCTTCATCGACACGCCCGGCCACGAGGCGTTCACCGCCATGCGGGCCCGAGGCGCCCAGGTCACCGACATCGCCGTGCTGGTGGTGGCGGCCGACGACGGGGTGATGCCCCAGACCGTCGAGGCGTTGAACCACGCCAAGGCGGCCGAGGTTCCCATTGTCGTGGCCATCAACAAGATCGACCGGGACAACGCCGACCCGACCCGGGTCATGCAGCAGCTGTCCGAGCAGGGTCTGGTCCCGGAGGCGTGGGGCGGGGACACGATCATGGTGGAGATCTCGGCCCTGCAGAACCTGGGGATCGACGACCTCCTCGAGCAGCTGCTTCTGCTCGCGGACGTGGAGGAGCTGACCGCCAACCCGGAGGGCCGGGCGCGCGGGGTCGTGCTCGAAGCCAACCTCGACGTCGGCCGCGGGCCGGTCGCCACGGTTCTGGTGGAGAAGGGGACCCTGCGGGTGGGGGACACGATCGTGGCCGGTGCCGCATGGGGCCGGGTGCGGGCCCTGGTCGACGACAAGGGTGAGAACATCAAGGAGGCGCCTCCCTCCATGCCCGTGCTGGTGCTCGGGTTCAGCGACGTCCCGCGGGCGGGTGACGAGTTCCGGGTCACGACCGACCTGGGGACCGCCCGGACCATCGGGGAGGCCCGCGAGCAGCGCTTCCGCTCGGCCGGCTACGCCCCGACCCCGAGCGCCACCGGGGCCCGGCTCGAGGACATCTTCGAGCAGATCCAGCGCGGCGAGTCGACCACGCTCAACCTGATCCTGAAGGCGGACGTGCAGGGATCGCTCGAGGCGCTCACGGAGTCACTGCGCAAGCTCGAGCGCGACGAGGTCCGGCCGTCGTTCGTACACCGCGCCGTCGGTGGGATCACGGAGAACGACGTGCAGCTGGCGGCGGCTTCCAACGCCACGATCATCGGCTTCAACGTCCGTCCCGACCGCAAGGCCCGGGAGCTGGCCGAGGCCACCAATGTCGAGATCCGGACCTACGAGATCATCTACAAGGTCATCGAGGACATCGAGGCCGCCATGGTCGGCATGCTGGCCCCCGAGTTCGAGGAGGTCGTCACCGGCGAGGCCGAGGTGCGCGAGATCTTCCGGGTCCCCCGCGTAGGTGCCGTGGCCGGCTGTTACGTGCGGAGCGGCACCATCACGCGCGGGTCGCGGGTCCGGTTCCTGCGGGAGGGCGTGGTCATCTGGAAGGGAACCATCACCTCTCTCCGCCGCTTCAAGGACGACGCCCGCGAGGTGCAGTCGGGCTTCGAGTGCGGGATCGGGCTGTCCGACTTCCAGGATCTCCATCGCGGGGACATCATCGAGACCTACGAGGAAAGGGAGATCCCACGCACGTAGCGGCGCTCCGCGTCGAGCTGCGTCTGCCCGAGAGCCGGTCGCTCAAGTCCAAGCGGGCCCTCGTCAAGCCCATCCTCGAGCGGGCCCGCCAGCGTTTCTCCGTGGCGGCCGCCGAGGTCGACCATCACGAGCAGTGGCAGCGGGCCTGCCTGGGGATGGCCACGGTCTCGTCCACGCCCGGGCACGCCGAGGAGATCCTGGACGAGGTGGAGCGCTTCGTGTGGTCCCGTCCCGACGTCGAGATCATCAGCACCGAGCGCGGGTGGCTGGAGATGGAGAGCTGAGGCCGTGCCCAGCCGGACGGGCCGGGGCCGGGGCGGCCGGGGAGGCGGGGCGGGGGGCCAGGCCCGCTATCCCCGCGTGTACCGCCTGAACCAGGTTCTGCAGGAGGTGCTGGCCGACGAGATCGAACGGCGCAGCGACGCATCGGGAGAGCTCCTGACGGTCACCGGCGTGACGGTCGAGCCCGATCTGCGTCATGCCACCGTGTGGCTCAGCTCCCTCACCGACGCCTCGCGGGCGCTCCTGGAGGAGCACCGGGTCGAGCTGCAGGCGGCGGTGGCCCGCCAGACGACCATGAAGCGGACGCCGCGCCTCTCGTTCGAGGTGGACCCGGCCGTGGTGCACGGCGCCGCCATCGAGGACGCCCTGCGTCGCCTGGCCGACGGCCGCCCCGGGGACGAGCCGTGAGCGGGGACGTCGAGGCCCAGCTCGACCGGGCGGCGGCCGCCATCAGTGGGGCGTCGGTCGTGGCGCTGGCCTGTCACGTCTGGCCCGACGGGGACGCGCTCGGATCGATGCTGGCCCTGCACCACCTGGCGGGCGCCCACGGCCGACCGTCCGTGGCGTCGTGGCCCGAGCCGCAGCACGTGGCCCCGCACTACGCCTTCCTCCCCGGCCTCGACTCGGTCACCAAGGCGGCCGACTTCCCCTCTGCCCCCGAGGTCATGGTCACCTTCGACAGTGGATCTCTCGACCGCCTCGGCTCGCTCGTCCCCGCCGCCCGGGCCGCCGGGGAGCTGATCGTCGTCGACCACCACGCCAGCAACACCCGGTACGGGTCGATCAACGTCATCGACCCCGACGCCGCCGCCACCGCCGTGATCGTGCGGGCCCTGGCCCGCCGGCTGGGCTGGGCCCTGACCCGGGATGCGGCCCTGTGCATCTACACCGGGCTCGTCACCGACACCGGGAGGTTCCAGTACGCGAACACCACCCCGGAGGTGTTCGCCCTGGCGGAGGAGCTGGCCGAGTTCGACCTGCCGATCGCCTTCATGACCCGGGAGCTGTTCGAGAAGCACCGCTTCAGCTACCTCCGCCTGGTGTCCGATGTGCTGGCCCGGGCCGAGCTGGACCCCGAGACCGGGATGGTCTTCGCCTGGGTGACCCAGGACGACCTGGCCCGCCACGGCGTGGGACTCGACGAGACCGAGGGGCTGATCGACCTCGTCCGCCGCACGGCGGAGGCCCGGGTGGCCATGGTCGCCAAGGAGTCCCCGGACGGCGTCCGGGTGTCCCTCCGCTCGGTGGACGAGACCGATGTCGGTGTCGTGGCCACCGCCCTCGGCGGCGGGGGGCACCGCTTCGCCTCCGGGTTCGTCTGGCCCGGGACCGTGGCCGACGCCGCCCGGGCCGTCCGCCGGTCCCTGGCGGCCGGCGGCTGAGCGCCCCGGCCGGTGGGCCTGGACGGCTGGCTGCCCGTCGACAAGCCGGCGGGCTGGACCTCCCACGACGTGGTGGCGCGCTGCCGCAGGCAGCTCGGGGAGCGGAGAGTGGGCCACGGCGGGACCCTCGACCCGGACGCCACCGGCCTCCTGCTGGTCGGGGTGGGCCGGGCCACCCGCCTCCTCCGGTTCCTGACCGCCCTTCCCAAGGCCTACGAGGGTGAGCTCGTCCTCGGGACCGCCACCTCGACCCTCGACGCCTCCGGGGAGGTGACCGGCACCTGGGACATGAGCTCAGTGGGCGCGGCGGAGGTGGCGGCGGCCGCCGAGCGCCTGACCGGTCCCCAGCAGCAGATCCCGCCCATGGTGTCCGCCGTCCAGGTGGGGGGCCGGCGGCTGCACGAGCTGGCCCGGGAGGGGCGCACCGTCGACCGCCCGGCCCGGGCGGTGGTCGTCGAGCGTTTCACCGTGAGCCCGGTGGATGGTCCCCTGTACCGGTTCGAGGTGCACTGCTCCTCCGGAACCTACGTACGGACCCTGGTCGACGACCTGGGCCGGGCCCTCGGAGGCGGTGCCCACCTCCGCCGCCTCCGTCGGGTGGCCACGGGCCCGTTCCAGGTGTCCGACGCCGTCCCCCTGGAGTCCGTCGGCCCGGAGGCGGTGCGGCCCGCCGTCGGAGCGGTCGCCTTCCTCGGGCGGGTCGTGGTCGACGGGCCCGAGAGGGCCGACGTGGGGCACGGGCGCCGGCTGTCCCGGGTCGCCCTGGGGGAGCGGGGGGCGCCGCCCGAGGGCCCCGGCCCCTGGGCGGTGGTGGACACCGAGGGGAACCTGCTCGCGGTGTACGAGGCCGATGCCGGGGCCGACGACCTCCTGCGGGCCGCGGTGGTCCTGGCCCCGGCGTGATGCGGAGGTGCCCCTTCCAGGCGGCGCCTAACGTCTGGCCGTGAAGGTCCTGGCCGACTCGGATCCCTGTCCCGACCTGACCAACGGGTCGATCGTCACGATCGGCGCCTACGACGGGGTCCACGTGGGCCACCGGGCGCTCGTGGCCGAGGTCCGGGCCCGGGCCGCCGCACTGGGCTGCGCCAGCGTGGTGGTGACCTTCGACCGCCATCCCGCCCAGGTCGTCCGGCCGGACAACGCCCCCCTGCAGCTGACCGACCTCGACCAGAAGCTCGACCTGCTGGCGGGCACCGGGGTCGACTACACGGTCGTGGTGCACTTCGATCGGGACCGGGCCCACGAGTCCGCCGAGCACTTCGTGGCCGAGACGCTCGTCGGCTGCCTGCGGGCCCGCTGCGTGGTGGTGGGACACGACTTCCACTTCGGGCACCGGCGGGGGGGAAACGTGGCGCTGCTGTCGCAGATGGGCAGCCGCCTGGGCTTCGACGTCATGGGCATGCACCTCGTCGGGGACTCCGGGGGCGGGCCCGCCGTGTCCTCCACCCGGATCCGGGGGCTGCTGGCCGAGGGGGCGGTGGAGGAGGCGGCCACGCTGCTGGGCCGGCCCCACGAGGTCCGGGGGACGGTCGAGCACGGGGACGGGCGGGGCGGGAGCATCCTCGGGTACCCGACGGCCAACGTCATGGTCCCCCCCGAGATCCTCCTTCCCGCCGACGGCGTCTACGCCGGCTGGTACCGCCGCCCCGACGGCAGCGTCCTGCCCGCCGCCGTCTCGCTGGGGATGCGCCCCACCTTCTATCCGGAGGGGGGCCCCCGCCTGCTGGAGGCCCACGTCCTGGACTTCTCGGGCAACCTCTACGGGGAGTCGGCTGGGGTCCGCTTCGTCGCCCGCATCCGGGGCCAGGAGCGCTTCGACTCCGCCGAGGCCCTCGTCCCTCGGATGGCCCGGGACGTGGAGGAGGTCCGGGAGCGCCTGCGGGGGTCCCGGGGTGGAGGCGGCTGCTAGTCTCGGTGGGCGTGCCTGCGCAACGCGCCGCGCGCCAGTGACGAATCCGAGACGACCCGATCACGAGCAGAGCGACACCAGCACCGAGATCCCGAGCGCAGCGAGACCGTAACGACGATGCCCCCCGACAAGACCGCCACCATCGAGGCCAACCGGCTTCATCCCACCGACACCGGGTCACCGGAGGTGCAGGTGGCCATCCTCACGGAGCGCATCAACCACCTCACCGAGCACCTAAAGGCCCACAAGGGTGACCACCACACCCGGCGGGGCCTGATGAAGCTGATCGGTCGGCGGCGGCGGTTGCTCGACTACGTGCGGGACAACGACGTGCAGCGCTACCGCTCGCTGATCGCCAAGCTCGGCATCCGCCGCTAGAGGTAGCTGTACCAGGCCGGGCGTCGGGTCAGCTGCCAGTCGCCGGTCACCGAGGCCGCGGGATGCCGCGGATCCGGGTGGCCGACGACTGGGAACTGGCCGGTCCGTCCTATCCGGCCCCGGGAACGGGGACAAAGGACCTGCCCCGGAGTCGGGGTGGGAGGAACTTGCCCCGATAGGCGGGGCAGGAGGGAGTTGTAAATGGCTGAGCCCGCGAGTGGTTCCGGGGCCGGCGCTGCGTCCCAGCCGATCCGTGTGTCGGCGCCGATCAGCGGCACCGACAAGACGCTGAGCTTCGAGACCGGCCTTCTGGCCCCGCAGTCGCAGGGGGCGGTGGTGGGGCGCATCGGGGACACCATGGCGCTGCTGACCGCCAACGCCGAGAAGACGGTGCGGGAGGGGATCGACTTCTTCCCGCTCACCGTCGACATCGAGGAGCGGCGCTACGCCGCCGGCATCATTCCCGGCTCGGTGTTCCGTCGGGAGGGTCGGCCCTCCGACGAGGCCATCCTCACCTGCCGGCTCATCGACCGGCCCCTGCGCCCGAGCTTCGCAGAGGGCTACCGCAACGAGACCCAGGTGATCGGCACCATCCTCGGCGCCGACATGGAGAACCCCCACGACGTGCTGTGCATCAACGCCGCCAGTGCGGCGCTGATGCTCTCGGGGATCCCGTTCCTGGGCCCGATCGGGGCGGTGCGGATCGCCTGGATGCCCGAGGGCCGCTGGCATCCGCACCCCACCTACCAGGAGGGGGACTCCTCCACGTTCGAGCTGGTCGTTGCCGGTCGCCTCACCGACGACCGCAGCGACGTCGCCATCATGATGGTCGAGGCCGGCGGCACGGAGAAGTCCTGGGAGCTCTACCAGGAGGGCACCCCGCACGTAACCGAGCAGGTGATAGCCCAGGGCCTCGAGGACGCCAAGCGGTGGATCCGGGAGTCGATCGAGCTGCAGCTGGAGCTGGTCGAGAAGGCCGGGGTCCACGCGCCGATCCCCTACGAGCCCCAGGCCGACTACCAGCCCGACGTCTACTCCCGGGTGGAGGCGGTCGGGGGGGAGCGGTTGGGCCACGCCGTCACCATCGCCGACAAGACCGAGCGCAACGACGCCACCGACGCCGCCGCCGCCGCCATCCGCCAGGAGCTGGCCGACGAGTTCACCGGTCGCGAGGGTGAGGTCAAGGCGGCGGTGCGGTCGCTCACCAAGGCCCTGGTGCGCCGACGCATCGTGAACGAGGGGCTGCGCATCGACGGACGGGGCCCCACCGACATCCGTCGGCTCTCGGCGCAGGTGGGGGTGCTGCCCACCGTCCACGGGTCGGCGCTGTTCCAGCGCGGGGAGACCCAGGTCCTGAACGTGACCACGTTGGGGATGCCGCGCATGGCCATGGACATCCTGCTGCGCGACAGCCTCACGATCGACGACCGCAAGCGCTACATGCACCACTACAACATGCCTCCGTTCTCCAACGGGGAGACGGGCCGGGTGGGCGGCACCAAGCGCCGGGAGGTCGGTCACGGGCTCCTGGCGGAGCGGGCCCTCCTACCGGTCGTCCCGCCCGAGGACGAGTTCCCCTACGCGCTGCGCCTGGTGTCCGAGGTCCTGTCGTCGAACGGGTCGACTTCCATGGCGTCGGTCTGCGGCTCATCCCTGTCGCTCATGGACGCCGGCGTGCCGATCAAGGCCCCGGTGGCCGGAATAGCCATGGGCCTGGTCTACGCCGAGGGCAAGTACACGACGCTCACCGACATCCTCGGTGCCGAGGACGCCTTCGGGGACATGGACTTCAAGGTGGCGGGCACGGCCGACTTCGTCACCGCCCTGCAGCTCGACACCAAGATCGACGGGTTGCCCGCCGAGGTGCTGGCGCAGGCCCTCGAGCAGGCCCGCGAGGCCCGCCTGGTGATCCTCGACGTGATGCGGTCGGCCATAGCCGAGCCTCGGGCGACGGTGCGCGAGACGGCCCCCAAGATCGTCTCGTTCGAGATCCCGATGGACAAGATCGGGGAGGTGATCGGCCCCAAGGGCAAGGTGATCAACACCATCCAGCAGGAGACCGGCGCCGACGTGAATGTCGACGACGACGGCGTGATCGGGACCGTCACGATCGGCGCCAAGGAGTCGGCGGCGGTCGACGAGGCCCGCCGGCGCATCGAGCTGATCCTCGATCCTCCCAAGGCGGAGGTCGGCGCCACCTACACCGGGCGGGTGGTGAACATCACCAAGTTCGGCGCCTTCGTCAACATCCTCCCCGGGCGGGACGGCCTGGTCCACATCTCCAAGCTGGGCCGGGGCCGACGGGTCGAGAGGGTTGAGGACGTCGTCGACCTGGGGGAGGAGCTGACGGTGCGCGTCGACGACATCGATCCCCAGGGAAAGGTGTCGCTCTCGCTCATCGGTGCCGACGGCGAGGACGGGGACAACGGCGCCCCCGACGGTGACCGCCGGTCAAGCGGGGCCCGCGAGCCGCGGGCTCACTCCGACACCCCGGCTTCGGAAGAGGTCGTCTCCTTCGAGGACAGCTTCGACCAGGAGCTCCAGCAGACCTTCGGGGACCTGGGGCCCGGCAGCGGGGTCGGCTCGGGGGGAGGCGCCCGCAGGGACCGGGGAGATCGTCCCGGGGGCGGGGACCGCGGACCGCGGCGCAACCCCCGCCGCGGCCGGGGCTGACCGGCCCCGGGCTCCCGCGCCCGCCGGGAACGTGATACGCAGCACCCGCCTCGACAACGGCATCCGGGTGGTCACCGAATCGATGCCCCACGTCTCGTCGGTGGCGGCGGGGTTCTGGGTGGGGACAGGGAGTCGGGACGAGTCGGCGCGCCTGGCCGGGGCCTCGCATTTCCTCGAGCATCTGCTGTTCAAGGGCACGCCCACCCGGACGGCGGCGGAGATCGCCGAGTCGGTCGACGCCGTGGGCGGGGACATGAACGCGTTCACCACCAAGGAGTACACGGCGTTCTACGTGCGGCTCCTGGCCGAGAGCCTCGATCTGGGTCTGGACATCCTGTCCGACGTGATGTGGGACCCGGCCTTCCGGCCCGACGAGGTCGAGGCCGAACGCCAGGTCATCATGGAGGAGATCCTCATGCACTCCGACGAGCCGTCGGAGCTCGTGCACGACCGCCTGCTCGAGGGACTCTTCCCGGACCACCCGCTCGGCCGTGACGTGCTCGGGGACGAGGAGTCGATCGCGGCCATGCAGGTCGACGACATCCGCTCCTTCCACCAGCACCACTACCGCCCCGGGAACATCGTGGTGGCGGCCGCAGGCCAGATCGTGCACGACGACGTGGTGGAAGGTGTCGCCCGGCGGTTCTGCGGTGATCGGGGCGGGGAGGCGCCAAGGCGGGTTGCGCCCGGCGGTACCGCTCTGCCGGTCGTGACGACCAACCGACCTACCGAGCAGGCCCATGTGGTCCTCGGCGTGCCCACGTTCGGACGCCACGACGAGGACCGCTTCAGCCTGGCCGTTCTCGACCACGTTCTCGGCGGCGGGCTGTCGAGCAGGCTCTTCCAGGAGATCCGAGAGCGCCGCGGACTGGCCTACTCGGTGTACTCGTACCGCACCAGCTTCGACGACGCCGGCGTCCTCGCCTTCTATGCCGGCACGGCGCCCGGGCGTGCCCACGAGGTCCTCGAGCGGATGGTCGGGGAGCTCCGGAGGTTCAGCTCGGAAGGCGTCACCGAGCGCGAGGTGGCGGTGGCCAAGGGCCACATCCGGGGGGAGACCGCCCTCTCCCTCGAGGACTCGGCGGCCCGCATGAGCCGGGTGGCGCGCAGCGAGCTCCTCCACGGGGAGGTCATCGACGTCGACGACGTGCTGGCGCGCATCGAGGCCGTGACGGCCGACGACGTTGACCGGGTGGCGGCGCGGGTGCTCGGTGTCGAGCCCGTGCTGGCGGTGGTCGGGCCGTTCGAGGCCGACGACTTCGGGCCCGTGGACGTCCGGGGGGTGGCGTGACGGCTCGGACCAAGGTCGGTGTGTTCGGGGCGGGCGGCCGGATGGGCTCCACGGTCTGCCGGGCGGTTGCTTCCGATCCGGATCTGGAGCTGGTGGCGGCCGTGGATCCCTCCTACGCCGGGCTGGACCTGCTGCAGGTGGCCGGCGTGGAAGCGGCCGGAATGATGGTGGCGCCGGATCCCTCCGAGCTGTCGCGGGCGGGCGCCGCCGTGGCCGTCGACTTCACCCGGTTGGACTCGGCCCTCGAGAACGCGCGCTGGTGCGCGTCGGCGGGCGTGCACGCCGTGATCGGCACGAGCGGGTTCGGCCCCGAGCAGCTGGGCGAGCTGCACCGCCTCTTCCCCCAGGTGGGGCGGGCGCACTGTCTGGTGGCGGCCAACTTCGCCATCGGAGCGGTGCTGGCCATGCGGTTCGCCGAGATGGCGGCGCCCTGGTTCGAGACGGCGGAGGTGCTCGAGCTGCACCATGACGGAAAGGTCGACGCACCCTCCGGTACGGCCATGGCCACGGCCGAGCGGATGGGGACGGCCCGCCGGGAGGCAGGGCGGGAGTGGGCCGCCGACCCGACCCGGGACCTGGCCCTGGAGGGGGCGCGCGGCGGCGTCCACGACTCGGGGGTCCGGATCCATGCCGTGCGGCTGCGCGGTCTGGTGGCGCACCAGGAGGTGCTCCTCGGCACCACCGGGCAGACTCTGTCCATCCGTCACGACTCCTACGACCGCGATTCGTTCATGCCCGGCGTTCTCCTGGCGGTCAAGGCCGTCGGCGGCCGTCCCGGCCTGACGGTCGGGCTGGACGCAGTGCTCGGGTTCGATCCGGCGGCGGGGACCGGCGCTGCGGATCCGGGTGGCTGAGGCGGGCTCAGACAGGAGGGGGTATCGATGCAGGGGCTGATGCACGACTTTCCGCTGACGATCGACGCGCTGTTCCGGCGGGCCGAGCGGATCTTCGCCGACAAGCCTGTGGCCGAGAGCACCGGGGGCGGGGCGGTCCGGCGGGTGGCGTACGGGAGCTGGGCGGAGCGGACCCGCCGCCTCGGGGGCGTGCTCGACCGGCTGGGCGTGACTGCGGACGGCCGCGTGGCCACGTTCGGGTGGAACAGCATCCGCCACCTCGAGCTGTACTTCGCCGCCCCGTGCACGGGTCGGGTCCTGCACACCCTCAACATCCGCCTCTTCGCCGATCAGCTGACCTATATCGCCAACCACGCCGAGGACGAGGTCGTGTTCGTCGACCGCAGCCTCATCGGGCAGCTGTGGCCTCTCGTGGACCAGCTCGAAACCGTGCGTCACTACATCGTGATGGACGACGGGGTGGGGGACGTGCCCGACGACCCGCGCATCTCCGACTACGAGGCGCTTCTGGCGGAGGCCGACCCGGTGGAGTTCCACGTGGAGGACGAGAACACGGCGGCGTCCATGTGCTACACGTCGGGCACGACGGGCAATCCCAAGGGCGTCGTCTACTCCCACCGCTCGGTCGTGCTGCACTCGATGGCCGTGTTGATGGTGGACGGCCTGGGGGTCGGGGAGCCCGACGTCGTCCTCCCGGTGGTCCCGATGTTCCACGCCAACGCGTGGGGTCTGTGCCAGGCCGCCGTCATGGCCGGCTCGACCCTCGTCTTCCCGGGCCGTGATCTCTCTCCGCAGAACGTGGCCGACCTGATCGTGGAGCAGGGCGTAACCGTGGCCGCCGGCGTGCCGACGATCTGGATGGGCGTGCTGCCGCTGCTCGAGGGCCGGGACACCTCGCGCCTGCGCAGCATCGTCTGTGGGGGGTCCGCCGTCCCGCGGGCCCTGTCGGAGGCCTACCGGGCGAAGCTCGGCCTTCCGATTCTGCAGGCGTGGGGGATGACCGAGACGAGCCCGCTCGCGTCGGTGTGCCGGGTCAGGAGCGGGCTGGCCGGGCGCCCCGAGGAGGAGCTGGCGGACATCCGCGCCACCCAGGGTCTGCCCATCCCGCTGGTCGAGGACCGCATCGTCGAGCCCGACACGTTGGAGGCCCTGCCCTGGGACGGCAAGACCAGCGGTGAGCTCCAGGTCAGAGGTCCGTGGATCGCGCGCACCTACTACAACGACCCCCGGGCCGCCGACTCCTTCACGCCCGACGGCTGGCTGCGGACCGGGGACGTGGCCACAATCACCCCCGAGGGCTACATCCACCTCGTCGACCGCACCAAGGACCTGATCAAGTCGGGCGGGGAGTGGATCTCCTCGGTCGAGCTCGAGAACGAGCTCATGGCCCACCCCGACATCGCCGAGGCGGCGGTGATAGCCGTGCCCCACGAGAAGTGGGTCGAGCGCCCCCTGGCCTGTGTGGTCCTCCGGCCTGGCGCCGAGCTGACGAAGGAGCAGGTCATCGCCTTCCTCGAGTCCCGCGTCGCCAAGTGGTGGCTCCCCGACGACGTCGCCTTCATCGACGAGGTCCCCAAGACGTCGGTCGGGAAGTTCTCGAAGAAGGACCTGCGCGACCGCTTCTCCGGTTACAGCCTGCCCTGACGGGGACCGCTGGTAGGGTCGCGGCCCGGTGGCCCACCGATCGGATCCCCGCCTCCACGTCCTCCACGCCCTCCGGCTCAAGGGGTTCACCGACGCCGTCGGCGTGGCGGGGAGCTCCGGGCTCGACGAGCCGGCGGCCACCGCCGAGCTGGAAGGCCTCGCCTCGGACGGCCTGGTGACGTTCCGTGCCGGGCGGCGCTCGGGCTGGGCCCTCACCCCGAGCGGCCGGGCGGAGCATCGCCGGCTGATCGCGTCCGAGCTGGACGCCGCCGGCTGCCGCGACGCGGTGCACGACGCCTACGAGTCCTTCCTCCGGCTGAACGCCGAGCTGTTGGCCGCCTGCACGGCGTGGCAGCTGCGGGAGGTCGATCACCGCCAGGTGCCCAACGACCACTCCGACTCCGCCTACGACGCAGCGGTGCTGGCGCGGCTCCGGACGGTCGACGAGGCCGTCGGCCCGGCGTGCACCGCCCTGGGCTCGTGCCTGGAGCGGTTCTCGGGCTACCGCACCCGCCTGGACCGGGCCCGCGTCCGTGTGGAGGCGGGACAGGCGGAGTGGTTCGCCCGCCCGGACCTGGACTCCTACCACTCGGTGTGGTTCGAGCTCCACGAGGACCTACTGGCCACGTTGGGCCTGGAGCGGGGCGCCGAGAGCGAACGACTCCTGACGGGGACCGAGACATGAGCCGGCCGCCCCGCTTCGGCCCCGTTGTCACCGCGATGGTGACGCCCTTCGACGGGCACGGGAATCTCGACCTCGACGGGGCCGCCACGCTGGCCCGGTGGCTGGCCGACCATGGCACCGACGGCCTGGTGGTGGCGGGGAGCACCGGTGAGGCCACCGCCCTCTCCGACGACGAGAAGCGCGACCTGTGGCGCGCCGTGGCCGAGGCCGTGACCATCCCGGTCCTGGCGGGGTCGGGCACCGCTGACACCCGCCACTCGGTGGAGCTGACCACGGCAGCGGAGTCGGCGGGGGTGGCTGGAATCCTGGCCGTCACCCCGTACTACAGCCGTCCGTCGCAGGCCGGCATCGAGGCGCACTTCCGAGCCATCGCGGCGTCGACCCGGCTCCCGGTGGTCGTCTACGACATACCGGTGAGGAGCGGGCGCAAGCTCGGCCACGAGCTGCTCGTACGGCTGGCCCACGAGGTCCGCAACGTGGTCGGGGTGAAGGACGCCTCCGGGGATCCGGCTGCCACCGCCCGGCTGGTCGCGGACGTGCCCGAGGACTTCGACGTGATCTCCGGGGAGGACGTCCTCACGCTTCCTCTCCTGGCGGTCGGGGCGCGGGGCGCCATCAGCGTCGAGTCCCACTGGGCGGGCGGGCTGCTCGGCCGGATGATCGCCGCCTTCCTGGCCGGTCAGGTCGACGAGGCCCGCCGCCTGAACGCCCGGCTCATACCGTCGCACGCCTTCCAGACGGGGGACCTCGCGCCCAACCCGGTCCCCACCAAGGCCATGCTGCGCGTGCTCGGCCTGCCCGGCGGGCAGTGTCGGCTGCCGCTGGGGCCGGCGCCGGAGGGCCTCGAGGACACTGCCCGCAAGGTCCTCGAGGGGCTGGGGGCGGACGGCCCGCTTGGCTGAGGCCGTCACCATCACCTTCCTCGGGGGACTGGGGGAGATCGGGCGTAACTGCGCCGCCATCGGCCACGCGGGCCGGTTCCTGCTCGTGGACTGCGGGCTCATGTTCCCGGACCTGGACATGCCCGGTGTCGATCTGGTCCTGCCGGACTTCACCTGGCTGCGCGAGAACGGGGACCGGATCGAGGGCTGCGTGCTCACCCACGGCCACGAGGACCACACCGGCGCCCTGGCGTTCCTGCTGCGCGAGCTCTCCTTTCCCCTCTACGGCTCGGCGCTGACGCTCGGACTGGCGCGGAGCCGGATCGAGGAGGCCGGTGTTCTCGACCGCACGAGCCTGGTGCCCATGGAGGACGGGGAGCGCCGCCGGATCGGCCCCTTCGACGTCGAATGCATCCCCGTGGCCCATTCTGTTCCGCACGGGTTTGCCCTGGCCTTCCACACTCCCCAGGGTGTCATCCTCCACTCCGGGGACTTCAAGCTCGACATGACCCCGGTGGACGGGAGACGCACCGATCTCTCACGTATCGGCGCCATCTCGTCGGGGCCCGGCATCCGTCTCCTCCTCGCCGACTCCACCAACGCCGAGGAGCCCGGCCACACCAGGAGCGAGTCCGACGTGGGCACGGTCCTGCGGGAGCTGTTCCGCCGGTACGAAGGGCGCCGGGTGGTGACGGCCTGCTTCGCCAGCCACATCCACCGCGTGCAGCAGGTGATCGCAGCGGCACTCGGGACCGGGCGGGTGGTCGCCACCCTCGGCCGGTCGATGGGCAAGAACGTGGCGCTGGCGCGCCGCCTCGGTCTCCTGGACATCCCCGACGACGCCCTGGTCGACATCGAGAAGATCGACGAGATGGACCCGGGACGGGTCTGCGTCATCTCCACCGGATCCCAGGGTGAGCCCATGTCGGCGCTGTCACTCATGGCGGCCGGGGAGAACAAGTGGCTCAAGATCTCAGACGGTGACGTGGTGATCATCAGCGCCCATGCCATCCCCGGCAACGAGGCGGCCGTGAGCCGGGTGATCGACGACCTGCACAGGCGCGGGGCGGAAGTGGTGCACTCGGGCCTGGCCGAGGTCCACGTCAGCGGTCACGCCATGCGCGGCGAGCTCCAGACCCTCCTCGGGGTGGCCCGACCCGAGTTCTTCATCCCAGTGCACGGCGAGTACCGGCACATGTACCACCACGCCGAGCTGGCCCGGGAGATGGGCGTGGCCGGCCCCAACGTCCTCCTGTGCGAGGACGGGGACGTGGTGACGCTGTCCGACGAGGGCATCGACTTCTCGGGCCGGGTCCCGGCCGGGTACCTGTACGTCGACGGGATCGTCGGCGACGTCGGCCACGGGGTCCTGAGGGACCGGCGGGTGCTGGCCGAGGAGGGCGTCATCGTGGTGGTGGTGGCCCTCGACGTCGCCTCGGGCGAGATCCTGACCGGCCCCGAGATCATCACCCGGGGCTGGGTCCACGCCCCAGAGGCCGAGCCCCTCCTCGAGGAGGCCCGCCAGGTCGTGAGGGCGGCGGTGGGCCAGGCGGTGGCCGAGGGCTCGGCGTCCGAGCCTGAGGCGGTCAAGCGCCTGGTCCGGGCCGCCATCGGCCGGCTGGTCAACGAGCGGACCCGGCGCCGCCCCATGATCGTCCCGGTCGTGATGGAGGCCTGACAGGGGTGTAGGGGACCCGGCGGGAAGACAAGACGGCCGCCGGCGGGGTCGGGGCCCCGCCTGGTGGAGGAGCCGGGGCGTAGGGGACCCGGCGGGAAGACAGCAGAGACCGATGGGGCTGGTGTTACCGTTGTGGCTGTTGTGACAACCACGCGGCGCGCCACCCCGACCCGCCGGCGTACGTCGGGGCCCAACCGGCGCCCGCCGTCCGGCCGGCCCCGGACGGGATCGGGAGGGCAGCGCCGGGGTAGATCCTCGGCCGGTCGGCGGCCGCCCGCCTGGGCCGTAGGGACCTGGTCGCGCCTCGTCACCCACCGCCGGGAGGCAGCCGGGGTGGCGCTTCTCGTGCTGGCCCTGCTGAGTGGGCTGGGAACCTGGTTCGGGCTGTCGGGGCCCGTCGGACGGGCCCTCGACACCGGATTTGCGGATGCGCTCGGGGTGGCTCGCTACCCGCTGCCTGCCGCCTTCGGCTGGATCGGATTCCGCCTGCTCCGGGATCATGACGGCGGACACGGCGCCGCCAGGGTGGTGGTCGGGACGACGCTCGGGCTGGCCGCCCTGGCCGGACTGGCCCACCTGGCGGGGGGGCCGGGACGCCTGTCGGTGCCGGTGGCCCGGCTCCGTGGTCACGGGGGCTGGCTCGGCGCTCTGGACGCCGAGGGGCTGCGCGCCGGGCTGGCGGGCTGGGGCGCCGGCGCCGTGCTGCTGGTGGCGGCTGTCCTCTCGGGGCTGATCGTGACGTCGACGTCGGTGCGCGCCGCCGCCGACGGCGTGACCACCGCCGCCCGCTGGACGGCTCGTGCGGGAGCGGCGGCCGGTCGGCACGTGGGGGCGGCGGTGGCCTCCCTCGCGGGTGCCGGAAGGGGTGGGCGGGCCGAGGAGGCCACCGACGCCGACGATGGACTGTCGACTCCCTCCGAGGATCCTCTCGGCCCCGGTCCCCTCGGCGCCGACGAGGGGACCGGGGCCGACGCGGCGGCGTCCGTCGAGCCCGACGCGGACGAGGACGACCCGGCGCCCGCGCCGGTAGTCGAGAGCGCCGGTGCGGGGCCCGGCCAGCAGCTGGCCATCGATCTCGGGCCGGCTGGCCGGCCCGTGCCGTGGAAGCTGCCGCCGCCGGCGCTGCTCAAGGCCTCGGCGGCCCAGGAGATGGACCGTCGCCAGATCGAGGCAGGGGGCCACGCCCTGCAGCACGCTCTGGCCGCCCACGGGGTGGAGACGCGCCTCGTGGGCATGACCGTCGGGCCGACCGTGACCCGCTACGAGCTCGAGCTCGGCCCCGGCGTGAAGGTGGCCCGGGTGACCAGCCTGCACAAGGACATCGCCTACGCCATGGCCGCGCCCGACGTCCGCCTGCTGGCCCCGATCCCCGGTCGCTCCGCCATCGGCGTGGAGGTGCCCAACCGCCAGCGTCAGCTCGTGTCCCTGGCCGACATCCTGCGCTCGGATGACGCCCGCCGGGCCACCCACCCCCTCGAGGTCGGGATGGGCCGGGACATCGCCGGTCGGGCCATCATGGCCAACCTGGCCGAGATGCCCCACATCCTCATCGCCGGCGCCACGGGAGCGGGCAAATCGTCCTGCATCAACTCGATCGTGTCGAGCATCCTCATGCGCTCGACGCCAGAGCAGGTGCGGCTCATCCTCGTGGACCCGAAGCGGGTCGAACTCGGCCAGTACAACGGCCTCCCGCACCTGCTCACCCAGGTGGTCGTCAACCCCAAGAAGGCCGCCAACGCCCTCTCGTGGGCCGTGCACGAGATGGAGCGGCGCTACGACCTCCTGGCCGAGGCCGGGGTGCGCGACATCACCGGCTACAACCAGGCCTACGACCGGGGGGACCTCACCGCCGCGCCCGGGGACGAGGCCGAACCCGCCCGTCTCCCCTTCATCCTCGTGGTCGTGGACGAGCTCAACGATCTGATGATGGTGGCGGCGCGCGACGTGGAGGAGTCAATCTGCCGCATAGCCCAGATGGCACGCGCCGTCGGCATCCATCTGGTGATCGCGACCCAGCGGCCCTCGGTCGACGTCATCACCGGCGTGATCAAGGCCAACATCCCCTCCCGGCTCGCGTTCTCGGTCTCCTCGCTGGCGGACTCCCGGGTCATCCTCGATCAACCCGGTGCCGAACGGCTCATCGGCAAGGGGGATCTGCTGCTGCTGACGGCGTCGTCGAGCGTCCCGCGCCGCATTCAGGCTCCGTGGATCAGCGAGGCCGAGGTCCGGGCGGTCGTGGCCCACTGGCGCCGGCAGGCCGAGCCCCAGTACGTCGAGGGCGTCGAAGGTGACGAGGAGGGTCGGACCGGGTCCGGATCGGTGGACGACGGGGACGACGACGATCTCCTCGACGCCGCCATGGAGCTGGTCGTGCGCTCCCAGCTGGGTTCCACGAGCATGCTGCAGCGCAAGCTCCGGGTGGGCTTCGCCCGGGCCGGGCGGCTGATGGACCTGCTCGAGCGGCGCGGGGTCGTCGGCCCCTCGGAGGGATCGAAGGCCCGCGCGGTGCTGATGACGGTCGACGAGCTCGACCAGCTCGAAGCCGACCGCGTCTAGGCGGCAGTGCGCGCCCGGGCCCCAGGCTCCTCCGCCAACCTCGGACCGGGGTTCGACACGCTGGCCCTGGCCCTCGATCTCCACGTCGAGGTCGAGCTGGAGCCGGCCGCAGCTCTCGAGGTCCATGCCGAGGGGGAGGGCGCCGAGCTGCCCACCGACCGCTCCCATCTGGCGGTCCGGGTGGCGGCCGAGGTCCTCGGCCACGAGCGCTTCCGGCTGCGGGTGCGGTCGGCCATCCCGGTCGGCCGGGGCCTGGGCTCGTCGGCGGCCGTGGCCGCCGCCGCCGCCGGCGCCGCCGGCGCCGGGCCCGAGGACGCCCTGGCCATAGCCGCCCGCCTGGACGGCCACGCCGAGAACGCCGCCGCCTCGGTCTTCGGCGGGCTGGTGGCCGCCACCGTGCTCGACACCGGGACCGTGTGCTCCCCCTTCCCCCTGGACCCCGCCCTGGCTCTGGTCCTGCTGGTCCCGGACCGGCGTCTGGCGACGGAAGAGGCCCGCGCCGCCCTGCCGGCCCACGTCGACCACGGCGATGCCGCCTTCAACCTGGGGCGCATGGCCCTTCTCCTGGCGGGACTGGCCGACGCCGGCAGGCTGCGCCCGGAGGCCACCGCCGACCGGCTGCACCAGAACCAGAGGGGCCGCCTGTTTCCCGAGGCGCACGCTCTCCTCGACGGGCTGGTGGCGGCGGGGGCCCGGGCGGCGTGCTGGTCGGGGGCCGGTCCCAGCCTGCTGGCGTTCTGCACCGAGTTCGACGCCGACCGGATCAGCGCGGCCGGTGCCCTCCTCCTGGCCGAGCACGGGGTGCCGGGCCGGGCGCTGCGCCTGGGGGTGGATCCGGCCGGTCTGGTGGTCGAGGGCTAGCAGGGCGCCCGGCCCCGCTCCGGGCCCGACGGCGCCGCCGACGGGCGGCGTTAGCGTCGGGGGGTGGCCAGCACCCCCAGCCGCGAGCTCGAGGCCGTCCCTAACCCACATCCGGGCCGGGACTACGAGATCCGCTGCGAGAGCCCGGAATTCACCTGTGTCTGTCCCCGGACGGGCCAGCCCGACTTCGCCACGGTCACGATCACCTACGTCCCGGACCGCTCGATCGTCGAGCTCAAGTCTCTGAAGCTGTACCTCTGGAGCTACCGGGACGAGGGCGCGTTCCACGAGGACGTGACCAACCGGATCCTCGACGATCTGGTGGCGGCGGTGGCACCCCGGCGGATCACGGTGCGGACCGACTGGAACGTCCGGGGCGGGATCCACACCGTCGTCGAGGCGTCCCATCCCTGACAGCCCGTAGATTTAAGGGCAATGGCCGGGTCCTACTGGGTCGAGACCCTCGGCTGTCCGAAGAACCAGGTCGACTCCGACAAGCTGACCGGAACGATCCTGGCGGACGGCCTGGTCCCGGCGCGCCGTCCCGAGGACGCCGACCTGATCGTGGTGAACACCTGTGCCTTCATCGAAGAGGCGCGCCAGGAGTCGGTCGACACCATCCTGGATCTGGCCGACCGCCGGCGGGAGGGGAGCCGGCTGGTGGTCACCGGGTGCCTGGCCGAGCGGTACGGATCGGAGCTGGCCGACGTTCTGCCGGAGGCCGATCTCGTGGCCGGCTTCGGTGTCCCCGTCACCCTCGGGGCCCGGCCCCGGCGGCAGGCGGACACGGCCGGCCTCGACCTGCTGGAGCTGCCCCGGCCCCCGGCATCGGCACCGTGGGCGTACGTCAAGGTGGCCGAGGGTTGCGACCGGGCGTGCGGGTTCTGCGCCATACCGAGTTTCCGGGGCCGCCAGCGCTCCCGCCCGGTGAGCTCGATCCTCGGGGAGGTCGACGCCCTGGGCGTGTCCGAGGTGGTGCTGGTGGCCCAGGACCTGGCCTCCTACGGCCGGGATGTCGGCCGGCCCGGCGCCATCCATGAGCTCGTGGCGGCGGTGGCGGAGCGCGTGGCGCGCGTCCGGCTCCTGTACCTGTACCCGTCGGAGCTGACCGACAGGCTGGTCGACACCGTCCTCGCCACCGGCGTGCCGTACTTCGACCTGTCACTCCAGCACGTCTCCCGCCCGCTCCTGCGCCGCATGCGCCGATGGGGTGAGGGCGCCCGCTTCCTGGAGCGCATCGCGTCCATCCGCCGCCGTGAACCGGACGCCGCCTTCCGCTCCTCGTTCATCGTCGGCTACCCCGGAGAGACCGAGGAGGACCACGATGCCCTCCTAACCTTCATCGAGGAGGCGCAGCTCGACTGGGCGGGGTTCTTCGCCTACTCCGAGGAGGAGGGCACCTACGCCGCCGGCCTCGAGCCCAAGGTGGACCGGGGCCTGGCCCTGGAGCGCCTCTCCGAGCTGGGCCAGGCTCAGGATCTCATCACCACCTCCCGCCGCGCCCACCTGGTCGGCCGCCCGCTCGAGGTCCTCGTCGACGCGCCGGGTCGGGCCCGGTCCCACCGCGAGGCGCCCGAGATCGACGGGATCGTGCGGGTGCCCCGGCATCTTCCGACCGGGTCGTTGGCCCAAGTCGTGGCGGTCGCTGTCACCGGGCCCGACCTGGAGGCCCTGGCCGTGGAGGCGGCGTGATGGCGCGGGTGGCGCGGCAGCTGCCGGCGGACGCGGCCCACGTCCCGTGGTTCGGTCCCACCGCGCTGGCCACACCGGCCAACGCTCTGACCGCAGCCCGGTTCCTCGTCACGCCGCTGTTCATCGCGCTGATCGTCACGCGCGGCCCGTCATGGGCCACCGTGGCCGTGGGCGCCCCCCTGGCCCTCTCCGACATCATGGACGGCTGGGTGGCCCGTCGGATGGGCGTCACGCGCTCCGGTGCCTTCCTCGATCCGCTTGCGGACAAGTTCCTCGTCATCGGATCGTTGATAGCCCTCTGTGCCACGGGCTCGTTCTGGTGGCCGCCGGTGGCGATGATCGCGGCGCGGGAGATCGTCATCAGCGTGCACCGGGCCCGCCTCGGGCGGCGGGGGGTCTCGGTCCCGGCCACGGGTCCCGCCAAGCTGAAGACACTGGCCCAGGACACGGCGGTCGGATTCGCGGTGCTGCCCCCCCTGGCGCCCCACCACCTGATCGTCGCCACCAGCGTGCTCTGGGTCGCGGTGGCGCTCTCGCTCTGGACCGGGCGTCAGTACCTCCGCGCCGTGACGTCGTGACCGTCCCGGTCGAGGGCCCGAGCCGCTCGTGAGGGCCGCCGTCGTGGCGGTCGGAACCGAGCTGCTGCTGGGTCAGATCGTCGACACCAACTCGTCGTGGATGGGCCAGGCCCTGGCCGAGGCCGGCATCGACTCCCATCTTCAGGTGAAGGTCGGAGACAATCTCGACCGGATAGTGGACGTGCTGCGCCTGGCGCTGGACCGCAGCGACGCCGTGATCGTCTGTGGCGGGCTGGGCCCGACCCAGGACGACATCACGCGCGAGGCCATCGCGACGGTCATGGGGGTCGGGCTCCGACGCGACGAGGACGTCCTGACACGCATCAAGGAGATGTTCGCGGCGCGGGGGCGGGAGATGGCCGCCAGCAACGCCCGCCAGGCCGAGGTCCCCGACGGCGCCGAGGTGATCCCGCAGACACGGGGCACCGCCCCGGGACTGATCTGTCCCGTCGGCACCAAGGTCGTCTACGCCGTTCCGGGGGTGCCCCACGAGATGACCGACATGTTGGTGCGCGCCGTCATCCCCGACCTGCAGCGCCGCTCAGGGACAACCGCGGCGATCGTGTCGCGCACCCTGCGCACGTGGGGGCTGGCCGAATCGACGCTGGCGGAGGTGGTCGCTCCCCGGATAGAGGCGCTCGACCGGCGCGGCGGGAACCCGACGATCGCCTTCCTGGCCAGCGGCATCGAGGGGATCAAGGTGCGCGTCACCGCCAAGGCGCCGGACCGGGGCGCCGCCGTCGCGCTCCTGGACGCGGAGGAGGGCGAGCTGCGCGCCATCCTCGGTGACCTCGTGTTCGGCATCGACGACGAGTCGATGGAGCACGCCGTCGGCAAGCGCCTCCTCGCCGCGGGGCTCACCCTGGCGGTGGCCGAGTCGCTCACGGGCGGGCTGGTTGCGTCCCGCCTGGTCAACGTGCCGGGGTCGGGAGATTGGTTCAAGGGCGGCGTCGTGGCGTACGACAGCGAGGTCAAGTTCTCGCTGCTCGGCGTGCCGCGGGGGCCGGTCGTGACGGCCGACGCGGCCCGGGCCATGGCCGAGGGCGTCCGCCGCCTGACCGGCGCCGACGTGGGGCTGGCCACGACCGGCGTGGCGGGACCGGAGACCCAGGAGGACCAGCCGGTCGGGACGGTCTTCCTCGGGATGGCGCTTCCGGGGGAGGAGGCCGACGCCACCGAGGCGCATCTTCCCGGGGACCGTGACCGCGTCCGCCAGTTCTCCACGATCTCCCTGCTCGACCAGCTCCGCCGGCGGCTGCCCCCGCCCTGACTGGCCTCCGGTCGTGAGGCTCTTCGTGGCGGTGTGGCCCGATGCGGGCACGCTCGACGTGCTCTCGGCGCTGCCCCGGCCGGTCCTCCCCGGCGTGCGCTGGACCCGGCCTGAGCAGTGGCACGTGACGCTGCGGTTCCTCGGTGACACCGACGCCGGGGAGGCGGCCGCCCGGGTGGGGGCCGTCTCGAGCGGCGTTCCGGCCGTGGCGGCGGTGATGGGACCCACCTGCGCCTTCCTCGGCCGGAACGTCCTGCAGGTGCCGGTGACGGGTCTCGACGAGCTGGCCGGCGCCGTGGTCGACGCCACCGCCGACCTGGGCCGGCCGCCCCGGCCCGGACCCTTCCACGGCCACCTCACCCTGGCCCGGGGCCGGCGCCCCGGAGACCTCCGGCTCCTGGTCGGCAGGGCGGCCTCGTCCACCTGGCCGGTCGGCGAGGTGAGCCTCGTCTCGAGCGTCCCCGGGCGCGGTGGCAGCCGCTACGACGTCGTCGGACGGTGGGCTCTGGGTCCGTGACCGGACCGGTACCTTCCCGGGGTGGCCGAGCTCCGTACCGACCGGCTGCTCCTGCGCCAGTGGCGGGACGCGGACCTGCAGCCCTGGGCCGACCTCAACGCCGACCCGCAGGTCATGGAGCACTTCCCGTCGGTGCTGACCAGGGAGGAGAGCGACGTCCTGGCCGCCCGCTGCCGGGAGCACCTGGCGGCCCACGGGTGGGGCCTGTGGGCGGTCGAGGTTCCGGGCGTGACGCCCTTCATCGGTTGGGTGGGACTGGCCCGCCCCGCCTTCGAGGCGCACTTCACACCGGCGGTCGAGGTCGGCTGGCGCCTGGCCCGCCGGTGGTGGCGGCACGGTTACGCCTCCGAGGCGGCCCGGGCGTCCCTCGGGTTCGCCTTCGGTGAGCTGGACCTCGACGAGATCGTCTCGTTCACGTCGGTGCGCAACGAGCGGTCCCAGGCGGTGATGCGCCGGATCGGCATGACCCGGGATCCGCGTGACGACTTCGACCACCCGAGGATCCCCGAGGGCCATCCCCTGCGGCGCCACGTGCTCTACCGGATCAGCCGGGCCGACTGGCGGGACGGGTAGGTCCACCACCCGAACAGGTGTTCGGAACTACACTCTTGTCGTTACACAGGTGTGGTTCGGTCGGACCCTCCGGTCGGGGGCGTTGTCACACCCCGTCCGTAGGTTCAGCGCCATCGACGTCCGGAGGGTGAGAGGCCCCCGGGGAGATTCTCGAGGAGGAGCGGTGGAACGGGAGAAGGCTCTGGAGATGGCCATGGGCCAGATCGAGAAGCAGTTCGGCAAGGGCTCGATCATGCGGATGGGGGACAGGACCTCGATGGCCATCGAGGCCGTCTCCACCGGCGCCATGGCGCTGGACATCGCCCTCGGGGTCGGAGGTCTGCCCCGGGGCCGGATCGTGGAGATATACGGACCGGAGTCGAGCGGTAAGTCGACCCTGGCCATGCACGTCGTGGCCGAGGCCCAGCGCAACGGCGGCATCTGCGCCTACATCGACGCCGAGCACGCCATGGACCCGATCTATGCGGCGGCCATCGGCGTCAACGTCGACGACCTGCTGATCTCCCAGCCCGACACCGGAGAGCAGGCGCTGGAGATCGCCGACACGCTCGTACGCTCCGGCGCCCTCGACGTGCTCGTCATCGACTCGGTGGCGGCGCTGACCCCCCGGGCCGAGATCGAGGGGGAGATGGGGGACAGCCACGTCGGTCTCCAGGCCCGGCTGATGTCCCAGGCCCTGCGCAAGATGACCGCCAGCCTGTCGCGCTCGAACACCGTCGCCGTCTTCATCAACCAGCTGCGGGAGAAGATCGGGGTGATGTACGGCAGCCCCGAGACGCAGCCCGGCGGTCGTGCGCTGAAGTTCTACTCCTCCGTACGCCTCGACATCCGCCGGCTCGAGTCGATCAAGGACGGTGCCGAGGTGGTGGGCAACCGCACCAGGGTGAAGGTCGTGAAGAACAAGTGCTCCGCCCCGTTCAAGCAGTGCGAGTTCGACATCATGTACGGCAGGGGGATCAGCCGGGAGGGCTCCCTTCTCGACGTGGCCGTCGACCTCGGCTTCGTCAAGAAGTCGGGCGCCTGGTTCACCTATGAGGGTGAGCAGCTCGGGCAGGGCCGGGAGAATGCCAAGCAGTTCCTGACCGAGCATCCCGAGGTCACGGTGGAGATCAACGAGAAGATCCACCAGCAGATGGGCATCGGTGCTCCCCTCGTGGACGTCGCCCTCGTGGACGTCCCCCTCGGGGAGGGCGCCGGAGACGACGAGCCCATCCTCATCGCCGACTAGAGAACGTCGGACCCGGCCCCGTGCCGCCGTTCTCGGCGGTCGGGGTCGGGCCCGAAATGTCCCCTTCCAGCGCAGGAGGGAGCGGGCCGGCGTCGAACCTTGAGGCTGACAGGCCCGAAGACGGCACGAGAGGACCAGGGGCCCGGCTATGGACGTACTCAAGGTATCGAGCAAGTCGGTGCCGAGCTCAGTGGCGGGCGCCATGGCGGGCGTGGTGCGCCAGCACGGCGCCGTCGAGGTACAGGTCGTGGGGGCGGGCGCCCTGAACCAGGCGATCAAGGCGGTGGCGATCGCCAGGGGCTACCTGGCCCCCTCCGGGATCGATGTGGTCTGCGTGCCCACCTTCGTCGACGTCGAGATCGACGGGGAGAGCCGCACGGCCCTGCGGCTGTCGATCGAGGACCGCGCCGCCGTGCACGGCCCGCCTCCCGTCCGGACCATCGTGGACCTGCGGGATCCGCCTCCCGCCAGTCCCGACGGGGACGGCAGCAGGGCGCCCTTATCCTTGGAGGCGTGACCCGCCGGTTCCTCGTGCGCACCTTCGGGTGCCAGATGAACGAGCACGACTCCGAGCGCATCGCCGGGCTGCTCGCCGCCGACGGGATGGTGCCGACGGACGACCCGGCCGAGGCGGACGTGGTCGTGTTCAACACCTGCTGCATCCGGGAGAACGCCGACGAGCGTCTCTACGGCCACCTCGGCGCCCTCAAGGCCCTGCGCCGGGAGCGCCCGGACATGCAGATCGCGGTGGCGGGCTGTCTGGCCCAGAAGGACCGGGACCTGATCCGGGAACGAGCCCCCCACGTCGACGTGGTGTTCGGTACCCACAACGTCGGCGCCGCCGTCGACCTCCTGCGCCGGGCGCGGGAGGAGGGTCCCCAGGTCGAGATCCTCGAGGAGTCGGAGGAGCTGCCGTCGGCCCTCCCGGTCCGGCGCAACCTGCCCCACGCCGCCTGGGTGACCATCCAGATCGGGTGCGACAACTCGTGTGCGTTCTGCATCGTGCCGGCGGTGCGGGGCCGGGAGATCAGCCGGCCGTTCGACGAGATCGTGGCCGAGGTGGAGGGGCTGGCGGACTCCGGGGTGGTGGAGGTCACCCTTCTCGGTCAGAACGTCAATTCCTACGGCCGGGAGGGAGGGAGGCATCCGAGGCCCCGCTTCGCCGAGCTGCTGCGGGCGGTGGGAGGCGTGCCGGGCATCGAGCGGGTGCGCTTCACCAGTCCGCATCCCAAGGACCTCCGGCCCGAGGTGATCGACGCCATGGCGGACACACCGGAGGTGTGCGAGCACCTCCACCTGCCCCTGCAGTCCGGGAGCGACGCCGTTCTGGCCGCCATGCACCGCGGGTACCGGGCCGGTCGCTACCTCGAGAAGCTGCGGGCGGCGCGGGAGCGCGTGCCCGATCTCGCCGTCACCACGGACATCATCGTGGGGTTCCCCGGGGAGACCGAGGAAGACTTCGCCGCCACCCTCGAGGTGGTGACGGAGGCGGAGTACGACAGCGCCTACACGTTCGTGTTCTCGCCCCGCCCCGGCACCGAGGCCGCCGCCATGACCGACCGCTTCGTCGACCCGGAGGTGGTGGCGGAGCGGTTCTCGCGCCTCAAGGTGGTGGTGGACCGCTCGGCGCTGGCCCGCCACCGCGCCCGGGTCGGCGGGCGCGAGCAGGTGCTCGTCGAGGGCCCCAGCCGCAAGGACCCCGCCGTGCTGACCGGGCGCACCCGCCAGAACAAGCTGGTCCACTTTTCCGATCCGGACCAGGTTCTCGGGGTCGGGTCGTCCGCCGAGGTCCTCGTCACCGGGGCGGGGCCCCACCACCTCCTCGGGGAGCTGGTCGGGCCGGACGGCCCGCGGCCCGGGCGGCGCCGATCTCTCATACCGGTGACGGCCTCCTGAACGAGCCCCGCCCGCGGGTGGTGGCGGTGGTCGGCCCCACCGCATCTGGGAAGTCGCAGGTGGCGATGGGGCTGGCCCGGCGCCGGGGCGGCCCGGCGGTCGAGATCGTCTCGGTCGACTCCATGCAGGTCTACCGGGGCATGGACATCGGTACCGCCAAGCCCACCAAGGCGGAGCGGGCCGAGGTCCGCCACCACCTCGTCGACGTGGCCGATCCGTCCGAGGAGTACTCGGTCAGCCGCTACCAGTCCGACGCCGCCGCCGCCCTCGAAGACGTGCACCGGCGGGGGGCGGCCGCCCTTCTCGTCGGCGGCACCGGTCTCTACCTCCGCGCCGTGGTCGACGACCTCGAGATTCCGGGCCGGTGGCCCGAGGTGCGCGCCGCCCTCGAGGAGGAGGCCGACCGGTGCGGGGTCCCGGCCCTGCACGGCCGGCTGGCCGAGCTCGACCCCACCGCCGCCGGGCGGATGCTCCCCTCCAACCGCCGCCGGGTCGTCCGGGCGCTCGAGGTCTGCATCGGGAGCGGACGCCCCTTCTCGTCCTTCGGGCCCGGCCTCGGGGACTATCCGCCCCGGCCGGTGCGGATCTTCGGACTGGAGGTCGGGCGGGCCGAGCTCGACGAGCGCATCGCCCTGCGCTACCGGCGCCAGATGGCGGCCGGCTTCCTCGAGGAGGTGGCCGTCCTGGCCGGCCGCCCCGCCGGGCTGTCGCGCACGGCCGGGCAGGCCCTCGGCTACCGGGAGCTGCTGGCCCACCTGGCCGGGCGCACGGGGCGGGAGGAGGCGGTGGCCGAGGCCGTCAGGCGGACGCGGAGCTTCGCCCGGCGCCAGCAGGCCTGGTTCCGCCGCGACCCCCGGATCGAGTGGGTGGAGGCGGGCGGCCCCGACGGGGTGGGGAAAGCGGTCGCTGCCATCACGGCCGGGCTGGGAGACTGGTGGGCATGACCGCCCGGTCCGCCACCCGGCTGCGCAAGCACCATGGTCTCGGGAACGACTTCCTCGTGCTGATCGACGACCAGCGCCGGCACGCCCTCGACGCCGGCTGGGCGCGGGCGCTCTGTGAGCGGCACCGGGGCGTGGGCGCCGACGGGGTCATCCGGGCCACGCCCGGGCCCGACGGGCGGTCGTGGGCCATGGAGCTGCGCAACGCCGACGGATCGGTGGCCGAGACCAGCGGTAACGGCCTCCGGTGCCTGGCGCAGGCCCTGGTGATGTCGGGGGCGGCCCCGGGCCCCGATCTCGTGATCGCCACCGCCGCCGGTCCCCGCCGGGCCCGGGTGGGGCCGACCGGTCCCGACGGGGCGGCCGAGGTCAGCGTGGGCATGGGTAGGGCGGTGCTCGGAGCGGAGCAGGGAGCCGAGTCACCCGACCGGCGGGGCCGGAGGGTCGACCTGGGCAACCCCCATCTGGTCCTCCTCGTGCCCGACCCGTCCGGGGTCGACGTCGAGGCCGAGGGCCGGGCCGAGGAGGCACGGGTCCCCGGGGGGATCAACGTGGAGTTCGCCTCCGTGGTCGGGTCCGACGTGGTGCGGGTGCGCACGTGGGAGCGGGGGTCGGGGGAGACCCGGGCCTGCGGCAGCGGCAGTTGCGCCACGGTGGCCGTGCTCCGGGACTGGGGCCTCGTCGGGGACGTCGTCGAGGTGCAGAATCCGGGGGGCCCGCTCCAGGTGGGCTTCGAGGGACCCGACGGCTTGGACCTGGTGCTGACCGGGCCGGCCCAGTTCGTGTGCGAGGTCGAGGTGCCCGCCCCTTGACCCTCATCGACCGGAGGTTCCGGGAGCGGATCGTGCTCGTCGGAGTGGTCATGCCGACGAGCGGCCTCGACGAGGTGGAGGCGGGCCTCGACGAGCTGGCCCTCCTCGTCGACACCGCCGGCGCCGACGTGGCCGCCCGGGTGGTGCAGCGCCGCGCCGGTCCCGACCCCGCCACCTATGTGGGACGGGGCAAGGCCGAGGAGCTGCACGACGTGTCCGAGGAGGTCGACGCCGACACCGTGGTCTTCGACGAGGAGCTGTCACCGGCGCAGCAGCGCAACCTCGAGAAGATCCTCGGGCGCACCGCCATCGACCGGACGGCTGTGATCCTCGACATCTTCGCCCAGAACGCCAGCACGCCCGAGGGTCGGGCCCAGGTGGAGCTGGCCCTGCTGCGCTACCGCCTGCCCCGGCTGCGGGGCCGTGGGACGCAGCTGTCCCAGCAGGCCGGTGGCATCGGGACCCGGGGCCCGGGTGAGACCCAGCTCGAGGTCGACCGCCGTCGCATCCTGCGCCGCATCACCCGCCTCGAGGACGAGCTGCAGGAGCTGACGCGGACCCGGCGCACGCAGCGGCGCAGCCGGCAGAGGGGGCGGCTCTCGTCGGTGTCGCTGGTGGGCTACACCAACGCCGGCAAGTCGCGCCTCCTCAACACGCTCACCGACGCCGGGGTGCTGGTGGAGAACCGGCTGTTCGCCACCCTGGATCCCCGCACGAGGCGGCTGCCGCTTCCGGGCGGGGAGACCGTGCTGGTCTCGGACACCGTCGGGTTCGTGCGCAAGCTGCCCCACCAGCTGGTCGAGGCCTTCCGGTCCACCCTCGAGGTCGTGGCCGAGTCCGACCTCCTCGTGCATCTCGTGGACGCCTCCGCCCCCGATCCCGAGACGCAGATCGACGCCGTGCGCACGGTGCTGGCCGAGATCGGGGCGGGAGAGGTGCCCGAGCTGCTGGCCTTCAACAAGTCCGACCTGTCCCCTGAGGCCAAGCGGCTGGCCGAGCTCCACCCCGGCTCGGTGACGATCTCGGCGGCGACGGGCCAGGGGCTGGAGGCCCTCCTCGAGGCCATGGCCGACCGCCTCCGGGCCCGCACCGCCGCCGTCGAGCTGGTCGTGCCCTACGACCGCGGGGACGTGCTGGCCGCCGTCCACCGGGAGGGGGAGGTCCTGGAGGAGACCCCCCGCGATGGTGCGACGCGGGTGCTGGCCCGGCTGGACCGGGTCGGCCGGGCCCGCTTCTCCGAGTTCGAGCCCGCCCGGCAGGGGAGCCGGTGACCGGGGGCGCGGCGGCGGGCTTCGTCCCCCCGGCCTATCCGTACGACCGCCTGGACCGGGCCCGGGCCCTGGCCGCCGCCCACGAGGGCGGCGTCGTGGACCTCTCGGTCGGGACGCCGTGCGACCCACCCCCCGCGGCGGTGGTCGACGCCCTGGCCCGTTCGGGAACCGAGCGCGGCTATCCGGCGTCGGTCGGATCCCCCGCCCTGCGCGAGGCGGCGGCGGGGTGGCTGGGCCGACGCCTGGGGGCCGCGGTCGAGCCCGCCGCCGTGGCGGCCTGCGTCGGGACCAAGGAGTTCGTGGCGACCACCCCCCAGTGGATGCGCCTGCGCCGACCCGACCGGGACACCGTGCTCTACCCGGCGGTCTCCTATCCGACCTACGAGATGGGGGCGGTCCTGGCCGGGCTGCGGGCCGTGGCCGTACCGGTCGACACCGAGTGGCGCCTGCGCCTGGACGCCGTCTCCGAGGAGGACGCCGCCCGGGCCCTGCTGCTGTGGGTCAACACCCCGGGCAACCCGGCCGGGCAGCTGGACGACCTCGAGGCCGCGGCCACCTGGGGGCGCGCCCACGGGGTGCCGGTGTTCAGCGACGAGTGCTACGCCGAGTTCACGTGGGACGGGCCCCCCCGCACGGTGCTGGCCGCCGGGTCCGACGGAGTGGTGGCCGTGCACTCGCTGTCCAAGCGCTCGAACCTGGCCGGAGTGCGGGTGGGCTTCTACGCGGGGGACGCCGATCTGGTGCACTACCTGTCCGAGGTGCGCAAGCACGCCGGGCTGATGGTCCCCGGGCCGGTGCAGGCCGCCGCCGTCGTGGCCCTCTCGGACCAGGGACACGTCGAGGAGCAGCGGGAGCGCTACCGCAGCCGCCTCGAGCGCTTCGCCAAGGTGCTGGCCGCGGTGGGCACGCCGGTGCCGCTGCCCGGGGGCGGCTTCTACCTGTGGCCCCGGGCCCCCGAGGCCCCCGACGGTCGGGACCCGGCCTGGGCGCTGACCGAGCGGCTGGCAGCCGCCGGGGGAGTCCTGGTGAGCCCGGGGGAGTTCTACGGCGCAGCCGGGGCCGCCCACGTGCGCGTGGCGCTGGTGGCCCCCGACGACCGGCTGGACCTGGTGGCCCGGAGGCTGGGCGTGTGAGCCCGGCAGAGACAGGAGGAGAACGGCCGTGGCGGAACTGAGGCAGCAGATCGAGGAGCTCTGGGCGGGGCAGGCCGACGCGGGGGATCCGGGGGCGCTCGAGGTCGTGCGCGCCGCCATCGACCTTCTCGACACCGGCCGCGAGCGCGTGGCCGAGGTAAACGACGCCGGGGAGGTGGTCGTTCACGAGTGGCTCAAGCAGGCGATCCTCCTCCTGTTCCGGCTTTCGGCCATGGAGACCATCGAGCTCGGCCCGTTCGAGTACGCCGACAAGATCCCGCTCAAGCGAGGCTTCCAGCGGGCCGGGGTGCGCGTCGTGCCCGGCGCGTCGGCCCGCTACGGCTCGTACCTCGAGCCCGGGGTGATCCTCATGCCCAGCTACGTGAACATCGGGGCGCGCGTCGGTGCCGGCACCATGGTCGACACGTGGGCCACCGTCGGGTCGTGCGCCCAGATCGGCGCCAACGTCCACCTGTCCGGCGGCGTAGGGATCGGTGGTGTCCTCGAGCCACCCCAGGCGGCGCCCGTCATCGTCGAGGACGACTGCATGATCGCCAGCCGGTGCATGGTCACCGAGGGCGCCCGGGTGGGCCGCGGCGCCGTCCTCGGCGCCGGCACGATCCTCAACCCGTCGATACCGGTCTACGACACCGAGACCGGCCAGGAGATCTCCCGCGGCGTGGTCCCCCCCTGGTGCGTGGCGGTGGCGGGCACGCGGAACAAGCGCTTCCCCGGTGGCGAGTTCGGCCTCTCCTGTGTGCTCGTGATCAAACGCCTGACGGAGGGTGAGCGTCACGACAAGGCGCGCCTCAACGCCATCCTGCGCGAGCACGGCGTCTCCACCTAGGGGTGGCCACCGATCTGCTGGCCGCCACGGCCCGCCTGGTCGACATCGCGTCCCCGAGCCACCACGAGGAGGCACTGGCCGACGCCGTCCAGGACCAGCTGGGCCAAGCACCCTGGCTCCACACCCGCCGCGTCGGTCACAACGTCGTTGCCCGCACCGAGTCGGGACGGGACCGCCGCGTCATCCTGGCCGGCCATCTGGACACGGTCCCCGCCAACGGGAACGAGCGCGCCGTCCTCGACGGATCGGTGCTCCACGGGCTGGGCGCCGCCGACATGAAGGGCGGCCTGGCCGTGATGCTCGAGCTGGCCCGCTCGGCGCGTGCCCCGCGCTTCGACCTCACGTTCGTCTTCTACGTCTGCGAGGAGGTGGACACGCGCCACAGCGGGCTGTTGCAGCTCGAGGCCGAGAGCCCCGAGCTCCTCGAGGGGGACGTCGCCATCCTCGGTGAGCCCACCAGCTGCCGGGTCGAGGCGGGGTGCCAGGGGAACCTGCGAGCGACCGTGCGTCTGGGTGGTGTGCGTGCCCACACGGCCCGGCCCTGGATGGGTGTCAACGCCATCCACCGCTGCGCCCCCGTGCTCGACGCGGTGGCGTCCTGGCCGGGACGGGAGCCGGTGATCGACGGGTGCCGCTACCGGGAGGCGATGCAGGTGGTGGCCATCGAGGGGGGTGTCGCCAACAACGTCGTACCCGACGAGGCGCGGCTGACCCTGAACCATCGCTTCGCCCCCGACCGGGACGCCGATGCGGCGTGGTCGTGGCTCGAGTCGACGCTGGATCCGCTGCTCGATCCCGAGGCGGGTGACGCCCTGGATCTGGTGGCGAGCGCAGCGGCTGCGCCCCCGGGTCTCACCGACCCCGTACTGGCCGAGCTGGTGGCGCGCACGGGTGAGGAGGCGAGGGCGAAGTTGGGTTGGACCGACGTGGCCTTCTTCGCGGGGCGGGGTACACCCGCCACCAACTTCGGGCCCGGTGATCCCACTCTGGCCCACACCCGCGAGGAGCGGGTCGACGGGCACGACCTCGAGCGGGCGCGCGCCATCCTGTCCGGAGTGCTTCTCCGGACGTGACAACATTTGTGTCATGCAGCTGGGTGTACGGCGGACGGAAAGGGGCCCGGTAGGGCCCTCTGGGAGCGGCTCGGCGCGGGGGGCGTGGCCACGGCGCGCACTCTCCGTGCTGGCCCTGGGGATGCTGGCCACCACGGGTGTCACGGTGGGCGCGACGGCAGGCGCACCGCGGGCGGGTGCGGTGACCTCTTCACCCAACGACCCGCTCTACTCCCGGCAGTGGAACCTGGCCAAGGTCGGGGCGCCGGCGGCGTGGACCCGCTCCACGGGCCAGGGCGTCATCATCGGCGTCGTCGACACCGGCGTCGACCTCCGCCAGGAGGATCTGGTCGACAAGGTGGTCGCCAGCACCGACTGCGTGGGCGCGTCGGGTAACCCGGCGTCCTGCAGCGGAACGGGGCAGGACGACAACGGGCACGGCACCCATGTCGCGGGCATTGCCGCCGCCGCCACCGGCAACGGGAAGGGCGTGGCCGGGATGGCGCCCGGGGCGCGCATCGTGGCGGCCAAGGCCCTCGACAACCAGGGCAACGGCTCGATCTCCGACGTGAACGCCGGCATCGAGTGGGTGGTGCAGCACGGGGCGCGGGTCGTGAACCTCAGCCTCGGCAGTGACCTGCCCGCCCTCACCGGTCTGCTGGGCAGCAGCTCCCTGGCACCCGGCGTCGACTACGCGTGGAGCCACGGCGCCATCCCGGTGCTGGCGGCAGGCAACGAGAACTTCTTCGGGCTGGGCAGCGCCAACTACGGCAACGCCAATGCCGTGATCGTCGGCGCCACCGGCCCCAAGGACGAGGTGGCGCCCTACTCGAGCCCGGTCGGAAACGCCAAGTGGGCCCTCGTGGCGCCCGGGGGGGACGGCCAGGACTCGGCGGGCAACCCGTCGTGCGGAGGCCCGGCCAGCTCGTTCTGCATCGTGTCGACATGGTGGACGGCGGCCAACCCGACCAGCGCCTACGCCTACGACCAGGGGACATCCATGGCCACGCCGATGGTGTCGGGTGCGCTGGCCCTGCTGCTGGCCCAGGGCCTCTCCCCGTCGGCCGCCGTCCAGACGCTTCTCTCCTCCGCCGACCGGGCCGTGTCGTGCGGATCGGGCTGCGCCGGTCGGCTCGATTCCGCCAAGGCCGTCGGGGCGGCGGCAGCGGTGTCGAGCGCCTCGGTCGGGACGGGGGCCGGCACGGCGCCGTCGGGCGGCTCGGGATCGTCGACCGCACCCGGCTCCGGTTCCGGAGCGGGAAGCTCACCCGGCTCCGGCGGCGGGGGATTCCAAACCGGTTCCAGCCCTGCCCTCGGCGGATCGGCTCCCGGGGCGCCCGCCCTGCCCGCTCCCGGTACGCCGGGGGTCCCCTCCGCCCAGCTGCCGGGTGCCCAGGGCGGGGGCGGGTCCCCGGGGAGCCTCTCCGGCGGTCGGGTCCGCGCCGCGGCGCCCCCCTCCGGCGGGGCCCCGACTTCGGACGGCGCCGTGGTGGCGGGCACGGTTGCGGCTGTGCTCCTGGCCGCCGCCTGCGGGCTGGCGTGGTGGGTGCCGCGCCGCCGCCGGCCCGGTGTCAGCTCCGGGGAGCTGTAGGGACCCCTCCCGTCACGGGAGCTGCAGCGACTCTCCCGGCCGGAGCCCGGCCCCGCCGAGCTCCGAGGTCAGTGCCTGCACCAGCGGCCGGGGGTCGGTTCCGGGACGCACCCGGCCGGCGATCGACCAGAGGGTGTCCCCGGGCTGGACGACGTACATGTGGGCGGCCACCTCCCGCGAGGGCCCCTCGGGGGCGGTGAGGGGCCCGCCCCCGAGGAGCGCGGCGCAGAGTTGCGCCGCCGGGAACAGGGCCACCCCGCCTGCCAGCACGGCCAGGCGCCGGCGGCGGGACGTGGCAGCCGTTGGTCGGGCCGATCGGGCCGTTCGGACCGAGCGAAGCGGCCGGGCCGGGCGAATCGGAGCCCGCCGACCGGGCCGGGCGTGCGGCCGCTCCGACGTGGGGCGGGGACGGGTGGGGACCACGATGGTCGGATAGGCGACGGCGGCCACGGTCCCTCCTTTCGGGTCCCTTTCGGGTCCGTGTCGGCTTCAGTTCTGTGTCGGCTTCGGTCTGGCTTCGGCCGCTCCGGCCCTTCTCGGGCCGAACTGGCGTTCGATCAACTACTCAATCACGAACGCCTGTTCCCGTCAAGACGGAACCGAACAGGTGTTTGTAATTCGGCCGACCGGGTGTTACCTTCCGGGCATGGCCACCGAGACGGTCCTCACAGGGAAGCGCCGGCAGATCCTCGACTTCATCGCCGACCAGCTGCGCGAGCGGGGCTATCCGCCGTCGGTCCGGGAGATCGGGGAGGCCGTCGGGCTGACCTCGTCCTCGACGGTCCACGCTCACCTGGCCACGCTGCAGCGCCAGGGCTACCTGCGCCGGGACCCGACCAAGCCGCGGGCCATCGAGGTCCGCTACGACCCGTCGTCGGGGGCCGCTGTAGAGAGCCGACCCGTGCGCCACGTTCCTCTCGTCGGAGAGGTCGCCGCCGGTACGGACGTCCTGGCCCAGGAGAACGTCGAGGAGCTGATGCCGCTGCCCGAGGACTTCACCGGCACCGGCACCCTGTTCATGCTGCGGGTGCGCGGGGACTCGATGATCGAGGCCGGCATCTTCGAGGGTGACTACGTCGTCGTGCGGGCCCAGCCCGAGGCCGAGAAGGGGGACATCGTGGTGGCGGGCCTCCCCGGGGAGGAGGCCACGGTCAAGCGCTGGTCCCGGAAGGGCTCGAAGGTGGTCCTGGTCCCGGCCAACCCCCGCCTCGAGCCGATGGAGCTGGACCCCGCCGACGTCACCCTTTACGGGAAGGTGGTCACGGTCCTCCGCCGCGTCTAGCGCCCGGTAGCTTCGGCTCCGTGCGCTGTCCGTGGTGCTCGGGCCAGGAGGACAAGGTCGTCGACTCGCGCCTGGCCGAGGAGGGGGCGGCCATCCGCCGGCGGCGGGAGTGCCTGGTGTGCGGCCGCCGCTACACGACCTTCGAGCGGGTGGAAGAGGCGCCGGTGATGGTGCTCAAGCGCTCCGGCGCCCGCGAACCGTTCGAGCGCGTCAAGGTGGTGGCCGGGGTGCGGGCCGCCACCAAGAACCGGCCGGTCGACGTCCTCCAGATGGAGGAGCTGGCCGCAGCGGTGGAGGAGGAGGTCCGTCTCCATGGTGGGGAGGTGACCAGCCAGCAGATCGGCCTGGCGGTGCTCGAGCGCCTGGCCCGGGTGGACGACGTTTCGTACCTCCGTTTCGCCAGCGTCTACAAGGGCTTCGAGGACGCCGGTGACTTTCAACGGGAGGCGGGGCTTCTGACCAAGGAGACGGCGCCGAAGCGGAGGCGGACCGGGGGATGAGGGTCGTGGTGCTGGGAGCGGGCATCGCCGGCCTGGGATCGGCGCTGGCCCTCAGCCGGGCCGGGCACGAGGTGACCCTGGTCGAGCGGGACGACATCGGACGGGCGGTCGACGCCGAGGACGCCTTCGCGGCCCGGGGGCGCAGGGGCGCACCGCAGACCCGCCATTCCCACGCCTTTCTCGCCCGGACGCGGGCGCTGCTGGAGCGGGAGGCGCCCGATGTCCTCTCCGCCCTCTACGCCGCCGGTGTGTCCGAGCTCCGGTTCACCGACAGCCTCCCGCCGGAAATGGAGGGCTTCGTCCCGGAGCCGGCGGACGAGGAGCTCGTGGCCCTGGCTTCCCGGCGCACGACCTTCGAGTGGGTCCTGCGGGACCGGGCCGTGGCGGGCGGGACGGTGGAGCTGGTGCACGACGTGGCCGCCGGGCTCGAATCCGACCAGCCGGGCCGCGGCGGGGGCCCGTCCCGCGCCGGCACGGGCCCGGCCATCCCCCGCGTGACCGGTGTCCGGCTGACCTCGGGCCGACGGCTCCGGGCCGACGCCGTGGTGGATGCCACCGGCCGTCGATCCCCTCTGGTGTCCTGGGTGGACGATGTCGGCTCGCTCCCGCCCGAGGTGGTCAGTGCCGACACCGGGATCGTGTACTCGACCCGCTTCTACAGGTTGGCCGAGGACGCCGAGCGCCCGCCCGCCGACGGACCGATCGGCGGAGATCTCGGCTACATGAAGTACGCGGTGTTCCCCGCCGACAACCGCACCTTCTCGATCACCTTCGCCGTTCCCACGTCGGACGCCGATCTCCGCGTGTTGTTGCACGAGGGCCCGTTCGACCGGGCCGCTGACGCCATGCCCGGGACGGCGGCCTGGGTCGAGCCGGGACGTTCCTCGCCCATAACGGGCGTGGAGGTCATGGCCCGTCTGGTGAACCGGAAGGTCGACCTCGTGGTCCGGGGAAGCCCGGTGGTCACCGGCTTCTTCGCGGTCGGCGACTCGCAGGTCTGCACCAACCCCCTGTACGGCCGGGGCTGCTCGCTGGCGCTGGTCCACGCCTATCTGCTGTCCGGCGTGCTGGCCGAGCACGATCCGGCCGGTGCCGAGGCGGCGGTGGCGTTCCACGAAGCCACCCAGGCCGAGCTGTTCCCGTGGTACGTGGCGGCGGTGGCCCAGGACGCCGAGTCGACGCCGGCGTCCGGCTCCGGTGGCGGTGGCGGTGGCGGGGACGGGGTGGCCGGAATGGGGAACCTGGTGCGCGACGGGCTCTTGCCGGCGGCCCGGCGTGATCCCCGCGTTCTACGTGCCTTCCTCCGGGTGCTCAACCTGCTCGACGCGCCGACGGCGCCGATGTCGGATCCCTATGTCCTCGGCAAGGTGCTCGAGGCGTTCCAGGAGCGGGACAGCCGCCCGCCCCTGGTCATGGGGCCGCGTCGCGGTGAGCTGCTCACGACCATCGTCTGAGCCGCCTGGCGGGCGGGGCGGGGGATCAGAAGTCCGGGCCAGCGGCCCGGACCAGACGGATCCGGGACCCCGGGCGGGTCTGGGCCAGGACCGCCAGGTCCCCGTCCTCCACTACGGCCACGACCGGGTAGCCGCCCGTCGTGCCGTGGTTGGCGAGCAGGACGATGGGCCGCCCTCCGGGCGGCACCTGAACGGCACCCGCCACCACGCCCTCCGACGGAAGCTCCTGTCTGCTCCGTAGGTTCAGCTCCAGTCCCTCGGTGCGGACCCCGACGCGGTCGCTCACCGGGCTCACGGCCATGTCCACAGAGAAGAGGCGGTCGAGCTCCCCACGCGCCAGCCGGTCGGCCCGGGGCCCCGGTACGGCGCGCAGGATGACCGGCCCGGTCCCGTCCGGAAGCGGGGTCGGAACCGCCACCCGGTGGCTCGGCGCGGATGGCACCGGGTCATCTGCCCCGACCGCCCCGATCGGAAGGATGTCCCCCGCCCGCAGCGGAGCGGGTCCCAGCCGAGAGAGCGTGTCGGTGGCGCGGCTTCCCAGGACCGGGGTCAGGGCCACGCCCCCCGCGATCGCCACGTAGGACCTCACGCCCCGCCGGGCCGCCCCGACGGCCAGGACGGAGCCCGGGGGGACCCGGACCGGGAACGCCGTCACGGCGGCTCCGTCGAGGGTCACGGGGGCGTCGGCCCCTGCCACCCCCACGAGGCCTCCGGTGCGGAACCGCAGGGTGGGGCCGGCCACAGTCGTCTCGAGACCCGCTGCTCCCGCCGGGTTGCCGACCTGGGCGTTGGCGGCCTGCAGAGACGCACTGTCGGCGGCGCCCGCCCGCGGTACCCCTTCGTGGGCATGCCCGACCCGGCCGAGGTCCTGCACGGTGGACCCGGGACCGGGCCGGAGGACCTCGACGACCCCGGACGTGCCGCCGACCCCGGCCATCGGGGTCGCCTCGGACGGGTGGGGACGCGTCGGCTCGGACAGCACTTCCACCCGACGGAAGCGCACGCGGTCCCCGGGGGCCAGGAGGGCCGGGGGATCCCGAGCCGGGTCGAACAGAACGGCCTCGGTGCGGCCGATCAGCTGCCAGCCCCCCGGCATCTCGGCCGGATAGACCGCGCTCATCCCCGCCGCCAGTCCCACCGCCCCGGCGGGGACGGCGGGGCGCGGGTCGGACCGCCGGGGGACGGCCAGCGCCGGGTCTCCTCCGCCCAGGTAGGCGAAGCCGGGGCCGAAGCCGAGGAAGCCCACCGTCCACACGGCGCCGGCGTGACGGGAGGCGACGTCGGCGACGGACAGGCCGGTGAGGCGGCCGACCTCCTCGAGATCGGGGCCGTCGTAGACGACCGGGATCTCGATGTCGCGCCCGGCGGCCCCCGGCTCGTGGTCCGGGCCGGTGGCGAGGCTGTCGACCATCCACTGGCCCAGGCGATCGGACCAGGAGACCGGATCAGGACAGGAGGCCGGATCGGGCGACGCGTCGGGCCCTCTGACCACGAGGATCGTCCGCGCTCCCGCCACCACCTCCTCCACACCGGCCAGCAGCTCCAATCCCTGCCGGCGGGCTGCCATGAGCCGGCCCCAGGCCCGGTGCACGGCGGCCTGGTCGGGCAGCTCGATCAGGATGGCGTGCCGGCCGTAGCGCCGGACGGAGACCGGCGGGCTCACGCGAACGGACCGACGGCCACGCCGGCTTCCTCCAGCGCGGTCCGCACCATGCGGGCCAGGCCCACCGCGCCCGGGGTGTCCCCGTGCACGCAGATGGAGGACGCCGCGATGCTGGCCGTCCGCCCCCCGGCCGCCCGCACCGCGGCGCCCCGCGCCAGGGCCAGCGCCTGCTCCACCGCCGCCGGCACCGACTCGATCAGCGCCCCCGGGTCGGACCGGGGCACCAGGGTTCCGTCGGCCATGTAGGCCCGGTCGGCAAAACCCTCTTCGTGCACCTGCAGTCCCGCGGCGCGCGCCCACCCGACCAGCGCAGAGCCCGCCAGGGCGAGGAGGGGACGGGCTCCGGTGTCCAGCACCGCCCGGATCAGCGGTTCGGCCACGGCGCGATCCCACGCGGCGCGGTTGTAGAGGGCGCCGTGAGGCTTGACGTAGCGCACGGTCGTACCGGCGGCGCGGGCGAGGGCATCGAGGGCACCGATCTGATAGACGATCCCGGCGCGGACGGCGGCGGGGTCGACGTCCACCTCTCGCCGGCCGAACCCCTCCCGGTCGGCATAGGCCGGATGAGCTCCGACCACCACCCCGGCCTGCGCCGCCCGTCGGAGGGTCTCGAGGATCCCGACCGGATCCCCGGCGTGGAAGCCGCACGCAACGCTGGCCGAGGTGACGAGGGCCAGGAGGTCGTCGTCGGCGGGACCCCCTTCGCCCAGGTCGGCGTTGAGGTCGATGGTCGGTGCGGCCACGCCCCGGAAGGCTGCCACGCCCGGGGGAGGCCGGCTCAGGAGACGGGCGCGACCACCTGGGCGGTCACCGTCGCCAATCCGTCGAACCCGAGGGCCTCGGCACCGGCGTGGGAGAGGTCGAGTATCCGCCCCGGCACGTACGGGCCCCGGTCGTTCACCAGCAACAGGACCGAGCGCCCCTCGCTGCTCACCACGAGCATGGTGCCCAGGGGCAGGTCGGGGCTGGCCACGGTCCACGCGTTCTCGTCGTAGATGGCGCCGGTGGCCGTCGGCTGGCCGTCGAAGCCGGGCCCGTACCACGACGCCACGCCGCTGAGGGCCGGTCCGACCGGTCTGAGGGAGGGTGGAAGCGCCGGGCCCGACTGCTCCGCCAGCGGCCCGAAGGGGTAGCGGGCCAGCACGGCCGCCTGGGCGGCGGTGGCGGCGGCATGCCCGGCCCGAAAGGCGACGTCCCCACCCGAGGCCTGACGGCGCGCCGCATCCGATGCGGCCAGGGCGGCGGCGTCGGCGGAGCGGCGCCGCTCGGCGGCGGCCTGGGCGGCCGAGACCAGGACGTCGAGGGCCTGCTGCTGCGCCTCGAGCCGGGTCTGGTCGGAATGGAGGCCTGACAGCGACCGCTCGTAACCGGCCTCGGCGGCGGCGTAGCTCCGGCTCTCGGCGGCGTAGCGGGTGACGAGGCGACCGGCGGCGGACGCGGCCACGTCGACATAGGCGGCCGGCGCGTCCGACGGAGCCCCGCCGACCGGAGCATGGTGCATGTACGCCTGCACGACCATGTCCACCACGGCCGTGTGCATCCGCCGGTACTCCGAGACCGCCGCGGTGTGGGCCAGCTCGACACCGACCAGCGAGGACTGGACGCGGTCGACGCGGTCGGACAGCTCGGCTATCTGCATGAGCACCGCCGACTCCTGGGCCTGTAGTGACGCCGCGTCCTGCGTCCCGCCGGAGCCGCCCGGGCTCACCGTGGCCGCGCCGACGGTGGTCGCGCCGACCGCCGCCGCCGATGCCTCCGGGGCGGGGACAACGGCCGGCGTGATGGCGGCCAGCGCAGCCAGGACCACCGCGACCCCTCCCGGGGCGCGCCGGCGCGGACCGCTATTCCCGGTCGGGCGGGTGGCCATGAGTAGCTTTATCGGTATTCAGCCGATTTCTCTGTAACGGCCGACCGGAGGCCTGCGGTCCGGGCCGCACGCGGAAGCGAGGAAGCGATGAGGGTTGGGGTCCTGACCGGTGGCGGGGACTGCCCCGGCCTGAACGCGGTGATCCGTGCCGTGGTGCGCAAGGGGGAGACGCACTACGGGGACCAGCTCCTCGGCTTTGCCGACGGGTGGCGGGGCGTGATCGAGGGGCGGACGCTGCCCCTCGACGTCGAGCGCTGCCGCGGGATCCTGCCGCGGGGCGGCACCATCCTCGGCACGTCGCGGACCAATCCCTACAAGGTCGAAGACGGCGTCTCCCGGGCCCTGGCCACGCTCGAGGAGAAAGGCGTGGACGCCCTGGTGGCCATCGGGGGGGAGGACACCCTCGGCGTGGCCCTCAAGCTCGGCTCCGAGGGAGTCTCTGTCGTCGGCGTGCCGAAGACCATCGACAACGATCTGTCGGCCACCGAGGTGACCTTCGGCTTCCATACCGCCGTCCAGATCGCCACCGACGCCATCGACCGACTGCACACGACGGCGGAGTCCCATGACCGGGTGATCGTGTGCGAGGTGATGGGACGCCACGCCGGATGGATCGCCACCTACGCCGGCATTGCCGGCGGTGCGGCCGAGATCATCATCCCGGAGGAGCCGTTCGACATCGATCTGATCTGCGCCAAGCTCCAGGAGCGCCACAGCAAGGGTCGTTTCGCGTCGATCGTCGTCGTGGCCGAGGGTGCCCGCCCACGCGAGGGCACCATGTCGCTCGTCTCGGGAGAGATCGACCAGTTCGGCCACGAGCGCCTCGGGGGGATCGCCAACAATCTGGCCGAAGAGATCCAGCGCCGTACCGGCTTCGAGTCACGAGTGACCATCCTGGGTCACGTCCAGCGGGGCGGGACGCCGACGGCATTCGACCGGGTCCTGGCCACCCGCTTCGGCATTGCCGCCATCGACGCCGTGCACGACGGGGCCTTCGGACAGATGGTGGCCCTACGCGCCGACCAGATCGAGCGAGTACCCCTGTCCGAGGCGGTGACCGAACTCAAGACCGTCGACCCGACGCTGTATCACGGGGTCGCCGACGTCTTCTTCGGTTGATCGGCTGATCCGGGCCGGGCCCGTCAGGCCGGTTCAGCGGTCAGGCCCCGGCGGCGCGCAGCCTTCCCAGGAGATCGCGGGCGATGCCGGGCGCAGCCGCCACCGCCATCTCGTCCGACGGAGGTCCGCCCGTCAGGTCCCCGGTCCAGGCACCGGCTTCGGCCGCGACGAGGGCGCCCGCCGCCCGGTCCCAGTGGTGGGTGCCGGACTCGAAGTAGGCGTCGAGGCGCCCGGCGCCCACCCAGCAGAGATCGAGAGCGGCCGAGCCCGCCCGGCGGATGTCGCGGACCAGCGGGAGCAACTCGGCGACGATCCGGCCCTGACGGGCCCGCGTGGCGGCGGCGTACGCGAACCCCGTCCCCACCAGGGCCGATGTCAGGTCGGCCGGTGTCCTTACCGCCAGCCGCTGGGCGCCCAGCCAGGACCCGGCCCCCTTCTCGGCGGTGAAGGTCTCCCCCCGGAGGGGGTCGTGGACGACGCCCACCACCACCTCCCCGTCGACCTCGGCGGCCACCGACACGGCGAAGGCCGGAAACCCGTACAGGAAGTTCACCGTCCCGTCGAGTGGGTCGACGACCCACCGCACCCCCGAGCGACCGGTGGTCGCGCCACCCTCCTCCCCCAGGACCGCGTCGTCCGGCCGACGCCCCCGCAGCGTCCGCACGATAAGGGCCTCGCTGGCCCGGTCCAGGTCGCTGACGGGGTCGGTCGGCGTCGACTTGGACTCGACCCCCGTGGCCCCCGCCGCCAGGCCGTCGAGCAGCAGGCGCCCCGCGGCCCGGGCCGCCTCCACGCCCAGGGCCAGCAGCTCTCCGGGGGCGGGCCGCTCCCACTCGTCACCGGGCCGTCCCACCCGGCGAAGCTATAGCGTGCGCGTCGCGGCCGGGGAGGCGTGGGAGGCGGGCATGCAGGACTTCGCGGGGAAGGTGGCGGTGGTCACGGGCGGGGCCAGTGGCATCGGGGAGGGGATGGCCGAGGCCCTGCTCGGGGAGGGCGCCACGGTCGTGCTGGCCGACATCGAGGCCGGTGTGCTCGATGACACCCTCAAGCGGCTCGGCCACCTCGGGACGGTCTCGGCCGTCGTCACCGACGTGTCCGATCCCGACTCGGTGGAGGCGTGCGCCCGGCAGGTGTACGAGTCGCACGGTGCCTGTCATCTGCTCTTCAACAACGCCGGCGTGGGTGGAGGCGGGGTGGCCAAGCCCTGGAACTGGACGCCGAACGACTGGAAGTGGTGCTTCGGCGTCAACGTGTTCGGCGTGGGGCATTGCGTGGCGTCGTTCGTGCCGCGCATGATGGCCGGAGGTGAGGAGGGCTGGATCGTGAACACGTCGTCCACCGACGGCGGCTTCCAGCCCCTGCCCGACCTCGGCGTCTACGCCGCGTCGAAGGCGGCCCTGACCTCCTACACCGAGTGCCTGGCCAACTCCCTGATCAACGAGGGGACGAGGCTGCGTGCGTCGGTCTTCTACCCCGGCGGAGACGGGCTGCTCGAGACCCGGCTGTGGAACAGCGGTCGGAACCGGCCGCCCGAGCTGGCCCGGGAGCATCCCCACGTCGACCAGCAGTGGGACTACCAGGAGGTGAAGGGCCGCATCCTCTCGTCCGGAGGCAAGGTGTCGGACCTGGTGGGCCAGGGACGGATCGTCCTGGACGGCATCCGGGCGGGCCGGTTCGTCATCGGACTCGACACCGCGTCCGGCGGCGAGCTGCTGCGGGAGCGGGCCGAGCGGATCGGGCGGGGGGAGCTGCCGACCGTCCAGCGCGGCGGTGTGTTCGACTGAGTTGGGACTCGCTGAAGCAGGAAGGATCGCCATGAGGCACTACGTGGTCATCTCGGCGGACTGTCACGCCGGGCCGGACTCCCCCGTGTACCGGGACTACCTGGACCCGGGCTACCGGGAGGAGTTCGACGACGAGCTGGCCGAGCGTCAACGGATGCTCGAGCAGCGCCGAGCGGAGGCGGGGGCGTCCCCCTTCGTCGGGGACGACGAGTTCAAAGAGGAGTGGTTCGGGGTCGACGACGAGGGCAACAGCCTCCACGAGCTGGGCCTGCGTGGCGGCTGGGACGCCGCTACCCGGGACAAGGAGCTGGACGCCGACGGCGTGTGCGGTGAAGTCGTCTTTCCCGGGCCCGATGCCGTCACCGGCACGATGGGAGCGCCGTTCGGCGCCGGCTTCAACCCGGTGGCCACCCGCAGCCCCGCCCACCTGCTGGCGGGGGCGCGCGCCTACAACCGCTGGGCGGCCGACCTGTGCCGGCAGAGCCCCGAGAGGCGGCGGGGCCTGATCGTGGCGCCGTTCCTCGGGGATCTCGACGGCGCCATAGCCGAGATCAGACGGGCGCACGCCGACGGCCTGACCGGGGGGATCATCATCCCGCCGCGCTGGACCGGGCACGAGTCCTATACCAGCCACCGCTACGACGCGGTCTGGGCCGTATGTCAGGAGCTGTCCCTGCCCGCGCACTGCCACTCCGGCCCTGCTCCCCAGGAGGACTACGGAGACGTGCGCGGGTGGATGAGCGTCTACGGCTACGAGACCATCTTCTTCACCGCCCGGCCTCTCTGGTTCATGATGCTGACCGGGGTGTTCGAGCGTTTCCCGGGGCTGCGCATGGCCGTGACCGAGGCGGGCAGCTACTGGGTCCCGGACATGCTGTGGCGGATGGACATGATGGCCACGCGTGAGCACGGGATGCGCAAGATGGTCGACACCCGGGGCATCCTCCGCATGCTCCCGAGCGAGTACTTCGACCGGAACTGCGCCATCGGCTCCTCGAACACGCGGCGTCGCGAGCTGGGACGCCGGTACGAGATCGGCGTCGGCAACATCATGTGGGGCAACGACTTCCCCCACCCGGAGGGGACCTGGCCGTACACCCGGGCGTTCTTGAAGGAGCGCTTCTCCGACATCCCCATCGACGAGACGGCCCGGATCCTGGGGGAGAACCAGGCGGAGTTCTACGGCTTCGACCTCGACGCCCTGCAACCGATCGCCGACCGGATCGGTCCGACGCCCGAGGACCTCGGCCAGGACCACGAGGCTGCCGTCTCCCGTTGGGAGCCCTACCGGCGCGCCGGCCGGCCCTGGCTCACGGGCGAGGAGGCCGGGGCCCTCCTCACCGACGCCGCCGACGCCGCCAACCGGACCCGGTGGCACGAGAGCCACGGGACCTCCGTCCCGGGCCAGGGCTCCTGACGTGGACCGCTACACGGTCATCTCGGCGGACTGCCACGCCGGCGCCCCGCTGCGCGACTACAAGGAGTTCCTCGAGAGCCGTTACCGCGACGAGTTCGAGGAGTGGGCGGCCGGGTTCGTCAACCCCTTTGCCGATCTCGAGCGTCCCGAGGCCGATCGCAGCTGGAACAGCGAGCGGCGCCGGAAGGAGCTCGAGGAGGACGGGATCGCGGGGGAGGTGATCTATCCCAACACCATCCCCCCGTTCTTCCCCAAGGGCGGCCTCACCGCCCTCTGCCCCGGGCCGGACGAGTTCGAGCAGCGGCTGGCGGGGCTGCGCGCCCACAACCGCTGGCTGGCGGCCTTCTGCGCCGAGCTGCCGGAGCGACGGGCCGGCATCGGCCAGATACTCCTCAACGACGTCGAGGAGGCCGTACGGGACGTCCATTGGATCGCGGACAACGGCCTGAGGGGCGGGATCCTGCTGCCCGGAATGCCGCCCGACGCGCCGATCCCGCCGCTGCACGCCCCCGTCTACGACCCGGTGTGGAGGGCGTGCGAGGAGCGGGGGGTGGTCGTGAACGCCCACGGGGGCAGCGCCTCTCCCGACTACGGGGACTGGCCGGCGTCCCAGCTGCTGTGGCTGATGGAGACGACGTGGTTCTCCCACCGCCCGCTCTGGTCGTTGATCCTGGGCGGGGTCTTCGACCGCTTCCCCGGCCTGCGCCTCGTCCTGGCCGAGCAGGGCAGCGCGTGGGTGCGCAGCGCCCTCGACGCCATGGACCAGCACTACCGCAGCATGGCCGGCGGGGGAGTCGGGGAGCTGCGCTCGGTCGGCCAGCACCGCCTCGAGCGCATGCCGAGCGAGTACTGGCAGACGAACTGCTACGTGGCCGCCAGCTTCATGCACCCGGCCGACTGCGCCCGGCGCGACCTGATCGGATCCGACCGGATCATGTGGGGCTCCGACTACCCCCACCTCGAGGGCACCTATCCGTTCTCGAAGGAGGGGATCAGCCTCACCTTCGCCGACGTCCGCCCCGACGAGGCCCAGGTCCTGCTCGGGAGCACCGCCGCCGCCGTCTACGGGTTCGACCTCGACGCCCTGGCGCCGCTGGCCGCCCGGTTCGGTCCCCGGGTGGAGGAGGTGGCCGCCGGCCTGGAGGCCGTGCCCGAGGGGGCCACCAGCCTGGCGTTCCGGGAGCGCCCGCCGCTCAACGTCTGAACTGATGGCGGCGCGTCACTCTGTTATGAGCGACCCTTACGTTGCGGCCGACTCCCCGTAGATCCACTTCCGGGACGAGTTCGGGAACAGCTCGATCAGCTGACCGTCCGGGTCGCGGAGGAACACCGCCGTGCCGATGTGGGTGTCGGCCAGGACCTCACCACCCAGGCCCTCCACCCGGGCCACCACCTCGTCCACGTCGTCGACGCTGAACGACAAGTGGGTCAGGCCGGGCTCGTTGGCCACCCGCGCCGTGGCGGTGGGATTCCCCGGCCGGCGGAACTCCATCAGCTCGAGGGTGAAGCCGTCCTTGCGCAGATAGGCGGCCCGGAGTCCGACGGGGGCGGGGATCCGGAGGAGCCGGTCCGAGGGGGAGTCGGGTACCTCGATCTCGTTCAGCGGCTCGAAGCCGAACAGCTCGACGTAGAAACGCCGGGAGCGCTCGAGATCGGCCACGCAGTGGCCGACGTGCCCGAAACACATGGTCGTGCCCACGGCTCCTACGCTAACCCCGTGCGGGCCTTCAATCCCTTCGACGCCGCCCAGGCGCAGAACGCCGACGCCATCCTGGCCGAGCTGCGGCGGGAGACGGCTGTGGCGCCCATCGGGGAGGGCATGTACTACGTCACCCGTTACGCCGAGTGCCGGGAGGTGCTGCGCGACCCGGCCCGGTTCACGAACGCCCAGGGCTTCAAGGAGCCCGGGGTCGTAATCCCTCCCGAGGAGCGCCTCCTGGGGGAGCTCGACCCGCCCCACCACCCGCGCGTGCGCCGGGTCGTGGTCACCGCCCTGACCCCGGCCGTGGTCCGGGGCGCCGAGGGATTCATCCGGGACGAGGCCCGGCGTCTGCTGGCCGGTGTGACCGGTCCCACGGCCGACCTCGTCGCTTCCTTCACCGTGCCGCTGCCGAACCGGGTCACCGTCCACCTGCTCGGGCTGCCTCCCGAGGACTCGGAGGACATTGCCCGGTGGGCCAAGGAGCTGATGGAGAGCGACTTCCCCCGTACCAACCGGACCGGGCGGGGGGAGGGGTTTGCCGCCGCCTTCCCCGAGTTCGCCGGCTACATCGACGGGCGCATCGAGGCCCGCCGAGCCGCCCTCGAGGCCGGCCAGGACGTGCCGGAAGACGTTCTCACCCGCCTCCTGCGCCTCGACGTGGAGGGGGAGCCCCTGGCCCAGAGCCAGCTGCGCGCCCTCGTCCGCAACCTGATCACCGGCGGTCTCACCACGACCAGCCAGCTGCTCGGCAACCTCCTCCACGAGATCCTGAGCGACGCGACGCTCGAGAGCGCCCTCCGGGCCACGCCGGACTCCGTCGGCGCCGCCATAGAGGAGAGCCTGCGCCTGTCCCCGCCCGTGCTCTTCATCGCGCGCGGATGTCCCGGCGGGGCCAGCGTGGCCGGGGTGTCCGTGGAACCCGGGGAGCGCGTCATCGTGGGCTCGGCGTCCGCCAACCGCGACGAGACGCTGTTCGAGGAGGCCGACATCTTCCGGCTGGAGCGTCCCAACGCCGACCAGCACCTCACGTTCGGGTACGGGCCGCATTTCTGCCCCGGTGCCCACGTGGCGCGCGCCGTGACGCGGATCGGCGTGGAGGCCTTCCTGGAGCGGTTCCCGCCGGGAACCGTCGGCCTCGAGGACGGTTACCGCTTCGAGAACGTACCGACGTTCTTCGAACGGGGACCCCGCCGCGTGCCGGTCACGGTCACGGGCTGACCGTGGCGGTCCCGGACGACCCCCCGGTCGATCTCCGCTCCGACACCGTCACCCGTCCCACGCCGGAGATGCGCCGGGCCATGGCCGACGCCGAGGTCGGTGACGACGTCTACCGGGAGGACCCCACCGTCAACCGGCTCGAGGAGACCTTTGCCGCCCGCGTTGGAAAGGAGGGCGCCCTGTTCGTGCCGTCGGGGACGATGGGCAACCAGATAGCCCTCCGGCTCCTCGCCGCGCCCGGAACGGTCGTGGTGGCGGGACGGCGCCAGCACGTCGTGCTCTACGAGAATGGCGCCGGGGCGCGTAACGCCGGGGTGCAGTTCGGGCCCGTGGACGACGCCGACGGGACGGTGTCACCGGACGACCTCGCCTACGCGATGGAGGGGGCGGCCCACCACATGCCACGCGTCGGCGCCGTCTGCGTCGAGAACACGCACATGCCCGCGGCCGGGGCGCCGTGGCACCTGGGCCGCCTCGACGCCGTCGTGGCCGTGGCGCGGGGAGAGGGCGGGCGTCGGCCCGTCCCCGTGCACATGGACGGGGCCCGTCTGTTCAACGCCGAGGTGGCCACCGGAGTCCCCGCCTCCGAGTACGCGGCGCGCGCCGACACGGTCATGAGCTGTCTGTCGAAGGGGCTGTGCGCCCCGGTCGGCTCCCTCCTGGCGGGCGACGCCGCCCTCATGGCCGAGGCCCGGACCCTGCGCGCCGGATTGGGTGGGGGCATGCGCCAGGCCGGGGTGCTGGCGGCGGCCGGGCTCGTGGCCCTGGAGCGGATGGTCGAGCGCCTGGCCGAGGACCACGCCCGGGCCCGGCAGCTGGCCGAGGCGGTGGTCGAGCGCTGGCCCGGATCCGGGTGCGACCCGCACGCCGTCCGCACCAACATCGTCACCTTCCACCATCCCGATCCGCTCCGCCTGCTGCACCACCTCGGGGAGCACGGCGTGCGGGCCGGCACGATCGCGCCGGGAGTCGTCCGCTTCGTCACCCACCACGACGTCGACGACTCCGGCGTCGAGCGGGCGCGCAAGGCGGTGGCCATCGCGCCCTGAGAGGGGGCCACAGGCCGGATCGGCGCCCTCCCGGTCGGTACCCTGGCCCACCATGGCCGCCCTGCTCGAACCGGTCCCCGAGCGGGTCCTGGCCATCTACGCCCACCCCGACGACGCCGACATCTCCTGCGGCGGCACGCTGGCCCGGTGGGCGGAGGCGGGGTCGTCGGTCCACGTCGTCGTCTGCACCAGGGGGGAGAAGGGCAGCTCCGACCCGGACGCCGACCCGGCCGAGCTGGCCCGTATCCGCGCCGAGGAGGTGCGGGGTGCCGTGGAGGCCCTCGGCATAGCCGGCTCGGTGCTGCTCGGGCATCCCGACGGGGAGCTCCACGACGAGAGGGCGCTGGTGTCGGAGCTGGTCGCGCACGTCCGGCGCCTGCGCCCGGAGGTCGTGGTGTGCCCCGACCCGACCGCGGTCTTCTTCGGCCAGCACTACTACAACCACCGCGACCATCGCACCGTCGGGTGGGCGGCCCTCGACGCCGTGTCTCCGGCCGCGGCGCAGCCCCACTACTTCCCCGAGGCGGGGGCGGCCCACCAGGTGTCGGCCGTGCTGCTGTCCGGCACGATCGAGCCCGACGTCTGGGTCGACATCTCCTCGACACTGGAGCGCAAGACGCGGGCCGTCCTGTGCCACCGGAGCCAGCTGTCGGCCGGGGGTGACTGGTTCCGCGCCGCCGTGCGCCAGCGGGCCGAGGAGGGGGGCAGGGAGGCGGGGGTCCGCCACGCCGAGGGTTTCCGGCGCCTCTGGCTGGTGCCCACGTGACCGCCCCGGTGCGCGAGTGGCTGGTGGCCGGCGGCCTCGTCGAGGGGCCCGGGGGCATCCTGCTGGTGCAGAACCGCCGCCGCAACGGCTCGGTCGACTGGTCCCCACCCGGCGGGGTGATCGAGGTGGGCCAGGGGGAGACCGTCACCGCCGGCCTCACGCGCGAGGTGGCCGAGGAGACCGGCATCAACGTGACGGCCTGGGACGGGCCCCTCTACCGCGTGGAGGCGTTGGCGGCGGGACTGGGCTGGCTGCTGCGCGCCGAGGTGTACCGGGCCACGGCCTACAGCGGCGAGCTCGACCCCGGGGACCCCGACGGGATCGTGGTCGACGCCCGCTTTGTCGAGCCGGCCGGTTGCATCGACTGGCTGGAGGCCGCCCACCAGTGGGTCAGGGAGCCGCTCCTGGCCTGGCTGGCCGAGAGGTGGGCCGAGGCGCGCAGCTTCCGGTACCGCATCGACGGCCAGGCTCCGGGGGCCATCACCGTGATCCGCGAGGGGGACTGAGACCGGGCCGTGGCCACCCCGATCCTCCATGTGGACATGGACGCCTTCTTCGTGGCGGTGGAGCTGCGCCGCGACCCGTCACTCGTCGGCCGGCCGGTCGTGGTGGGGGGAACGGGGGACCGGGGGGTGGTGGCGTCCTGCTCGTACGAGGCGCGCGCCTACGGCATCCACTCCGCCATGCCCACGGCGCGGGCCCGCCGGCTCTGCCCCCGGGCCGTGTTCCTGCCGGGCCGGTTCGACGACTACCTGGCGGCCAGCGCCGACATCCACCGCATCTTCCTCTCGTTCACGCCCCTGGTCGAGGGGGTGGCGCTGGACGAGGCCTTCCTCGACGTGTCGGGCGCCGCCCGCCTGTTCGGCGCCGCCCCCGAGGTGGCCCATCAGGTCCGTAGCCGGGTGCGCGACGAGACGGGTCTGGCCTGCTCGGTCGGTGTGGCCCGGTCCAAGCTGGTGGCCAAGCTGGCGTCGAAGGCGGCCAAGCCCCGCGCCACGCCGCGGGGCCCCGAGGCCGGCGCCGGCGTGGTCGTCGTCCCGCAGGAGGAGGAGCTGGCCTTCCTGCACCCCAGACCCGTGACCGCCCTGTGGGGGGTGGGCCCCGCCACCGCCGCCCGCCTCGCCCGGATGGGGGTGACCACCATCGGGGACCTGGCTGCCGCCCCCGTCGAATCGCTCGTGTCCGCCCTCGGCGCCGCCGCCGGCCGGCAGCTCCACGATCTGGCCTGGGGTCGCGACGCCCGCAGGGTCGAGCCGTCGCGGGCGCCCAAGTCGGTCGGCCACGAGGAGACCTACGCCCGCGACCACCACGACCACGAGCCGCTGCGGCGGGAGGCGATCAGGATGTCCGACGCCGTGGCCGGACGCCTGCGGAAGGCCGGGCTGCAGGGCCGGACCGTGACCCTGAAGGTCCGCTTCGGGGACTTCTCGACGATCACCCGCTCGCACACGGCGCCGGCTCCCGTCGACACCGCCCACGACATCGCTGCGGCCGCCCTCACCCTGCTGGACGAGGTGGACGTGGCGGGAGGGGTGCGACTGCTCGGCGTGAGCGTGTCGGGCCTGGGTCCGGGCCAGGGCCAGCAGCTGACCCTGGACGACTGGGCGGCGGGCCAGTGCAGCGACGACTGGGACCGGGCCGCCGACGCCGTCGACGAGATCCGCCGGCGGTTCGGGGACGGCGCCGTCGGCCCCGCCGCCCTGGCCGGCGCCGGTCGCCTGCGCGTCAAGCGGCTCGGGGACACCCAGTGGGGCCCGGCGGCCGACCCCGACGCCGACCGCTCGTCGTCCCGCCCGGGGTGACGACGCGCACGGCCCTCGTCGGCTGCGGCTTCATCGGCGGGGTGCACTCGACCGCCCTGCGGGCTCTGGGGACCGCGGGCCTCGTGGACGCCCGGGTGGCCAGCACCTATGACCCCGATCCGGCGCGGGCGGCCCGGTTGGCGGCGGCGCATCCCGGGTGCACCGCCGCCGGCACCCTCGGGCAGGCCCTCGACGGCGCCGACGCCGTGTGGGTGTGCACCCCGACCAGCTCCCACCTGGAGGTCGTGGCGGCGGCGTGCGACCGGGGCCTGGCCGTCTTCTGCGAGAAGCCCCTCGCGCCCGGCCTGGCCGAGTCGAAGGCGCTGGTGGACCGGGTCGCGGCGGCCGGCGTGCCGGCCCAGGTCGGACTGGTCCTGCGCTCGGCCCCGGTCTTCGCCCGGCTGCACGAGGCGCTGCAGGACGCCGCCGCCAACGGCCCGGTCATGAGCGCGGTGTTCCGCGACGACCAGTTCTTCCCGATCCAGGGCCACTACGCCTCGACCTGGCGGGCGGATCGGGCCGTGGCGGGGGGCGGCGCGCTGATCGAGCACTCGATCCACGACCTCGACGCCCTCAGCTGGCTCCTCGGCCCCGTCACGGAGGTCAGCGCCGTGACCGCCAACCACGCCGGCCACCCCGGCATCGAGGACGTGGCCCACGTGACGCTGACCCACGCCTCGGGGGCCCGGTCGGCACTCGTGAGCCTGTGGCACGGCATCCTCAGCCGGCCGTCGACGCGCCGGCTCGAGGTCTTCTGCCGGGACCGCCTGTACTGGCTCGATGACGACATGACCGGCCCGCTGCACGTGGAGGGGCCGGGCGGCCCGGAGCCGGACCGGGGACCTGGGCCCGACTTCCTGGAGCTGGCGGCGGCCCTGCCCGTGCCGGAGGAGTGGCGGGTCGCGCTGGCCGGCTACGCCGCCGCCGACCGGGCGTTCCTCGACGCCGTGGCCGGGGGCCGGCCGCCGGCACCGGGGCTGGCCGACGCCCTGCGGGCCCACGTCCTGGTCGACGCCGTCTACCGGTCGGCCGAGGCGGGCACGCCTGTGAATGTCGCGTTGTTGTAGCCCTCGGGCTGCGCGAAGATGGTCGGACCGCCGGCCAGGGGTCCGGCGGCCGGCCCGGAGGGGTGGGGGCAGAGAGGTAGAGGCGTTGCCGCTATCCGAAGACGAACAGCGGATTCTCCACGAGATCGAGCGGAGCTTCTACGAGAACGACCCGGATTTCTACCGCCGGGCCAGTTCCGAGACGCTGTACCGCCACGCCGGCCGGAACTGCAAGTGGGCGCTGGCGGGCTTCGTGGCCGGCCTGGCCGTGCTGGTCGTCTCGTTCGCCTCGTCGATCTGGCTCGGGTTCGTCGGATTCCTGATCATGCTCTCGTGCGCCATCGTGTTCGAGGCCAACGCCCGCAAGATGGGCCGGGCCGGCTGGCAGCAGATGTCGAGCTCGATCCGGTCGCGGGGGTTCCCCGACGTGATCTCCGAGACGGGCCGCAAGCTGCGCGAGCGGTTCAAGCGGGACTGAGCGGCCCGGCTCAGGTCCGGCTGACCGACCTCCGGGGCCGGGGGTCGAGCCACCACAGGGCCCGGCGCCACGGGCCCGCCTTCTCACGAACGGCCCGCTCGATACCCGCGGCCCGCTCCTCGGCCGCCTCCGACGCCCCCCGGGACCGGCCCTCGGGCGCGTAGGCGGCGGTCTCGGCGTCGACGGCCAGCTCCCGCAGCAGCCGGGCCGGGTCCGGTCCCAGGCCCACGACCGTCGGGGCCCGGCCGGCGTGCTCGAGGAGGGTTTCGCCCCGCCGACGGGGCGCCCCCGAGAGGGCCAACCACTCCGCCGCCTCCTCCCAGGCGAGCAGCACCCGCTCCGCCTCGGCCACGGCCTGGTCGCGCCTCCGGCGCCGCCGCGCCGCCCGGACGGTGGGCACGGTGATCAGCCACAGCCCCGCCGCCCCGGCCAGGACCAAGAGGGCCACGAGCGGCGAGAACCCGCCGCGTCCGCCCCGGCCCCGGGCCTGGGCCGCCGGCGGCGTGGTCGGCCTGGTCGACACCCGGGACCCTCCCGGATTGGCCGGCGCCGTGGTCCCCGTGGGGGCGGGCACCGTCCCGATGGTCCCGGCCCCGCCGGCGTTGGCCTGCTGGGGGGTGACCCCGGTGTACGAGGTGGCCCCCGGCATGCCCCGGCCCGGGGTGGGCTCGAAGGCCACCCAGCCGTACTGGCCGAGGAGGACCTCGGGCCAGGCGTGGGCGTGCATGCCGAGGACGTGCCAGAGGCCGTCACTCTGGCGCTCCCCGGGCGTGAACCCGACCGCCACACGGGTCGGCAGCCCGAGCAAGCGGGCCATCACCGCGTACGCCCCGGCAAACTGCTCGCAGTACCCCGTGCGCGTCTCGAACAGGAATGACACGAGGGCGGAGTCGGAATGCCCGGCGGGGGCGTTCAGCGAGTACGAATAGTTGTCCCGCAGGTAGTTCTGCAGGGCCAGGGCCTTGTCGTACGGGGTCGATGCCCCGGCGGTGATCCGGCGGGCCAGGGCCACGACCTGGAGGGGCACCCCGGTCGGCAGCTGGGTGTAGCGGGCCCGCACGACCGGTGAGACGACCTCTCCGGCCAGGGAGGCCTGGCGCAGCTGCGCCGGGTTGAAGACGGGGACGTCCGACGAGATCCGGTACGACTCCCCGTCGGAGGTGGCTGCCTGGCTGATAAGGCTGTCGGACTGGGCGTCCCAGCTGACCCCGGGCGCGCCGCCGATGGCGGTGGGAAGGTAGGCGGCGGGCAGCCAGATGCTCCCGAGGTCGGATATCCGGTAGCTCTGGGCCAGCGCCTGGCCGCCTCCCGGCGGAGGGGGCACCGGTATCTGGGAGCCGACGGGGGAGTAGGGCTCGTCAGAGGACCAGATGTTGCCGTCGAAGGAGTCGAGCGAGGTCAGGCGCCAGTAGGCGGCCTGGGTCGCCTGCACGGTGAACAGCTCGACGTTCGACTCGTCCACCAGGCGGGACCGGATGTCCACCAGCGGACTGACCGTGGTCCGGCGGGACGCGCCCGTGGACGAGTGGCGTACGGAGAGAACGGCGGAGGCGTGGGCGCCGGGCAGCCGAGGCCCGACGACGACGGCCGCGGCCACCACGCCGGCGGTGAGGACCAGGGCGCCGGCGCTCAGGTAGGTCCGGCGTCCCGATCCGCCGGTGAACCGGACCCGTTCCCCCGAGCGGTCGGTGGACTCGTGGACGACCACGAACAGGGCCAGGGCGGCCACGAAACCGGCGCTCCAGTCGGTGCGGTGCGAGTCGGTGGCCAGAACCGAGACAAAGACCAGCATCGCCAGTGCCGGCGCCACCGCCTCGAGGGTCGCATGGAGGCGGAAGGCCGCCCAGTCGGCCAGCACCGCCACCGCCGCCATGGCCAGGGCGGCGGCCGTGAGGAAGCCGGGCAGCGCCGGGGCGGGCGCCCGAGCCGTCGAGAAGTCGTGCCGGGCCCGACCGAGGTCGTGGCCGAGGACCGAGAGGGTGTGGGGGGTGGGGATGCCGTAGGCCGTGGTGCCCGGGACGACGGCCCATGCCACCACCACGAAGGTGGCGACCACCGCCAGCACGGCGGCCACCACGTTGGGCCAGCGCGCCCGCCGGGATGCCCAGCAGACGGCGTGGCAGGCCGCCGCCGACCCGAGCACCGGGGCCGCCCACGTGGTGCCCCGGAAGAGCCGACCCATGCCGGCGGCGGTCACCAGCGTGAGAGCGGTGAGGGCCAAAGTGGCGGCCACGGTCGAGCCGGCCGGAGCGGGCGCGGCCGGAGCGGTCCGGGCGCCGGTCTGGCCCCTCACCGACGCACCCGTGCGGGCGGGCCGTCGGCCGCGGCCAGCCGCGAGTCCCCGGTCCACGCCACCCTGATCGGGCGCCCGGGGCCGATGCGCACGACCCGCACCTGCCGGGGCAGCGTCGACGGCAGGGGCGAAGCCCCCGCTGTGCCCCCTGACCCCGCTGTGCCCCCGGACGGCTCGGTGCCCTCGACCAGCACGAGGACCACGAGGCCGACCCGCTCGCGGAGAGCGGTGATGGCCCGCAGGTCCCCCGGGCCCGCCGCCGCCGTGGTGATGACCGCCACGCTGGAGCCCCCGCCGTGGCGGCGCAGGCCGGCCACCGCCCGGGCCAGGTTGGCGGCTCCGGTCGTCCTGACGCCGGCCAGGGCGGCAAGGCCCGCCTCCCAGTGGGCGGGGCTGGCGTCGAATCCCGAGTCGAGCCCCGCCGTGGTCGCCAGGCGGGTGACCGCCCCCGATCGGTGCGATCCGGTGAGGATGCTGGCCGCGGCCGACACCGCCTCCTCGAAGGATCCGGGGCTGTGCACGGCCCGGCGCACGTCCAGGAGAATGGTCGTGCGGTGCTGCCACGGCAGCTCGAGTTGGCGGATCATCAGGTCGTCGGCCCGGGCCGTGGCCGGCCAGTGCACCCGGCGCAGGTCGTCCCCCACCTCGTAGGGGCGCAGGGCGTAGAAGTCCTCCCCCTGGAGCCGGCCCGCCCGCTGGTGACTGCCGGCATGGGGGTCGCGTCCAGGGGCGGGGGGCATGCCGGAGATGGCGTCGATGCGGGGGTACACGAGCACAGCCGATGCCCGGCCGACCGTGGCCGTGCCGGACGCCAGGCCGAACGGATCGACGAGCCTCAGGGTGAGGGGCCCGGTGAGGAAGCGCCCCCGCCGGTCGGTCGGGATGCGGTAGGCGGCCCGGCCCGTCTCCCCCGGAGCGAGGGACGGGACGTGGAAGCGGGCCACGAGACGGCCGTCGTCGAAGGGCTCCTCGGCCACAAGGGGCGGCGTGCGGCGGGCCGTGACGTTGGTGAGCGCCAGGTCGACCCGGCCCGGTTGGCCGAGGTGCACGCGCGCCGGGCGGACCTGGCGCCGGGCGTCGAGGCGGAACGGCACGGCGCGGACGTAGGCGATGGCGCCCACGACGGCGGCGGCGGCCGCCACCGCGACCACGTGCAGCTCGAGGAGGCCGAGGAGCCGGCCCGCCAGCCACGACGCGCCCGCGCTGGCAAGGACCAGCCAGCCCCGGCGGGTCAGCACACGGACCTCAGCCGGCGGCCAGGCGCCCGGCGGGGACCGGCACGGAACCGAGGACCTCCCCGAGCACCTCGCGCACGCCCACCCCGGACATCTCGGCCTCGGGGGAGAGGGTGAGGCGGTGTTCGAGCACCGGCGCAGCCAGCTCCTTCACGTCGTCCGGCGTGACGAAGTCGCGCCCGAGGGACGCCGCCCGGGCCCGGGCGGCGCGCTGGAGGGCCAGCGACGCCCGCGGCGACATGCCCAGGGTCACGGAGGGGTGCTGGCGGCTCGCCGCGGCCAGGTCGACCACGTAGGAGCGGATGCTCGGCGCCACGTGCAGGTCGCGCGCCGTGGCGATCATCGCCTCCACCTCCTTCGTCGACAGCACCGGCTCGAGGTCGTCGACGGGATCGGCGGTGCCATGGGTCTCGAGGATCGCCACCTCGGCCCGGCGGTCCGGGTACCCGACGTCGATGCGCATGAGGAAGCGGTCGAGCTGGCTGTCGGGCAGGGGGTAGGTGCCCTGGTGCTCCACCGGGTTCTGGGTGGCGATCACCATGAACGGGCTCGGCAGCCGGTACGTCGTCGTGTCGACGGTCACCTGGCGCTCCTCCATCGCCTCGAGCAGCGCCGACTGGGTGCGGGGCGAGGCACGGTTGATCTCGTCCGCCAGCACGATCTCGGAGAAGATCCCACCCGGTCGGAACTCGAACTGGCCGTTGGCCCGGTTGTACACGTTCACCCCGGTCACGTCCGACGGCAGCAGGTCGGGTGTGAACTGGATGCGGTGCCACTGGCAGTCGAAGGAGGCCGCCATGGCCTTGGCCAGGCTGGTCTTGCCGACGCCCGGGACGTCCTCGATGAGAAGGTGGCCCTCCGCCACCAGGCAGACGAGGGCCAGGCGCACGACCTCGTCCTTGCCCTGGATGACCCGCTCGACGTTGGAGGCCACCGCCTCGAAGCGCTCGGCGAAGCCGGCCATCCCTGAGCCCAACGATCGCTGCCTGGCCACGCGCCCTCCTCAATCGCCCGCGGTCCCCGTCCGGCGGCCCCGCCAGTTAACAAGTTGCCGGCCGGTATCGTCACGGCGGTGGCCGGCCCGCCGCCGTCGCGCCCCTCCTGCCTGGCCGTGGACATCGGCGGCACCAAGCTGGCCGCGGCCGTCGTTGGCCCGGACGGCACCCTGCTGGCGGGGGCCCGGTGCCCGACTCCCCGCGGGCTCGGTCCCGACGACGCGGAGACCCTCTTCTCGGCGCTGGCCGACCTGGTCGGCTCGGTGCTGGGCTCCGCTCCCGCCGGCGCTCCCCCCGCTCTGTGCGGCGTCGCCTGTGGTGGGCCCATGACCGCCGGCGGGGATGAGGTGTCTCCCCTCAACATCCCGGGCTGGCGGGGCTTTCCCCTCAGACGGCGGATGGCGGAGCTGACCGGTCTCCCCGTCACCGTCGACAACGACGCCAAGGCCCTGGCCCTGGGCGAGGGGTGGAAGGGAGCCGCCGCCGGCTGCGAGGACTTCATCGCCATGGTCGTGTCGACCGGTGTCGGCGGGGGGATCGTGCTCGAGGGCCGCCTGCTGGACGGCGCCAGCGGCAACGCCGGCCACATCGGCCACGTCAACGTGGTGCCGAACGGCCGGCCCTGTGCGTGCGGCGCGCGGGGCTGCCTCGAGGCGGAGGTCTCCGGCACCGGCATAGCCGCCGCGACCGGGCGCCCGGCACCCGAGGCGGGAGCCGACGTGGTGGCCCGCACCGGGAGGCTGGTCGGGCGGGCGGTGGGGTCGGTGGCCAATCTCCTCGACCTACGCCTGGCGGTGGTGGGCGGTTCGGTGGCGCTCGGGTTCGGCGCCCCGTTCTTTGCCGCCGCCCAGCGCGAGATCGACCGCCGCAGCCGGCTCGACTTCAGCCTGGGCACCCGGATCGTGCCGGCGGCGCTCGGGGGGGAGGGTGGGCTGGTCGGGGCGGCGGCAATGGCGTATCGCGCCTCCGGCAGCGGGGCGTATCGCGCCTCCGGCAGCGGGGCCCACCGGGCCCCCCGGGGCGGGGGCGGGGAGAAGTAGCCTCGCCCTGATGGAGGTCCGTTATCCCCCCGAGGCCGAGGCCTACCGGGAGAAGGTCCAGGCCTTCCTGGCCGAGCACCTGCCGCCGGGGTGGAAGGGCATCGGGGCCCTGGAGGTCGACGAGCGCGAGGCCTTCGAGTCCGAGTGGCGGCGCACGCTCTACGAGAACGGGCTGCTGGCCCCGTCGTGGCCCAAGGAGTTCGGGGGCGCCGGCCTGACGGCGCTGGAGCAGGTCATCGTGGCCGAGGAGTTCGCCCGTGCCGGCGTACCGGCGCGGGGCGGCCACGACGTGTTCGGCATCCAGATGATCGGCAACACCCTGCTGGAGTGGGGGACCGACGAGCAGAAGCGCCACTTCCTGCCCCGCATCCTGTCGGGGGAGGACCGCTGGTGCCAGGGCTACTCCGAGCCCAACGCCGGGTCGGACCTCGGCAACCTCGCCTGCCGAGCCGAGCTCGACGGGGACGAGTGGGTGATCGAGGGCCAGAAGGTGTGGACCTCGCTCGGGCACAAGGCCAACTGGATCTTCGTGCTCACCCGCACCGATCCGACGGCCGCCAAGCACCGGGGGATCACGTTCCTCCTGTGCCCCATGGACCAGCCCGGGGTCCAGGTCCGCCCGATCAGGATGATCACGGGTGAGTCCGAGTTCAACGAGGTGTTCTTCGAGGGGGCGCGCACTCCCGCCGAGAACGTGGTCGGCCAGGTCAACGGCGGATGGGCCGTGGCCATGACCCTGCTCGGCTACGAGCGGGGGGAGGCGGCCGCCACCATGCCGATCGAGTTCCGACTCGAGCTGGACCGTCTCCTGGACCTGGCCGCCGAGCGGGGCCGGACGTCCGACCCGGTCGTGCGCCAGCGGCTGGCCTGGTGCTACTCGCAGGTCGAGGTCATGCGGTTCCTCGGGTACCGCAGCCTCACCAACTTCGTGGCCGGACGGCCGCCCGGTCCCGAGTCCTCGATCTTCAAGGTGTTCTGGAGCGAGTACCACCAGCAGGTCACCAACCTCGCCATGGACATCCTCGGCCCGGACGGGCTGGTGCCCACCGGCAAGCGTCCCGCCACCGCCTTCCAGACCGACGACCCGGGCGCGCCCAACAGCACCGGGTCGTGGGCCGGCACCTTCCTCAACGCCCGGGCCGGAACCATCTACGCCGGTACGGCCCAGGTGCAGCGCAACATCCTGGGGGAGATGGTGCTCGGTCTTCCCAAGGAGCCCCGCGCCGACGGCGGGGCCTGGAACGAGTCCCGCCGCTGACCCGCCTGCTCGACGGGCGCGCCCTGCTGCAGCTGATCCGCCGCCCCGGCCTGTGGCCGACCGCGCTGGTGACGGTGGGCCGGCTGGCCCCTCCCGGGTGGTGGCGCCGGGCCCCGCACCTGCCGCTTCCCGACGAGCGCTACCTCGCCTTCCGGATGGAGACGGCCTATGGAGACCCCGCCCGTCCCGCCCTGGGGGAGGACCTGGTGGACTACCTGGAATGGTGCCGGCGACGGCGCCGCTCCGCCCGCTACCGTTAGCGGCGATGCAGCTCCCACCACCCCCGCTCCCGCCGGGGCGGGCCAGGAACCTCTGAGCCCCCGGCCATGTCGCGCTCGCTGGTCCTCAACGCCACGTACGAGCCCCTCTGCGTCGTGGCCTCCCGCCGGGCTCTCGTTCTGGTGCTGGCTGAGCGGGCCGAGCTGGTGCACTCCTCCGAGCGCTTCTTCCACTCCGAGCGGATGGCCGTCCCCGAGCCGTCGGTCGTGCGGCTGTGCCGCTACGTGAAGATCCCGTACCAGACCCGGGTGGCCCTGAACAGGCGCGGCGTGTTCGCCCGGGACAGCCACCGCTGCCAGTACTGCGGGGCGGCCGCCGAGAACATCGATCACGTCGTGCCCCGGAGCCGGGGCGGCACCCACACGTGGGAGAACGTGGTGGCGTCGTGCCGCTCGTGCAACGCCCGCAAGGAGGACCGCACGCCGCACGAGGCCGGCCTGGTCCTGCGGTGCCATCCCGCCCAGCCGCGGAACCGCATGTGGGCCGTGATCGCTGCGGGGGCGGTCCTGCCCGTCTGGGAACAGTACCTGGGCGCGTCCCCCGCCTCCCCGGCGCTGTCGGCCTGACGGGCCCACCCGCGTGCCCCAGGCCTGGCCCGCCGAGCGGCTGACCGCGCACCCGGCGCGCATCCACGGGCGGGATGCCGACCTCGTCGACCGCCGGGTCGTGCTGTGCCGGCCCACGGTGCCCGCCCTCGTGCTCGGCAGCACCCAGCCGGCCGACGCCTTCGACCCGGCCCTGGCGGCGGCCCGGGGACTGGAGATCGTCCGCCGGCGCAGCGGTGGCGGCGCCGTACTCGTGCGGCCCGGCCAGCTGCTGTGGATCGAGGTCGTCGTGCCGGTGGGGGATCCGCTCTGGGAGGACGACCTGGGCCGGTCGTTCCTGTGGCTGGGCCGGGCCTGGGAGGAGGCGCTGCGGGCCTGCGGGGTGTCCCGGGCCGGCGTCTACGAGGGCCCCCTGATGCACAGCCGGTGGTCGCGCACCATCTGCTTTGCCGGCCTGGGTCCGGGGGAGGTCACCGTGGCCGGCCGCAAAGTGGTGGGGCTGTCCCAGCGCCGGCGCCGGGCGGGTGCCGTGTTCCAGTGCGCCGCCCTCCTCGACTGGCAGCCGGAGGACACGGCCGGGCTGCTGGCCGCCCCCGACGACGAGCGGGCCGAGCTGGCCCGGGAGCTGGCCCAGCTGGCCGGTCCCGTCGGCGTCGACGAGCAGACGCTCACGACGGCGTTCACCCACAGCCTGCCCTAACACGGCGGCGGGCACCCGGGTGCTCCTACATGGCGGCGGGCACCCGGGTGCTTCGCACCACGCCCGCCGCGTGCCGTGGGGCCCCTGCCCCACGGCGGGTCCGTGCTCCACCCGCCCGTGCCCCCCTTGCACGACCTGACCTGGCCCGCGCGCGCCCGAAAAACGGTTCGCAATTGTTGACCAGTGGGGAAACGGGGCGTAAGGTGGAGGCCAGTGGCGCGAAAGGGAGGGGCCCGCAGCGCGACTGGGAGCAGGGTGGTGGATCCGGGTGGCTCGCTTCTTCGGTCGGTACGAGCACTCGGTCGACCCGAAGGGTCGGGTGATCCTGCCGGTCCGCTTCCGGGCTCCTTTCGAGCGGGGCGGATACCTGTCCCAGTACAACGACGGCTGCCTGGCGCTCTGGACGCCGGAGGAGTTCGAGAACCGCATGGTCGAGATGGAGCAGGCCGCCCGGGAGGGGCGGGGGGAGCGCAACCGGGCCCGGGTGTGGTCGGCCGGCTCCCACGAGGTGGAGATCGACCGGCAGGGCCGGATGGCCATTCCGGGGCACCTGCGGGAGTTCGCCCGGCTGGACGCCGAGGCTCCCGTACTCGTCACCGGGGCCATCGACCGGGTCGAGCTGTGGAACCCGCAGGTGTGGCAGGAGAGCGTGGCGCCGGAGGAGCGGCGTCTGGCGGAAGGGGAGGACGGCTAGGACGACAGAACGAGCACCGGCACCGCTGCAGCCGGCCCGGGGGACGGTCCCGGCCCACCTGCAGCCCCTCGATCGGCGTGGTGGAAGATCCCTACTCCGCCCGCTTCCATCTTTGTCAGCCGGGGAGAAATCCCGGCGACGCCCTGCTGATCGAGGGGCTGCAGATGGTCCAGGACACAGGTCACACCCCGGTCATGGTGGCCGAGGTGGTCGAGCTGTTCTCGGCGGTCCCGTCCGGCGTGGTCGTCGACGCCACCGTGGGCGGAGGCGGCCACGCCGAGGCCATCCTCGGCGCCCACCCCGGTCTGTCGGTGCTGGGACTGGACCGGGACAGCGACGCCATCGGCACCGCCCGGGCCCGGCTGGCCCCCTTCGGCGCCCGGGCCGACGTCCTCCACGCCCCGTTCGCCTCCCTGGCCGAGCGGGCCGGGGGCTGGTCGGCGCGCGCCGGGCTGCCCGTGGTCGGGGTCCTGTTCGACCTCGGGGTCAGCTCCCCGCAGATCGACCGGCCCGAGCGCGGCTTCTCCTACCGGGCCACGGGGCCTCTCGACATGCGCATGGACCGGACGGCGGGGCTCACCGCCGCCGACGTCGTCAACGGCTACCCCGCCGAGGAGCTGGCGGCGCTGTTCGCCGAGAGCGGGGAGGGCCGCTGGGCCCGCCGTATCGCCCGCGCCGTGGTCGCGGCCCGGCCCCTCAGCGACACCGCCCAACTGGCCGAGGTGGTCGCCTCCGCCGTCCCGGCCGCCGCCCGCCGGCGGGGCCATCCCGCCGCCCGGGTGTTCCAGGCCCTGCGCGTGGAGGTGAACGGGGAGCTGGACCAGCTGGCCGCCGCCCTCGACGCCATCCCGGCCCTCATGGCCCCGGCGGGACGGGTCTGCGCCATCGCCTACCACTCGGGTGAGGACCGGCTGGTCAAGGGCCGCTTCTTCGAATGGGCCACCGGCGGGTGCGTGTGCCCACCGGGTCTTCCCTGTGTCTGCGGGGCCCGGCCGCGGGCCCGCCTGCTCAACCGCGGTGCCCGCAAGGCCGGTCCCGGCGAGGTGCAGGCCAACCCCCGGGCCAGCGCCGCCCGGCTCCGGGCCGTGGAGTGGCTGGGGGTCACGGAGCAATGACGGCCACCCAGCGCCCCGCCCCCCCGCGCCTGCGGCGGTCCCCCGTGGGGGTGCCGGCGCGCCCGCACCCGGCGCCGCCTCCGTTACGCGTCGTCGACCGCTCCGAGCTCTCGCCCGGCGCACGCCGGCGCCGGCGCCGCCTGCTGGTCGGAGGGACCGGCGTGGTGACGGCCCTCGGCCTGTTCGCGGTGGTGGTCGTGCACGTGGTCCTGGCCCAGCAGCAGTTCCAGCTGGCCGCGCTCAGCTCGCGCATAGCCGCCGCCCGGTCCGCCAACGACCAGCTCAGCCTGCAGGTGGCCCAGCTCCAGGCTCCCGAGCGGGTGGTCTCCGACGCCCGCAGGCAGCTCGGGATGGTGTCCCCACCGAGCATCACCTATCTGGTTCCGGGCCACCGCGGCCCCCTGGTGCGGGCCCAGCCCGCCGCCGCTCCCACCACCCCGGCGGCGGCCGGCACCACCTCCACGACCGCCACGACCGCCACGACCAGGCCATGACCCCGCCGGGTTCGGCGGGATCCGGCACCGTCCGTCGCCCCAGCCGACCGCCGCGTCGGGCAGGCCGCCGCCCCGCCCCGCAGCTGTCGTCGCGCCGGGTCGGCGGCGTGATGGCGGTCGTCTGCCTCGTCTTCTCGGTCGTCGTGATCCGGCTGGTGCAGGTACAGGCCCTGCAGGCGTCCCGTTACGCCGCCTACGGCGTGTCCGAGCGCACGCGCGAACTGACCCTGCCCGCCCTGCGGGGTTCGATCGTGGACCGCGCCGGCAACGTGCTGGCCCTGTCCGTTCCCCTCACGACCGTGTACGCCGATCCGCATCTCGTCACCGACCCGGTCGGAGAGGCGCGTCAGCTCGCGCCGGTGCTGGGCATCTCGGAGCAGCGGGTGCAACAGCTGCTCTCGGCCGACAGCGGCTTCGAGTACCTGGCCCACTCCGTGCCGGACGAGGTCGCGTCGCAGGTGCGCAAGCTCGACCTCCCCGGGATCGCGTACCTCCAGGAGCCGAAGCGCTACGAGCCCGACGGGGGCCTGGCGGCGTCTCTCCTCGGGGTCGTGGGCTACGGCGGACGCGGACTGTCCGGTCTCGAGTACCAGTACAACGGCCGCTTGACCGGACGCCCGGGCATCCTGCGTGTGCAGCAGGGCGTGGGGGGCCAGACCATTCCCGGCACGCCGCAGGAGGTTCAGCCGGCGCTGCCCGGCCAGAGCCTGCAGCTCACGATCGACAGCGCCATCCAGTACCAGACCGAACAGGTGCTCGGTCAGCAGATCGTCGCGTCGCACGCGCTGGGTGGCACGGCGGTGATCGTGCAGTCGCGGACAGGCAACATCGTTGCGCTGGCCAGCCTGCTGGCGGATGCCAAGAGCCCCACGGGCGTGTCGGCCGCGCCGGACGACACGGCCCTGACCAAGGTGTACGAGCCGGGCTCGGTCATGAAGGGCGTGACGATGTCGGCGGCGCTCGAGACCGGCGCAGCCACACCGGGCACGCGGTTCAACGTGCCCTACAGCGTCGGCCTCGACGGCTCCGTGATCCACGACGCCGAGCAGCACCCGACGGAGTGGTGGTCGGTTCCGGACATCCTCGCCTACTCCTCGAACGTGGGCACCCTGCACATCTCCCAGCTCCTCGGCCCGCAGCGCATCTACCAGTACATGCGCGCCTTCGGGCTGGGACAGCGCACCGCCCTGCAGGCACCGGGGGAGTCGAGTGGGATCCTCCCGCCGCCGTCGCGGTGGTCGGGTACCTCGATCGGCACCATCCCGATCGGCCAGGGCGTAGCGGTGACACCGATGCAGATCCTCGACGTCTACAACGCCATCGCCAATGGCGGCCAGATGGTGGCGCCCCGTCTTGTAGAGGGATGGCAGGCCCCTGGGGGCCTTCAGATGGCCCCGGCGCCCGGCCGGCACCGGGTGGTCTCGGCGGGGACGGCGCGGCAGATGACCGCCATGCTCGAGGACGTGGTCAGCCAGGGGACCGGCGTGGCGGCCGCCATTCCCGGTTACGACGTGGCGGGTAAGACCGGCACGGCCCAGATTCCCGCCGACGGCCACGCCGGCTACCAGGCGGGGTCCTACACCGCCTCGTTCGTGGGCTTCGCCCCGGCCGAGGACCCCCAGCTCACCGCCATCGTCGTGATCGAGCGGCCCACGCCGGTCTTCTACGGCGGGAGCATCGCCGCTCCCGTGTTCTCCCAGATCGTGGCCTACGCCCTGCGCCAGCTCCAGATCCCGCCCCCCGCCCCCCGGAACCTGGGATGGGACGTCCCTGGGATAGACGCCAGCGCCGCCGCCGCCGGCAGCGACGACGGCCCCGCCACCCACGCCCTGCCCGTGACCACCCCCCCGGCGCCCCGAGGGCGGTCGTCGTCGGCGACCCGGGCCCAGCGGGGCCCCGGTCCCACCCCCGATAGTGTGCCGAGGTCCACGGCCCCGCCCCCGAAACGCTGATCGAGGCTGTTCACAAGTGAGAATGGACCGGCTGCTCGGCGGAGTCGACGTCCTCGAGACCGTCGGGGATCCGTCCCGCGTCGACGTCCGCACCATCACCCACGACTCCCGCGCCGTCGGGCCGGGCGCGCTGTTCTGCTGCGTGCCGGGTGCGGCCGCCGACGGCCACGACTTCGCGCCCGGCGCGGTGGCGGCGGGAGCGGTGGCGCTGCTGTGCGAGCGCCGGGTGCCGGTCGACGCCGTGCAGGTCCGCGTGGCCCAGGTCCGCCCGGCCATGGCCTGGGCCGCCGCCGCCCTGTATGCCCACCCGTCGGAGCGCCTGACGGTCGTGGGTGTGACCGGTACGAACGGCAAGACGACCGTCACCCACATGCTGAAGTCGGTACTCGACGCCGCCGGCGTCGACGCCGATGTTCTCGGCACCCTCAGCGGATCGCGCACGACTCCCGAGTCGACCGACCTGCAGCGCATCCTGGCCGAGATGGACGGAAGGGGAGTGCGGGTGGTGGCCATGGAGGTGTCGTCCCACGCCGTGGCCCAGCACCGCGTGGACGCGGTCTCGTTCTCGGCGGCCGTGTTCACCAACCTGTCCCACGACCACCTGGACTTCCACGGGACGATGGAGGCGTACTTCGCCGCCAAGTCCGAGCTGTTCCGGCCCGACCGCGCCGCTCGGGCCGTCGTCAACGTGTCGGACCCTTGGGGGATGCGCCTGGCGGACTCGATCACGGACAGGGGTGCCCCGGAGCTGCACCGCTTCTCGGATTCCGACGCTGGGGACGTGTGCGTGGGCCTGGGCGCCGTCGACTTCACGTGGCGGGGACGCGCCGTGCACGTCCCCCTCGGGGGCCGGGTGAACCTGTCCAATGCCCTGGCTGCGGCCACCACCGCCGCTTCGATCGGCATCGAGGAGACCGCCATCGTCACCGGCCTGGCCGCCACCCCTCCGGTCCCGGGCCGGATGGAGGTGGTCGACGCCGGCCAGCCGTTCACCGTCATCGTCGACTACGCCCACACTCCCGACGGCCTGAGGCGCCTTCTGGAGGCGGCCCGCCAGCCCGGGGCGGCATCCCGGGTGGCCGTGGTCTTCGGCTGTGGTGGGCAGCGTGACCGTGCCAAGCGCCCACTGATGGGCGAGGTGGCGGGGGAGCTGGCCGATCTGGCCGTGCTGACCAACGACAACCCGCGCGACGAGGACCCGGCCCTGATCATCGAGGAGGTGCGCGCCGGCGTGCGTCAGCCGGAGCGGCTGGTCGTCGAGCCGGATCGCGAGGCCGCCATAGCCATGGCTCTCGACTGGGCCCGTCCGGGTGACGTGGTCGTCGTGGCGGGCAAGGGCCACGAGACCGGTCAGGAGACCGCCGGCGCGGTGGTGCCCTTCGACGACCGGGAGGTGGCGAGGCGGATGCTCGAGCGGGCCGCGGGAGCCGGCGCCGGGTGCGCGGGGGCCCGGTGATCGCCATCTTCGTGTCCGGGGCCGTGGCCATGGTGATCGCCATCGGCCTGACCCCCGTGCTGATCGGCTGGCTCCACAAGCACGGGATCGGTCAACCCATCCGGGAGGACGGACCCGAAGGCCACATCACCAAGGCGGGCACGCCGACGATGGGCGGAGTCACCATCGTCATAGCCGCCGTGCTCGGCTACGCCGCCGCCCACCTGATGAACGGCGCCATCACGACCCGATCCGGTGTTCTGGCCCTCCTGACGATGGCGGCCGCCGGCGCCATCGGCCTCGCCGACGACTGGATCAAGGTCGTGAACAGGCGGAGCCTCGGGCTCAACAAGCGCTGGAAGTTCGGGCTGCAGCTCCTGATGGCGGTGGGCTTTGCCCTGGCGGCCCTGCGCTGGGTGGGGATCGGGACCCATCTGGCGTACACCCGGTGGAACTATCCCGGCATCCAGCTCCACCAGTGGGGCTGGGCCATCCTGGCCGTCCTCATCATCACCGGCGCGACCAACGCCGTGAACCTGACCGACGGTCTCGACGGTCTGGCGGCCGGCTCGTCGACGTTCGCCTTCTCGGCCCTGATCGTGATGGGGTACTGGCAGTTCCGTCACTTCCCGATCTACCGGCTGTACCACGCCCTCGACCTGGCCCTCCTGGCCGCGGCACTGGCGGGAGCCTGCGCCGGATTTCTGTGGTGGAACGCGGCGCCGGCGCGGATCTTCATGGGGGACACGGGCGCGCTGGCCATCGGCGCCGGGCTGGCCGTTCTGGCGCTGGAGATGAACCTGCACCTCCTGCTCCCGATCCTCGGTGGCCTCTTCGTGATCGAGACCCTGTCCGTCGTCGTTCAGGTCATCAGCTACCGCGTGTTCCACCGCCGGGTATTCCGCATGGCTCCGCTGCACCACCACTTCGAGCTGCTCGGGTGGCCGGAGACCACGGTCATCGTGCGCTTCTGGATCCTGGCGGCGGCGTGCACGGCCCTGGCGCTGGGTCTGTTCTACGCCGACTTCCTCCGCTTCGGGACGCCGGGATAGGCCGGGTGCGCGCCGTGGTGGTGGGACTGGCGGTGACCGGTCGGGCGGTGGCGCGCGCCCTGCTGGCCCGGGGCTGGGACGTGGTGGCCGTAGACGACCGCCCCGGCCCCGACGCGCGTGGGGCCGCCGAGGAGCTGGGCATCACCCTCGTCGAGTCCCCGCCCCCGGAGCGGCTGGTCGGGGTGACCGCCGGAGCCGAGGTGGTCGTCGTCAGTCCCGGCGTTCCGGCCGCCCACCCGGTCTTCTCCCTGCCGCCGGGCCCCGAGGTGGTGAGCGAGATCGAGCTGGCGGCCCGCTGGGCCACCGTCCCGATGGTGGCCGTGACCGGGACCAACGGGAAGACCACGGTGGTCACGCTGGCGGCCCGAATGCTGGCCGAGTCCGGCGTCAAGGCGGTGGCGGCCGGGAACATCGGCCTGCCCCTGATCGAGGCGGTGGACTCGCTTCCGGCGGGAGAGGGCGTGCTCGTGGTCGAGGTCTCGTCGTTCCAGCTGGCGCTGACCACGACCTTCCACCCCGCCGTGGCCACGTGGCTCAACCTGGCCGAGGACCATCTCGACTGGCACCCGTCCCTGGAGCACTACGCCGGCGCCAAGGCGCGCATCTGGCGCAACCAGGGGCCGGAGGACACGGCCGTGGTCAACGCCGAGGACGAGACGGTGATGCGCGCCGCGACCAGCGGGTCATCGGCACCGGGCTCGCGTCTGGTGACCTTCGGCCTGGCAGGCGGTGACTACACGTTCTGCGAGGGAAACCTGGTCGGGCCCGGAGGTACGGCCATAGCGGCCGCGGCCGAGCTGCCGCGAGCCCTGCCGCACGACGTTTCCAACTACCTGGCCGCGGTCGCGTCGGCGGTACCGGTCGGCGCCACCCTCCCCGGCTGCCGCCGGGCCCTGCTCGATTTCGAGGGGCTCCCCCACCGCGTGGCTCTGGTGCGGGAATCTGGTGGCGTGCGCTTCTACGACGACTCCAAGGCGACGACCCCGGCGTCGGTGCTGGCCGCCCTGTCCGGCTTCGACTCCGTCGTGCTCATAGCCGGCGGACGCAACAAGGGTCTGGACCTGGGCGTGCTCCGTGACGGCGCTCCACGCATCCGCGCCGTGGTGGCCATCGGTGAGGCGGCCGGGGAGGTGGCCGACGTCTTTGCCGGGACGCGGCCGGTGCGTCACGCCGCGTCGATGCAGCAGGCGGTGGAGCTGGCGGCGGCGGTGGCCCGGCCCGGGGACGCGGTGCTGCTCTCGCCGGGCTGCGCCTCGTTCGACTGGTACGGGTCCTACGCCGAGCGGGGGGACGACTTCGTGGCCGCGGTCGGACGGCTCACCGGCCCGGGGAGCCGGGCATGAGCCGGGTGCGGGCGCTGGCACGCGTGCCGGGCTCGATCCGCGCCGCCGGCGCACCGGCGGTGGGCCAGGGAGGCCGGTCCAACGGGTTCGTCCTGCTGCTCTCCCTGACGGTGGCTCTCGACCTCATCGGACTGGTGATGGTGCTGTCGGCCTCCTCGGTCGAGGCGCTGGCCCGCTACGGGTCCTCCTGGGTCTTCTTCGAGAAGCAGCTGCTGTGGGTGGTGCTCGGCGCCGTGGCCATGGTGCTCACCATGCGCGTCGACTACCGGCGGTGGCGGAGGTGGTCTCTGCCCCTTGTCGGGGCGTCACTGGCCCTGCTCTTCGCCGTGCTGGTGCCCCACGTCGGGGTGAGCGTCAGCGGGTCGAGCCGGTGGCTGGGCTTGGGCAGCTTCCGGGTCCAGCCCTCGGAGCTGGTGAAGCTGGCCCTTGTCGTCTACATGGCCGACGTCCTGTCCAGGCGGGTGGAGAAGGGCGGGGCCGTGCGCGACGTCCTGGGCGGGGTGATGGTCGTGTACATCCTGGCGGCGGCGCTGATCTTCAAGCAGCCGGACATGGGAACGGCGCTGGTGGTCTCCGCCATCGTGTTCGGCCTCCTTTTTGCCGCCGGGCTGCCGCGCTGGACCATGGCCAAGCTCATGGGCGGCGCCGTGCTGGCCGCCTTCGTGCTCGGGATGGCCGAGCCGTACCGCAAGGCGCGCCTCCTGTCGTTCCTGCATCCGTGGGCGGACCGCTCGTCGACCGGCTACCAGGTCGTGCAGTCACTGGTCGGCCTCGGCTCCGGCGGGGTGGCCGGTGTCGGGCTGGGCGCCAGCCGGGCCAAGTGGGGCTTCCTACCCAACGCCCACACCGACTTCATCTTCTCGATTGTCGGCGAGGAGCTCGGGCTGATCGGGGCCGTACTCGTGGTGGGGCTGTTCGCGGCGTTCGCCCTCGTGGGCCTGCGCGCCGCCAAGAAGGCGCCCGACCCGTTCGGGGCCCTGCTGGCGGTCGGCATCTCAGTCTGGATCACCGCCCAGGCGGTGCTGAACATCGGGGCGGTGATCGGCATCCTCCCCGTCACCGGCGTCCCGCTTCCCCTGGTGTCCTTCGGAGGGTCGTCGCTCACGATCGTCATGGGGGCCATCGGCATCCTGCTGAACATCGCCCGCCAGGAGAGGCGGTGAGGCCGTTCGCGGTGATCGCGGGCGGAGGCACCGGTGGCCATGTCCAGCCCGCCCTGGCGGTGGCGCGCGCCCTCGTCGAGCGCGGCCACGACCCCGCCACGATCCGTTTCGTGGGCTCGGCGCGGGGCATGGAGGCCACGCTGGTGCCGGAGGCCGGCTTCTCCATAGCCCTGCTGCCGGGGCGGGGCATCCGGCGGGGCCGCAGTCCGGGCGCCCTCCTGGCGGCGGCGGGCGCCGTGATCGGGCTTCTGGCGGCCACCGCCCGCGCCGTGGGCCTGCTCCTGCGCCGCCGACCCGCGGTCGTGCTGGCGGTCGGCGGCTACGCCAGCCTTCCCTGCGCGGCGGCGGCGGTGGCGCTGCGGGTACCGCTGGTGCTGGCCGAGCAGAACTCCGTCCCGGGTTCGACCAACCGCCTGCTGGGACGCTTCGCCCGGGCGGCAGCGGTGGCGTTCCCGGGCACGGACCTGCCGCGCGCCGTTGTCACCGGGACCCCGGTGCGCCCGGAGGCGGAGATGGTCGACCGCACCGGGGAGGGGCGCCGCCGGGCCCGGGCGGGGCTGGGCCTCCCCGACGGCAGGCGGGTGCTCGGGGTGGCCGGCGGCTCACTGGGCTCGCGCCGGATAAACCAGGCCACGGTCGACCTGGTCCGCACCTGGCACCCGGCCGCCGAGGTGGCCGTCCACCACGTGGTGGGTGCCCGTGACTTTCCGGAGTGGGGAGCGGCGGTCGAGCGGGCCGGTGGTCCCGCCGATCCGGCCGTTTGGTACCGGGCCGTCGAGTACGAGCGGCGCATGCCCGACCTGCTGGCGGCGGCGGACCTGATGGTGTGCCGGGCAGGGGGCGCCACGGTGGCCGAGCTGGCCCTGTCCGGCGTCCCCGCCGTGCTCGTGCCCCTGCCGGGGGCACCCGGGGACCACCAGACCGGGAACGCGCGCGTGCTGGCCGATGCCGGCGGCGCCGTCCTCCTCGCAGACGCCGACTGCGACGGGGACCGCCTGGCCGGGTTGGTCGACCAGCTGCTGTTCGAGGACGGGCGCCTGGCCGCCATGGGGGAGGCGGCCCGCCGGGTGGCCCGGCCCGACGCGGCCCGGCTCGTGGCGGAGCTGGTCGAGGGCTGCGCCGCCGGGGAGAGGGCCCCTACACAGGCAGCGCCTCTGCCGTGAGGCCCGATCTGGCCGCCCCGAGGCGGATCCATCTGGTGGGTATCGGCGGGGCCGGGATGTCCGCCATCGCCACCGTGCTGGCCGGCATGGGCCACCGGGTGTCGGGCAGCGATCTCAAGGGCTCACCCGGGCTGGAGCGCCTGCGCGGCCTGGGGATCGAGGTCCATCTGGGCCACGACGCCGCCCAGGTCGACACGGCCGAGCTGGTGGCCATCTCCACCGCCGTGGGCGGGGGCAATCCCGAGGTGGTGGAGGCCCGGCGGCGGGAGATCCCGGTGCTCCGACGCGCCGACCTGCTGGCGGCCATCACCGGGACCCGCCGGACGATCGCGGTGGCGGGTACGCACGGCAAGACGACGACCTCGTCGATGCTGGCGCTGGTGCTTCTCGAGGCGGGATGGCGGCCGTCGTTCATCATCGGCGGGGAGCTCAACGAGACCGGCTCGGGGGCGGCCTGGACGGACGGGGAGTGGTTGGTCGTCGAGGCCGACGAGAGCGACGGCACGTTTTTGGAACTGGATGCCGAGGCGGCCGTGGTCACGAGCGTGGAGCCCGACCACCTCGACCACTACGGCTCGTTCGAGCGGCTCGAGGAGGCCTTCCGCCGGTTCCTGGCCGGGGCCAGGGGCCCGCGCGTCGCCTACCGCGACCAACCGGCGGCCGAGCGGGTCGCCCGCGCCACCGAGGCCACGACGTTCGGTACCGGGCCCGAGGCCGACTACCGCATCGTCGGCCTCGAGATGGCGCGCAGCGGATCCCGGTTCGTGCTGACCCACGGGGAGGCTGCGGTCACGCCCATCGAGCTGTCCGTTCCCGGGGCCCACAATGCGTCGAACGGGGCGGCGGCGGCGGTGACGGCCCTCCGCCTCGGGGTGCCGGCCGATGCGGTGCGGACCGGTCTGGCCCGCTTCACGGGGGTGGCCCGTCGGTACCAGTTCCGGGGCGAGTGGGGCGGGATCACGTTCATCGACGACTACGCCCACCTTCCCGGAGAGGTGGTGCCGGTTCTCGACGCGGCGGCACGCGGCGGCTGGAAGCGCGTCGTCTGCGTCTTCCAGCCCCACCGCTTCACGCGGACGGCGGCGCTGGCGCGGGACTTCGCCCATGCCTTCGATGCCGCCGACGTGCTCGTGATCACCGACGTGTACGGCGCGGGCGAGGCTCCGATACCCGGTGTATCCGGGAAGCTCGTGGTGGACGCCGTGCTCGACGCCTCCCCGCAGCGTCCCGCGGCCTACCTCCCGGGCCGTCAGGAGCTGGCGTCCTATCTGCGGGCCAACCTCCGCCCCGGAGACCTGTGCCTGACCCTCGGAGCGGGTGATCTCACCTCGCTTCCCGACGAGCTGATGGGCCGGCTCGGGTGAGCGCGGTGGACGAGGCCGCCGCCCTCCTCGGCGCCCGTGCCGTGCGTGACCACCCGATCGGGCCCCTCACCACCTACCGGGTCGGAGGCGCCGCCGCCCTGTTCGTCGAGGCGGCCGGCCACGACGACCTCGACGCGGCGCGCAAGGCGGTTATGGCATCCGGCGTGCCGGTGCTGGTCCTGGGCAAGGGGTCCAACCTGCTGGTGGCCGACGCCGGCTTCCCCGGGCTGGTCGTGACCCTCGGGCCGGCGTTCGCCTCGATCGAGATCTCGGGCACGACGGCCCGGGCCGGGGCGGCGGCGGGTCTGCCGGTGCTGGCCCGGCGCACGGCGGCGGCGGGCCTGACCGGCCTCGAATGGGCGGTCGGGGTGCCCGGCTCGGTTGGCGGCGGCGTCCGCATGAACGCCGGGGGCCACGGATCGGACATGGCGGGATGTCTCGACCGGTGGGCCTTCGTCGATCTCCAGGGTGGTCCCGACGGGGAGCGCGGGGTCTCGGACCTCGCCTACGGGTACCGCAGCTCGAGTGTGGCCGAGAGCCACATCGTCGTGTGGGCCTCGTTCCCGCTGCGGAGCGGGCCACGCGAGCAGTCGGAGGCGGCCCTAGCCGAGATCGTGCGCTGGAGGCGCGCCAACCAGCCCGGAGGCCAGAACGCCGGATCGGTCTTCACCAACCCCGAAGGGGACTCGGCGGGACGGATCATCGAGGCCTGCGGCCTGAAGGGGCACCGCCTCGGTTCGGCCCAGGTCTCGGACAAGCACGCCAACTTCATCCAGGCCGACGCCGGCGGCTCGGCCGACGACGTGAGGAGGCTCATCGAGATGGTGCGCGAACGGGTGCGCGAGCAGGCGGGAGTGGAGCTCGTGCCCGAGGTGCGGATGGTCGGCTTCGGATGAGGACGCTCACGCCCCCCGCCGGGTCCGGGGCCCCGGGCGCCCCGCCGATCGATCCCCGCATCCGGCAGCGTCGGATAGCCGTCACCCGTCATCAGGGCCGTCGACGCCTGCGGGTGCTGGTCGGCGCCCTGACGGTGGGTGTAGCCATCGCGGGCGCCGTCCTCGTTCTGCATCTGTCGTGGTTCCGCGTGTCCCACATCCAGGTCCGGGGGGCGGCACGGTCGGGAGCCGCACGGGTGGATGCCGCCGCCGGGGTGGCTCTCCATCAACCCCTGCTCAGCGTGGACACGGCACTGGTGGCCCGCCGCGTCGAACGGCTGCCCTGGGTGGCCACGGTCCGGGTGACCAAGTCGTGGCCGTCGACGCTCGTGGTCACGGTCGATGAGCGCGCTCCCGTGGCTCAGGTGGCGGACGGGCCCCGCTGGGCGCTGGTCGACGGGGCCGGACGGGTGCTGGCGGTCGACAGCAACCGGGCCCCGGGTCTGGTCGTGCTGGCCTGGGGCGGCGCCGTGCCGGGAACCGGTTCCGAGCTGGGGGCGCCGGCCCGCGGGCCGTTGGCGGTGGCCGCCGGCCTGGGAGCGTTCACCGCGACCGGGTCCTCGGTGCCCGCACCGGTCGTGTCGGTCTCCACCGGGCCGGGCGGGGGAGTGGCGGTCGACCTGGCCGACGGGGCCGTCGTGGACCTGGGTCCGCCCACCGACCTCACGGCCAAGCTGACCGCGCTGGCGACCGTCGAGTCCGAGGTCGACCTGTCGGGCGTCAAGAGCATCGACCTGCGGGTACCCGGCCAGCCGGTCTTGACCCGCGGATGAGCACGCCGTACGGTGTCTCGGTTCGCCTCAGGTTGACATAACTATCAACCTCCAGTTGAGGTTGAGGCGCTACCGGAAGGGCCCGACACCACATGGCGGTTGGATCGCAGAACTACATAGCGGTGATCAAGGTCGTCGGCATCGGCGGCGGCGGGGTCAACGCCGTCAACCGGATGATCGACGCCGGCCTGAAGGGCGTCGAGTTCATAGCCGTGAACACCGACGCCCAGGCGCTGCTGATGAGCGACGCCGACGTCAAGCTCGACATCGGGCGCCAGCTGACCCGTGGCCTGGGTGCCGGCAGCGATCCCGACGTGGGCCGGGCGGCGGCGGAGGAGCACCGGGACGAGATCGAGGAGGTGCTGAAGGGCGCCGACATGGTCTTCATCACCGCTGGCAAGGGGGGCGGCACGGGCACGGGGGGCGCTCCGGTGGTGGCGGAGATCGCCAAGGGCCTGGGAGCGCTGACGATCGGTGTCGTGACGAGGCCCTTCTCGTTCGAGGGGCGCCGACGCGCCGTCCAGGCCGACTCCGGGATCCAGAAGCTCAAGGAGAAGGTCGACACCCTCATCATCATCCCCAACGACAGGCTGCTGACCGTCTCCAACGACAAGACGTCCATGGTGAACGCCTTCAAGATGGCCGACGAGGTGCTGCTGCAGGGCGTCCAGGGCATCACCGACCTGATCACCACCCCCGGCCTCATCAACACCGACTTCGCCGACGTGAAGATGATCATGAGCAATGCCGGCACGGCCATCATGGGCATCGGCACCGCCTCGGGTGAGGGCCGGGCGGTCAACGCCGCACGCGCCGCCATCACCAGCCCGCTGCTCGAGGCGTCGATCGAAGGGGCGCGCGGGATTCTCCTCAACATCGCCGGAGGCAGCGACCTCGGGCTGTTCGAGGTCAACGAAGCGGCGGAGATCATCCATGGCGTGGCGCACGCCGATGCCAACATCATCTTCGGCAGCGTCATTGACGACGCCCTCGGGGACGAGGTGCGCGTCACCGTCATAGCCGCCGGCTTCGAGCGGTGGGAGGAGCGATCTGCAGACGACCGCCGGCTGGCGGGGATCTCCGCCCCCCGGGGGCTCACGGGGGAGGCCGACGTCGACCTGGGAGACGACGACTTCGACGTCCCCTCGTTCCTCAAGTAGCCGGGTCTCCGGCGCGCCCGCCGGTCCGCTGAGCCGGGAGGGGACCGGGCCCGCCACCGGGCGGGCCCTGGTGCTTCCGGGCGGGGTCCGGGCGGTGTGGACGGGCCGGGCCGAGGGGGATCTGGGCCCGGGTGCTGGCGGCGACGTGTCGGCCCGGCGGCGCGCCGTGGTGGACCGGACGTGGTCCTGGCTCCGTCAGGTCCACGGAGCGAGCGTCGTGAGCGCCGGGCCGGGGCAGGTGGTCGAGGGCCTCGAGGCCGACGCCGTGGTCGCCGATCCGGGCCTCGCCTCCCAGACGGCGCTGGCCGTGTTCACGGCCGACTGCGGCCCTCTGGCCCTGGCCAGCCCCGAGGGTGCCATGGCGGCGGTCCACGCCGGCTGGCGGGGGCTCGTGGCCGGCGTCGTTCCCGCCGCCGTCGAGGTCATGCGCCGGGCGGGGGCCCGCTCTGTAGTGGGGGCCCTTGGTCCCTGCATCCACGCCGAGTGCTACGAGTTCGGCGCCTCGGACCTGGCCGCGGTCGAAAGGGAGGTGGGTGCCGCCGTCGGCGGCGTCACGGCATGGGGCGCCCCGGCGCTCGATCTGCCCGCCGCGGTGGCGGCCGCGGCCGAGGCGGCCGGCGTCGAACTCGTCTTCTCGTCTCCTGTGTGCACGGCCTGCTCCCCGGACCACTACTCGCACCGTGCCCGCGGCGACACCGGACGTCAGGCCCTCGTGGTGTGGCGCGACTGACCCGGGCGGCGCTCTGAGCGCCGCCCCCTCCCCGGACTCGGTGGCCGCGGCCCTCGACGCCGTACGGCGCCGCATCGCCTCCGCCACCGACCGACCCGACAGGGTGCGGGTCGTGGCGGTCACCAAGGGCCACGGCGCCGAAGCGGTGCGGTCGGCCGTGGCGGCCGGGCTTCCGGACATCGGCGAGAACTACGCCCAGGAGCTGCTGGCCAAGGCCGCCCAGCTCCCTTCCGGATGCGCGCCCCGGTGGCACTTCCTCGGCGCCGTCCAGCGCAACAAGGTGGCTGATCTGGCGCCGCTGGTGGCGGTCTGGCAGTCCGTCGACCGGGTGGAAGAGGCGCGTCGGATCGCCTCCCTCCGCCCCGGCGCCGAGATCCTGGTGGAGGTCGCTCTGTTCTCCGGCCCGGGGCGGGGAGGGGTTTCCCCCCGGGCCACGGCGGGGCTCGTCGAGGAGGCCCGCTCCCTCGGTCTGGCGGTGGGCGGCCTCATGGCGGTGGGCCCGCCCGGTCCGCCGGAGGAGGCGCGCCCCGGCTTCCGCTGGCTGGCCGGCGAGGCGCGTCGGCTTGGCCTCGGCGAGGTGTCAATGGGTATGACGGCGGATCTCGAGGTGGCGGTGGAGGAGGGCTCCACCATGGTCCGTGTGGGCACGGCGCTGTTCGGTCCGCGTCCCGGAGCGCCCGAGCTGGGACGATAGAGTCCCGAAAGGAGGGAGGAAGATGGCTTCGTTCGTCCGCCGCGCGATGGTCTATCTGGGCCTCGTCGACGACGAGTACGAGGAGTACGAGGCGTACGAGGAGCCCGTCGCGGCCCCGGCGCCGCCACCGGCTGCACCGTCGCGTCCGGCGCCCCGCTCCTACACGGCGCCGCCCGAGCCCGGGGGCAGCATCCGGACCCTCCACGTCACCGAAGAGGCGCCTCCGGCCGCCCCGCCCTCTCCCCGCCCGGCGGTGGTGCGCCCGCTCACCCCGACCCAGACGGCCAAGGTCCACGTGGTGGCGCCAGGCCAGTTCAGCGATGCCCAGGAGATCGGGGACCGGCTCAAGGCCAACCAGCCCGTGATCGTCAACCTGCAGAACGCCGACCGCGAGCTTTCCCGCCGCATGATCGACTTCTGCAGCGGGTGCACCTACGCCCTCGGCGGATCGATGGACAAGGTGGCCGAGCAGGTCTTCCTACTGACCCCCTCCAACGTCGAGGTGTCGGCCGAGGAGAAGCGCCGCCTGCAGGAACGGGGGCTCTACCGGGCCTAGCCCCCGGTTCGCGCCGTGCACATCGTCCACTGGCTGATCCAGCTCTACGTCATCCTCATCTTCGGGCGGATCATCCTGAGCTGGTTCCCCATGTCTCCCGGGTCGGCCCTGGCTCCGGTCAACCGGTTCCTCTACTCGGTAACCGAGCCCGTGCTCGGACCCGTCCGGCGGATTCTGCCTCCGGTACGCATGGGAGCGGTGGGCCTGGACCTGTCTCCCTTCATCGTCCTCGTGGGGCTGCAGATCCTGGCCGGTCTCATCTAGGCGGCGTCCCGGGGGGCGGCCCCGAGGACCCTCCGCCCGGGGCGGATGGGAGCTGCTCCGCCTTCCCCTATGGCCGTGGGCCCCGCGCCTACACTGCCCCGGTTCGCCGACGCCCCCTCCCGGATTGGTGGTGCCCGTGCTCCTGCTCCTGACGATCTTCCTGGTTCTGGTCGGCGCCGTCATGCTGATCATCGGCTTCATCCAGGACTCGCTCGTCCCCATCTACATCTCGATCGGCTGCAGCGTGGCGGCCGCCGTGGTGCTGGTCGCCTTCTCGCGGATGTCGCGGCGCCAGGGCGTGCGCGTGGTCAGCCTGCCGCGGGAGGAGCTGACTCCGGAAGCACCGGCCCCGGCCTCCGACAGCCTCGTATCGGAGTCCATCACGGTGCTCGGTCCCACCGCCGCCGAGGCGGAGCCCGTCAGCGAGGAGGTCGGACCGGCGCACGAGGCGGTCCTGGTCGGCGGCCCCGTCTCCCACGACGAGGGTGGACACGGGGCGGAAGCCGACGAGGAGGAAGCGGAGGCGGCGCCGGCCGCCGCCACCACCGGCCTGCTCGCCCGGGCCGAGGCGGGGACGGCCTACACGGTCGGAACCGGCGCCGAGGTGGCGACGGCGCCGGGCGACGAGGTTGGGGCCGGAGCGGGCGGTCCGGGCAGGGACGCCACCACCGAGATCCCCGTCGCCGCGACCGACGAGGCAGCCGCCGTCACCGGCGCCGGGCGCCGGGCCCCGGCCAGCCGCGGCGCCACGAAGTCGGGCGCCAAGAAGGCGGCCACCAAGGCCACACCCGCCAAGAAGGCGGCCGCCAGGACGACCACGGCCAAGGCGGGCACCGCCAAGAAGGCCGCCACCAAGGCGGCGCCGACCAAGAAGGCGACCACGGCCAAGACGGCCACCGCCAAGAAGGCGGCCACCAAGGCCACACCCGCCAAGAAGGCGGCCGCCAGGACGACCGGCGGCACCGGCACCCGGAGACGCCCGGGCAGCTGACAGCCCGGCCGGGGCGGGCCCCCGACCTCTAGGGCGCCGACCGCCTGAGGGCGGCGGAGGCGGGCCGTCCGTCGTCCAGCTCGAGAGGCTCCGGGGAGACGTCCCCCGGGGGCAGCGAGAACTCCACCGCCGCCGCCAGCACCTCGCGGGCGATGAGCTCGGCGTGAGGCCGGAGCTCGTCGACGCCGGTGAGCCAGAGGTCGATGCGGTCCGACATCTCGAGGCCGGCGTCGCGGCGCATCGACTGCACCTGCCGGATGACGTCACGGAGCATGCCGCGGACGCGCAGCTCGTCGTCGATTTCCAGATCGAGGGCCACCGCCGCCGTGCCCTCCCTCGACACGGCGAAGCCCTCCCGGCCCCTCACCCGCACCTCCACCTCGTCGGCGGTGATCTCCACCGGACCGTCGCTGAGCTCGAGGCGTACCGGACGGCCCTGCTCGAGGTCGGCCACCAGGGCCTGGGCGTCGGCCCGGCCCAGGGCGGGGCGCACCTCCTTGACCCGCTCTCCGAGCCGCGGGCCGAGGACCCGGAAGTCGGGCACCAGCTCGAAGGAGAGCAGCTCCCCGATCCGGTCGGCCACGGCCACCTCGTCGACGTTCAGCTCCTCGGCCACCAGAGTGGCGAGGAGCCCGGCGCTGTCGGGTGGCAGGGCCACCAGCGCCCGGCGCAACGGCTGGCGGACCTTCACCCCGGCCTGAGAGCGGGCGGCCCGGCCCAGGGAGACGAGGTGGCGGGCCAGGTCCATCCGCCTCATCAGCTCGGGGTCGGACTCCGCCGAGGCCGGCTCGGGCCACCGCTGGAGGTGGACGGAGGCCTCGTCCCCCGTCCCGGTGAGCTGGGACCACATCCGCTCGGCCAGGAACGGACAGAAGGGTGCCAGGAGCAGCGCGACACGGACCAGGGCGTCGTGGAGGGCGGCGTGGGCGGCCAGCCCGTCGGACTGGTCGAGGGTGGGATCGGTGCGCCAGAACCGGCGCCGGTTGCAGCGGACGTACCAGTTCGACAGGTCGTCCACCAGCTGCCCCAGGGCGTTGGCGGCCTGGAGGGGTTGATAGTCCTCGAGGGCGGTGGTCATCTCCCTCACGGTGAGGTCGACCCGCGCCTCGAGCCACCGGTCGAACAGGGGCCGGTCGGGGCCGGCGGGGACCGCCGGGTCCTCGGGGTCGAAGCCGTTGAGGGCGGCATAGGTCGAGAAGAAGCTCCAGGTGTTCCACAGGGTCATCAGCACGTCCGACGTCGACGCGTCGATGGCCTCGAAGCTGGTGCGGGTGGAAGTCCAGGGGGAGCCCTGGTGGAACATCCACCAGCGCAGAGGATCGGCGCCCCGGGTGTCGAGGATCGACCACGGGTCGATCACGTTTCCGAGGCTCTTCGACATCTTCCTGCTGTCGGCGTCGACGAGGTGGCCGAGCGAGAGGACGGCGCGGTAGGGGACCGACGAGAAGACGAGGCGGTTGACGGCCAGCAGCGAGTAGAACCAGCCCCGGGTCTGATCGACCGCCTCGCAGACGAAGTCGGCGGGAAGTCGGAAGGCCTTCTCGGAGCCGGGGGCGTAGGGATAGCCCCACTGCGCCGCCGGCATCGAGCCCGAGTCGAACCAGGCGTCGATCACCGCCTCGACCCTCCGCGCCGGCTCTCCACAGTCCGGGCACGGGAACGTCACCTCGTCGATGTAGGGGCGGTGCGGGTCGACGCCCGAAACGTCGCGTCCGGCCAGCTCGGAAAGCTCGGCGAGCGAGCCCACGCACCGGGCGTGGCCGGCTTCGCAACGCCAGACCGGCAGCGGGGTGCCCCAGTAGCGGTCGCGGGACAGCGACCAGTCGATGTTGTTGGCCAGCCATTCCCCGAAGCGGCCGTGCTTGATGTGCTCGGGGCGCCAGGTGACGGTCTCGTTGGCGTCCAGCAGCTCCTGCTTGTGGCGGGCTGTGGCGACGTACCACGAGGGCTTGCCCCAGTAGATCAGCGGTGTGCCGCAGCGCCAGCAGTGCGGATAGGAGTGGAGGTGGGCCTCGGCGCGCACCAGGAGGCCGGCATCGGCCAGCCGGGTCACGATGTCGTCATTGGCCTCGCGCACGGCCCGGCCCGCGAGCCAGCCGGCATCGGAGAAGCGGCCGTCGGGGCCCACCGGATTGAGGACCGGCAGGCCCTCGGCCCGCCCGAGCGCCCAGTCGTCGGCCCCGAAGGCGGGCGCGATGTGCACCAGTCCGGTGCCCTCGTCGGCGCTGACGAAGGTGGCCGGCACCACCCGCCACCCGTCCCCCGGGTCGGAGCGGTCCGGCGCCACCAGCTCGAACGGCCGCTCGTAGCGCACGCCGACCAGGTCGCGGCCGCGGAGGTGGGCGCCGGCCCGGCCTGACGCGCCCGGCCCCAGGACCTCGTCGGCCCGGGCCGCGGCCACCACCAGGCCGTCGACGACGACGTAGTCGAGCTCGGGGTTAACCGCCACCGCCGTGTTCGACACGAGCGTCCAGGGCGTCGTCGTCCAGACCACCAACGCCTCGGCGCCGCCGGGGCCCGCCCCGTTGATGGGCAGCCGCACGTACGCGGACGTGTCCTCGACGTCCTGGTACACGTCGGGCTGGCCCAGTTCATGGCTCGACAGGGACGTGCCGCAGCGGGGGCAGTAGGGCACGACCTTGGCATCCTCGAAGAGGTCCCCGTTCTCCCAAAGCCGGCGGAGGTGCCACCAGACCGACTGGATGTAGTCGGGCGTGAGCGTCCAGTAGGCGTCGGACGTGTCGACCCAGAACCCGATGCGCCGAGTGAGGCGTTCCCAGTCGGCCACGTAGCGATACACCGACTCCCGGCACTGCTCGACGAACTGGCGCACTCCGTACTGCTCGATCTGGTTCTTACCGGAGAAGCCGAGGGCCTTCTCGACCTCGACCTCGACGGGCAGGCCGTGGGTGTCCCAGCCCGCCCGCCGCAGCACCCGGTTGCCCCTCATGGTCTGGAACCGGCAGAACAGATCCTTGTAGACCCGGGCCCAGACGTGGTGCAGCCCGGGCCGGCCGTTGGCCGTCGGAGGCCCCTCGAAGAACACGAAGTCGGGGCATCCGTCGCGCTCGGAGACCGACCTTTCGAACACTCGGTGGCGCTCCCAGCGCTCGGTCTCCTCGGCCTCGATCCGGCCGAAGTCGGGCACCGCCGGCACCGCCGCGAAGCGGCGGTCGGCCTGGCGCCCGGCCCGGCGGGCGCCGGATGCGTCGGAAGGGCCGTTCGGGGGTCCGGGCGGGGTCATCGTGGTCCCTAGAGTGGCAGAGTGGCCGAGGACCTCTTCGACGTTTCCGGTGCCGAGGAGGCGCCGGTTCTGCACGTGCGCGTGCTGGTCCATCCCGGCGCCGGCCGGACGGAGGTCGTCGGCCAGCAGGGGGGCGCTCTGAAGGTGCGGGTGGCGGCGCCTCCGGTGGAGGGGCGGGCCAACCGGGCCGTGGTGGAGCTGGTGGCGGACCTTCTCGGCGCCAAGCCGGCCCAGGTCGAGGTGGAGTCCGGGGAGGCCAGCCGGGCCAAGCGGCTGCGCGTCGAGGGGGTGGACCCGGGCCACGCCCGGCGGATCCTGGCCGCCGCCCTGGCCCGCTCCGGCTCCCGCTCCGCCGGCCGCCGGGGCGGGCCGCCGCCAGGCCCACGGCGCGTCTGAGGCCATGCCCGGAAGGTCATTGAACGCGGTGTTCGGGCGTGATAGCTTTCCGCCCCTTTAGGACGGGGAGACTGCTCCATGGCGCGACCCACCAAGCCCGCTGCCTCTGGATCGGGCGGGTCGGCGAGCAGCCGGTCGGCATCAGGGGGAGCCGCCAGATCGGCGGGTTCGGCCGCACGGCGGGTCGTCTCCTCGGCCCGTTCCCGGCTGGCCAAGGCGGCCACATCGAAGAAGGCAGTGGTGACGAAGGGTCAAGCCAAGGGCACGGCCAAGAAGGCCACCCCCGCCGGTCAGGCGGCCAAGAAGGCGGCCAAGGCCGCGCCGTCGGCCAAGGCGGCGCCGGCCAAGGCGGCGCCGGCCAAGGCCCCGGCCCGGTCGACGACGTCGAAGACACCCGCCGCCGCCAAGGGCGCGACCGGTAAGGCCACCGCCGCCCGGGCCCCGGCCAAATCGGCGCCGGCCAAGGCGGCGCCGGCCAAGGCCCCGGCCGCGAAGGCGGCGGCAGGAAAGGCGGGCGCCGCCCGGCCGGCCAAGGCCCCGGCACCCAAGCCGGCGGCGGGCAAGACGGGAACGGACAGGGCCCCCGCCGCAAAGGCTCCGGCCGCCAAGGCGGCCGCCGCCAAGGCGCCGGCCAAGACGCCCGCCCCGAAATCCCCTGCGGCGGCCAGGTCGGCCTCGACCTCGGCGGCCAAGGCCACTCCCGACACCGCTGCTGACGCGAAGGGGGCATCAACGGCCGCGGATGGGAAAGACGTGGCGGTGGTTCAGGACACGGCACCCCAGACGACACCTCCCCGCACCTCGGCGGCCGAGACCCCGGCCAGGTCGGCCGCGGCCAAGGCGCCCCCGGCTCCCAAGCCCCCGCCCAAGCTGCCTCCGCCCGATCCCAAGTTCCTCGAGGAGCAGCGGACCCTGCTGATGGCGGAGCGAACCACGTACACGGAGCAGGCCGCCGCCCTACGGGCCGAGGCCGAGGCCCTGGCCCGGGACATGGAGCCCGGGGACATCCAGTTCGACGACGAGTCCGGAGAGGGCGGCACGGTCAACGTCGACCGGGAGCGGGATCTGGCCCTGTCCGCCCAGGCGCAGGCCGAGGTCGAGGAGATCGACCATGCCCTCGCCAAGATCGACGCCGGCACGTACGGCGTCTGCGAGCGCTGCGGCCAGGCCATCCCCCGTGCCCGGCTGAAGGCCCTGCCCCAGGCCCGGCTGTGCGTGGAGTGCAAGAGCGGGGGGCTGTCGCGCCGCTGACGCCGGGCCGCCCCGGCGCGGGGCGGTGGTCGTGGGGCCGGCTGCTCACCGGCACGCTGATCGGCGTGCTGGTCGTGGTGGCCGACCAGGTCTCCAAGTCCCTCGAACAGCAGGCTCTGGCCGGTGGACCGGCGCATGTGCTCGGGCCCCTCGATCTCGAGCTGTCCTACAACTCGGGGGCGGCCTTCGGCATCGGCCGGGGGCTGGCGCCGGTGGTGATCGTGGCGGGCGTGGTCCTCGTGGTCGTCGTGTTCGGCGCGCGCACGGTCCGGGGGCGCTCCGCCGCGGTCTCGGCCGGTCTCCTGCTCGGTGGGGCGCTCTCGAATCTCGGGGACCGCCTGTTCCGGGGCCACGACGGGGCGGTCATCGACTGGATCCACCTCTCCCACTGGCCCACGTTCAACGTGGCCGACTCGTGCATCGTCTTCGGGGTGGGCCTGCTGCTGCTCGCCAACCTCCGCACTCCCAGCGACGCCGCCGCCCCGGCCGGGGGATGACCGAGCCCGGCAGCGCCGAGATCCCCGAGGCTCTCGTGGGCCAGCGCCTCGACCGGGTCGTCTCGCTGGTCACCGGCCTGCCCCGCGCCGAGGCGGCCGACCTCGTCTCGGGCGGCGCCGTACGGGTCGGCGGCCGACCCGCCACCCGCGGCTCCCGCCGGATGGCGCTCGGCGAGGTCGTCGAGATCACGACCACACCGGGCCGGACCGTCCTTCCCCTGCCCGATCCGTCCCTGCCGCTCCGGGTGGTGCACGAGGACTCCTGGCTGGTGGTGGTCGACAAGGGCGCCGGGCTTGTCGTCCACCCCGGGGCGGGCAACCGCGCCGGCACCCTCGTCAACGCCCTCCTGGCGCGCTACCCCGAGATGGCGGGGGCCGGGGACCCCGAGCGGCCCGGGATCGTCCACCGCCTGGACAAGGGGACCTCGGGGCTGCTGGTAGCCGCCCGCACGCCGGAGGCGTACGCCGCCCTCGTCGAGATGATGGCGTCACGGCGGGTGCGCCGGTCGTATCTGGCGCTGGTCGTGGGCGCGGTCGAGGCCGAGAGGGGCGTGGTCGACGCGCCGGTGGGGCGGTCCGCCCGCCAGCCGACGCGAATGGCCGTCACCGCCGGAGGTCGGGGGGCCCGGACCGGCTACGAGGTGCGACGTCGCCTGCCCGAGGGGGCCGGGCGTCCCCCGTACACCCTCCTCGAGTGCACGCTCGAGACGGGACGGACCCACCAGATCCGGGTCCACCTGGCCGCCATCGGCCACCCGGTGGCAGGCGACCCTGCCTACGGGCGGGCCGGTCCCGGCTCCCCGCCCCCAGGTCTGGGACGCCCGTTCCTCCACGCCCACCGCCTGGCGTTCGACCACCCCGCCGGTACCGGCCCCCTGGACCTGGCGTCGCCCCTCCCCGCCGACCTCGAGGCCGTGCTCGCTGCTCTCGGCTGACCCGGCGGGCTAGGTGAGGGGCGCGGCCGGCGTGGCCAGGCCCCGGGCCCGGGCCACCATGTCCTCGAGGGTGAACGAATCGAGATGGGAGCGCATGTGCTCCCCGACGTCGGCCCAGACCGACAGGAGCACGCACTGGCCCTCGTGGTCACACGCCCCGTCCTCGTGGGGGCGGCCGAAGTCACCCGCGACGATCGGCCCGTCGACCGCGCTGACGATCTGGCTCAGGGTGATCTGGCCGGGATGCCGGGCCAGCACGTAGCCGCCCCCGACCCCGCGCTTGGAGCGGACCAGGCCGGCGCCCTTGAGGGCCAGGAGGATCTGCTCGAGGTAGGGCTGGGGCAGCCCGGTCCGCTCGGCTATGTCCCGGACCGAGGTGGGGCCCTCTCCGTCGGCGTGAAGCGCCAGCGAGAGCAGCGCCCGGCTGGCGTAGTCACCCCTGGTGGAGACCCTCACGGGACAATGGTACGGCCGCCCCGCCCGTCCGGCCCCGGAGGCGGGGGCTATCCGGCCCCGCCCGCCGCTGTGGGAGGATCCAGAGATGGAGACCGGGCCCCGGCAGGAGACCCCGATCGTGATCGACGTCGACAGCGCCGAGGGCCGTGTCCCGAGCGACGGGGGGAGCCCCGGCGCCCCGGCCACGACCGAGACCGTCGAGCAGCCCGCCAAGGTCATGCGGATCGGGTCGATGATCAAGCAGCTGCTCGACGAGGTCCGCAACGCTCCCCTCGACGAGGCGGGGCGGGACCGGTTGCGCGAGATCTATGACACGTCGATGGCCGAGCTCAAGGCGGGGCTGTCCCCGGACCTGACGGCCGAGCTCGACCGGATGACGATCCCGTTCGGCCCGGACACGCCGACCGAGGCCGAGCTCCGGGTGGCGCAGGCCCAGCTGGTCGGATGGCTCGAGGGCCTCTTCCAGGGCATCCAGGCCACCCTGTTCGCCCAGCAGATGGCGGCCCGGGCGCAGCTCGAGGAGATGCGCCGGCGGGGCCTGCCCACTCCCGGTCAGCCCGGCATGGAGCCGCCCCGCCCGGGCACCTATCTGTAGCCCGGGCCGCGCCCGGCACCAGGCCGCGCTACCCTCGGGACCGGAGTTACAAGGGTGTAGTTTTGTCCACAGGTTTTGCAGAATCGCCTGTGGATAAGCCGGGACGGAGGGAGCGGGGCAGTGGCTGGCAGCGGGTCGTCGTCGTTCACCCACCTGCACCTCCACACCGAGTTCTCGATGCTCGACGGCGCCGCCCGGATCGACGAGGTGGTGGCGGCGGCGGTGGCCGACGGCCAGCCCGCCATCGGCATCACCGACCACGGGAACATGTACGGCGTCCTCGACTTCTACCGGGCCTGCCGGAACGCCGGCATCAACCCGGTCATCGGCACCGAGGCCTACATGGCGGGGGAGAGCCGGTTCGAGCGCCCGGCCCGACGCGGTCGCGTCGATGACAACGGCGGTGAGGGTGCCGAGGGGGAGAAGCTCTACTACCACCTGACGCTGCTGGCCGAGACGACGACCGGCTACCGGAACCTCATGAAGCTGTCGAGCGACGCATACCTCGAGGGTTACTTCTACAAGCCTCGGTGCCTACTCCCCGAGCAGGAGATCATCACTCGTGGAGGAGTCAAGCCGATCGCCGAGATCCAGGTTGGAGACGAGGTTCTGACCCACCGTGGTCGCTTCCGGAAGGTCACCCGGACGATGTCTCGTCACCACAAGGGTCAGCTGTTCGGGATCGGGCTCAATGCCCGGTACGGGCGGGTGACCTGGATGACCGGGGAGCACCCGGTCCTGGTCCGGGACCGGACTGGACAGCGCCGTTGGGTCGAGGCCTCGTCCATCGATCCCGGCCGGCCCGGCGCGAGCGATGGGGTGAACAACTGGAACAGCTGGGTGTGCCTTCCCAAGGTCGCCTCAGATGCGCCGAAAGAAGCGTGGCTGACCGTCGAAGAGCACGTGGACTGGCGTCCGTGTGAGCGGCCGGGAGTCCTCAAGCGCACGACCCCGCGGACATCGATCGGACCCACGTATCACTACTGCACGTTCCCCGATCGGATACCGCTGGACTACGAGTTCGGGTACTTCATCGGGCTGTATGTGGCTGAGGGCTGTGCTACCGGGGGCCAGGTTTCGTGGTCCTTTCACAAGGACGAGGAATTCCTGATTGATCGCTGCAGCGTGTTTGCCGAGAAGCTGACTGGCAAGCCAGTTGCCATCAGCACGAGACCGGACAAGCCCGGTTACAACGGCATTGATGTTCGCTCCTACTCGTCCGTGCTGGCTGCGCTGCTGACCACCCTCTGCGGGATAGGGGCTAACCACAAGCGACTACCCATGTTCGCCTTCGAGGCACCACGCGACTTCCAGGCTGGCCTGGTGGAAGGCGTCCTCGACGGAGATAGCCATCGCGGGGAAGACGCATGCATCTTCACCCAGACTTCCAGGGATCTGGCATGGCAGCTGCGCTCCCTGCGCGCAACATTGTCCAATGACTTCCCATGTGTCCTTCGCTGCGAGCTCGACGCCGAGTCTCATGCCGATCAGTTCCGCAGCACCTACTCTCCGTCCCGCACACAGCGTCACCGGAAAACCATCTCGGACGAGAGTTACGTCTACAAACCGGTGGCTACCGTACAGACCAAGGATTATGACGGTCTCGTCTTCAACATCGAAGTTGAAGAGGATCATTCGTACGTTTCCGATTTCGCGATCCACAACTGCGACTGGGAGCTGCTCGAGCGTCACCACGAGGGCATCATCGCCACGACCGGCTGTCTGGGCGGGGTCGTCCTGCAGGCTCTTCTACGGGACGACGTCGAGGGCGCCACGAGGATGGCCGCCCGGCTCCAGGACATCTTCGGGCGGGACAGCCTCTTCGTCGAGCTGCAGGACCACGGGCTGGCCAAGCAGTCCCAGACCAATCCGCAGCTGATCGAGATAGCCAGGAAGATCGGCGCGCCCCTTCTCGCCACGAACGACAGCCACTACACGCACCGCGATGACGCGGTCGCCCACGACGCCCTGCTGTGCGTGCAGACGGGCTCGTCGATCGACGACCCCAAGCGCTTCAAGTTCGAGTCCCATGAGCACTACCTGAAGACGGCGGTCGAGATGCGGCAGCTGTTTTCCCACTGGCCCGAGGCGTGCGACAACACCCTCTGGATAGCCGAGCGGGCGCGGGTCGAGATCGAGTTCGGCAAGCCGAAGCTGCCCGAGTTCCCGGTCCCCGTCGAGTTCCAGCGGGAGACCTACGAGGAGTCGGCGGCCGGCTACCTGCGCCACCTGGCCACCCTCGGCGCCCGCGAGCGGTACGGGGACACGCTCGCCACGGAGGTGGTCGAGCGGCTCGAGTACGAGCTGCGCGTCATCTCCGACATGGGGTTCTCGGCCTATTTCCTGGTCGTCTGGGACCTCATTCGCCACGCCCGGGAGTCGGGGATACGCGTGGGGCCCGGGCGGGGCTCGGCGGCCGGGTGTCTGGTCGCCTACTGCCTGCGGATCGTGGACCTGGACCCGATCCGCTACGGACTGATCTTCGAGCGCTTCCTCAATCCCGGTCGCAGGACGATGCCCGACATCGACATGGACTTCGACGAGCGCTACCGGGGGGAGATGATCCGCTACGCGTCGGAGCGCTACGGATGGGACCGCGTCGCCCAGATCGTCACCTTCTCGACGATCAAGGCCCGGGCCGCCGTGCGCGACGCCGCCCGCGTCCTCGGCTACCCGTACGCGGTGGGGGACCGGATCGCCAAGGCAATGCCGCCGCTGGTCATGGGCCGGGACACGCCCCTCCGGGCGTGTTTCGAGCAGGACCCCAAGCACGCCGACGGCTACAAGGCGGCCGTCGAGCTCCGGGACATGTACGCGACCGATCCCGACGCCCGCAAGGTGATCGACGTGGCCCGGGGCTTGGAGGGCCTGCGGCGCCAGGACGGCATCCACGCCGCCGCTGTGGTCATCACCCACGATCCGCTGACCGAGTACCTGCCGATCCAGCGCAAGCCCGAGAGCGGCGGTGATCCGACCAGCGCCCCGATCGTGACCCAGTACGAGATGCACGGGGTCGAGGATCTCGGCCTGCTCAAGATGGACTTCCTGGGCCTGCGGAACCTGTCGGTGATCGAGCGGGCCCTCGACCTCATCGCCGAGTCGACCGGCCAGCGCCCCGACATCGACTCGATCCCGCTCGACGACGACGACACGCTGGCCATGCTCCGGAAGGGTGACAGCATCGGCGTGTTCCAGCTCGAGGGCGGACCGATGCGCGCCCTCATGCGATCGCTGGCGCCCACCAGCTTCGACGACGTGGCTGCTCTCGTGGCTCTGTACCGGCCCGGCCCGATGGCGGCCAACATGCACAACGACTACGCCGACCGTAAGAACGGTCGCAAGCCGATCAGCTACCTGCACCCCGACATGGGTGAGGTGCTGTCGGAGACCTACGGCCTTTGCATATATCAGGAACAGATGATGCTCCTGGCGCAGAAGTTTTCCGGCTATTCGCTCGAGGACAGCGACAACCTCCGGAAGGCCGCGGGCAAGAAGGTCAGGGAGGTCATGGCCAAGGAGCGGGAGCGCTTCGTGGCCGGCTGCGAGGCCCAGGGCTACGGCCGGGAGCTCGGCACCAAGCTGTTCGATCTCATCGAGCCCTTTGCCGACTACGCCTTCAACAAGAGCCACTCCTACGGCTACGGCCTGGTCGCCTACCAGACGGCGTGGCTCAAGGCCCATTACCCCGTGCAGTACCTGGCCGCCCTGCTGACCAGCGTCAAGGACGACAAGGACAAGACCGCCGTCTACCTGGCCGAGTGCCGGGCCCTGGGGATCAAGGTCCTCGTGCCCGACGTCAACGTGTCCGAGTCGGACTTCGTGGCGCGGGGACCGGTGGAGGGATCCCCGGGCCCGGGCTCCATCCCGTTCGGCCTATCCGCCGTCCGTAACGTCGGAGAGGCCCTGGTCGGCCTGATCGTGTCCGAGCGGGAGAAGAACGGCCCGTTCCGCGACTTCTACGACTTCTGTGAGCGGGTGGACCCGATCGTGCTCAACAAGCGGGCCATGGAGTCGCTCATCAAGGCGGGGGCCTTCGACTCCCTCGGCCATCCCCGCAAGGGTCTGTGCCTGGTGTTCGAGCAGATCGTCGACCGCACCCTGGCCCGGCGCCGGGAGGCGGAGGTCGGCATAATGAGCCTGTTCGGCGGCCAGGAGGACGCCGACACCGGTGCCGCGCTCTTCGACGACAGCCGGGTGCCCGTCCCCGATCTGGAGTTCGACAAGGCCGAGAAGCTGGCCGCCGAAAAAGAGATGCTCGGGCTGTACGTCAGCGACCACCCCCTGATGGGCGTGGAGGGCTCGTTGCGGCGTCACGCCGAGTGCACCATCGCCGAGCTGCGCGACGCCCCTCCCGGCCGCGAGGGGGAGGTCAAGCTGGTGGGCGGAGTGGTCACCGGCCTCTCCCGGCGCTACACGAAGCGGGGGGACCTGATGGCCACCTTCACCCTCGAGGACCTCCAGTCGGCCATCGAGGTCTTCGTGTTCCCCAAGACCATGCAGGAGTGGGGCAGCCTCCTGGCCGACGACGCCATCGTGTGCATCAAGGGCCGCCTCGACACCCGCGACGATGAGCCCAAGCTCGTCTGCATGGAGGTGCGCCGCCCCGAGCTGGTGGTCAACGGGGCGCGCGACCTGCGTATCGTCCTCCCGGTGGGCGCGCTGACCGACACCGTCGTCACCGGGCTGAAGAACGTCCTTCTGGAGCACCCCGGGGAGTGCCCGGTGTACCTCCACGTCGGCCAGAAGGTGCTGCGCCTCCCGCCTCAGTACAACGCCGACTCGAGCAACGGGCTGGTGGGGGAGCTGCGTGTGCTGCTGGGCGCCGACGCCCTTGTCTGAGGCGTCGGCTCCGGCTGAGCCGCTCGAAAACCCGTCGGCCGCGGCGCCCGCCGCTCCCCGGCCGGGTGGGCCGTGGCGGGCCGTCCGGCGCTTCCTCCTCGACCCCCGCACCGTCGGGGTGGCCCAGGCCGGGCCCCGTGCCGCCTCCTTCCTGGCCCGCAGCTGGTCGTACTCCCGCGGGGGTGGGCCGCCCGGCCATCCCCTGGCCGAGGCGGGCGTCCAGCCGTCGGTGGGGCTGGCGGCGCAGGTCCTGCTCGACGAGGTGCTGATCTCGGCCATGCGCAACCCCCGCCTGTTCCCCCGGGGGGACGACTACCGCCGGGCGGGGGACGAGATTGCGGCGGCGCGTGCCCTGTGGCAGGAGCGGGGGTGGCTGGCCGACCCCGGGGCCTACCACCGCGAGCCTGCGGCGCCCTCGAAGGTGGCGGTCCGGGCCGAGTCGACCCTCGGCCAGCGCTTCGAGACCGTCAGCTTCCCCAGCGACTACGAGCCCTGGCCGGACGAGCCCGGCCGGGACCGCTGGCTGGGCCGGGCGGCCAACCGGACCGCCCACGCCTACGTGGTGCGGCACCGCCGCCGCGACCGCCCCTGGCTCGTGTGCATCCACGGCTTCGGCACCGGGCGGGCGGCTCTCGACCTGCGTGCCTTCCGGGCCCGGCACCTGGCCCGGGATCTCGGCCTCAACCTGCTGCTCCCGGTGCTCCCCGTGCACGGGCCCCGCCAGGAGCCGGGTGCCGAGACCGGGGAGGGATTCATGTCGGTCAACCTCGTGGACTCGGTGCACGGCCTGGCCCAGTCGGCCTGGGACGTGCGGTCGGCGATCCGGTGGATCCGGTCTCAGGCGGGGGAGGTCCCGGTAGGCATCTACGGGATCTCCCTCGGCGGCTACGTGACCGCCCTCACGGCATCGGTGGAGGACGGCCTGGCCTGCGCGATCGCCGGCATACCGGCCACCGACATGCCCGACCTGTACCGCCGGCACAGCCCTCCGGTCGTGCGCCGCCGCGCCATGGAGGCCGGCGCTCTCGGCCCCGACGCCGACGCGGTGTGCTCGGTCGTGTCCCCGCTGGTGCTGGCGCCCCGGGTCCCCTTCGAGCGCCGCTACGTCTTCGCGGGGCTGGGAGACCGGATGTCGAACTTCGACCAGGCCCATCGGCTGTGGCTGCACTGGGGGCGCCCCCGCCGGGCGTGGTACCCCGGCGGCCACATCGGCTTCTTCCTGGCCGCCGGGGTGGGTGACTTCATCGACGCGGCGCTGGCCGAGTGCGGGCTGACCGGGACCGCCCCGGCGCCGGCCGGTCCTCCTGCTGGCGATCCCCCGACTGCTTGGCTCTCGCCTTGAGCTCCTCCAGGGCCTCGTCCACGAAGCCGGCCAGGTCCCACAGGTCGGGGATCAGCTCCCGGCAGGCGAGGAACCCGAAGCCGACGGTATCCATGTACGACAGCACGGTGACGTTGAGCCCCATCCCGTCGAACACCGGCCCGAGGGGGTAGAGGGCCACCAGCCGACCCCCGGCCAGGTACAGCGGGATCGGGGGCCCGGGGACGTTGGACACGATGAAGTTGAGGGCGGGCGGGTGCCGGTCGGCCAGCTCCATGCGCGAGTACAGCCGGACCGCCAGCCCGAACAGGCGGGGACCGCTGAACTCGGTCCAGTTGGTGAGGACATCGGCGCCGACGGCCCGGAACTCCTCCTTGGCGTGCCGGGTGCCGTCGTGGATGCGCTGCAGCCGTTCCAGGGGATCGTCGACGTCGGTGGCCAGCGACACGAACATGGCCGAGATCAGGTTGGCGCCGAACCCGCCGCCGCCCCCGTCCTCGTCACCCCGTGTGGAGACGGGTACGCCGGCCACGAGGGGACGGTCGGGCAGGGCGTCCCGGCGCTCGAGCCAACGCCGGATGGCGCCTCCGCAGACCGCGAGGATCACGTCGTTCACCGTTGTTCCGAAGGCGTGCCTGATCATCTGGACGTCGGCCATCGCGACCGAGCAGAACGCCACCCGCCGATGGCCGGTGATCGGGGCGTTGAACGGCGTGGGCGGCGCCGAGAACGGCGCGGCCATCCCCTTGGCGCCGGGGCGGATCCTGCGACGGACCAGCTCGACGCCGGCCCGGGCGGTGTCGACCATCGCCCGCGGTAGCAGCAGGGGGCGCCGGGCCCGCGACCACAGGCCCCAGAGCAGCAGCTCCAGATCGGCGGGGGCGGGCTGCGGCTCGGCCGCCGGCTCCTCCGGGACGGGTGGCGGGTCGGGCTCCAGGTCGAACAGGTGCATCATGAGGTTGGCGCCCGAGACACCGTCGATCGTCGAGTGGTGCATTTTGGCAACCAGGGCCACGTGACCCTCCTCGAGCCCCTCGACGAACCACATGTCCCACAGAGGTCGGTTGCGGTCCAGGGGCCAGCCGGCTATCTGCCCGGCCAGCTCGCCCAGCTCTCGCGGACCGCCGGGGGAGGGGGCGGCCACGCGGTGGAGGTGGGCCTCGAGGTCGAAGTCGGCGTCGTCGACCCACACCGGGTGTGCCACGTCGAAGGGCACCCGGGCCAGCTTCCTCGTGAAGGCCGGGGCCCGACCGAGGCGGCTCCGCACGTACTCGCGCATGCGGTCGAAGGAGTAGGGCTCCTTCATCGTCGAGGGGTCGAACACGAGCACCCCGGTCATGTGGGTCTGGTTCGACGGCGTCTCCACGTAGAGGAAGGTGGCGTCCATACCGCTGAGTCGTTCGATGGTCATGCCCTCTCCCGCTGGCGAAGGGCCGCAGGTTACCGACGACCCCGTCCCGGTAGCCTGCCCGGCCCTATGACAGTGCTTCGGAACGGACGGGCCGGCGGACGTCGTTCGGGCACCCTGTCCCGCCGCCCGGCGGCGGTCGCGCTGCTGGCGGCGTTGAGCGTGGTGGCGGCGGCGTGCGGGGCACGCGTACCGCCGTACCTCGGGGCCGGCCAGGCCGGGGTGACACCGGGGGCCGGCGGCCAGACGACCGGCTCCGGCTCACCGTCGGGGGCGGGCGGGACGCCGGCGGCGGGCCCGACAAGCGGCGGCGGGTCCGCCCTGGGGGCCACCGGGCCCGCCGCCGGCCCCGCTTCGGGCGGATCCGGCCCGGCCGCTGCACCGGCGGGGGGCGCCCCGGCGGGGGGGCTGGCCGGCCTGACACCGTCGAGCTTTCCCTACAACCCGGCCCAGCAGGCCGCGCTGTGCCCCGGCGGCGGTGGCAACACCGCGTCGGCGGTCGGGGTCACGCCCACGAGCATCACCCTCGGGAACGTCAGCGGTCTGACCGGGATCCTGGCCAACAACTTCAACCAGGGGCCCGAGGCGGTCGAGGCGCTGTTCAAGGCGGTGAACTCGGCCGGCGGCATTTGCGGGCGCCAGCTCCAGCTCCAGGTCGAGGACGACGGCCAGGACGCGGGGAAGAACGCCGCCGACATAGCCGACGAGATCCCGAAGGTGCTGGCGTTCGTCGGCTCGACATCGGACGCCGACAACGGCGGGGTCCAGGAGATGGTCAACGGCAACGTCCCCGACCTCGGCGTGGCCATCAACGGCAACCGCGGCAGCTCGTCGGTGTACTGGTCGACCAACGGTGCCACGCAGTACCTGGTGAACGGCCATCCCGAGATCTACGACAGCTTCGTCAACGGGTTGAAGGCAGCCGGAAACTTCCCTTCGAAGGTGGCCACCCTCGCCTACAGCATCGCCATCAGCGCCCAGGCCGGTCAGCAGTTCCAGAACCTGTTCGTCCACGACGGCTCCCAGAACTGCTTCACCGACTTCAGCGTCTCCCCGGCCACGGCGTCGCTGGACCAGGACGTCCTGGAGATGAAGTCGAAGGGATGCAACGGCGTATTCACGACGATGGACGTGACGGGTACCGCCAAGCTGCTGGCGGCCATGGCCCGCCAGAACTTCCACCCGGTCTTCAAGGGGACGACCTTCGACGGCTACACCCAGTCCCAGATCGACGTGGCCAACACCGACTCGCCCGGCTCGGCCGACGGTCTGGAGGCGGCCCTCCCCTTCCTGCCGCTGTCCGACGGGAATCCCATCGTCAACCTCTATCTCGCCGAGCTGCGCACCTACCAGCCCGGCAAGGAGCCGAGCGGGTTCGGCTTCGAGTCGTGGGCCACGGGCCAGATGTTCATCTACGCCCTGCTCAAGGCGGGCCGCAACCCGACGCGCGCCTCGCTCACCCAGGCTCTCCAGGGCATCGACTCGTGGAACACCGGGGGGGCCACCGCCCCGATCACCCCCCGCCTCCGGCAGCCGTCGGGGCCCTGCACCATGGATGTGGTCGTAAAGGGGAACGGTTTCACCCGGAAGTGGCCGGCCAGCGGCTTCTTCTGCACCGGGCAGCTGGTGCCGGTCGGGTGACGGACCCGATGGGGCGGCGTGAGGTGGAGATCAACTGATGTCGTGGTGGCCGTCGGTCGTGGTGGGGCTCTTCGCCGGCAGCGTGTACGGCCTGGCGGCCATGGGACTCACCCTCACGTACATGACGTCGGGAATCTTCAACTTCGCCTACGGGGCGGTGGCGATGTTCTCGGCGTTCACCTTCTGGCAGCTCCGCGACGGCTGGCATCTGACCCAGTGGGTGGCGCTCCCCGTCGTGGTTCTGGTCGTCGGACCCGTTCTCGGCCTGGTGTGCGAGCGGCTGTTCCGGCCCGTGGTGGCCCTGTCGGCCGAGATCCAGATCGTGATCGCACTCGCCATCACCGCCTTCCTGCAGGCGGTCGTCCCGCTGATCTACGGGAGCCAGGATCGGGGGCTGACCCCCCTGTTCTCCCGGTCGACGTTCTCCCTGGCCCACACCCTCTACGTGAGCTGGTCGCAGCTGTTCAACTTCCTCCTGACCGTCGCTCTCGGGGTGGGCGTGACCCTCCTGTTGCGGCGGACCCGCCTCGGGCTCGCCACCCAGGCCGTGGTCGACAACCGGGACCTGGCTGAGCTCAACGGGGTCAACAGCGACTCGGTATCGGGGGCGGCGTGGGTGGTGTCGTCGATCTTCGCCGCCCTGGTCGGGATCCTGCTCAGCGCCACGCAGGGCCTCGACACCTACACGCTCGTGTTGCTGGTGTTCTACGCCTTCGCCCCGGCTGTCCTGGGGCGGCTGGTGAGCCTGCCGATCGCCTTCGGCGGGGGCCTGGCCCTGGGCGTGGGCCAGGCCTTCCTGCAGAAGTACGGGAGCTCGGGCACGCTGGCGCAGCTCGAGGCGTCCCTGCCCTACCTGGCGCTGTTTGCCGTGCTGCTCCTGTACGGCAACCGGCTGAAGGAGGTGCGGTCCTCGTTCCGGACCATCACGGGTGCCGCCCCGACCGGGTATCGGCGGGTGGCGCTCAACGGGGCCCTCCTCGTGGCGGTGATGATCGTGCTGCCGTTCGTGACGAGCACGTCCACGCTCCGGGACGTGAGCTCCGGGATGATCTTCGCCGCCATAGCCCTCACGCTGGTCGTGCTAACCGGCTGGGCGGGCCAGATATCCCTGGCCCAGTTCACCTTCGTGGGGATCGGGGCCTTCACCGTCGGCCACCTGGGCGGGGCCCACGGATCCGGGTTCCTGTGGGCGGCCGTCCTGGGCGTCCTCATCGCCGTGCCGCTGGGTCTGCTGATCGGCGTGCCGTCGCTGCGGCTGTCGGGGCTCTTCCTCGCGTTGGCGACGATGGCGTTCGCGTTGATCTTCGACAACATGGTGTTCCCGCGCAACTCGATCGGCGGGGGCTACACCGGCATATCGGTGGCGCGCCCGCGGATCTTCGGCGTGGACTTCTCCTCCGAGCGGAGCTTCTACGTGCTCGCCGCGCTCCTGCTGGCGGTCTACGCCCTGGGCGCCTCCCTGCTGCGCCGCGGCCCGGTGGGGCGCCGGCTGCAGATGATCCGTGACGCCCCGCTCGGCGCCTCGACGTTCGGGGTCAACCTCACCGTCACCAAGCTGGCGGTGTTCGCGGCGTGCGGCGCCGCCGCCGCCTTTGCCGGCGCCTTCTACGGCGCCCTCCGGCTCTCGGTCGATCCCAACACGTTCTCGTTCGGCGCCTCGCTGGAGCTTCTCCTGCTCGTCGTGCTGGGCGGACGCTCGCTGGTGGCGGGCGCCATGATCGCCGGCGCCGTCTCGACGTTCCAGCTCCTCCCGCTGTCGGCCTCGATCAACCGGTACATCCCGATGGCGGTGGCGGTGGGGGCCGTCTATCTGTCGCAGTACCCCGACGGGCCGATCTCGGTGGCCGCGGAGCGCTGGCGTCACCTCTCGGCCATCCTGCGGCCCCGGCCGTGGCCCGGGGCCGAAGGTCCGGTGCGGCCCGAGCCGGCCCCCGCCCCCACGGCCCGGGGGCCACGCCCCCCCCGGGCCGCCCCTCGACCCGCCTCCGCCGATGCCTGACCGCCCGCTCATCGAGGCCAGCGGCATCACGATGCGCTTCGGCGGGGTGACGGCGCTGGACGACGTCGATCTCACCGTGCAGCGCGGCGGCATAACGGGGCTCATCGGACCCAACGGGGCGGGGAAGACCACGCTGTTCAACGTCATCACAGGAGTGCTGGAGCCCCAGAAGGGCGCCGTCCACCTCGACGGGACCGACGTCACCGCCTGGCCCGCCCACCGGCGGGGCCGGGCGGGGGTGAGCCGCACCTTCCAGCGGCTCGAGCTGTTCACGGGCCTCACCGTGCACGACAACCTGCTGGCGGCGTGGGAGGCGTCGGTCCCCGGGGCCGTGCTGGGACGGCGCCGGCGCGACGGGAGGCGGGTCGTGGCCGAGGTTCTCTCCGATCTCGACCTGGACTCCGTGGCCGACCGCCTGGCCGGCACCCTGCCGACCGGGCTCGGCCGGCTGGTCGAGCTGGCCCGAGCGCTGGTGGTGGCGCCACGCGTGCTGCTGCTCGACGAGCCCAGCTCGGGCCTGGATCCGGGAGAGACGGCGCACTTCCGGGACGTGCTGCGCCGGGTGGCGGGCCGGACCGACGGGGAGCCTGCCGTCCTCCTCGTCGAGCACGACGTGGCATTGGTCATGGAGCTGTGCGACCGCATCACCGTCCTCGACTTCGGGAACGTGATAGCCGTGGGAAGCCCGGAGGAGGTCCGTGCCGATCAGCGGGTCATCGCCGCCTATCTGGGGGAGAGCGATGTCGCCTGATGAACGGGGTCGCGGCCTGCTCGAGGTCACCGACCTCCATGTCCAGTACGGCGGACTCCGCGCCCTCTCGGGGGTGTCGCTGGTCGTTCCCGAGGGCACGGTCGTGGCCCTGCTCGGCGCCAACGGCGCCGGCAAGACCACGACGCTCCGCGCTGTGTCCGGTCTGGTGCGCCCTTCGCACGGATCGGTCTGGTTCGCAGGGCAGCGCGTCGACGGGCGCCGGGCCAGCCACATCGCGCGCATGGGTCTGGTGCACGTCCCCGAGGGTCGGGGCATCTTCCCCAGCCTGACCGTGCGCGCCAACCTGCGTATGGCGGTCCAGGACGGGAAGGAGGAGGATCGGGTCGAGGCGGCCGTGGGGCGCTTTCCCGCCCTGGCGTCGCGCCTCGAGCAGCTGGCGGGCACGCTGTCGGGCGGGGAGCAGCAGATGCTGGCGCTGGCCCGGGCCCTCACCGCCCGCCCCCGCCTCCTCCTGCTCGACGAGATCTCCATGGGGCTGGCGCCCCGCATCGTGGCCGATCTCTTCCAGGAGGTCCGCGCCCTGGCGGCGTCCGGTGTGACCATCCTGCTGGTCGAGCAGTACGTCAACACCGCCCTCGAGATGGCCGACTACGCCTACCTCCTCGACAAGGGCCGGCTCGTCGACGTCGGGGAGCCATCCGACCTGCAGGCGGCGGGCGTGGTCTCGTCGTATCTCGGGGGTTGAGATGAACAGACCGATGGACACGAGACGGGTGATCGCCCGGGCGGCCCTCCTGTTGGGGGCGCTCACCGTGCCGCCGCTGCTCTCGGTCCGGGCGGGGGCGGCCGCCCCTCCCGCCGCCACGTGCCCGCCCCAGCCGCCGGGAGGGGCCGCGGCGCCGGGCGGGAGCCAGGTGGCGGGGTACAACCTGAGCGCGCAGGCGACGGGGGCCCGCTACGACCTGGCCAGCCCCGGGCTGCTGCCGGTAGGGGACCCCCACGAGGGCACGATCATGGAGTTCGACGTGCCCCTGGCCCGGGGCTCGGTTTCCGAGGGCCCGGTGGTCAACAGCCTGGGCTCCCCCGCCTATCCGGGGGACACCGCCGCCCACCTCGGGACGGCCATCGCCACCTTCGGCGGCCCCGCCCTGCCCAACGATCCGGTGGTGGCCGAGGCGACGTACCCGCCTTCGCCCGGTCACAGCGGCAGCGAGCAGTTCGGCCCGTCGGGAGGCGGCGCCGGCGCCGGCACCGCCTCCGCCACCGCCGGCCAGGACGGAGGCACGGCCCAGTCGACAGCGGCGGCCACGTCGTTCTCCCCGGCCGGGTCGACGCCGGCGGCCTCGGCCGACTCGTCGACCACGACCACGCACATCGACCTGGGCGCGACCTGCGTGTCGGCGCAGGCCACCGCCACCTCGGGCGCGGTTGACCTGGCCGGCGGCCTCATCCACATCGCCGGCGTGACGGGGACGGCGGCGGCCCGCTCCGACGGCACCAAGGGTGTTCCCGACGCCCATCTGGCCGTCGGGAAGGTGACGGTCGGGGGGCTGGCGGCCTTCATCGACCACGACGGCATCCACCTGGCGGGCCAGCAGCCGGTCGGCTACGGCGTGGTGGCCCAGGTGCAGGCCGCCCTGAACAACGCCCTGCACACCTACGGCCTGGGGGTGAAGCTCATCGACCCCGTGACGACGGTCAAGCCGGGGGCGGCCTCGGCCGACTCCGGGGGCCTGGAGGTGACCATCGACCGCCAGCTGCCCGCCACCGGGGTGCCCGGAGTGCCCGCCATCTCGATTCCCGGCCAGCCGCCGATCCCTGTCGGGACCCCCCCCGCCCCGCTCCATATCGAGGTCGTCTACGGCGGCGCCAAGGTCTCCACCGATGCCACCATCGCCCCGCCGTTCCCCAACCTGGCGACGCCCTCTCTGTCGCCTCCGGGCGGCACCACCGGCACCGGATCGGGCTCGGCCGTCGGATCGTCGTCGAGTCTCTCGTCCCCCCTGCCGTCGAGCGGGTCCGTCGGCGGCATTTCGGGGCCCGGTGCGGCCCCGTCCCTGCAGCTGGCCCGCTCGGGCGCCCCGGCCCCGGGAGTGCCGGCACCGGCCGGGTGGATAATCGCGGGCGTGCTGGCCAGCCTGGTGCTGGCCGGGCCACTGTTCGGCTACGCCCGCTGGCAGCTGCTCGAGGGGAGGATCTGAAAGACCATGGCCGTCGACGACCTGAGGGCCGACGCGGTCGGCGCGCCCGCCGAGGGGGCCGGTCTCGCCGACGGGCGGCGGCGCTCCCCGGGTGAGGTCCTGGGGGCGGCGTCGGAGCGCTTCAACCGGCTCGACCTGCGCAACACGTGGCAGGTGGCGGCCGGGTCGCTCCTCGTGCCGCTCGGGGTGGTGGTCATCCTCATCGCCTGGTACGGGGCGGCCCACGCCTCGGTGGTCCAGCAGCAGATCCCATACCTGGTGAGCGGCTCGTTCGTGGGGTTGGGGCTGATGATCGTCGGGGGCCTCATGTACTGGGCCCACTGGCTGTACCGGATCTACGACCAGGCCGACCTCCACCACGCCGAGCGGCTGGTCCGCGACCAGCAGCTCTTCCAGCTCATCGAAGCCGCGCTGGCGGGACAGACCACCCCGGTGCCCGGGGCGGTGCATGGTGTGGTGCCTGGTGTCGTCGCCGCCGGTGGGACCGGGAGCAGGGAGCTGGTGGCCACCGCCACCGGGACCAATGTCCACCGGGCGGACTGCCCGGTCGCGCTGCGCCATCCCGAGGGGCTGCAGCGGCTGTCCGCCGACGAGGCGGCGGGGCGCCCACCGTGCCGGATCTGCCGGCCGCTCGACGACTAGACGAAACCCCTGACAGAAGGAGCCGGAGTGGTCCGAATCATGGAGGGCATACGCGTCCTCGAGGTGGCGGCGTGGACCTACGTCCCGTCGGCCGGGGCGGTGCTGGCCGAGTGGGGCGCCGACGTGATCAAGATCGAGCATCCCGACACGGGGGACCCGCAACGGGGCCTGGTCAACTCGGGTCTGGTGCCGTCCGGACCCGGGGGCGTCAACCACATGATCGAGCTGCCCAACCGGGGCAAGCGCTCGGTCGCCATCGACCTCAAGTCCCCGGACGGCCGCCAGCTGCTCCTCGAGCTGGCCGGGCGCTCGGACGTGTTCCTCACCAGCTTCCTGCCCCACGTCCGTCGCTCCCTCGGCATCGACGTCGACGACATCCGTGCCGCCAACCCGAACATCATCTACGTGCGCGGCTCGGGCCAGGGCCAGCGCGGCCCCGAGGCGGAGAAGGGCGGCTTCGACGGGGCCTCGTTCTGGTTCCGCGCCGTGGCCGACATCCTCACGCCCGAGGGGGAGTGGCCGATACCCCCAGCCGGTCCCGCCTTCGGTGACCTGCTCGGGGGGATGACAATCGCGGGCGGGATCTGCGCCGCCCTGTTCCACCGGGAGCGCACCGGCGAGGCGCTGGTCGTGGACAACTCGCTGCTCAGCACCGCCATGTGGGCCACCGGCGCCAGCATCCTCGCGGCGGGGATGTTCGGCATCTCCAAGCTCCCGCGCGGCGACCGCACCGCCGGTCCCAACCCGCTCGTCAACACCTATCGGACCGGGGACGGCCGCTTCCTCTCGCTGATGATGCTGCAGGGGGACCGCTTCTGGCCCGAGCTGGTCAAGGCGCTCGGGCGCCCCGAGCTGGCCGACGACCCCCGCTTCGCCGACGGAGCCACGCGCTTCGAGAACCGGAGGGAGTGCGTCGGAGTCCTCGACGAGATCTTCGCCACCCGCTCCCTGGCCGAGTGGCGGGAGGTGCTGGCCCAGGTCGAGGGGGTGTGGGCGCCGGTGCAGACCGCAGGGGAGCTCCTCGAGGACCCCCAGGCCGCCGCCAACGGCTACGTCACCGAGCTCACTCACTCCAGCGGCACCCGCTTCCGCATGGTCCCCTCCCCGCTGCAGTTCGACGAGCAGCCGGGACAGCTCACGCCGGCCCCCGAGCACGGGGAGCACACCGACGAGGTCCTCCAGGAGCTGGGCCTGGACATGGACCGGATCCTCGACCTCAAGGTGAAGGGCGCCATCCTCTGAGGCGCCGGCGGCGGCCCGTTGGACCGCCACGGCACACATATGACATAATCAGCCGATCGTGTTCAATGAGGGTCGCCTGGTCCGGGGGATCAGCACGGCCCACCCTGCCGGGGAGGGGATCGGATGACCAGGGCCGAGACGGAGCCGGGGATCGACTTCACCAAGGAGGGCTGGTCGTTCCAGCTCTTCGCCGACCAGGAGTTCGCCCGCGACCCGCGGCGCTACTACGAAGCGCTGCGCCAGGGCGCCCCGTGCCGCGACGACATGGTGATCCCGGGTCAGAAGCCCTCGGTGGTCTTCACCCGCCACGAGGACGTGGAGCACGTGCTGCGCAACCCCAAGCTCTTCTCGTCCCAGTTCGGTGAGGGCATGGGGGGCATCGGCAACGACCGCCCCCTGATCCCTCTCCAGATCGACCCGCCCGACCACAAGAAGTACCGGGTGCTGCTCGATCCCTACTTCGCCCCGCGCGAGATGGCCAAGCTGGAGGGTGAGGTGGCGGCCCTCGCCAACCAGTTGATCGACCGCTTTGCCGAGAAGGGGGAGTGCGACTTCACCGAGGAGTTCGCGGTGCCGTTCCCGTGCACCGCCTTCCTGCGCCTGGTCGGCCTGCCCACGGACGACCTCGACCACTTCCTGCACATCAAGGAGGGGATCGTCCGGGGTTGGGGGGAGCACGACTTCGAGAAGGCCGCCCAGAACCGGGTGGCGGCGGGCCAGCTCTGTTACGAGTACTTCGAGAAGGCCCTTGACGAGCTCGAGAAGAAGCGGGGAGAGGGCCTTCTCTCGCGGCTGCTCGACGCCGAGGTCGACGGGATGAAGCTGACCCGCCAGGAGATCCTGGACATCTGCTACCTGTTCATCATCGCGGGGCTGGACACCGTCACCGACAGCCTCTGCTGCTTCTTCGTCCACCTGGCCGAGCACCCCGAGCACCGGGAGCGGATCGTGGCCGACCCGACGGTGGTCCCGACGGTGGTCGAGGAGCTGCTCCGTTGGGAGTCCCCGGTGGCCGGTGTGGCCCGGGTGGCCGCCGAAGACACCGAGGTCCGGGGCTGCCCGGTCCACAAGGGGGACTCGCTGCTGGTGTTCGTGGGCGCGGCCAACACCGATCCGGAGGGGATCGAGAACGCCGACCGGGTCGACTTTGCCCGGGACGTGAACCGTCATCTCGCCTTCGGTGGCGGCATCCACCGCTGCCTGGGGTCACACCTGGCGCGCCTCGAGCTGCGGGTGGCGCTGCGGGAGTGGCACCGGCGTATCCCCAACTACCGCATCCGGCCGGGAGCGGAGCTGCTGTGGACACCGATGCTGCGGGCCGTGCTCAACCTCCCGCTGGAGTTCGCGGCCTGATCGGACCCCTTCCCGGGCCCGGGCAGGGGAATTAGCGTCGACCCGGCGATGACGGGAGAACTGCTTCCCGAGACGCGGGACCGGATCCTCGAGGGTGCCCTGCAGGCCATGGGCCGCGTCGGGCTACGGCGCCTGACGATGGCCGACGTGGCCGAGGCCGCCCACCTCTCCCGCGGGACGGTCTACCGCTACTTCCCCTCCAAGGAGGACCTCCTGGCGGTCCTGGCCGAATACGAGCGGGACCGCTTCTCCGAGGGCCTCCGGCGCTCGCTGGCCGACGAGAAGGGCCGGCCCGGTCTGGAGGCCCTGGCCGAGTACCTCATGAAGTACCTGCGGGAGCATCCCGCTCTGACGCTCATGATCGACACCGAGCCGGCGTTCGTCCTCGGATTCTTCCGGCGCCAGCTTCCGGTTTTCCATCAGATAGCAGACGATCTCCTGGGTGAGCCGATGGAGCAGGCCGTCCCCGTCCAGGACGGGCGGGTGACCGTGGCCGAGCTCAACGAGCTGCTACTGCGCCTGGTGCTGTGCGTGTTCCTGGTGCCCGGGGAGTCCAGCGCCACGGCAGGCGTGCTGGAGGGGGTGCTCGACAGCCTGGTGCGGCTGGCGGCAGCTCCCCCGTCCCGCCGCGGCACCCGGCGGTAGCCTGACGACAACGGAGGTGGAGGCCATGGACAACGGCACGGGGAGCAGCATGGACATCGAGGATCTCATCCTGGTCAGCGTGGACGACCACGTGGTGGAGCCGCCGGACATGTTCGAGGGCAGGCTGCCGGCCAAGTACCAGGACCTGGCGCCCAGGTTCATCACGCGGGAGGACGGCACCAACGCCTGGACCTACGAGGGCTCGGAGATCTCCAACGTGGCCCTCAACGCCGTGGCGGGCAGGCCACCCGAGGAGTACGGGATCGAGCCCACGTCCTTCGACGAGCTCCGCCCGGGGTGCTTCGACCACAACGAGCGGATCAAGGACATGGACGCCAACGGCGTGCTCGGCTCGCTCTGCTTCCCGTCGTTCCCGCAGTTCTGCGGCCAGCTGTTCGCCCGCACCGAGGACAAGGACGTGGCGCTGGCCATGGTCCGGGCCTACAACGACTGGCACATCGACGAGTGGTGCGGCAGCCATCCGGGCCGGTTCATCCCCTGCTCGCTTCCCGCCATCTGGGACCCGGAGGTACTGGCCGCCGAGGTGCGCCGTACCGCCGCCAAGGGCGCCCACGCCGTCACCTTCTCCGAGAACCCGTCCAAGCTCGGGTGGCCGAGCGTGCACTCCGACCACTGGGACCCGTTCTGGAAGGCGTGCAGCGACGAGAACGTTGTGGTGTGCATGCACATCGGCTCCTCGTCCGAGATCGTCGTCACGTCTCCGGACGCCCCGTTCGACGTGCTGATCACGCTCACCCCGATGAACATCGTGAAGGCGGCCGCCGACCTCGTCTGGTCCCCGGTGCTGCGCAAGTTCCCCGACCTCAAGGTGGCGCTCTCCGAGGGCGGCATCGGCTGGATCCCGTACTTCCTCGAGCGCCTCGACTACAACTACCAGCAGCACCACCGCTGGACCGGGCAGGACTTCGGGGACAAGCTGCCCAGCCAGGTGTTCAACGAGCACGTGATCACGTGCTTCATCGACGACCACTTCGGCGTGGCCAGCCGGCAGTATCTCGACATGAACAACGTCTGCTGGGAGTGCGACTACCCGCACTCCGACTCGACCTGGCCCACAGCGCCGGAGAGGTTCATGAAGCAGATGGACGGCGTGTCACGCGAGGAGATCGACCGGATCAGCCACCTCAACGCCATCCGACATTTCAGCTACGACCCGTTCAGCGCCATCCCGCGCGAGGAGTGCACGGTCGGGGCACTGCGCCGGAAGGCGGCCGGCCACGACGTGTCGATCCAGGCCCGGGGCCGTCGGGGGGACGGGCACGCCGCCCTGGCGGCCGAGCTCGGCGCCGCCACCCGCGGCCGGGACTAGCCCGAGCCTGTAGGGGCGCACCGAGTCCGGCACGAGGGCGCCGGCGGGGCTGGGGTCCCCGGCGGCAGCGGCGGGCGTGGTCCGAAGGACCCGGGTGTCCGCCGCCATGAATAGGACCCGGGTGCCCGCCGCTATTCGGAGGGCAGCTCCACGTCCACGGTGGCCTTGGCCATCACGGACTGCTCCTGGTTGGTGAGCTCGACCGCGACGGTCACCATGTGCCGGCGCTTCCGCTCCACCCGCGTGTCGGTGACCTGGCCCCGGATGAACGTGGCGTCCCCCGTGAAGGCCGGGTTGCGGTACTGGGCGTCGGAGTGGGTGATGAATCCCCATTCCCCCGCCCACGCCGCCACAAAGTCGAGGATCCAGGCGCCCATCGACGCCCCGTACCCGTAGCCCCGGGCCATGCCGACGTGGCGGGCCCAGCGGGGCTGCAGGTGCCCGCGTGAGGGGCCGTAGTACGCGCCGTCCGTGAGCTCCGGGTTGACCCGCTCCATGCGCCGGTCCCCCTCGAAACCGGCCATCTCCTTGGTGTAGCCGAGGGCCTCGGCCCGCACCGTGGTCGGGCCGCGGAGGGTCGCGCCCCAGATCGTCATGGGGTACGCGCGCCACTCGGTCGTGAAGCTGGCCAGGCTGTGGGGGCCGAGGACGGTCGGGGCCAGCTCGTCACCCACCGAGACCGAGTCGAACAGGCGCTTGGAATGTCCGAGCTCCTGGATCTGGCGGATGAAACCGCCCTTGATCTCCTCGAGCTCGAGGAGCTGCTCGTCGGTCCAGTCCGGCTCCTGGGGGCCCTCGAACATGCCCTTCTCCCGGGCCTGGCGGACCTGGTAGCGGATCGACGTGGAGCGCTGGAGGCCGATCCTCTCCCCCTGCTGGTTGATGTACAGGGTGTCGCCGCGCTGGAAGCAGGTCTGACCGGCGAACTTTGTGTCGGACACCTTGTAGTCGAAGGGCATGCGGTGGCACACCAGATGGTCCCCGGGCTCGATGCGCGGGCCGAAGAACCACCACTCGTCCCCGCCGAAGATCAGGTGGGAATCCGGGATGCGCCCGACCTGGGCGGGGGACGCCCCATGGCTGGTGTCGCAGGTGACGGTGAACGACTGCGGGGCGATGATGCGCCCGAAGCGGCTCTCCTCCGCCCACCGCTCGTCGTAGTGCAGGGGGTTCGGGTAGTGCATGCCCTGCACCCAACGGCGGATGTCGTTGAGCGCCACCGGCTCCTTCAGCTCCCCGGGCTCCATGGGCACGCCCATGTACTGGTCCAGGTCGGACGTGTCGAGGCCGGTGGTCGTCTCGGTGGTGTCAGCGCTCACGGATCGCTCCTGTCGGTCATGTGGTCGGGCTCGGCTCTGCCATCCGGGCGCGCACCAACTCGGCCAGCTCGGCGTCGCGCACCTTGTTGTCGCTGCCGGTCATCGGGATCTCCCCCTCGGCAAAGAACAGCACCCGCTTGGGCACCTTGTACGACGCCAGCCGGCCGGCCAGGAAGGAACGGATGTCCTCCTCGGTGGCCTCGGCGCCGTCCTTGAGCACGGCGCACAGCACGACCATCTGGCCGAGGCGGGCGTCGGGCACTCCCATCACCCGGGCCAGCTTGACCGGGGGGCAGGCCCGCAGCTGTACCTCGATCTCGGCCGGAGAGACGTTGGCCCCGCCGGTCTTGATCATCTCGGTCATCCGGCCCGTCCAGTGCACATAGCCCTCGGCGTCGTAGAAGCCGGCGTCCCCCGTGTGGAAGAAGCCCTCGGCGTCGAAGCACTCCTCGGGGCTCTTTCCCACGTAGTGGAGCATGAGAGTCGGCCCGGCCACGGTCAGCTCCCCCTGCTCGTCGGGGCCGAGCTCGGCACCGGTCTCGGGGTCCACCACGCGCAACCTCCCGCCGGGCAGCAGCCGTCCCATGCTCTTTCGGCTCAGCTCGCGCGGCGTGTCGTGGGGATGGGTCACGAACTGGGCGCAGGTCTCGGAGAGGCCGTAGCCCACCGGCATGATCCATGTCGGATCCCCCTTGACGGCGGGATGCCGGGCGAACGCCGACTTCCCGAACACGCACCGCAACGCCGACAGGTCGGTGCTGGCCCAGTCCGGATGCTCCTCCAGGGCCGCGGTCTGGTGGGGGAGCGTGTAGGGCTCGGTCACCCGTTCCCGGGCCATGAGGGCCAGCGCCTCTCCCGGCTCGAAGGTCTCCTGCATGACCCAGCACCCGCCCGCCGCCAGCGTGGGGCCCATGGCGGTGTCGAGCCCCGCCGTCCAGAACAGAGGCAGGGCGGTCCACAGCCGGGTCGTGTTGTCGCGCCCGAACACGTCGGCCTGCAGCCAGAACTGGAGGGCGTGGGCCCGCTGGCTGTGGAGCATCCCCTTGGGGTTGGCGGTCGTCCCCGAGCTGTAGATGACCACGCCGGGCTGGTCGGGGGTCACCGCATCCCGCCGGGCGGCGAGCTCGCCGGGGTCGACCCCGCTGCCGGTGGCCAGGAACAAGTCCCACGGGACGGCGCCGGACCTCTCCTCCTCGATTCCCACGGCCGCCACCGTCGTCAGGCCGTCCCCGGGCAGATCGGAGCGGGCCAGGTCATCCACGAAGTCCCGCCGCAGCAGGCGCGTCTGGGTGAGCACGACGGAGACACCGGAATGCCCGAGCATCCAGGCCAGCTCAGAGGGCGAGGCGAACGTCGACAGCAGAACTGCCACCGCCCCCACCCGCGCCGCGCCGAACAGGGAGGCGACGGCCTCGGGCCGGTTCCCCATGAGGATCCCCACCCGGTCCCCGGGGCTGCACCCGGCGGCCACGAGGCCGGCCGCCACCCGGTCGGCACGGGCGTCGAGGTCGGCGTAGGTCCAGCGGGTGGTCCCTGACCCGGTCAGCGGGTCGTCGAACACGAGCGCCTCGTGGCCGGCATGGCGGGCGGCCGCCTCGGCCAGCAGCCCTCCGAGGGTGAGGGCGCCCACGGCCCGGGCCTCGGCCAGAGGCGGCCCCTCGAGGACGGTCACCGTCCACCCCCGTGGGGGAACAGCCCGGCGAAGCCCGACCGCTCGACGGCGGCGGCCAGCTCGTCAGCGGTCCGCTCGGCCGAGAACGGGAGCCGCAGGGCGGGCTGGATGTGGCGGCACAGGATCGAGACGTCGTACTCGTCGCAGAGACCGGCGGCGCCGTGGAGCTGCTGGCAGGTCCGCAGGGTGGCGCGGGCCCCGTCCAGGGCGTGGAGGCGCACGCCCAGGGCGTCGGGCCGGGCCCCCTCCTGGTTGGTCACCACCCGCCACAGGGTGAAGCGGCACAGCTCGCGCAGGCCGTCCACGATCACGGCGGCGTCGGCCAGCTGGAACTGGACGGCCTGGAAGGCCGCCAGCGGCTGGCCGAACTGGACCCGACCCCGGACGTGCTCGACGGCCAGCTCGAGGGCCCTCTCCACGTAGCCCAGCACGACCCAGGCGCCGAGGGTCAGATGCATGTCCACCCGGGCCCCGACACCGTCCCCGGGGGCCGGCCCGGTGGCCTCCACCGGCGCCACGAACGGGCCCAGCCTGGTGCCCAACCGGGAGGGGGCGGGGCGGGCCCGGCAGGCCCGACCGTCCAGGTCTGCGCACGTCCACTCCCGGAACAGGTCCCCGTGGTCGACGGCCCAGCTGTCAGCAGCCGCGCTTCCCGCGGTCGGCACGAGAGCCAGGGGTGGCCCTCCTCCCGGCTCCCGGAGCAGAGCCGCCACCACCGGGTACGGCAGTGCCACCCGGCCGGCGGCTCGACACAGCTCACCGGCGGCGGCGGCGGTGTCGAGGTCCGACAGCGGATCGAGCTCGTCGATGCCGAGCGACTCCAGGACCGAACCCACGGCGGCGCGGTGGTCCGGGTCGGCCTCGGACCGCCGGGCGGCGTCCACGCCGCCGAGGGCGCCGAACGCCTTCTCGGCCCCGGTCCCGAACTCGGCCGCCTCGGCGGACAGGGCCGGGTTCAGCGCCCGCTCCCGAGAAGGGCCCGGGACACGATCATCCGCTGGATCTCGATGGTCCCCGACGCGACGGTGGCGGCCTGGGCGTAGCGCCAGTGGTCCTCGACGGCGCCGCGGACCGGCGCGGCCGGCCCCGCCTCCAGGCTCCGCCCCTCCAGGGCCTGGAAAAGCACCTCGGCCACCTGCTGGTCGGCCTGGGTCACGGCCAGGCGGGCCACGCTGGCCGACTCGTCGCGCGGGGCGTCGGCCTCCTGCTCCGCAACCGTCCGGTACGCCAGCAGGCGGGCCACCCGGACCTGGACCAGGGCCCGGGCCCACAGGGAGCGGAGGCCGGATGGAGCACCCGCCGCGGCCAGCTCGGCGCCGACGAGGGACAGCAGCCGCTCGCACCGGGCGTAGCGGGCTATGCCGACCCGCTCGTGGGCCAGGGCCCGCCGGATGACCGTCCAGCCGTTCCCGACCCCGCCCAAGACCTCGTCGGGCTCGGCGCGGACCCCGTCGAAGAAGCACTCGTTCAGGTGGTGGCGCCCGAGCATGCTGCGGATGGGCCGGACCGTGATGCCGGGCCGGTCCATGGGCACGAGGAAGATCGTGATGCCCTCGTGCTTGCGCTCCGTCGGCACCCCCACCCGCGCCGCCAGCACGCAGCACTGCGCCATCTCCGCGTACGACGTCCAGATCTTCTGCCCGCTGATGCGCCACCCGTCCCCGTCGGGCTCGGCGCGGGTGGTGAGCGACGCCAGGTCCGAGCCGGCGTCCGGCTCGCTGAAGCCCTGGCACCAGATGATCCGGCCCGCCGCGATCGGAGGCAGGAACCGTCTCTTCTGCTCGTCGGTGCCGAAGGCCATGATGGCCGGACCGACCCAGTTGAGGCCCATGTACTGGGCACCCCGGGGCTCGTGGTGGGCCCACATCTCCTCTCGGACGACGGTCTGGTCCCACACCGAGCCGCCCGCCCCGCCGTACTCCTCGGGCCACGCCAGCGTGAGCAGGCCCTCCTCGGCCAGCCGCCGGCAGAACCGCTGGGCCACCTCGAGGTCGGCGGGATCGTCGCTGAACGCGCCGAGCCACCCTTCCGGGATCTCGGCTGCAATCAGCTCCCGGAGGCGCGCCCGCAGCTTCCCCGCCTCGGGACCGAAGTCGTAGTCCATAACCTCGGCCGGGGATCATAGGGTGACGCCGTGACGGCGACTCCCGTGCTCGTGGCCGACGTCCTCGGCCCGGCGCTGGCCGCCGGTCCCGACCGGGAGGCGGTGGTGACCCGCAGCGGGCGGTGGACCTACCGCCAGCTCGACGCCCTGGCCGCCGCCGCGGCCGGGGCGCTGGCCGATCTCGGGGTCCACCCCGGTGACCGCGTGGCCGCCGCCCTTCCGAACGAGATCGACGTGATCGTGGCCTTCCACGGGGCCATGCGCCTCGGCGCCCTGTGGGTCGGGATCAACCGGGCCCTGGCACCGCCGGAGAAGGCGTACGTGCTCTCGGACAGCGGAGCCTCCCTGCTGCTGTCCGACGCCGCCACCTCCGAGCAGCTGGCCCCCCTGGCCGACCGGCTTCCCGACCTCCGCCGGACGGTCGCCATCATCCCGGGCCAGGCCACCGGTGACTGGCCCGCCGCACTCTCCGCCCACCAGTCGGGCGCGGGCGGACCGGCGGGCGCTCGGCGCCCCGCCCTCGACCCCGACGCCCCCGCCGCCCTGGCCTACACGAGCGGGACCACGGGCCATCCCAAGGGGGCGGTGCACAGCCAGCGCAACCTGCTGCTCCCGGGCGCGGTCCTCACCGCCACGCGCGGATACGGGCCGGGGCTGCGCAAGGGGGACTGCCTGCCGCTCACGATCCTCAACCTCCTCGTGCTCACCACCCTGCTCGTGGCCCAGGCCGAGGGGTGCGCCGTGATCATGGACCGCATCGACGCCGCCGGGGTGGCGGAATGGATCGAGCGGGAGCGGGTCACGACCTGGAACGGTCCGCCCGCCCTGCTCTACAGCATGGTCCACGACGACTCGATCCGCCCCGGGGCCCTGGCCTCGCTCGAGGATGTCTGGGTCGGGGGGGCGGACTGCCCGGAGCACCTGCGGGCCGCCTTCTTCGAGAAGTTCGGGGTGCCGGTCAGCGGCACGTACGGCCTGACCGAGGCTCCGACCGTGGTGAGCATCGACCCCCGCGTGCCGGCCGACCGACCCGACCCGCACAGGCGGGGAGCGAGTGGGACGCCGCTGCCGCATCTGGACGTGCGGATCGAGGCCGAGGACGGCTCGGTCGTGCCGACCGGTGAGACCGGGGAGATCTGCCTGGCCCCGGCGCCGGACGGCCCGTGGGCCGGCGCCTACCACCCCCCGCTCGGATACTGGAACCGCCCCGAGCCCACCGCCGAGCTGCTGCGCGGCGGCGTGGTGCACACCGGCGACGTCGGCTACCTCGACGCCGACGGCTTCCTGTCCGTGCGCGACCGGCGCAACCAGACGATCCTGCGGGGCGGGGCCAACGTCTACCCGGCCGAGGTGGAGCGCGTCCTGTCGGCGGTGCCGGGCGTGGCGGCGTGCGCGGTCTTCGGCATACCCGACGAGCGCCTGGGCCAGCGTGTGGTGGCCGCCGTCGAGCCTGTCCCCGGCGCGTCCCTCTCCGCCGAGGAGCTCGGGACGCGCTGCGCCGCCGAGCTGGCCCGCTACAAGGTGCCGGAGCGGTTTGCCTTCGTCGAGCGCTTCGGGCGCAACTCGATGGGCAAGATCGACCGGCGCCAGCTCGGGGCGCTGTTCGACGCCGAGCCCCTACCATGACACTGGCGTCACAGTCGGACCAGGGAGCGGCGCGGGGGTGACCATGGGAGCGGTTGTGGCGGGGAGTCCCATCCCCGACGTCCCCGACCTGGCGCGGATGCGCCGGGAGCGTCACGCCCGCCTCCAGGCGGCCATGGCCGAGCAGGGCCTTGACGTCCTGGTCCTGCTCGGCTCGAGCGCCGTGGCCTACGCCACCGGCGCCGTGGTCCCCGGGACCGACAGCGGGCGGGCGGTGCTCATGCGGCCGGTTGCCGTCGTCGTCCGGGGCGCGCCCGCCGCCCACCTGTTCACCCCGTATCCCGACGGGGCCCCCGACGACCTGCCCGCCGACCATCTCCACGGGCCCCTGCACCCCGAGCTGGACGAGGGGGCGGAGGCGCTGCTGGCCGCCGTGGCGGAGCTGGCGGCGCCGGGCGCGGCGCTGGCCTTCGACGAGCTGACCCATCCCCTCGGCCGCGCCCTGGCCGGGCGGGACCCCGCCGACGCCGGCGCCGTGCTCGGGGCGGTGCGGCTGTGCAAGACCCCCGACGAGCTGGCGTGCATCCGCGCCGCCCAGCGGATCAACGAGCTGGCCATGTCCGAGGTCGAGCCCCGGCTGCGCCCGGGGGTGCGTCAGACCGACCTCACGGGCGTCTTCCTGCGCCGCATCTTCGAGTTGGGCGCCACGGCCAACTGCATCGACCCGATCTGGCAGGTCATGCCCCCGCGCCGCGCCGACGGGCCGTGGACGACCCACGGGGACATCGCCTTCCCGACGGCCACCACCGACCGTCTCCTCCGCGAGGGGGACGTGGTCTGGGTCGACACGGGTATCAGCTACCAGGGCTACGCCTCTGACTTCGGGCGCACCTGGATCGTGGGCACCGATCCCCGCCCCGCCGCCCGCCAGCAGGCGCAGTTCCGCCGGTGGCGGGAGGTCATGGCCGCCGCCCTCGAGCGCTGCAAGCCGGGGGCCACCGCCCTCGAGATGGGCCGGGCGGCCACCGCCGCCAACGACGGGGTCAAGCCGTGGATCGAGCATTTCTACCTGGCCCACGGCGTGGGGCTGGACAGCGCCGAGATGCCCCTCGTGGGCACCGACCTCGGTGACGCCTTCGACGAGCGCCTGGTGCTGCAGCCCGGGATGGTGCTGGTGCTCGAGCCGGTGATCTGGGACGAGGGGGCGGCCGGGTACCGCTCCGAGGACATCGTGGCGGTGACCGACGACGGGTGGGAGCCGCTCTCGTCCCACCCCTATGACCCCTTCGAGGGGGCATGGTGACGACGGCCGTGGGGACCGCCGCCCTGCCCGAGGGGGGCCGAATCGACTTCGCCCGGTTGCGGGCCGAGCGTCGCCGCCGGCTGCTCGAGGCCATGGCCGCCCACGACCTCGACGCGGTGATCCTGGGCCGCCCCGCCAACGTTCTGTACGCGTCGGGGGCCCGCCAGCTCTGGACGGCGGGGGCCCGCCCCTTCGGCCCGGCTTGCGTCGTCGTCCGGGAGACGGGGCGGGCCCACCTGCTCTCCACCTGGGACGAGGGCGTCCCGGCGGAGGTGGCGCACGAGGACCTGTTCGGCCTCAGCTGGAACCCGGTGCGGGTGATCGGCAACGTGGCGGCCGTTCCGGGGCTGGGCCAGGCCCGCCGGGTCGGGACCGACGGCTTCGGGATCGGCACCCCCCGCCTGGTGGCGTCGGTTGCGCCCGGAGCCGAGGTGGCCGACGCCGGGCCGGCGCTGGCCGCCGCCCGGGTCGTCAAGGGCGCCGAGGAGCTGTCGTGCATCGAGACGGCGCTGGCGGTGGCGGAAGGCGCCCTCGCGGCCATGGCTGGTGCCATGCGCCCGGGGATCACCGAACGGGAGCTGGTCGGTGTCCACGCCGCCGCCCTGGCGGACCGCGGTGTCACCGCGCCCGGCTCGGAGGCGGTGGCGTGCGCCACTCCCCGACGCGGGCCGGTGCGGCTGCGGCGTATGGCGGGGGACCGCCTGATCGGCGCGGGTGAGCTGGTGGCCCTCTCGGCCAACGCCCTGTACTGCGGCTACGAGGGCGCCGTGGGACGGGCGGTCCTGGCCGGGGCCGCGATTCCCACGGCGGCACAGGCCCGGCTGGTCGAGAGGGCCCGGGATGCCACCGCTGCCGTGGTGGCGGCGTGCAGGCCGGGCGCCAGCGGCGCCGACCTCCTGGCCGCCTGGCACCGGACCGGTGAGGCGTCCTCCCCGGAGCCGCTGGCCTGGGGGCTGGGGCTGGGCATGGAGGCGCCCCTGATCTCCGCCGCCGGCCCGGCCGCGCCGGTCGGCGCCGGTGCCGTCATCAGCGAGGGGATGGTCCTGGCCGTGCAGGGCTGGGTGGCCGAGGAGGGAGCAGGTGGGGCGTTGCAGCTGGACGTGGTGCACGTGACCGGGTCGGGACCGCGGGTGCTGAGCCGTGCTTGACGTCAAGATACGGGGGGGGACGGTGCTCGACGGCACCGGGTCACCGGCCCGGACCGCCGACGTCGCGGTACGGGACGGGAAGGTCGTCGGGATCGGCCCGACCGACGAGCCGGCGGCCAGGACGATCGACGCCGCCGGGCTCATGGTGGCGCCCGGCTTCGTCGACCTTCACACCCACTACGACGCCCAGCTGGCGTGGGACCCGACCGCCAGCCCGTCCCCGCTGCACGGCGTGACGACGGTGATCGGGGGGAACTGCGGCTTCAGCCTGGCCCCGGCGGGCCCCGAACACGCTGACTACCTGATGCGGCTGATGGCCCGGGTGGAGGGAATGCCGCTGGCGGCCCTGGCCGGAGGGCTCAGCTGGGACTGGGACTCGTTTGCCGACTGGCTGGGCCGGCTGGAGGGGCGCCTGGGCGTGAACGCCGGGTTCCTCGTCGGCCACTCCGCCCTCCGGCGGGTGGCCATGGGCGCCGACGCGGTGGGCGGGCCCGCCGACGCCGGCCAGGTGGAAGCCATGGTGGCCCTCCTCCACGAGGCCCTGGCGGGCGGGGCCCTCGGCTTTTCGACCTCCCAGGCCCCGACCCACAGCGACGGCAACGGTGACCCCGTCCCGTCCCGGTGGGCGGACCGGGCCGAGCTGTCGGCCCTGGCCGGCGCCGTGTCCGGGCACGCGGGCACCACCCTGGAGCTGATCCTGGCCGGGTGCCTGAACGGGTTCAGCGACGAGGAGGTCGACCTCATGACCCACCTCTCGCTCACTGCCAACCGACCGGCCAACTGGAACGTGCTCGGGGTGTCCTCGATGAACCCCGAGGGCCACGTGCGCCAGCTGGACGCCTCGACCCGTGCCGCCGAGAAGGGCGCCCGGGTCGTGGCGCTGACCCTGCCCCACTCCATGGGGATCCGGCTGTCGTTCCTGTCGGGCGCCGTCCTCGAGGGCCTACCGGGCTGGGGCCCGGTGATGAAGCTGGCGCCGGAGGAGAAGATGCGCGCCCTGTCCGACCCCGAGGTGCGGCGCCGCCTGGCCGAGGGCGCCGCCTCCCCCGAGGCGGGGGTCCTGGGGGGGCTGGCGACGTGGCACCGACTCCTGATCACGGAGACCTTTTCCCCCGAGAACGGGGGAGCGGCCGGCCGCCCCGTCGGGGACGTGGCCCGGGAGCGCGGGGTGGAGCCCTTCGACGCCCTGCTCGACGTGGTGGTGGCCGACGGCCTGCGCACCGGCATCCGCCCGCCCATGCCGAAGGAGACCGACGAGGACTGGCGTCTGCGGGCCGAGGTGTGGCGGGACCCGCGTACGGTCGTCGGGGGCAGCGACGCCGGCGCCCACCTCGACATGATGTGCGGCGCCGTCTACAGCACCGCGCTCCTGGCCAGCGTCCGCGACCACCAGACCCTCACGTGGGAGGAGGCGGCCCGGCAGCTGGCCGATGTGCCCGCCCGCCTCTACGGGCTGACGGGGCGGGGCCGCCTCGAGCCCGGATCGGCCGCCGACGTGGTCGTGTTCGACCCCGAGCGGGTGGGGCCGGGCCCCGAGCGGACGGTGGACGACCTGCCCGGGGGCGCCGCCCGGCTGTACGCGGGAGCCACCGGTGTCGAGCACGTGCTGGTGACCGGGACCGGGGTGGTGGAGGGCGGGCGCCTGACGGGGGAGTGCCCGGGGGTGCTGCTGCGGTCGGGCCGCGACACCGAGACCGTGACCGTGCCCGGCCGGCCCTCCTAACCGCTGAGGGCTCGGTCGGGCTCCCCGCCGTCGGTGGCGGGCGTGGTGCGCAGCGCCCGGGTGCCCGCCACCGTGCCAGAGTCGGACAGCTCGAGGAACAGCTGGTAGCGGTCGTCGGCGGGGCCGGTCCACGCCGGGTCGGGCTCCACGACCCGCTCGGTGCGGGCCCAGCGCCGGGCGTCCTTCTCGCTCTCCTCCAGCCCGGCGGCCACGCGGGCCAGGAAGGCGGCACCCTGGGCCGCCCCCTCCGGCACGGCGGCCACGTGCACGGGCAGGTTGGTCACGTCGGCCAGGGCCTGCATCCACCCCGGCACCCGTGTTCCTCCGCCGGTGGCCACGATCCGCCGTCCCGGTATCCCGGACAGCTCCAGGTGGTGGCGGGCCACGAACGCCGACGCCTCCCAAGCCGCCCGCTGCAGGGCGGCGGGGCCGTGGGTCAGGTCGATGGCGGCCAGCGCCCCCCGCCGGTCGGGGTCCTGGTAGGGCGTGCGCTCCCCCCGCAGGTAGGGGACCCACACCGGCACCCGCCGGGGGTCGACGACCTGGTTTCCCCGCGGTCGCCCGAGCAGCTCACGGACCCAGTCGAGGAACAGCCCCCCGGCGTTGCTGGCCCCCCCGATCATGAACAGGCCGGGGGAGGGGTGGGGCATGGTCCAGAGGCCGGGGACGTCCTTCCACGTCGAGGTGACGACCCACGGCAGCAGGGTCGTGCCGCACAGCACGTGCATGTCCCCCTCCTGGTCGGCCCCCGCCGTCATCTGCTCGCAGAACACGTCGACCGATCCGGTGGCGAGGAGGGGGCCGTCCCGGCCGACCTGGCCCACGGGCGTGCCGAACATCTCCACCGCCGGCAGCTGGTCGGGGCTCACCCCGCAGTCGGAGCAGACCTGTTGATCCCATCCGTCGGCGCCGTACAGCGGGATCGAGCTGAATGCCACGCCGATGTCGACGACCGCCCGCCCTCCCAGCGCCATGTTGGCCACCGCCGGCGCCGGCCAGTAGCCGGCGGCCTCAGGGGCGTGGGCGGCGCTCCAGCGCAGGAACTCGACGAGCTCCCCCGCCCCGCCCGCCACCGTGACCGACTCCGTGCGACCCCGGGCGTCCCCGTACAGGAGGCCGGGACTGAGGGGCCGGCCCCGCCGGTCCACGGCGGTTAGAGAGGGCACCATCGACGCCACCGCCACCGCCCGGGCCTCGGCACCGGGCGCGCCGAGGGCGGCCAGAGCCCGGCGGGGGCCCCGCCGCCACGCCCGCTCGGCGTCGTGCTCGAGGAGTTCCGGGGCCGGGGCCAGCACGCGGTGGGGGATGCGCGCCCGGGCCAGCACGGTGCCGTTGTCGTCGAACGCGGCCGCCTTCACCGAGGTGGTCCCGATGTCCAGCCCGACGGTCACCGCGCCCGAACATGACACGAGCGTCACAGTAGGTCATGATTCGGCCATGGCATCGGGTGGACGGCCGCGGGCGCTCGTGACCGCGCCGCTACGTGGGGAAGGCCTCGAGCGGCTGCAGCGCCTGGCCGACCTGGTCCACGAACCCTGGATCGACCAGCAGCCGTTGCGGATGCTCAACTCGCAGCAGCTGCGCGAGCGCCTCGACGCCGAGGACGCCGACATCCTCATCGTCGAGACCGACTTCGTCGGCCCCGAGGTCTTCTCCCGGCCGGTGCGGGTGGTCGCATCGACGCGCGGCGACCCCAACAACGTCGACGTGGCGGCCGCCACGGCGGCAGGGATCCCCGTTCTCCACTGCCCGGGGCGCAACGCCGACGCGGTGGCCGAGCTGGCGGTGGGGCTGATGTTCGCCGTCACGCGCGGCGTGGTGCCCGGGGACGCCGACGTGCGCGCCGGGCAGGCCTACAAGGACGGGACGATCCCGTACCAGCGCTACCGCGCCTGGGAGCTGGCCGGCCGGACCGTGGGCCTGGTGGGACTCGGCGCCGTGGCCCGCGCCCTGCGCTGGCGCCTCGAGGGCCTCGGCATGACCGTCGTGGCGTACGATCCGTACAACGACGAGGCCAAGCTCTCCCTCGACGAGCTGCTGGAGCGCTCCGACGTCGTGTCGATGCACGCCCCGGTCACTCCCGAGACCACCGGGATGATCGGCGCCCGCCAGTTCGGGCTCATGCGGCCCGGCGCCGTATTCATCAACACGGCCCGGGCCCAGCTCCACGACACCGACGCCCTGGTGGATGCGCTGCGGTCCGGGCACCTGGGCGGGGCCGGTCTGGACCACTTCGTGGGGGAGAACCTGGCCGTCGACCACCCGCTCGTGTCGATGTCCAACGTCGTGCTGACGCCCCATATCGGCGGCGCCACGTGGGACACCGAAGCCCGGCAGGCGTCGATGGTGGCCGACGATCTCGAGCGGGTGCTGTCCGGCCAGGCGCCGGTCCGCATCGTCAACCCGGAGGTGCTGAGATGAGGGACGATCACCGATGATGCACGTGCCCGATGCCCCGGCCGCCGTGCTGGCGGCCGCCAAGGACATGCTGCGGCGGGGACTGGTCGAGGGGACCGCCGGCAACATCTCCGCCCGCCAGGAGGACGGCACGATCGTCATCACGCCCTCCTCGGTGGACTACGCCGAGATGACGCTGGCCGACCTGTGCGTCGTCGACCTCGACGGGAACACGCTGGAGGCGGCGGAGGGCCGTTCCCCGTCCTCGGAGAAGCTGCTGCACCTGGCCTGCTACCGGGCCTTCGACGACATCGGCTCGGTGATCCACTCGCACCCGGTCTACGCCACCATGTTCGCCATCGCCCACGAGGACATCCCGGCGTGCATCGACGAGTTCGCCATCTACGTGGGCGGGGACGTGCGCTGCACCGACTACGCGGCGAGCGGCACGCCCGACGTGGGAGCGGCGGCGGTGAAGGCGCTGGAAGGCAGGGGGGCGGCGCTGCTGGCCAACCACGGCATGGTGGCCGTCGGCCCTCGGCCCTCGAACGTGCTGCACATCACCGCTCTGGTCGAGCGCAGCGCCCAGATCGTGTGGGGCGCCCGGATCCTGGGTGCCCCCCAGCACCTGCCGGCGGAGGTGAACGAGGGCTTCGGCGCGATCTACAGCAGCTATATGCGCACCCACTGAACCCTCGTGCCGATCCACTACGAACTGGGGGACGACCACGTGGCGGTGATCACGATCGACCGTCCCGAGGCCAAGAACTCCCTCGACCTCTACCACTTCCGCGACCTGGCCGCCGCCTGGCGGCGCTTCCGCGACGAGGACGAAGCCTGGATCGCCATCGTCACCGGCGTGGGACGCAACTTCATGAGCGGCGCCGACCTCAAGACCTACATCCCCCAGATCACCGCCCTGCAGAAGGAGATCGCCAGCGGAGAGGTGACCGAGGTGGACGGCTGCCGCCTGCGCGACGGCACCGACGCCGTGCTGCGCAGCCTCACCATCTACAAGCCGATCGTGGCCGCCGTGAACGGGCCGTGCGTGGCGGGCGGGATGGAGATGCTGGGGGGAATCGACATCCGCATCGCGTCCGAGCACGCCCGGTTCGGCGTCATGGAGCCCAAGCGGGGCCTCTTCGCCGGCGGGGGCACGACCGCCCGACTGCCCCGGCAGCTGGCCTTCCCGGCGGCCATGGAGTTCCTCCTCACCGCCGAGGCCTTCCCGGCCGAGCGGGCCCTGGACCTCGGGCTGATCAACGAGATCGTCCCCGAGCAGGAACTGATGGAGCGGGCCCGGCACTGGGCGGGCCGGATCAACGCCAACGCGCCGCTGGCGGTGCAGGCCACCAAGGAGAGCGTGCTGCGCGGCCTGCGGGTGGACCTCGACGAGGCCTACCGCATCGAGACGGAGCTGGCCACCAAGGTCTTCTCGAGCGAGGACGCCAAGGAGGGCCCCGCCGCCTTTTCCGAGAAGCGCCCGCCGGTCTGGAAGGCCCGGTAGGGACGGCGTGGCCGGACGGCGGCCGGCGGTCGACCCCCGGGCCCCGTGTCTGGTCGGCGTGGCCCAGCGCACGGTCCCGCCCGGAACGGGGCCGGCCCCGGAGCCGGTGGTCCTCTGGGAGGAGGTGTGCCGGGCGGCGGCCGCCGACACCGGCGCCCCCGCCGACCGGGTGCTTGCCGCCGCCGGCAGCCTCGACGTCCTGTACTGCCAGTCCTGGCCCTACGACGACCCGCCGGGCCGGCTGGCGGCCCGGCTCGGCATCGATCCCGCCCGGCGGTCGTACTCGGGCATCGGCGGCACCACCCCCCACCTTCTCGTGGCCGGGGCGGCGGCGGCCGTAGCCCGAGGTGAGCTCGATCTGGGGCTGGTCGTCGGGGGCGAGGCCCTCGAGACCGTCCGCCAGGCCAAGAAGGCCGGGGCCCGACTGCCCTGGTCCGACCGGGACCCGGACAAGAAGCCGTTCCCGTTCGAGGCCCCGTTCCACCCGGCCGAGGTGGCCCACCAGGTGTTCCAGGCGTGGCTCACCTTCGCCGTGTTCGACACCGCCCGCCGGGCCCGCCACGGGACCGACCCGGCCACCTACCGGCGCCAGTTGGGGGAGCTCCTGGCGCCGTTCACAGCGGTGGCCGAGGCCAACCCCCATGCCTGGTTCCGCACCCGGCGCGGCGCCGAGGAGCTGGTCACGCCCGGGCCCGGGAACCGGATGGTGGCGTACCCGTACACCAAGTGGACGGTGGCGGTGATGGACGTGGACATGGCGGCCGCCCTCGTCGTGTGCAGCCACCGGACGGCCGACGACCTGGGGGTGCCCGCGGAGCGACGGGTGTACCTGCGGGGGTCGGCATACGCCGAGGACCCGGTGTACGTGGCCGAGCACGAGCCCATGGGCGCGTCCCCGGCCATGGAGGTGGCCGCCGCCGGCGCGCTCGGCGCTGCCGGCCTCGGCGTGGACGACGTGGCCCATCTCGACCTGTACAGCTGCTTCGGGAGCTCGGTGGGCTTCGCCTGCGACGCCCTGGGCGTGCGGCCCGACGACCGGCGGGGCCTCACCGTGACCGGGGGCCTGCCCTTCGCCGGGGGCCCCGGGAGCGGCTATCTGCTGCACAGCACGGCCGTCATGGCCGAGGTGCTGCGGGCGGACCCCGGCTCCTACGGGATGGTGAGCGGTGTGGGGATGCACATGACCAAGCACGCCTTCGGCGTCTACTCGACCGAGCCTCCGCCGGTTGTGTCGGCCGACGCGGTCGGAGCCCCGGCGCCGAAGGGGCCGGTGGGGGAGGTGCGGGCCGTCGCCGGTGTGCACGACGGCCCGGCCACCGTGGCTGCCTACACGGTCGTGCACGCCCGGACCGGGGAGCCGGAGTGGGGGCTGGCCGTGTGCGACCTGGCCGACGGCAGCCGGGCCTACGCCAGGATCGAGGACGCCGACCACCTCGAGGCCGCCGAGTCCACGGAGTGGGTGGGCGCCGTGGTGGAGCTGAGATCGGGGCCCGACCGGGTCAACCGGGTCGTCGACTGGCGAGGCTGAGCGCGGGCGCCCCTACCGTCGGGGCAGCTGGATGGCGCGGTCGGCCAGGATGTTCTTCTGGACCTCGGTGGTCCCCGCCCCGATCGAGGTGAAGCGCTGCCAGGGGTAGTTGTGGGCGGCGTGGCCGCCGTCGACGGCGTCCGGGCCGCCCTTGGCCAGCACGCCCACGGGGCCGAGGATGTCGATGTTGAGCTCGGCCAGGGTCTGGGACAGGAAGCTCCACTGCAGCTTGGCCAGCGGCACCTCGGGCCAGTTGCGCTCACCCTTCAGCACCTTGGACAGCGCCCGCTGGTTCAGCAGCCGGGTCAGCTCGATCTGGGTCCACGCCCGGGCTATCCGCTCCCGGATCGACGGGTCCTCCAGGGCGCCGGGGTTGTGCCGGCGGGCAGCGTCGATCATCCGCTCCAACTCGGCCTTCAGCCCGATGGCCAGCCCTGACGTCCCGACCCTCTCGTGGCCCAGCGTGCCCATGGCCACACCCCACCCGTTGCCCTCGTCCCCGAGGCGGTAGGCGACCGGCACGGGTGCGTCGGTGAACACCACCTCGTTGAACAGAGCATCGCCGGTAACGTCACGGATCGGGTGGCACTCGATTCCTGAGGCGTGCATGTCGACGATCAGGGCGGTGATGCCCTCGTGCTTGGATCCCCGTGAGATGGCGTCGGGATCGGTGCGCACGAGGAAGAGCCCCCAGCGGGCCAGGTGCGCAGTCGAGATCCAGATCTTGCGTCCGTTGAGGATGTAGACGTCACCGTCGGCCACGGCCGACGTGCGCAGGTTGGCCAGATCGCTGCCGGCCTCAGGCTCGGTGAAACCCTGGCACCAGTGGTCGTCGGCGTTCAGGATCCCGGGCAGCCAGCGCTGCTTCTGCCCGTCGGTGCCCCACCGCAGGATCATGGGGCCGATCTGCCAGATGCCGTTGGCGTTGTAGATGCCCGGGGCCCGGGCCGCCGCCATCTCCTGGCTGTAGATGACGTTCTGCATGATGGTGGCCTCGCGGCCGCCCCACTCCCGTGGCCAGTTGATGGCGGCCCAGCGGCCCTCGTTGAGGCGGCGCTGCCAGGCCTGACGGCGCTGCATCGTGCGCACGGTGTTGTCCTCGGTGGGTGCCCCGATCTCGCCGAGATCGCGGAACTCGGGGAGATTGGCGTCGAGCCAGTCCCGCAGCTCGGCGCGGAACTCCTCGTCCTCCGGCGCGTAGGAGAAGTCCATCCGCCGAGACGCTAATCGGGGGCCCGGCCCTACCATCCGGGCCGATGGACTTCACCTTCAGCCCGGAGCAGGAGGCGCTGCGCGCCGCCGTGCGCTCGTTCCTCGCGGACGCGGCCCCGCCCGCCTACGTCCGCTCGATGATCGAGGACCGGCGGGGCTTCACCGACGACTGGTGGCAGCGGGCCTGTGAGCAGGGATGGCCGGCCCTCCTCGTGCCCGAGGAGCTGGGGGGCGCCGGTCTCGGCCTGATCGACCTCGTCGTCCTCATGGAGGAGAGCGGGCGCCTCCCTCTGCCCGGACCGGTGCTGTCCTCGGTGGTGGCCGCCACGCTCGCCGCCGACCGGCTCGGAGACCGGGAGCTGCTGCGGGAGCTGGCCGCCGGCCGGCGGCGGGGCACGCTTGCCCTCGAGGAGGGCGGCGCCGGGGACCCCCTGGACTCGGTGAGCGCCAGCGCCACCCGGCGCGCCGACGGCGGCGGGGCCGGCGGGGACTGGTCGCTCGAGGGATCGAAGCCGCTGGTGCCGGACGGGCACACGGCCGACTTCGCACTGGTCGTGGCGAAGGATCCCGAGGGGCTGGCGGTCTTCGTGCTCGACGAGCCCGAGGGTGTCCCCGTGCCGGCGCTCGACGTCACGCGCAAGATGGCCCGCCTCGACCTCGGCGGGCGGCGGGCCCGGCGGGTCGGCCCGCCCGGGGATCAGCGGGCCCTGCTGGCCCGGGTGGCCGACGACGTGGCGGTGGCGCTGTGCGCCGACACAGTGGGGGCGGCGGAGCGCGCTCTACAGCTGGCCGTCGAGTACGCGAAGTCGCGCGTCCAGTTCGACCGGCCCATCGGCAGCTTCCAGGCCATCCGCCACAAGGTCGTCGACATGCTCCACCAGCTCGAGCTGGCGCGGGTGGGGACCCACTGGGCGGCCTGGGCCAGCGTCGTCGACGATCCACAGCGGGAGGCGGCGGCGGCCATGTGCAAGGCGTTCGTGGCCGAGGCCGCCAACATGGTCACCGGGGAGAGCATCCAGGTCCATGGCGGGGTCGGGTTCACCTGGGACGTCGACTGCCACCTGCTGTTCCGGCGGGTGAAGCAGAACGACGTGCTGTTCGGGGGCCAGTCGTGGCAGCGCCGACGCCTGGCCGACCTCGTGCTCAGTCCGTCGGCAGGAGGTGCTTCATGACCTTCCCGGTGGCGTTGCGGGGCAGCTCGGGCACGAACGAGATGCGGCGGGGAACCTTGTAGTCCGAGAGCCGCTCCCGCAGGAAGGCGGTGAGCTCATCGAAGGTCGGACGCGGCTCCGCGCCGCATACCACCCAGGCCGCCACGTCCTCCCCGAGGACCTCATGCGGTATGCCGGCCACCGCCGCCTCCAGGACCGCCGGATGCTCGAGCAGGGCCGCCTCCACGTCGGCGGCATGGACGTTGTTGCCGCCACGGATGATCACGTCCTTCTTGCGCCCGACGATGTACAGGTAGCCGTCCTCGTCGAGACGGGCGAGGTCCCCGGTGTGCAGCCAGCCGTCCCGCCAGGTCTCGGCCGTGGCGTCCGGATCGGCGAAGTACTCCCTCTCCTTGCCCGGGTTCGACACCAGCAGCTCCCCGACGCTGCCAGGGGGCTGCTCGGCGCCGTCGTCGTCGACGATCCGGAACGTGACGGGGGGGACGGGCTTGCCCACGGACCCGATCCGGCGGGACGCCTCCTCCGGGGGCAGGCTGCAGAACGCCGAACCGGCCTCGGTCATGCCCCAGTTGTTCGACACCCAGGTCTGGGGCAGCTTCGTCTGCAGGCGGCGCATGGTCTCGGGCGCCAGCGGAGCGCTGCCGATCGAGGCCATCAGGATGCTGGTCAGGTCGGCCTCGTCGAACCGGGGATGGGCAATCAGCAGCTGGGCCATGGCCGGCACGAGGAAGACGGCAGCCGGCCGGCGCTTCTCCACGACCTCCAGCCACGTGCCGGCGTCGAAGCGGGGCTGGTAGAGCCCGGTCATCCCGAGCTTCATCGGGTTGTACACCGACGCGATGCCGGCGAAGGTGAACAGGGGAGAGGCGTGCAGCCAGCCGTCCCCTGACCAGTTGGGGAGGGCGTTCGGCATCATGGCGGCGTTGCGGTGCCGCACGACCACCCCCTTGGGCCGGCCGGTGGTGCCCGAGGTGTACATGATGTCGGCCATGTCGTCCCCGTCGAGGGGCACGTGCGGAGGGGGCCCGGAGGAGCCGGCCTGGTCCCAGGGGACGAAGCCGCTCGGGACGTCCTCCCCGGCGGCCACGGCCCAGCGCAGCGCCGGGAGGGCGGAGCGGACCCGGGCCAGGGTCTCGGCGGTGGCGCCGGCCGTGAAGGCCGCCACCACGCCGGAGTGCGCCAGGACGTACTCGAGCTCGCGGGCCGCCAGCCGGGTGTTGGTCGGCACCGCCACCGCCCCCGCCTTGTGCACGGCGGCGTAGGCCACGATCCACGACAGGGCCGACTCGGGGGGCATGTACACCGCCACCCGGTCCCCCTTCTCGACCCCGGCGGCCAACAGACCCCTGGCCAGGCGGTCCGACTCCCGGTCCCACCCGGCGAAGGAGAGCTCGCTACCGTCGGGCACCACCGCGTAGGCGGTCTGGTCGGGAAAGCCCTCCGCCATCATCCGGAGCTGGTCGATCAGCAGGTCCGCCACCGGCGCAGTGTGGAGCGCCGGGCGGCCCCGGTCAACCCGGCCGGCCCGGACCCTGACGCGGGCGTCAGGTACAGTTCGCCACCGGGGACGATTGGGTGGGGACGGAATTGGTGGGGTTTGCATGAGCGTCACGCCGACAGTCGAGTTCGACCACCACTCGAACGAGTTCCTGGCCAACCGGCACGCCGAGTGGCGCCGGCTGCGCCAGAGCCCGGTGGCCTACAACACCCGCTACGGCGGCTTCTGGGTCGTCAGCGGCCACGATCTGGTGGCCCAGGTGTCGCGGGACGAGGAGACCTTCTCCAGCTACTACGCCCCACCCCGTGACGGGGAGCCCATGGCGTGGCAGGGCATAGCCGGCGTGCCCCGGCCGCGGGGCATCCCCCCGGCGGGGATAGCCGAGGCCGGAGGGGTGGTGCACCAGGCGCTGCGTCGGGTGATGAACCCGTTCCTGCTGCCCCCCGCCGTGACCGCCCTGCGACCCCTCATGGAGGCGCTCACCACCTGGTTCATCGACGAGCGCATCGAGAGCGGGGAGATGGACCTGGTCGAGGACCTGGCCAATCCTGTCCCCGCTGTGATCACCATGCAGCTCGTCGGCCTGCCGTGCTCGAGCTGGGAGTACTACGGCGAGCTGTTCCACGCCTCCGTCGCCTACAACCCGGGGCAGCCCGAGTACGACCGGGCCATGGCTCGGGTCCCCGACATCGTGGCCGAGCTGCTCCGGGAGGCGGCTGACCGCCGGGCCCGGCCCCGCGAGGACCTGCTCACCCGACTGGTCGAGCTGGAGATCGAGGGCCGCCGCCTGTCCGACGAGGAGGTGAGCGCCGTGCTCTGGAACCTCGTCGGCGGTGGCCTCGACACGACCACCTCACTCACGTCGCTGGCCCTGCACCACCTGGACATGGAGCCCGACCAGAGGGCCTGGCTCGCCGCCGACCCCGACCGACTGGTCATCGCCACCGAGGAGTACCTGCGGTACTACTCCGTCAACGAGACCCTCACCCGCACCGTGACCCGGGACGTGGAGCTCGGCGGCCAGCAGCTGAAGAAGGGGGACGTCGTCCTCATCAGCTGGCTGTCGGCCAACCACGACGAGGCCGAGTTCGACCGGCCCGAGCAGGTGGTGCTCGACCGCGCCCCGAACCGGCACCTGGCGTTCGGCGTGGGCCCGCACCGCTGCATCGGCATGCACCTGGCCCGGACCATGTTCCAGGTGATCGTGCGCCAGGTGCTGCGCCGCATGCCGGACTACCGCGTAGATCGCGACGCCACCCGTTTCTACTCCGGGAACCCGACCCTCACCGGGATCGTGAGCATGCCCGCCACCTTCACCCCGGGACGGCGGGAGGGTCCGGCCGAGAGGCCGTTCTGATGAGCGCGCCGGCCCCCGTGTTCCCGGACCACATCCCGACGGTCCCCGAGCTCCTGCGGGCGGGCAGCGAGCGCCACGGGGCCGACGACTGCGTGGTGACGCCCGACGCGCGGGTCAGCTATGCCGAGCTGGACCGGCGGTCCCGCCTGCTGGCGGCGCGGCTGGTGGGTGCGGGCGTCGGCAAGGGGACCCACGTGGGCGTCCTGTTCCCGAACGGGTGGGAGTGGGTCGTGGCCTGGGCGGCCGTGGCCCGTCTCGGCGCCGTGGCCATTCCCGTCAACACCTTCTACCGCACCCCCGAGCTGGGCCGGTTCCTGCGCCACGCCGACGTGCAGGTGCTTCTCGGGGTGGCGTCGTTCCTGCAGCACGACTACCTGGACCGCCTCGAGACGATTGCCCCGGAGCTGGCCGAACAGGAGGCCGGCGGCCCGGAGGGGCGGCTCCTGGCGCCGACCCTTCCGCAGCTGCGCCGGATCCTCCTGTGGGGGGACTCCCCGGTCGGTTGGGCCGAGGGGGGCTACGGCGCCGGGCTGGGGGCGGACGGTGCCGGGGCCGACGCCGGCCCGGACGCCGAGGCTCTGACGGGGGTGGTCGACGGCATGGCCGAGGACGTGGTCCCGGCCGATCCCATGCTGATCACCTACACGTCGGGCTCCACGGGAGAGCCGAAGGGTGTGGTGCACAGCCACGGGGCGCTGATCCGCCACGCCCGCAACCTGGCCGCCCTCTCCGACGTCGACGGGGCCGCCCGGCTCTGGACGCCCATGCCGCTCTGCTGGGTCGGGGGGTTCTCCTTCACCCTGCTGCGGGCCATGACCGTCGGCGCCGCATTCCTCACCCAGGACGTGCTCGAGGCGGGCGGCGCCCTGGCGCTGATGGAGAGGGAGCGGGTCACGCACGTGTCGGCGTGGCCGGCCGTGTCCAAGAGCCTGCGCGAGCACCCGGACTTCGCCACGACCAATCTGGCGTCGATCCGCTCCGGTTCGTTCTACGACGCCGTGCCGGCCGACCGGCGGCCGGCCGACCCCGGCCTCGCCGTCACCTCGCTCGGGATGTCCGAGACCTGCGGTCCCCACACGTTCTGGTACCCCGAGGACGAGGTCCACGGCGCGCCCGAGGAGTACCGCGGGACCTTCGGCCACGAGGTGCCCGGCACCGAGCACCGCATCATCGACTCCACGACGGGCGCCGTGCTTCCTCCCGGCGAGGAGGGGGAGGTGCTCGTGCGCGGTTACAGCCTGATGCTCGGGTTGTACCGCAAGGAGCGAGCCGAGGTGTTCGACGCCGACGGCTGGTACCACACGGGGGACCGGGGCTACTTCCGGGACGGCTGGTTCTTCTTCACCGGGCGCCAGTCCGACCTGATCAAGACGGCGGGCTCGAACGTGGCGCCGATCGAGGTCGAGATGTGCCTGATGGGCCTGTCGGAGGTGAAGATGGCCTTCGTCCTCGGCGTGCCCCATCCCGACCGGGGCCAGGAGGTCGTGGCCCTGGTCGTCCCCGACCCGGAGGTTCCGGAGCGGCCACCGGCCGAGCTGGCCGAACTGGCGCGCGCCCGGGCGCGCGACCAGCTGTCCTCGTACAAGGTGCCCCGGCGCATCTTCGTCATCGGCAACGAGGACGTCCCATGGCTCACCAGCCAGAAGGCCGACCGCCGGGCCCTGGTCGTGATGGCGGAGAAGCTGGCCGCCGGATCGGCGTGACCCTCGGCGCAGACGTAGCCCCGTCCACCACCGGCGGGGCGCCCGCCCGCGGCCGCCAGCTGCGGGCCCAGGGCCGAGCCACGCTCGGCCGGCTGCTCGAGGCGGCCATAGTCGTCCTCGACCAGCGGGGCTACCACGCGGCGCGCATCGACGACATCGTCGAGCGGGCCAGCACCTCCCACGGGACCTTCTACCTCTACTTCTCGAGCAAGGAGGACCTGTTCCGCGCCCTGGTGGCCGACGTCACCGAGGAGATGAGGCAGCTGGCGGAGTCACTGCCGTCGATCGCCTCCAACCGGGCCGGCCGCCAGGAGCTGCGCCGGTGGCTGGACCGCTTCTACGCCATCTACGAGCACTACCACCCCGTGATCCGGGCGTGGACGGAGGCCAACGTCCAGAACGCGGAGATGGCGCGCACAGGAGCACGTGTGCTGCGGCGCTTCGTGCGCCAGCTGGAGCGGCGGGTGCGTGAGCTCGAGCCCACCCCCGGCGTGGACCCCGGCGCCGCCGCCCTGGCCATGGTCTCGATGCTGGAGCGGGTCAGCTTCTACTCGGTCGTGCAGATGGTCCCCGTCGAGCGTGAGCAGCTCCTCGACACCCTGGCCGCCATGCTGCACGTCGGGGTGTTCGGCGGCCGCCGCCGGTAGAGCCGCCGGTCAGCCCGGCAGCAGGGCGGCGCGCTCGTTGCGAGCGAACAGCTGGCGCAGCTCGGCGCGGTCGGCATCCTCCATCGGGCGGAGCGGGGCACCCGCCTGCGGGCGCCACCACACCGGGTCGGGCGTCTCCCAGGCGGCGGCGCGCAGTGGGGCCTTGTCGAGCTTGCCGGTCCCCGTGACGGGAAGGGCGTCCACCAGGCGCACGAAGCGGGGCGCCCACTTGGTGCCGAGGTCGGGCTGGCCGGCCAGGAAGTGGTCGAAGGCGGCGGCGTCGAAGGCGTCGGGGCCGGCCCCCTCGAGCGCCGCCATGACCTGATCCCCGGTCACCGGGTCGGGCACCCCGTAGACGGCGACGCCCCGCGGCCCGGGGAAGCGGTCGATGATCCGCTCCACCGCCCCGGCCGAGAAGTTCTCCCCGTCGACGCGCAGCCAGTCGGCGGTGCGGCCCGCAAACCAGATGAAACCGTCGGCGTCGCGATATCCGAGGTCACCTGTCCAGTAGCAACCGGCCCGGGTGCGGGCGGCGTCGGCCTCGGGGTTGTTGTAGTAGCCCTCGAAGCGCCCGGCCGTGTTGCGGCCCACGATCTCCCCGATGGCTTCTTCCGGGTTGGTGAGACGGCCGTCGTCGTCGAGCACGGCCGTGGCCTTCTCTCCCCCCGTCTCGGGGTCGAGGATCGCGACGTCGAACCCCTCCCGGGGCTTGCCGAGAGCGCCCGACGGAGTGCCCGGCACCGGCGAGATCACGACCGCGTTCTCGCTCGACCCGTAGCCCTCGAAGACCGGCACCCCGAAGCGGCGGGTGAACTCGGCCCGGTCCCGCGGCGACGCCTCCGAACCGAGGGTCCACTTGAGTCGGTGGTCGCGCTCGTCCGGGGACTCGGGTACGGCCAAGAGATAGGAGAGGGCCCGGCCGACGTAGTTGAAGTAGGTGCACCCGTACCGACGCACGTCGGGCAGGAAGCCGGACGCGCTGAACCGCCGCCGCAGCACCACGCTGGCCCCCGAGACCAGAGCCGCGAACAGGTTGGCCAGCAGGGCGTTGCCGTGGAACAGCGGCATCGCGCAGTAGAGGACGTCGCGATCGGTGAAGGCCACCGCCGAGTCGGCGGCGGTACGTGCCGCCCGACCCTGGGTCATCCGCACCGCCTTGGGCGTGCCGGTGGACCCGGCCGTGAAGACCAGGAGATAAAGCGTGGCGGGGCCCGGAAGCCGCTCCGGATCGGGTTCGGACCCGGGTCCAGCCGCGGTCACCCGCTGTTGATAGCTCTGGTCGTCGATCGTGACCACGGGCGGAGCGGTGCCGGCCGCGCCCCGCAGGTCGAGGCCGGCCAGGAGCCGGGACCCTCCGGCGTCGGTCATCACCGTCCCGCAGTCGGTGTGCACGATGTCGCGCTCGAGGGCGGCCCCTCGCCGGGTCGGGTTGAGGCCGACGACGGTGGCCCCCGCCAGCGCCGCCCCGAACAGCAGGAAGACGTACTCGGGGACGTTCTCCAGCAGCACGCCCACGTGGAAGGGCTCGAGCCCCCCTTCGGCCCGGAGGGCGTGGAGGAGCCGGGCCCGGCGCCCCGACTCGGCCACCACCTCGGCCCAGCTCCACTGGCGGTCCTCGAACAGCAGCCCGGGCCGGTCGTCTTCGGTCCGGGCCGCGAGGTGGGCGGCGATGGTCGGCTCGCGCACCCGATCAGCGTAGAGCGGGCCCAGTTACCATCTCCGGTGATGGGACTGTTCGACGCCACGTCCGGACCTCTGATCATCTCGGTCGACGACCACCTGATCGAGCCCCCCGACCTCTTCGAAGGGCGCATGCCGGCGGACCTGGCCGAAGAGGCGCCCCGCGTGGTCGAGCTGGATGCGGGCAGGGAGACATGGGTGTACGAGGGCAACCTCTATCCCAACATCGGCCTCAACGCCGTGGTGGGCCGGCCCAAGGAGGAGTGGAGCATGGAGCCGGCGCGCTTCGACGAGATGCGCCCCGGCTGCTACGACATCGAGGAACGGGTCAAGGACATGGACGCCGGGGGGATCTGGGCGTCGGTGTGCTTCCCTTCGCTGATCGCCGGCTTCTGCGGGGCGGTGTTCTCGCGCAGCAAGAACCCGGAGCTGGGCCTGGCCTGCGTGCGGGCGTGGAACCAGTGGCACGGCGAGGTCTGGGCCGGGACCCACCCCGACCGGATCATCCCGCTGCAGCTGGCGTGGCTGCAGGACCCGCAGATCGCGGCCGACGACGTGCGTCGCAACGCCGAGCTCGGCTTCCGCGCCGTGAGCTTCCCGGAGATCCCGGCCAAGCTGGACCTGCCGTCGGTGCACCGGCGCCACTGGGACCCGTTCTTTGCCGCCTGCGAGGAGACCGGGACGGTCATATGCCTGCACACCGGCTCGGCGGGGTGGGCGCCGATCCCGTCCCCGGACCCGCCCTTCGAGCTGTTCCCGACGCTGTTTCCCGCCAGCGCACTGGTCGCGGCCAGCGACTGGCTGTGGTCGGGGGTCTGCCAGCGGTTCCCGGCCATCAGGATCGCCATGTCCGAGGGCGGCATCGGCTGGGTGGTGATGCTGGCGGACCGCGCCGACTACGTGCTCGAGCACTCGGCCTCGGGGACCGAGTCGGGGCACTGGAATGGGGACCTGCGCCCGAGCGACGTGCTGGCCCGGAACTTCTGGTTCTGCTCGATCGACGACCCGAGCAGCGTCGACGCCGTGGTGGCCCGGATGGGGCCGGACCACCTCACCGTGGAGTGCGACTATCCCCATGCCGACTCGACGTGGCCGGCCACGGGCAAGGCGGTGGAGGCCGGCTTCGGCCACCTGGGGGACGAGGTGCTGCGCAAGGTCGCCTACGGCAACGCCTGCGAGCTGTTCCGCTGGCCCCTTCCCCCCGGGTCTTAGGACCCGGCGCGGTGCATCAGCTCGGTGCGACCCCGCGCCCGGGCGGCGGCGGGGACGAACACCGGGGGGACGAAGGGGCCGTCCTGCACGGCCCGCATCTCCAGCTCCCGCAGGACCACCGAAGGCGGCAGCTCGTCCAGCCAGGCGATGGCGGCGGCCACGTGCTCGGGGTCCAGGGTGAGCATCGGGAAGTGGACGTCGTCGAGCATCGGGGTGGCCACCGGGGCGGGGGTCACCACGTGCACGGCTATGCCGTCCCGCTCCACCTCCCCGGCCAGCGCCTCGGCAAAGGCGTTCAGCCCCGCCTTGGACGCCGAGTACGCCGCCCGCCCCGGCTGCGGGGCGTGGGCGGCCGATGAGGACAGGAACACGATGCGCCCGCCGGCCTCCATGGCGGGGAGGGCGGCGGCGCTCACGATGAAGGCGGACCGCAGGTTGGTCCGGACGATGTCGTCGAAGGCGGCCGCCGTCTCCCGGCGCACGAAGGTGCCGGCCATGACCCCCACGCTGTGGACCAGCAGCCCGACCGGGCCCGCCGCCTCCACCACGGCCCGGAAGGACTCCTCGTCGGCGCTGTCGGCCGCCACCCACCGGGCGCCGATGCCGGCGGCGGCCTCCTCCAGCGGGCCGGACCGCCGGGCCGTCAGCACCACGTCGTAGCCCCTCCCGGCCAGCAGACGCCCGGTGGCCAGGCCTATCCCGCCGCTGCCGCCGGTGATGAGAGCTGTCCTGGGGCCCGGGTCCACGGCGGGGAATCTACCGACCGGACCGATAGGGCCGAATCGACGCCGGCCCGCAGGATTCGGGCTGCCGACGCCGAACCTCTCCCCAGCGGCGGTCGGACACATACCGGCCCATCTGTCACATCACACCACCCCGTTTCTTGGCGCTCCGGAGGGCAACAGATGAGTCAAAGGGTCCTGAAGGCGGCACTGGCCGCGGGCACGGCCGTGAGCCTGTCGCTGGCCATGGCCGGCGTGGCCCGGGCGGTCAGCGGCGGCGGTTACCAGCCCTCCCAGCAGGACTGCACGGCCAACGCCGAGGCCAACAACTCCCCGCAGGGTTACACCCAGCCCGGCTGCCACGACGCGGCCCTCAACGTCGAGAGTGGAGGCACCTCCCAGGGGAACGCCTCGCGCGGGAACACCCGCTACGCCGAGGCCGGCCTCAACCAGGAGCCCCAGGACAGGAACAGCCCCGGAACGCCGACGGAGTTCAGCATCGGCTACCCGGGCGGAGCGGCGTCCCCCCACGCCGGGTGCGTGGCGGCCAACACGGACGGGACCGGCGGGGGGACCGGCAAGGGCTGCGGGAACAACGCCAAGGGCGCCGGCGCCAGCGCCACCTTCGACTACTACGCCATCTACTGCCCGCTGGTAGCGACCCTCGGCAAGCCGTGCGAGGACAAGCACTACGCCTCCAGCCCGCTGGACCTCACCCCCGACACCGGCACGAACACCGCCCTGGACCCGATCCTCAAGGACGGCCTGCTCGTCTACTTCGGCATGGACGACAACAACGACAACGGTGAGCACGACGGCGCCTCCGGCTCCAAGGCGTGCCCCAACGACGTGCGGACCACCTGCTACGACACCGACGGCGCCGTCAACGGGCCCTCGGACGGTGGCGGCATCACCCTGAGCCTGACCCCGCAGAACCTCGCCCAGAGCGGCACGGCCCAGCATCCCGAGGGCCTCGCCAACGCGTCGACCGGAGCGTGCGCCGACGGGATCTGCGCCGAGGGCACGACCCAGGAGCAGACGCTGTACCACGGGTGCGGGGCCAACAAGGACGTGACGCCCAAGTCGGGATGCTCCCGCAAGAACAGCAACGTCTACGACTACAGCAACGACCCGAGCGTGAACTCCGAGTCCCCGAACTGCAACAGCGGGGGCCCGGACACGGAGAACAACAAGGCGTGCTCTTCCAAGGGCTACACCGGCATGGACTCCTACCGGCAGGGCACGGCCAGCAATGTCAACGCCGAGCCCGGGGTGCAGATCTACTCCGACCCCGACCCGCAGCGCTCTCCGGCCGACCCGTCGATCTGGCCCACCCCCGGCATCTACGCCGGCACCTGTGGGGTCTCGGTGAACCCCGGCTTCCTCGGCCAGGCCACGGACCCCTTGGTTCCGGCCACGAGCAACCTCCCCGGCTACGACGCCGCTGATGGCCAGCTGCTGGCCGTCAGCCCGACCGGCTGCTGAGCGGGGCCATGACCGCACCCGGACGCGCTTCCCGCCGGAGCGCCGCCCGCCTGGCCGCAGCCGTGGCCGGGGGAGGTGCGCTGGCGCTCACGGTCCTGCCCGGGATTGGTTCGGCCGCATCGGCCCCGGCGCCGTCGGCATGCTCCCGGGACTGGCCCATGTACCAGCACGACGCCTCGCGCACGGGTGCGGCGTGCGGGGCCGGGGTGACGACCACCAACGCGGCCACGCTCCTTCCAGCGTGGCAGGCCCGTACCGCCAACCCGGTCACGGCCACCCCGACGGTGGCCGGCGGCCGCGTGTTCGTGGGTGACGCCGGGGGGATCTTCTACGCCCTCGACCGCACGACCGGGGCCCGGAAGTGGACGTTCAGCGTGACGTCGCCGACCAACGGCTGCCACGCCGACCAACACCATGTCGACTACGGGGAGATCACCTCGAGCGCGGCGGTGGCCTCCCTGCCCCGCGGCCGCCAGCTGGTGATCTTCGGCGGCGGCGGAACCCTGTACGCCCTCGACGCCGCCACCGGCGCGTGTGTCTGGCAGCAGGACCTCGACCCCCGCAACCCCAAGAGCAGCATGGAGATCGAGTCCTCCCCGGCGGTGGCGGCTGTCCGCGGCCAGGGCGTCCTCGTCTTCGTGGGCAGCGACTCCAACGAGAACCCCGGTGGGTCCGCGCCCCCCGGGGTGCAGGCCTTCGACGCCGCTACGGGCGCCCTGAAGTGGAAGTACGAGCCCGAGACGGGGCCGGCCGGCACCAAGGTGGGCACGCTCGACGCCCCCAGCGACACCAACGGGTGCGGGGACGTCTGGTCGTCCCCGGCGGTGGACCCGGGCGCCCACAGCGGACACGGCCTGGTGGTGTTCGGCACCGGCAACTGCCCGACCCGGTCGACCGTCGACGCCATCGTGGCCGTCGACGCCACCAGTGGCGACCAGGTCTGGCGCTTCACCGAGCCGGCCAACGACTACACCAGCGCCCGCTTCGCCGACGGCGGGGACACGGACTTCGGGTCCTCGCCGATAATCACGACACTGGGTTCCACCCGCGCCGTGATCGAGGCCGGGAAGTCGGGATACGTCTACGCGGTGGCCGAGGACCCGCCGGCCGGCGCCCCGACCAGACTCCTCTGGAGCAGCCAGGCGGCCCAGCCCGGCCAGCTCGGCGACCAGTTCGGGGGGGCGGTCGGAGGGTTCATCGGCGCCGCGGCCCTGGGGGCGGCGGTGCCCTCGGGAAGCGCGGCGCCCGAGAGCACCTGGTTCGGCGCCAGCGCCATCACGACGCCGCTGAGCTCCCAGTCCACCTCGACCAACCCGGCAGTGCCGCTCCCGGACACCAGCCTGGCCTGCGTCGACGAGGGCCACGGCTACGCCCCGACGGTCGCCACCCCGGCGTGCGACCCCCTCCGGGCGGCCTCGCTCCACGCTGTCGACGCCGCCTCGGGCGTGGTGCGCTGGCAGCAGCCGGTCTCCCTGCCCAGCTACAGCGCGGTCACGTATGCCGGCGGGGTGGTGTTCGCCCCGTCCACGACCGGCTTCCAGATCGACGCCTACGACGCCGGCACCGGGGCCCGGCTGTGGTCGTTCCCCCTGGGGGCGGCGGTGGCCTCGGGGGCAGCGGTGGCGGGGCCGGCCGTGTTCCTGGGATCGGGGATCAGCGAGGGCGGGTCGGCGGTTCCGGGGATCAACGCCGTCTGGGCCTTCTGCGTGGCCGGCCACTGCTGACGGCGGCTTGGATGGGGACCGCCGCCATCCCGTAAACTGACGGGGCGGTCAATTGCGACCCACCCCCCGTCGACGACAGCTGCAGGAGCAAAAGAGCTGGCATGTCTATCGAGGTCGAGACCAAGGACTGCACCGCCCTCAGCGATGCCGAGCTGGCCGAGATGGCCGATATCGCCGCCGCCGGTCCGGCCGGTTTCGACGTCGGGTTCCTCTCCAAGCAGCGCGAGGAGTGGGTGCTGGTCAGTCAGGCCCGGGACGGCGGCCGCCTCCAGGGATTCTCGCTCTGCACCCTCGAACGGATCGGCGGCACCCCCTCGCTCCTGATCGGCCTGGCGTCGGTCAAGCGGACGGCCAAGCGGGATTCCATCCTGCGGGCGCTGATGGCCGACCAGTACCGGCGGGCCGTGCTGGCCTTCCCGGACGAGGACGTCCTCGTCGGGACCAGGCTGGCCTCCGCCTCGGGATTCCAGGCCCTGCGGGGGCTGGAGGACATCGTTCCCCGCCCCGACCACCGGGCCACGGGGGAGGAGCGGGCATGGGGGCGGCGCCTGGCCAAGCGCTTCGGCGCCGAGGGCCGTATCGACGACCGGACCTTCGTCCTGGCCGGCGACGGACAGGTGGCCGGGGTGCTGGACCACGACGCCCTGAAGCCCGAGGCCATAGCCGCCGACGTGGCCGCCTTCTTCGACGGGGTCGACGCCGCCCGCCGGGACAGCCTGGTGGTGTTCGGCTGGGCCATGGCCGAGGACCTGGCCTCCCACAGCGTCGGGCGCTGACCGTCACCACCACCCGATCCGCCCTCTGAAGCTCGGCCTGGTTCTCGGCGCGGGCGGGACCGTCGGGCTCGCGTACCACGCCGGGGCGCTGCGCGCTCTGGAGCAGGTGGCGGGGCTCCTGCCCGAACGGGCCGACCTCGTCGTCGGCACTTCGGCCGGCTCCGTGGTGGCGGCCTACGTGCGCAGCGGCTGGAGCACCGACGCCCTCTGGGGGATCGTGGTGTCGAGCGAGCTCCCGCCGGCACCGGAGTCGGGGGCGGAGATGGAGGGCCTGCCCCCGCTCTTCCGGGCCGCCTTCCGGACCCCCCTCGACGTGGTGCGGCGGGGGCTGGGCTCGGCCTTCGTCGTCTCGCGGACCACGTTCCGGGCGCCGCTACCGGCGCTGCCCGCACCCCTCAGGCGGGCCTTCCCGGGAGGGATGTTCTTCATGGCCGAGGGGCGCCGGCGCTTCGAGGCCGAGCTGCCGGCGGAGTGGCCCGACCGGCCTACCTGGCTGTGCGCCGTCGACATCGTGAGCGGGCGGCGCATCGTGCTCGGCCGGCGGCGGCCGCCGCGCCTGACCCTGCCCCAGGCCGTGATGGCCAGCTGCGCCATTCCCGGCGCCTATCCGCCCGTCCGCTACGGCCGGCGGGAGCTGATCGACGGCGGGGCCCACTCCACGACCAATCTCGATCTGGCGGGACGTGACGGCTGCGACGTGATCGTGGGCGTGGTCCCGATGGCCTACCGCGACGACGACCCGCCGGGTCTGCTGTTGCGGGCCACCAGGAGGCTGGCCAACAACGCCCTGGCCCGCGAGGTGGCGGCGGCCCACCGGCACGGCGCCGAGGTCATCCTGGTCCGGCCCAGCGCCGCCGAGGCGTCCGAGCACGGCGTGAACATGATGCGGTCCGGGGACCTGGCCGGGGTGGCCCGGGCCGCCTACGAGTCAACGGCCCGGCTGGCGGAGGACCCGGAGGTGCAGAGGGTGCTCGGCGCGACGGGATCCCGGCCCGCGGGCGGCTCCTCCGCCCCGCCGGCCGGGGCGGCTCAGGGCCGGGGCAGGAAGCCGACGACGACCTTGTAGCAGCGCCCGTCCTGGGGGTCGGAGAGGGCAAGGACGAGGTAGGCGGGCGGGAAGCCGAGCACCTGGGCCGGATCCGTCCCGCTCAGCAGGGACCGTGAGCCCGTGATGGCCCGCCGCACGGGCTGGTGGGCGACGGGCATCTCCAGCTGCACGCCGGCCCAGCCGAACCGGCAGACGACGTCGCCTTCCCCGCGGTCCCGCACGAGCGGGGGGCGCTCGGGGGCCAGCACGGCCAGGGAGGGGCGGTCCCCCGGGACGGTCCAGTACTGGGCCGCCGAGCCCGGGAAGCCGAAGGGCTGCTCACCGGGGGGCAGGAGGAGGGGGGCGACCAGCCGGCGCACCTGCCGGCGCCGGAGGCGGCCCACCCGCTCCGGCGGGCCGGCCAGCGTCACCGCCTCCGGCTGGGTGGGATCGGGGCAGTCGGGGTCCTCGGCGATGACCGCCCGCACCAGGTCGAAGGGTGCCAGGGCCTCGGCCTGGTCCGAGTAGCGGGCCCGGACCAGGGCCCCCGAGCTCACGTCGACGGCGGCGCAGCCCTCGGGCCCGTCGCACAGCACCATCATGCCCAGGGCGGTCCCGGGGTCGGCCGCCCGGGTCGGAGAGGAGATCACCTGCACGGTCCCATGGTGCACCGCGCGACGGGGGTCGTGGTGGATTAGGCGGCGGCCCGCCCCCCCGGGATCCCCGCCAGGCGGTCGGCCAGCTCGGGCGGGGTCGACGCCGGTGCCAGGCACGAGTAGTCCCGGCACACGTAGGCGAAGCCGTCGGCCCGGGACTCCCAGAGGGGCCCGCCCGAGGGCTCCCCCCAGGCCAGCACGGCCGTGGGCAGGTGGAGGGGGCGCAGCTCGGCCAGCAGATCGGGCCGCTCCCCGGCCACCACGATCTCCACCGTTCCCGAGGCCTGCAGGTCGAGGGCCGCCAGGGCGTGGGTGAATGCCGTCGGGTGGTTGACTGCCAGCGGCACCACCCGGGCCAGGATGGCCTCGGCCGCCTCGCGGTAGCGGTCCCGGCCCGTCAGGGCGGCCAGGCGGAGAAGGGCGCCCGCCGCCACCGAGTTGGCGGACGGGGTGGCGCCGTCGAAGTAGTCCTTGGCCCGCACGATCAGCTGCTCGGCGTCCCGGCCGGTGGTGAACAGGCCACCCTCGTCGGCGTCCCAGAACAGGTCGAGGAGGGTGTCGGCGGCGGCAGATGCCTGCTCGAGCCACTCCGGGCGTCCCGACGCCTCGGCCAGCCGAACGAAGGCGTCGACCAGCCAGGCGTGGTCGGCGGCGTAGGCGGGATGGCGGGCCCGGCCGCCCTGCCAGGAACGCATCCACCGCCCGTCGGGGCGCAGCTCGTCGAGGAGGAAGCGCCCGATGCGCGTGGCGGCGGCCAACCAGTCCCCGCGGCCGGTGACCCACGCCGCTTCCGCCAGGGCCGAGCAGAACATGGCGTTCCACTCGGTCAGCACCTTGTCGTCGAGGCCGGGCCGGACCCGGCCCGACCGGGCGGTGAACAGGTCCTGTCTGATCGACTCGATCTCGGCCGGCCGCAGCAGACCACCCCGCACCGGTCTGTGCAGGATGTTGGCGCCCTCGAAGTTCCCGCTGGTCGTCACGCCCCACCACTCGCACGCCGGCTCGGCGCGCTCGGGACCGACCACGGCTCGGATCTGGTCCGGTGTCCAGACGTAGAAGCGGCCCTCGTGGCCCTCCGAGTCGGCGTCCTCGGCCGAATACAGACCCCCTTCGGGAGCGCCGAGGTCGCGCAGCACGTAACCGATGGTCTCCTCCACGACCTGCATCCAGCGGGCGTGGCCGGTGTGCTGCCACCCGTGCAGGTACACGCGCACCAGCCCGGCCTGGTCGTACAGCATCTTCTCGAAGTGGGGGACCAGCCAGTTGGCGTCGACGGAGTAACGGGCGAAACCACCGCCCAGATGGTCGTAGATCCCGCCCGACGCCATGGCGTCGAGGGTGGTGGTGACCATGGCCATCGTCTCGGGGCTGGTGTTGTGGGCGTGGGCGCGCAGCAGCAGCTCGAGCATGGCCGGCTGGGGGAACTTGGGCGCCGGGCCGAAGCCGCCCCGCTGCTCGTCGTGCAGAGCGCGCAGCGACTGGTAGGCGCCGTCGAGCACGGCGCGCGCCGGGACGGCCGGGCGGTCGGCCGGGTCGGGGAGCGACGAGCGGGCGGCCACCGCCTCGACCAACTGGTCCGCCTGGCCGAGAACGTCCTCGCGCCTCGTCTGCCACGCCTCGGCCACGGCGCGCAGGACGTCGACGAACGCGGGCATGCCCCGGCCCGCTTCGCGGGGAAAGTACGTCCCGGCGAAGAACGGCCTCCCGTCGGGCGTCAGGAACACGGTCATCGGCCACCCGCCCCCCCCGGTCATCGCCTGCACCGCCTCCATGTAGACGGCGTCGACGTCGGGGCGCTCCTCGCGGTCGACCTTGACGTTCACGAACAGCTCATTCATGACCGCCGCGGTGGCGGTGTCCTCGAAGGATTCGTGGGCCATCACGTGGCACCAGTGGCAGGCCGAGTAGCCGACCGACAGGAGCACGGGGCGCTGCTCGGCGCGGGCGCGCCCGAACGCCTCGTCACCCCACGGGTACCAGTCGACAGGGTTGTCCTGGTGCTGACGGAGGTAGGGGCTGGTCTGGTCCGCCAGCCGGTTCACGCCGCCGCTCTGTTCACGACGCGGCCTTGGTCGTCCCGGCCGCCTTCTTGGCCGGAGCCGCCTTCTTGGCCGCCTTGGTCGCGGCCGCCGGTGCGGGTCCGCTCGTCGGCGCGTGGGCGTGGGCCTCACCGGCGTGCTCGGCCTCGAAATCCTGGTGCGGGTGGTGGGCGTGGTCCACGGCGGGATGGTCGTGGGGGTGGGAGTGCCGGGTGAACAGGTGGTCGAAGCCGCCGGTCAGGCTGTTGAAGTTGTGGGTGACGTGGTAGTGGGCGTGGTGGTGGGACAGCGCCTCGTGGGAGTGGGTGGGGTGGTCCTGGCCTACGTGCTCGTCAGTGCCGGGCTGGGTCAATTGGGGAGCTCCTCCATCGCTGGATCGGGGCGGTCCGGACAATTCTTTCCTGTTGGTCCCCGAACGCAAGCCTGGCGTCGGCACAACGGGGTGCGGGTACCGTCAGCCCCGTGCCCCCCGACCTCCGCTCGGCGCCGGGCTGCACCTACCGGGTGCAGCTCAACTCGGCGTTCCGGTTCTCCGCCGCCGCCGCCCTGGTGCCCTACCTGGCCGAGCTGGGTGTCACCCATCTGTACTGCTCGCCGATCCTCCAGGCGGCACCCGGCAGCGCCCACGGCTACGACGTCGTCGATCCCGGTCGGATCTCCGACGAGCTGGGCGGGCCCGACGGTCTGAACGCTCTGAGTGGCGCCCTCGGGGATGCGGGCCTCGGGATGATCGTGGACGTGGTCCCCAACCACATGGCCACCGCCGGCCGGGACAACCCGTGGTGGTGGGACGTGCTGGAGAACGGGCCCTCGAGCGTGTGGGCCCGGGCCTTCGACATCGACTGGGACCCGCCCGAGGCCAAGCTCCGCCAGCGCGTGCTCGTGCCGGTCCTCGGTGACCACTACGGCCGGGTGCTGGAGGCGGGGGAGATCCGGGTGCGCCGCGAAGGCGGCTCCTTCCTCGTGTCCTACTTCGACCACGAGCTGCCCGTTTCGCCGCGCACCCTCGACGAGGTGCTGGCCGATGCCGCGGTGCGGTCGGGCCGCAACCAGCTGGCGGAGCTGGCGCGGGGCTTCGCCCGGCTGCCCGACGCGTCCCTGACGGACCGCGACAGCGTGGCGCGCCGGCACGAGGAGAAGGAGACGCTGCGCGCCCGGCTCGACTCGGCGTGCCGGGCCGATCCCGCCCTGGCCGAGGCCGTGGACGCGGCGGTCGAGCGCTTCAACTCCGACCCCGACCGCCTCGACACCCTTCTCGGCCGGCAGAACTACCGACTGGCCCGTTGGCAGGTGGCCGGCTACGAGCTGGACTACCGCCGCTTCTTCGACGTGACCGGGCTGATCGCGCTGCGGATCGAGGACCCGCGCGTGTTCGAGGACACGCACGCCCTGATCATCAGGCTGGTGGAGGAGGGCGTCGTCGACGGCCTGCGCATCGACCACCCCGACGGCCTCCGCGACCCCACCGGCTACCTCGAGCGTCTGGAGGGAGCGACGGGCGGGGCATGGACGGTCGTCGAGAAGATCCTCGAGGCGGAGGAGGACCTGGCCCCGGGATGGCCGGTGGCCGGCACCACCGGGTACGACTTCCTCAACGTGGTGGGTGGCCTGTTCGTCGACCCCGACGGGGAGGCGCCCCTGTCGGATCTGTACCGGCGCTTCACCGGGGACGAGCTCGACTTCGAGGAGACCGGCGGCCAGGGCCGGCGCGAGATCCTCGACACCTCCCTGGCCGCCGAGCTGGAGCGGCTCACCGCCCTGGCCGTCGAGGTGTGCGAGGGACGGCGGCGGTACCGGGACTTCTCGCGGGTGGAGCTGCGGGCGGCGCTGCGCGAGGCCCTGGTGGAGGTCGGCGTCTACCGGACCTACGTGCGGCCGGACGGATCCCGCCAGCCTCTCGACGACGAGCGCATCCGTGCCGCCCTGCAACGGGCCCGGGAGGCGCGCCCCGACCTCGACCCCGAGCTGTTCGACCTCCTGGGCCTGGTCCTGCCCGTGACCCGGCGCGCCCCCGCCGAGGTCGACCTGGCCATGCGCTTCCAGCAGGTGGCGGGGGCGGTGACGGCCAAAGGCGTGGAGGACACCGCCTTCTACCGGTACCTCCGCCTGGCGGCCCTCAACGAGGTGGGCGGCGATCCGGGCCGCTTCGGCGTCGGCCCCGCCGCCTTCCACGCCCACAACGAGCGCATGGCCCGCGACTGGCCCACCACCATGACCGCCTCGTCGACCCACGACACCAAAAGGGCCGAGGACGTCCGGGCCCGCCTGGCGCTGCTCTCGGAGATCCCCGACGAGTGGGCGGCGGCGGTGGCGAGATGGTCGGCGCTGGCCGACCGCCACCGGTCGGGCGCCCTCCCGGACCGGCGGGCCGACTATCTGCTGTTCCAGACCCTTGTCGGCGCCCACCCCCTCCCCTCCGACCGGGCCCGGGCCTACATGGAGAAGGCGGCGCGGGAGGCCAAGGCGGCCACCAGCTGGACGGCCCCCGACGCCGAGTACGAGGGGGCCCTCGCCAAGCTCGTCGACGGCCTGCTGGCCGACCCCGACATGACCCGCGATCTGGAGGCGTTCGTGGCGCCCCTGGTCCCCGCCGGGCGGCGGAACTCGCTGGCCCAGACCCTCCTCAAGCTCACGTCTCCGGGCGTGCCCGACATCTACCAGGGATGCGAGGTCTGGGACCTCAGCCTCGTCGACCCTGACAACCGCCGCCCCGTTGACCACGCCCGGATCCGGGGCCTGCTGACGGACTGCCGGCGGATCCACGCCTCGGCGGGCGGCCCCGGGATCATGGAGCGGTCCGACGACGGCCTGCCCAAGCTGTTCCTGACCTGGCGAGCCCTCGGGGTCCGGGCCGAGGTCCCCGCCGCCTTCACCCCCGGGGCCGCCTACGAGCCGCTGGCGGCCGACGGGCCCCGGTCGAACCACGTGGTCGCCTTCGGGCGGGCCGGGCGCGTGGTCGCCGTCGCGCCCCGGCTGGTGCTGGGCCTGGCCCGCGCCGGCGGCTTCGGGGCCACGACCCTGGCCCTCCCCCCGGGGACCTGGACCGACCGCCTGTCGGGGGCGGCCTGGTCGGGGCGGGTGGGGATGACCGAGCTCCTCGACGCCTTTCCCGTGGCCCTCCTGGTGCGCGACTAGTGGCCCACCGCTTCGACGTCTGGGCTCCCCGGGCCGGCTCGGCCGAGGTGGTGCTGGCCGACGGGCGCAGGCACCCTCTGGCACCCTCGTCTCCCCCCGGATGGCTGGCCGCCGACGTCGACGACGCCGGGCCCGGCACCGACTACGGGTTCTCGCTCGACGGCGGCCCCGCCCTTCCCGACCCCCGGTCCCCGTGGCAGCCCGGGGGCCCGGACGGCCCGTCCCGGGTCGTGGACCACGGCGCCTTCGGCTGGACCGACAGGGCATGGCGGGGCATCCACCTGCCCGCGGCCGTCGTCTACGAGATACACGTCGGCACGTTCAGCCCCGAGGGCACCTTCGAGGGGGCCATCGGCCGGCTCGACCACCTCGTCGACCTGGGCATAACCGCCGTCGAGGTCATGCCGGTGGCGGAGTTCCCGGGACCCCGGGGGTGGGGCTACGACGGGGTCGACCTGTACGCCCCGCACCACGCCTACGGCGGCCCCGAGGCCCTCAAGCGCCTGATCGACGCCTGCCACCAGCGGGGTCTCGGGGTGATCCTCGACGTCGTCTACAACCACCTCGGGCCGGCCGGCAACTACCTGGACCGGTACGGGCCCTACTTCACCGATCGGCACCAGACGCCCTGGGGCCAGGCCGTGAACTTCGAAGGGCCGGGCAGCGACGAGGTGCGCCGGTACTTCGTGGACAACGCCCTCATGTGGCTCGGTGACTACCACTGTGACGGCCTGCGCCTCGACGCCGTCCACGCCATCGTCGACACCTCGGCGGTGCACGTGCTGGAGCAGCTGGCCGACGAGGTGGCGCGCCTGGCAGCGGCCACGGGCGTGCCGCGCTGGCTCATCGCCGAGAGCGACCTCAACGACCCCCGGCTCGTCCGCCCCCCGCTGGCCGGCGGCTACGGCCTCGACGCTCAGTGGAGCGACGACTTCCATCACGCCGTCCATGCCCTGCTCACCGGGGAGCGCTCGGGGTACTACGCCGATTTCGGCACGGTCGAGGACCTGGGGACCGCCCTGCAGCACGCGTATGTCTACGCCGGGCGGTACTCGGCCCACCGGGAGCGGAGCCACGGCCGGCCCGCCACCGGCCTGCCCGGGTGGGCGTTCCTGGGGTACTCCCAGAACCACGACCAGGTGGGCAACCGGGCAACGGGGGAGCGCAGCGCCGCCCTGCTCTCGCCCGGCCGGGTCCGGGTGGCGGCGGCGCTGGTGCTGACCGCCCCGTTCGTCCCCCTCCTCTTCCAGGGCGAGGAGTGGGCCGCCTCCACTCCGTTCCAGTACTTCACCTCCCACCCCGACGCCGAGCTGGGGAGGGCGGTGAGCGAGGGACGCCGGCGGGAGTTCTCCGCCTTCGGGTGGGACCCGTCCGACGTGCCCGACCCCCAGGACCTCGCCACCTTCGAGCGGTCGGTGCTCGACTGGTCGGAGCCCACACACGCAGAGCATCGGGCCGTCCTGGACTGGTACCGGGAGCTCATAGCCCTGCGCCGACGCGACCCCGACCTCACCGACGGGCGCCTGGACCGGGTCGGCTTCGCCCGGGCGGGCGAGGCGGCGTTCAGCGTGCGGCGCGGTTCGCTGGTCGTGGCGGTGAACATCGGCCCGGGGCGGGCCGTCGTCCCTCTGCGGCCGGACGCTCAGGGCCACGAGTCGGGGGCACCGGCCCGCATCCTCCTCGCCTCGGACGAGTCCTGCCGGCTGACCGACGGGGGGGCCGAGCTGGGCCCGGACTCGGTGGCGGTGGTGCGCTCTCGTTGACAATCCCGCGGGTCCCCGCACCCCGGCTCCTCCGCCCAGCGGGGACCCCAGCCCCGCGGGCGGCCGTTAGCGTGCCCGCCCATGGATCTCAGGCTGGACGGAAAGGTCGCGCTGGTCACGGGGGCATCGCGCGGCATCGGGATGGCCATAGCCCACGCCTTCAGCGCCTCGGGGGCGCGGGTCATGCTGGTGTCGCGGAAGGCCGACTCCCTGAAGGAGGCCGCCGCCACCATGCCCGGGCCGGTGGAGTGGTACGCCGCCAACGTCGGGGACCCCGACGCCGCCGAGGCGTGCGTGGCCGCCACCGTGGAGCGGCTGGGCGGGCTCGACATCCTCGTCAACAACGCCGCCACCAACCCCTACATGGGCCCGATGATCGGCATCGACATGTCGCGGGCCGACAAGACGGTGCAGGTCAACCAGCGCGGCGTGCTGGTGTGGACCCAGCAGGCGTGGAACGCCGCCATGCAGGAGCACGGCGGCAACGTGATCAACATCGCGTCGGTCGGCGGGATGTCGATCGAGCCGTTCATCGGCTACTACAACGTGACGAAGGCGGCGGTCATCCACATGACCCGCCAGCTGGCCAACGAGCTGGCGCCCAAGGTGCGGGTCAACTGCATCGCACCCGGTCTGGTGAAGACGTACTTCGCCCGGGCCCTGTGGGAGAACAACGAGGAGGCGGTGGCCCGCCGGCTACCCCTCAAGCGGCTCGGGGAGCCCGAGGACATAGCCGGCACCGCCGTGTTCCTGGCCTCGGACGCCTCGGCCTGGATGACCGGCCAGACCATCGTGGTCGATGGTGGCTCAGGGGTGGCCACCTCGTTCGCCTGACCCGGCGGGTCCCCTACGCCCCGCCTCCTCCGGCAGGTGGGGCCCCAGCCCCACCGCCGGCCGTCGTCTCGCACTCGTCGGCCTCGATGGCCCGGATCTCCTCGAGGCGGCGGACGTGGCGGCCGCCCTCGAACGGCGTGGCCAGGAACACCTCGAGCACGGCCAGGGCCAGCGGCTCGGCCAGGATCCGGGCGCCCAGGGCGCAGACGTTGGCGTCGTTGTGCTGGCGGGCCAGGCGGGCGGTGAACTCGTCGGGGCACAGTGCCGCCCGGGCGCCGTGGACCTTGTTGGCGGCGATCTGCTCCCCCTGTCCGCTCCCGCCGATGACCACCCCGGTGTCGGCCCGGCCCCCCACCACGGCCCGGGCCACGGCGGCGCAGATCGGGGGGTAGTCGACCGGTTCCTCCGAGTCGGTCCCGAAGTCGAGGACCTCGTGGCCCCGGCCGGCCAGGAAGGTGGCGACGGCCCGCTTGAGGAGGAAGCCGGCGTGGTCCGAGCCGACCGCGACGCGCATGCCCGGACCGTAGCGGTCCTCCCCCCGGCGTTGCGCCATTAGCGTCCCGGCGGTGACCGACTGCCTGTTCTGCCGCATCCTGGCCGGCGAGGTGCCCGCCACCGAGGTCATGTCCACCCCGGCCACCTTCGCCTTCCGGGACATCAACCCACAGGCTCCCTCCCACGTCCTGGTCATCCCCCGCGAGCACATCACCGACGCGTCCAGCCTCGAGCCGGGTCACGGGGACGTTCTGGCCGAGATGTACACCATGGCCAACGCCGTGGCCCGGGCCGAGGGGATCGACGGGGGCGGGTACCGCCTGGTGTTCAACGTGGGCGAGGACAGCGGCAACAGCGTGCCCCACCTCCATCTCCACGTGATCGGTGGCCGCAGGATGGGCTGGCCGCCGGGCTAGTAGTACCCTTTTCCGCAACCCGTGGCATCCACCCAGGTCAAGATCCTCGTCCCCGGCAACCACCTGATGGTCGGCCTCCTCGGGCAGCACGACGAACTGCTGCGCCTGGTGGAGGCGGCGTTCGGGGACGTGTCGATCCATGTGCGGGGCAACGAGATCACCGTCGAGGGGGAGGGGAGCGAGGCCGAGCGGGTCGGCAAGCTCTTCGAGGAGATGGTGTCGCTGCTCGAAGCGGGCCAGGCCCTCGACAACGGCCTGGTGGGCCGGAGCATCGACATGGTCAAGGCCGACGTCCGTCCGAGCGAGGTGCTCACCGCCGAGATCCTGCGTTCGAGCCGGGGCCGGGCCGTCCGCCCCAAGACCGAGGGCCAGAAGCGCTACACCGACGCCATCTCGGACAACGTCATCACCTTCGGTATCGGCCCGGCCGGGACCGGGAAGTCCTACCTGGCGGTGGCGCTGGCCGTGCAGGCTCTGCAGGCCAAGAGGGTGAACCGCATCCTGCTCACCCGCCCCGCCGTCGAGGCCGGGGAGCGCCTCGGCTTCCTGCCCGGGGACATCATGGCCAAGGTCGACCCGTACCTGCGCCCCCTGTACGACGCCCTCTACGACATGGTCGAGCCCGAAGGCGTGCAGCGCCTGATGGACCGGGGCACGATAGAGGTGGCGCCGCTCGCGTTCATGCGGGGGCGCACACTGAACTCCAGCTTCATCATCCTCGACGAGGCCCAGAACACCACTCCCGAGCAGATGAAGATGTTCCTCACCCGGATCGGCTTCGGATCCAAGGCGGTCGTGACCGGTGACGTCACCCAGATCGACGTGCCCGGGGGGCGCTCGGGTCTGGTCGGGCTCGAGGAGGTGCTCGGCGGCATCGAAGGCCTCGCCTTCGTGCACCTCGGCCCTCGGGACGTGGTGCGCCACAAGATCGTGTCGGACATCGTGACGGCCTACGAGCGGGCGCAGTCGTCGTCCCGCCGGCCCTGACGGGGCGGGACCGGGGGTAACGGTGGGCGTCGAGGTCTTCGTGGCCGACGAGCAGACCGACCATCCCGTGGACACGGCCCGCTGGATGCGGCTGGCGACGGCGGTGCTCGAGGCCGAAGGGGTGCGGGGGGACGCCGAGCTGTCGCTGCTGTTCGTGGACAGTGCAGCCATAGCCGACCTGAACAAGCGCTTCCTGGGCCGCGACGAGCCGACCGACGTGTTGGCGTTCCCGATGGACGACGAGCCGGTGGAAGGGGGCCGCTCGCCCGATTCCGGGGGCACGGGTCCGGGGTGGGCCCCGGCGGAGCCCGACGACATCCCCACCATGGTCGGTGACATCGTCATCTGCCCGGCGGTGGCCCACCGCAACGCCCCCGGGCATGCCGGCTCCTACGACGACGAGCTTGCCCTCCTTGTCGTCCACGGGGTCCTCCACCTGCTCGGTATGGACCACGTCGACGACGACGAGGCCGCCGCCATGGAGCGTCGGGAGCAGCAGCTGCTCGACGCCCACCACCGCCGGTCCGGTCCGGCGGGCGGATGACGACCGGCAGGCGAGGGTGAGGAGCGTGCCCCCACAGATCCTGGCCTCCGGCGGGGGCCTGCACAGCGGGGACGGCGGCCTCATCGCGGCCATCGTCGTCCTTCTGCTCGCATCGTCGTTCCTGGCGATGGCCGAGACGAGCCTCACCCGCATGACCCGGGTGAAGGCCGTGCCCCTGGAGGCGCAGGGCCGGAGGGGTGCCCAGGTGCTGTTGCGCCTCGTCGACCACCCCGAGAAGTTTCTCAACACCATCCTGCTGCTCAACAACGTGTGCCAGCTGGTGGCGGCCAGCCTCATAGCCCTGGTGGCGGACCATCTCTTCGGAGCCCTCGGCGTCATCGTGGCCACCGCCCTCGAGGTGGTGGTGGTGTTCGTGATGGCCGAGGCGGCCCCCAAGACGTGGGCCATCCAGCATCCGGAGCGGTCGGCCCTGGCGGCCGCCCCGATCGTGGCGGCCGTTCTGGCCCTGCCCCCTGTCCGGCTGGTCACCAACGCCCTGATCGGTCTGTCGAACCTCCTGCTTCCGGGCAGCGGCCTGCGCCGGGGGCCCTTCGTCTCCGAGCAGGAGCTCCTGGCGATGGCCGACGTGGCGGCCGAGGAGGACGTGATCGAGAGCGAGGAGCGGGCGCTCATCCGATCGATCATCGAGTTCGGGGACACCGTGGTGCGCGCCGTGATGGTTCCGCGTCCCGACATGGTTGCGGTGGCGGGATCGGAGCGGGTGTCACAGGTCATCGAGCGCGCCATCGAGGCGGGTTACAGCCGCATCCCCGTCTACGCGAGCGGGGTCGACGACGTGATCGGGATCGTGTACGTCAAGGACCTCATGCGTGCGGCGCGCGACGGACGCGGCGACCAGCCCGTCTCGGAGCTGGGGCGCGAGGCCCACTTCGTCCCCGAGACCAAGCGCGTGGCCGAGCTGATGCGCGAGATGCAGAAGGAGAAGTACCACATCGCCATCGCCGTCGACGAGTACGGAGGCACGGCCGGCCTGGTGACCCTCGAGGACCTGATCGAGGAGCTGGTCGGGGAGATCGTCGACGAGTTCGACGTGGAGGAGCCGCTCATGGAGCCCCTTCCCGGCGGCGCCTTCCGGGTCAGCGCCCGGATGGCGGTCGGGGAGGTCAACGAGCTGATCCACGCCGACCTGCCGGCGGGGGACTGGGACACGGTGGGCGGGTTGGTGTTCAACCTGCTCGGGCACGTCCCGACCGAGGGCGAGTCGGTCGAGGCCGACGGCCACCGCCTGGTGGCGGAGAAGGTGCAGGGCAGGAGGATCGGCCGGGTGAGGATCGTGCCCCTGGACCACTCCTCCCACTCCGATGCCTGATCACACTCCCCGGCGGGTCCCCTACGCCCCGCCTCCTCCGCCAGGTGGGGCCCCAGCCCCACCGGCGGCCGTGCGGTCCGGGTTTGCGGCCCTGGTCGGACGGCCCAACGTCGGCAAGTCGACGCTGCTCAACGCCGTTCTCGGCACCAAGGTCTCGATCGTCTCGGACAAGCCTCAGACCACGCGCACCCGGGTGGTCGGCGTGCTCAACGGGCCCGACAGCCAGGTGGTCTTCGTGGACACGCCCGGGTTCCACAAGCCGCGGGGGGCCCTGGGGCGCCACCTGAACGAGACGGCGGCCGACGCCGCCGGGGGCGTGGACGTCGTCGTGCTCGTGGTGGACGCCGCCGGGGGGATCGGCAGTGGCGATCGCTACGTGTCGGCCACCGTCCCGCCCGCTCTGGTCGTGGTCAACAAGATCGATCTCGTCCCGCGCCAGGCCGTGCTCGAAGCCCTGGCCGCGGCGGCCGAGCTGGGTGTCCCCGATCCGTGGCCGGTGTCGGCGCGAACGGGGGAGGGCATCCCCCAACTGGTCACGGCCCTGCGGGAGCGGATGCCCCCCGGCCCCCGCTACTACCCCGAGGACACCGTGACCGACGTGCCCGAGGCCTTCTGGGTGGCCGAGTTGGTGCGCGAACAGCTCCTGGCCGTGACCAGGGAGGAGGTGCCCCATTCCATCGCCTGTCGGGTGACCGAATGGGAATGGCCACGTGTGCGGTGCGAGATCCTCGTGGAGCGGGAGTCCCAGAAGGGAATCGTCATCGGCCGGCGCGGGGCCGTGCTCAAGGAGGTGGGAACGGCCGTGCGGGCCCAGCTCCCGCCCGGTGCCTACGTCGAACTCTTCGTCAAGGTGGACCCGGACTGGGCCCGGGATCCCCGGCGCCTGGCGCTGCTCGGCTACTGAGTCACCTCCCGGAGGAAGGCCTCGGCCTCGGCCCGGTGCCGGGTCCGGCGCATGGGCGGGAGGGCGTGCACGAGGTCCCAGCGGTAGGTGGCGCGGGCCAGGCGGGGATCGAAGACGGCGACGACGCCGCGGTCCGACCCGGCGCGCAGCAGACGTCCCGAGCCCTGGGCCAGAAGGGTCGCGGCCCGGGGCAGGTCGACGACCCGGAAGGCGTCCGGGCCGGCCTGCTCGCGGCGGGCCTGGTTGAGAGGCTCGTCCGGACGGGGGAACGGGATGCGGTCGATCGTGACCAGCGAGAGGGTGCGACCGGGGACGTCCACGCCCTGGAAGAAGCCCATCGTGGCGAACAGGCTCGAGTCCTCCGCGGCCGTGAAGGCCGCCACCAGCGCCGGCTTGGGCAGGTCGGCCTGGGTGTAGAGCCGGCCGGGGACGCGCTCGCGCAGGGCGTCGGCGGCGGCGTGCATGGCCCGCCAGCTCGTGAACAGGGCCAGGGTCCGCCCGCCGGCGGCGGTGATCAGGGCGGCCAGCTCCTCATGGAGGGCGGCCTCGTACTCCGGGCTCCGGGGGTCCGGAAGGTGGGCGGCGCAGTACAGGAGGGCGTGACGCTCGAAGGGGAAGGGACTCCCGACGTCGCGCTGGTCGAAGCCGCCTTCGGGCAGACCCACCCGCCGGGCCAGGAGGGGCGGGATGGTGGCGCTGGTCAGCACGCCGGTGACGTCCCCCCACAGCCTGTCCGTGAGGAGGGGACCCACCTCGACGGGGGCCATCCGGAGGACGGGGGTGCGGTCGGCCGCCTCCACCCAGGCGACCCTGGTCTCGTCGAGCCGGGCCAGCTCGAGAAGGTCGTCGAGCAGGTGGGTCGTCGACTGGAGGATGCGCAGCTTGGACGGCGGATCGTCGGGCCGCGCGCGGACGGCATTCATGAGGGCGCCCAGCCGGTTCTCGAGGCCCGTGAGCACGCCGCCCAGCTCCTCGGGGAGCGGGGCCGGGAGGCGGCGCCCGTCGAGCGGCTCCAGGGCGCGCTGGAGCCGATCGGCCGACTCACCCAGCTGGTCGACCGGGGCCTGACCGGAGGGAGGCAGCAGCGAGCGGGCGCCCCGGACGACGGCCAGCAGCCGCCCCGGCCCGATCTCGAGGCCCAGGCTGTCCGCCATGACGTCCTCGAGCTCGTGGGCCTCGTCGAAGACCACGAGGTCGTGATCCGGCAGCACCGCGCCGCCGCTCGCCAGATGGGCTCCGTAGAGGTGGGTGTTGACCACCACCACGTCGGCGGCCGCGGCACGGACGCGTGCCGCCTCGGCCAGGCAGTCCTGGCCGTGGGGGCAGCGGGGGGCGCCCGGGCACTCCTGGGAGCTGACGCTGACCGCCTGCCACGCCGCCGGTCGGGGCTCGAAGTCGAGCTCGGCCCGGTCCCCACTGTGGGTCGTCTGACCCCACTCGACGAGGCGGCGGACCTGCCGGCCGAGCGGCCCCGTCGGCTCTCCGCCTCCCTCGAGCCCCAGCTCCTCCGGCGCGCCCGTCGCCTCTTCCGCCCGCTGACGGCACAGATAGTTGCTGCGCCCCTTGAGGACGGCCCAGGTGAACGGGACCGGCAGGCGCTCGGCCAGGAACGGCAGGTCGCGCTGGGCCAGCTGGTCCTGCAGGGCCTTGGTGGCGGTGGCTACGACGAGCTTCCCGCCGAGGAGGATCGCGGGGACCAGGTACCCGAGCGACTTTCCCGTGCCGGTTCCCGCCTGCACGATCAGATGACGATCGAGGCGGATGGCGTTGGCCACCGCCAGCGCCATCTCGATCTGGCCCGGGCGGGTCTCGCCGCCGCCCGGCAGCGCCGAGGTGACCCGCTCCAGAGCGGAGACGATCTGGGCGTCGGTCGGCACGGGGGGACCGTACCGGGCGGGGTCCCTCATCCGGCACCTGGCACGAGCACGTGGTTGCGGCGCGGTGGGGACGGATAAGAGGTAAAGCATGGGAGAGACCGTCAGCGACCACCTCCTCGACCGACTGCGCCAGTGGGGGGTGGACAAGGTCTTCGCCTACCCGGGGGACGGCATCAATGGCGTGCTGGCCGCCTTCGGGCGGGCGGGGAACAACCCGAGGTTCATCCAGGCCCGCCACGAGGAGATGGCGGCTTTCGAGGCGGTGGGCTACGCCAAGTTCTCGTCGCAGGTCGGCGTCTGCATGGCCACGTCGGGACCGGGCGCCATCCACCTGCTCAACGGGCTGTACGACGCCCTCCTCGACCACGTCCCGGTGGTGGCCATCGTGGGCCAGACCAACCGCTCCGCCATGGGCGGGTCCTATCAGCAGGAGGTCGACCTGCAGACCCTCTTCAAGGATGTCTGCCACACCTACCTGCAGATGGTCACGGTCCCCGAGCAGCTCCCCAACGTCCTCGACCGCGCCATCCGTACGGCCATGGCCGAGCGGTCCCCGACCGGGATCATCATCCCCGCCGACGTCCAGGAGCTGCCCTACAGCCCGCCCGAGCACGCCTTCAAGATGGTGCCGAGCAGCCTCGGCATCAGCTGGCCCCGGCTGGCCCCCGACGACGCCGCCATCCGCTCCGCCGCCGAGATCCTCAACTCGGGCCGGAAGGTCGCCATCCTGGTGGGCCAGGGTGCCCGGGGCGCGGCCGAGGAGATCATCCAGCTGGCCGAGCTGACCGGTGCCGGAGTGGCCAAGGCCCTGCTGGGCAAGGACGTCCTGTCCGACGAGCTCCCGTTCGTGACCGGCGCCATCGGGCTGTTGGGGACGCGTCCTTCCTACGAGCTCATGATGGGATGCGACACGCTGCTGACCGTCGGGTCCAACTTCCCGTACACGCAGTTCATGCCGCCTTTGGAGCAGGCCCGCGCCATCCAGATCGACATCGATGGCCGGTACATAGGCATGCGGTACCCGTACGAGCTCAACATCGTCGCCGATGCGCGGGAGGCGCTGCGCGCCCTGATCCCGCTGGTCAACCGCAAGGAGGACCGGTCGTGGCGCCAGGAGGTCGAGGGCAACGTCGCCCACTGGTGGAACACGGTCGAGCGCCGGGCGATGACCGACTCCGAGCGACCGGGGACGGTCAACCCCATGCGCATGGTGTGGGAACTCTCCGCCGTCGTACCCGAGGATGCCATCGTGGCGGCCGACTCCGGTTCGGCCGCCAACTGGTACGCCCGCCACCTGAAGATGCGCGGGCGCATGCGGGGATCGCTCTCGGGGACGCTGGCCACCATGGGCCCCGGGGTTCCGTACATCATCGGAGCCAAGTTCGCCCATCCCGACCGGCCGGTCGTCGCGCTGGTCGGGGACGGGGCCATGCAGATGAACGGGATGGCCGAGCTGATCACGGTGGCCCGGTACTGGAAGCAGTGGACGGACCCGCGCTTCGTCGTGGCCGTCATCCACAACGACGACCTCAACCAGGTGACCTGGGAGATGCGCGCCATGGAGGGCGCGCCCAAGTTCGTCGAGTCGCAGTCTCTGCCCGACGTCTCCTATGCCTCCTTTGCGGCCAGCCTCGGCTTCGAGGCCATCGAGGTGCGGGACCCCGAGCAGCTGGCACCGGCGTGGCGCCGGGCCTTCGCCGCCGGGCGTCCGGCCGTCCTCGACGTGCACTGTGATCCCGACGTGCCGCCGATCCCGCCCCATGCCACCTTCGAGCAGATGAAGGAGGCGGCCAAGGCCCTGCTGGCGGGGGACGAGGACGCCCGCGGCGTGCTGCGCACCGGGATCAAGCAGAAGCTGCAGGAGTTCCTGCCCGGTCAGAAGGGCTGAGCCGTGACGAGGACCGTGCAGGCCGGTGGGGCCGTCGTCCGGGCCGTGGCGGATATCCGGACCGGGCGCTTCGAGCGCTCGCTGGCCGCCCTGGCCGCCATGGGCGCCCTCATCACCACCGGGGAGATCTTCCTCAACCACGACAGCGCCAGCTTCGGCAACAAGATGATGTGGTGGCCGGTGGTTCTCGTGCCGACGGTCACCCCGGCCGGGATCGCGGCCGTCTTCAGCCGGCGGGCGGCCCACACCGTGCTGCCCCTGGCTTCTGCCGTCGTGGTCGCCAACGGCCTGCAGGGCACGTACCTGCACTGGCGGGGCATCCTCCAGAAGCCCGGGGGCCGGCGCAACCTCGCCTACAACCTCGAGATGGGGCCGCCGGCCTTTGCCCCCCTCCTGGCCAGCATGGTCGGGGGGATGGGGCTGCTGGCCTCGCTGCTCCGCCGGGAGGGGGACTGATGCCCATCCGGTCCACCCGGGGGACGACACCGGGGGGCAAGGGCCGCTTTCCGGGCTTCGACGTGCTCGACGAGGTCCCCCGCTGGGACGAGGTGACCGCCGGCGTGGTGCTGGCCCGGCTCGATCCGTTCCCGGACCACAGCTTCTTCACCCCGGAGGAGTTCGCCACTCTGAGGGCGCTGCTCGACGTTCTGCTGGGCCAGCGCGAGGAGCCTCGGGTGCCGCTGGCCCGGATGGTGGACCAGCGCCTGGCGCTGGGGGAGACGGACGGCTGGTTCTACGAGGACATGCCGCCCGACGGTGAGGCCTGGAGGCGCACCCTCGGGTTCGTCGACCTCGACGCCCGGACCCGGTTCGGACGTCCGTTCGCCGAGCTGGCCTGGTCGGACCAGGCCGATCTCGTCCAGGCGGTGCAGGACGCGGACGACTACCACGGCCTACCCGCCGGCCACGTCTGGTCGCTGTGGACCCGGTACGCGTGCGCCGCCTTCTACTCCCACCCGTGGGCCTGGAACGAGATCGGGTTCGGCGGGCCCGCCTACCCCCGGGGGTACAAGGCCATCGGCGTCGACCAGCGCGAGCGGTGGGAGCGTCAGGAGGTCGACGCCCGCGATCCGGTCCCCTGGGCAGAAAGGGTGGAGCAGGCCCGGCGCATCCACGAGCACGGCAGCACCGGCACCGGGTGAGGCTCAGCTACTCCTCTCTCCGGCGCCGCAACGAGTCGGCCTGGCTGGTCCCCAACGGCGGTACGGGGATCGACGACCGGCTGCGCGCCGGGATGCGTCGCTTCGAGGATGACGACGAGCTCGACTGTGTGATCGTCGGCTGCGGCGCCGGTGGCGGCACGCTGCTCCAGCGCCTGGCCCGGGCCGGGTGGCGGGTCGCCGCGCTCGATGCCGGCCCCTTCTGGGACCCCGAGACCGACTGGGTCAGCGACGAACGCGGTTCCCACCGGCTCTACTGGACCGAGCCGCGGGTGCTGGCCGGGGACGACCCGGTGCCGTTGGGCTCCAACAACTCGGGGCGGGGGGTCGGCGGCTCGATGGTCCACTACGCCGGCTACGTCCCGCGCTTCCATCCCTCGGACTTCGCCACCTACAGCAACGACGGCGTGGGGGCGGACTGGCCCATCACCTACTGGGACCTGCTGCCCTACTACGAGGCGATCGAGGAGGAGCTTCCCGTCTCCGGTCAACCGTGGCCGTGGGGTCATCCCCACGAGTACCCCTTCCACGCCCAGCCCCTCGGGGGGAACGGGGAGATCTTCCTGCGGGGAGCGGCGGCGGCGGGCGTGACGGCCCGGGTGGGGCCGGTGGCGATCGCCAACGGGCGCTTCGGCCACCGTCCCCACTGCATCTACCGCGGCTTCTGCCTGCAGGGCTGCAAGGTCAACGCCAAGGCGTCGCCTCTCATCACCCACGTGCCCGACGCCCTGGCGCACGGCGCCGAGGTGCGCTCGGATTCGATGGTCAGCTCCATACGACTGGGCCCGGACGGGCGGGCCACCGGCGTCACCTACTTCCGGGAGGGTGCCGAGCGCTTCCAGCGGGCCCGGATGGTCGTGGTGGCGGGCTACTCCATCGAAACGCCCCGGCTCCTCCTCATGTCCGCCGAGCGCCGGTTCCCCGACGGTCTCTGCAACGACCACGACCTGGTGGGCCGCTACGTCATGGTGCAGGGGGCACCCCAGACGGCGGGCCGCTTCCCCGAGGAGATCCGGATGTACAAGGCGCCTCCGCCGGAGGTGACGTCGGAGGACTTCTACGAGACGGACCCCCACGCCCCCTACAAGCGGGGCTTCTCGATCCAGAACGTCTCTCCGCTCCCGATCACCTATGCGGAGCACGTGGCCGCCCAGGGCCACTGGGGAGAGGTGCTGAGGGAGTACATGCGGGACTACGTGCACTGGGCCACCCTCGGCGCCCTGTGCGAGTTCCTGCCCCTCCCCGAGAACCGGGTCACCCTGGCCGACACCGCCGACCGCCACGGCCTGCCCGTGGCCCGCTTCAGCTATTCGCAGTGCCAGAACGACCGGGACCTGATGAAGGTGGCCCAGGGGAAGATGGAGGAGATCCTGAAGGCGGCGGGCGCCGAGGAGACCATGACCATCAAGCGCTACGCCCATCTCGTGGGCGGGTGCCGGATGGGACGGACCCCGGAGGAGGGGGTGGTCGACGCCGACCTCCGCAGCTTCGCCGTGCCCAACCTGTACATCAGCGACGGGAGCGTCCTGCCCACCCAGGGGGCGGCCAACCCCGCCCTCACGATCATGGCCCTGGCCGCCCGGGCGGCCGATGGGCTGGTGGCGGGGTCCCGGCGGGGCCTGGCCCCCGGGGACTGAGGTCGTGGGCCGGCGCGGGCGTTACGCTGGTGCCGTGGCCGGGGAGACCGTGGTCGACGACCCACCAGACGGCCACCGCGCCGCTGGAGATCCTTCCGAGCCGGGGGGGAGGAACGGAGGGGACCGCCCCGTGGTGGTCCACCTCTCGTCCCTCATCGGCGCACCGGTCCTCGACCGGGCCGGGGAGCGCCTCGGGCGCCTGGTCGATCTGATCGTCCGCCTCGACGGGCGGAGCGTCTATCCCCCGCTGTCGGGGGCCGTCGCCAGCATCGGCGGCCGCGAACTGTTCGTGCCGACAGACGTGATCGAGTCCGTCGACGCCGACGGCCTGCGGCTGCGGGGGGAGACCCTGAATCTGGGCCGCTTCGAGCGCCGCCGGGGAGAGGTGCTGCTCGGCAAGGACCTGTCCGCCCGCCACGTCATCCATGTCGAGGGGGCCCGCCTGGTGAGGGCCAACGACATCGAGCTGGCGTGCATCGACGGGCGGTGGACGGTGGTGGGGGTCGACACCAGCTCGCGCCCGGTGTTCCGCCGGATCCTGCCCCGCAGCCTGCGCCGGCGGGTCAGGCCCGGCCCGTGCATCGACTGGGCCCAGATCGAGCCCTTCGTCTCCCACGTCCCCACGGCACGGCTGCGACTCCCGTTCCGCAAGCTGGCCAAGCTCCACCCGGCGCTGATAGCCGATCTGGTCGAGGCCGCCTCGCACGAGGAGGGGGAGGAGATCATCGAGGCGGTCGGCCAGGACCGGGAGTTGGAGGCCGACGTCTTCGAGGAGCTGGACACCGAGCACCAGGTCGAGTTCCTGAACTCCCGCACCGACGGGGAGGCGGCCCGGATCCTGGCGCGGATGGCGCCCGACGACGCCGTCGACCTCCTCACCGAGCTGGACCAGGAACGGAGGCTGCCGATCCTCCAGCTGCTGCCGGGGCCGGCCCAGCGCAAGCTGCGCAAGCTGCTCACCTACAACCCCGAGACCGCCGGCGGGCTGATGAACCCGGAGTTCATCGAGATCCCGCGGTCCGGGAAGGTCCGGGACGGCCTCGAGGCGGTGCGGAGCGCCAAGATCCCGCCCGAGGCGGTGGGAGTGCTCTACGTGTCCGACGACGAGGGCCTCCTGACCGGCACCCTCCTCTTGGCCGACCTGGTCCGGGCCCAGCCCGCCACCTCGCTGGACGAGGTCGTGCGGACCGATCCGATCGCGCTCCAGCCCGACGCCGACGTCCACGAGATCGTGCGGAAGATGACCGACTTCAACCTGGCCGTCATCCCGGTCACCGATGACGCCGGGCGGATGCTCGGCCAGATCACCGTCGACGACGTGCTCGAGCTCCTCCTCCCGTCGGGCTGGCGCCGCCAGTACGGGATGTCCGCCCCAGACTGAACGGGTTAGGATCGCTGCGAAGCAGCCGTACCTCGTTCGGTGAGGCGTCTGCTCGGACATAGGCCACTGACCCCACCTGTCGAGAGACACTCCGGGCCAGAACAGTCCACCCCGGGTTAAGGGGTGAACCGAAGTGGCTGATCCCTGTGATCTACGCCGAGTAGTGCCAAAGCTCTGACGACCAGGGGTCGGGAATGGCAGAAGAAGTCAACAACTCCGGTGAGGAGAGCGCGGGCCGCGACGACGCGCACCTGGAAATCCGCGGCGCCCTGGGGACCATCTCCCAGCACGACGTCGGGCCCCGGCGCGGCTGGCGGCAGCGGCTCCTCACCCTGGCGGCCATCGTCGGCCCCGGGCTCATCGTCACGGTCGGCGACAACGACGCCGGCGGAGTCTCGACGTACTCCCAGGCCGGACAGAGCTACGGCACGAGCCTGCTCTGGACGCTGATCCTGCTCATCCCGGTGCTGGTCGTGAACCAGGAGATGGTGGTCCGCCTGGGTGCGGTCACAGGCGTCGGTCAGGCCCGCTTGATCATCGAGCGATTCGGCCGGTCCTGGGGCTGGTTCTCGGTCGCGGACCTGTTCGTCCTCGACTTCCTCACCATCGTGACCGAGTTCATCGGGGTGGCCCTGGCCCTCGGTTACTTCGGGGTCAGCAAGTACGTGGCGGTGCCGCTGGCGGCAGCGGGGCTGGTGGCCATAACGGCGAGCGGCAGCTTCCGCCGGTGGGAGCGGTTCATGCTCCTGTTCGTAGCCGCCAACTTCCTGGTCATCCCGCTCGCCATCTTCAGCCATCCCAAGGCGGCGAGCGTCCTGCACGGTCTGGTCGTCCCCGGTGTCCGGGGCGGGGCCAACTCGACGGCCGTGCTGCTGATCATCGCCATCATCGGCACCACGGTGACGCCGTGGCAGCTGTTCTTCCAGCAGTCGAACATCGTCGACAAGCGCATCACCCCCCGCTGGATCAACTACGAACGGGTCGACACCATCGTGGGATCGCTCGTCACCATCCTCGGTGCCGGGGCGCTCATGGTCACATGTGCGTTCGCCTTCGACCACACGCCTCTGGCGGGTCACTACACCGATGCCGCAGGCGTGGCCTCTGGACTGGGCCGCTTCCTGCACCACGGAGCCGGAACCCTCTTCGCGGTGATCCTGCTCAATGCGTCCATCATCGGCGCCGGCGCCGTCACCCTGGCCACGTCCTACGCATTCGGGGACGTCTTCGGCGCCCATCACTCCCTCGACCGCAGGTTCCGGGACGCCAAGGGCTTCTACGCCAGCTTCACCGGCCTGATGGCAGTGGCAGCCGGCATCGTCCTCATCCCCCACGCCCCCCTCGGGCTGATGACCACCCTGGTGCAGGCGCTGACCGGCCTGCTGGTGACCAACGCCACGGTCTTCGTGCTGCTCCTGTGCAACGACCGTGACGTCCTGGGACCGTGGGTCAACCGCACGTGGTTCAACGCAGTGGCGATCGTGATCGTGGCGTCCCTCCTGGTGCTGTCGTTCATCCTGGTGGTGACGACCGTGTTCCCGCATGCCGACGTTGTCCGCCTGACGGTCATCGCCGGGGCGGTCACCCTCGGGGGCCTGCTCGTGGTGGCCGTCGCCAACCAGAGCAGCTCGCGTACCGCGGTACGGCTCGTCGGTGAGGAGAGACGGCGCCGGGAGACATGGCGTATGCCTCCGCTGGCCCTGATGGGCCGACCCGAGTGGTCCCGCGGCCGCAAGATCGCGATGTCGTCGCTGCGGATCTACCTGGTCGTCGCCGTCGTGCTGCTGGTCGTGAAGGCGGTCCAGCTCGGCACCGGAGGCTGACCATCCCCCTCCCCGAGGGTTAACACCGGGGAAACTTGTGGGATGCCGCTGGCGCGCGGTGTCCCGACCCGCCCGATGGGGCAGCCCCGGCCGGCCTGGGCCCATGCGGCCCTGGCCGCCATGGAGCGCCGGGGCCTCAGCACGGTCGAGATGGCCGGTTTGATCGGTTTGTCACCCCGGGCCCTGTCCGCCCGCCTGGCCGGCCGGGTCCGCCCCCTCACGTCGGAGATGGGGGCGCTGGCGGCCGCTCTCGAGGTGCCTCTCGAGGCCCTGGTGGGCGCCCGCCCCCTCGGCTGGGAGGTCGGGCGGGGCCCCGACGTCGAGCTGCTCACGGCCCGGGACCGTCGGGTGTACGCCGCCGCCGCCCGGGTTCCCAGCGGCGCCCCGCTGCGGACCGTGTCCGGGGTGCAGTCCTACGTCGACTCCCTCCTGGGCCGGCCCTGGTGGCGCTCCCTGTGCCCGGAGACCTCGGCGGTGACGGTCACCGGTGGCGGAGGGGGAGGGGTGGGGGCGCCGGCCTGGCACGAGTCGACGATCGAGGCGGAAGGGCTCTCGCACGTGCTGCACATGCCCCGCTGGTCCAGGCGGCCCCTGACCGTTCTGCACGAGCTGGCCCACGTGGTGGTCGAGCCCATCCTGTGGGCCCGACCGCACGGGCCCCAGTTCGTCCGGGCGTGGATCGACCTGGTGACCGAGATGATGGGCGCCACGACGGGCCGGACCCTCGCCGCCGAGCTGCGGGCGGAGCGCATCCGTCCCGGCAGCCGGGTCGGCCTGCTGGCCGACCGCCAGCGGGGCCTGGCGGCGCTGGCCGAGATGCTCGCCCGAGGGCTGCACGAGGGGCGAGGGGGGGAGCGGTAGCTTCGCCCTTCTGTGTCCGAGGAAGAAGGAGGCGCCGGCGCGTGGGGCATCGACCGCTCGCGTGTGCCGGCCCACGTGGCATGCGTCATGGACGGGAACGGCCGTTGGGCCGCCCGCCGGGGCCTGCCGCGGACCGAGGGGCACGCCGCCGGAGAGGAGGCCCTTCTCGACGTCGTGGAAGGGGCGCTCGAGATCGGCATCCGCTGGCTGACCGTGTACGCCTTCTCCACCGAGAACTGGCGCCGTCCCGTGGACGAGGTGCGCTACCTGATGCGGTTCAACGAGGGCATACTCACCCGCCATCGTGACGACCTCAACGGCAAGGGCGTGTGCATCCGTTTCATCGGCCGCCGGGACTGGCGCGTCCCCCGTCGGCTGACCCGGCACATCGAAGCGTCCGAGTCGCTCACCGCCGCCAACCGGCGCATGACGCTCGTGATCGCCTTCAACTACGGAGGGCGGGCCGAGATCGTCGACGCCGTACGCGCCCTCGTGGCGGACGGCGTGCCCGAGTCGCGCATCGACGAGCGGGCCATCCGCTCCCGTCTGTACGCGGCCGACGTCCCCGATCCCGACCTCGTCGTCCGCACGTCCGGGGAGTTCCGCATCTCCAACTTCCTCCTCTGGGAGCTGGCCTACAGCGAGCTGGTGTTCACCGACGTCCTCTGGCCCGACTTCCGCCGGACGCACCTGTTCGACGCCGTGCGTGAGTACCAGCAGCGCGAACGCCGGTTCGGGGCCGTCTAGTGAGCCTCTACCGGGACCGCGGGGTGGTGCTGCGCACGATCCGGCTGGGCGAGGCCGACCGCATCGTGACGTTCGTGACCGAGTCACACGGGAAGGTGCGGGCGGTGGCCAAGGGAGTACGGCGGACCAAGAGCCGCTTCGGTGCCCGCCTCGAGCCGCTCGGCCACGCCGCCCTGCTCCTCTACCAGGGTCGGGATCTGGACGTGGTCACCCAGGCCGAGAGCATCGAGCACTTCCGGGCCATCCGGGAGGACCTCGAGGCGATGGCCGCGGCCACGGCCATGCTCGAGGCGGTCGACCAGGTGGCCCAGGAGCGCCACGCCAATCCCCGCCTGTACCACATGCTGGTCGGCGCCCTGCGGGCCCTGGCCGGATCCCACTCCCAGCTGGTCGTGCCGGCGTTCTTCCTCAAGCTGCTCTCGGCCGAGGGATTCGAGCCGCTTCTCGACCAGTGCGCCGGCTGCGCCTCCCCCGGCCCGCTGGTCGCCTTCGACCTCGAGCAGGGCGGGGCGCTGTGCCGCTCCTGCCGGCGGGGCGTGGCGCTGAGCCCGGACGCGCTGGCCCTCATGCGCCGGATCCTCGGCGGGGGACTGGCAGGGGTGTTGGCCGAGGACGATCCTCCCGGCTGGCACGAGGTGTCGGGGCTGGCGTCCCGAGCACTCGAGCACCACCTCGAGCGCCGGCTGCGCAGCCTCGGGGTGCTCGACCGGGCCTGAACGGACGCGCCGACAACGCGGGAAGGCCGTCGCCGGCGGGGCGGGGGACCCCGCCGGCACGCGACGGGCGGGGTCCGAAGGACCCGGGTGCCCGTCGCCATCGGGCCCTGAAAGGGTCGCAACGACGATGACAGAACGTGCGCCGGCGGGGCGGGGGACCCCGCCGGCACGCGACGGGCGTGGTCCGAAGGACCCGGGTGCCCGTCGCCATGTCATAGATTGCCGTGATGGCTGACGACCTCATGGAGCGGGTGGTGAACCTGTGCAAGCGGCGCGGGTTCGTGTTCCCGTCCAGCGAGATCTACGGCGGGTTCCGCTCCACCTACGACTACGGGCCTCTGGGCGCGCTGATGCTCAAGAACGTCCGCGACGCCTGGCTGCGCTCGACCGTGCAGCTGCGTCCCGACGTGGTGCTCATCGACGCCGCCATACTCTCGAGCCCCAAAGTGTGGGAAGCCTCCGGTCACCTGGCCAACTTCACAGATCCGCTGGTCGACTGCCGCAAGTGCAAGGAGCGGTGGCGGGCGGACCAGATCGAGGGGGAGTGCCCGAACTGCGGTTCGACCGACCTCACCGAGGCCCGGCCCTTCAACATGATGTTCAAGACGTTCGTGGGCCCGGTGGAGGAGGAGGCGTCTGTGGCGTACCTCCGCCCGGAGACGGCCCAGGGGATGTTCACCAACTTCCTCAACGTCCTGAACACGAGCCGGAAGAAGCCTCCCTTCGGCATCGCCCAGGTCGGAAAGTCGTTCCGCAACGAGATCACCCCGGGCAACTTCGTGTTCCGCACCCGCGAGTTCGAGCAGATGGAGCTGGAGTACTTCGTGCCGCCGGGGGAGGGGCCGAAGTGGTACGAGTACTGGTGCGGGGAAAGGCTGCGGTGGTACCAGGACCTCGGGATCTCGCCTGACAAGCTCCGTCTGCGCCAGCACGAGACCGACGAGCTGAGCCACTACTCCTCCGGCACCGCCGACGTGGAGTTCGCCTATCCGTGGGGATGGGGAGAGCTGGAGGGCATTGCCCAGCGCACGGACTACGACCTCCTGCAGCACTCCCGCCATTCGGGTGAGAAGCTGGAGTTCTTCGACCAGGCCACGGGCGAGCGCTACGTGCCACACGTCGTCGAGCCCGCCGCCGGCGCCACCCGCGCCATGATGGCCTTCCTGCTGGCCGCCTACGACGAGGACACCGTCGGCGGTGAGGCCCGCACCGTGCTGCGCCTGCACCCCAGGCTGGCGCCCAACAAGGTGGCGGTGCTGCCTCTGTCCCGGAAGGAGCCGCTGGTCGAGCTGGCCCACCGCATCCTGGCCGAGCTCGCACCCCACTGGCAGTGTGACTACGACGAGACCCAGTCCATCGGGCGCCGGTACCGCCGTCAGGACGAGATCGGCACGCCGCTGGCGGTGACGGTGGACTTCGACAGCCTGGAGGACCGGGCCGTGACCATCCGGGAGCGGGACAGCACCGAGCAGGTCCGCGTGCCGATCGAAGGCCTGGTCGGGGAGCTCCAGGGGCGCCTCGGTCTCCTTTAGTCTGGGGCCGTGCCATACGTCTTCGGTTTCGACCACAAGCACCGGCGCCCGCCGATGCAGATGAAGGACCTGCTCGGCGGCAAGGGCGCCAACCTGGCCGAGATGACCTCGGTGCTGGAGCTACCGGTTCCACCCGGGTTCAGCATCTCGACCGAGGCCTGCCGGGCGTACATGGACGCTGGCTGGCCCGAAGGCCTCTCAGAGGAATTGGACCGCCACCAGGCCCGGCTGGAGAAGGCCATGGGCAAGCGGCTCGGGGACCCCGCCGACCCCCTGCTCGTCAGCGTCCGCTCGGGGGCCAAGTTCTCCATGCCCGGAATGATGGACACGGTCCTCAACCTGGGCCTCAACGACGAGTCGGTCGAGGGCCTGGCCAAGCAGACGAGCGATGAGCGCTTCGCCTACGACTCCTACCGCCGGTTCATCGCCATGTACGGCCGGATCGTGCTCGGGATCGAGGGCGCTCTGTTCGACGAGCTCTTCGATGCCGCCAAGGAGCTGGCCGACACGAACTCGGACGCGGCCGTCCCCACCGAGCTGCTGCGCTACCTGGTCCGCTCCTACAAGCAGATCGTCGAGCGGGAGACCGGAAGGCCGTTCCCCCAGGAGCCCGGGGACCAGCTCCGCGGCGCCATCGAGGCCGTGTTCCGGTCCTGGAACTCACCCCGCGCCATCGCCTACCGCAATCGCGAGCACATCCCCCACGATCTCGGGACGGCGGTCAACGTGCAGACGATGGTGTTCGGCAACCGGGACGACAACTCGGGCACGGGCGTCGGGTTCACCCGCGATCCGGCCACCGGGGCCCAGGGCGCCTACGGGGACTTCCTCGTGAACGCCCAGGGGGAGGACGTGGTGGCCGGGATCCGCAACACCGAGCCGCTCTCGGCGCTGAAGGACCGCTTTCCGAAGATCTACAAGCAGCTGATGGACATCTTCGAGCGGCTCGAGCGCCACTACCGCGACATGTGCGACACCGAGTTCACCATCGAGCAGGGCAAGCTCTGGATGCTCCAGACGCGCGTCGGCAAGCGCACCGGCGCCGCCGCCTTGAAGATGGCCGTCGACATGACCAAGGACAAGAACATCAAGCTCACCCGGGAAGAGGCGGTGCAGAGGGTCGCGGGTGAGCACCTGGACCAGGTCCTGCATCCCCACTTCGCGTCGTCCGACCTCGACGTGCTGACCAAGGGCCTCGGCGCCAGCCCGGGCGCAGCAGTGGGCCGGGTGTACTTCTCCGCCGACGCGGCGGAGGAGGCGGTGGAACGGGGGGAGAAGGTCATCCTCGTCCGCAGCGAGACCAGCCCCGAGGACGTGCACGGCATGATCGTGGCCGAGGGCATTCTCACCTCCCGGGGCGGCCTGGTGAGCCACGCCGCCGTGGTGGCCAGGGGTTGGGGTAAGCCCGCCGTCGTCGGCGCCGAGTCGGTCCGGATCTCCGGCACCTCCTTCTCGACGGGTGGGACCACCGTCCGCGAGGGCGACACGATCTCCATCGACGGCACGACCGGGCAGGTGGTCCTCGGTGAGGTCAAGCTGTCGGCCGCCGATCCCCCGGCCGAGTTCCACACCCTCCTCGGCTGGGCCGACAAGATCCGCGCCGGCAAGCTGGCTGTGCGTGCCAACGCCGACAACGGGCCCGACGCCGCCAACGCCCGCCAGTTCGGCGCCGAGGGCATCGGCCTGTGCCGCACCGAGCACATGTTCCTCGGGGAGGACCGGCTGCCCATCGTGAGGCGCATGATCCTGGCCGGGAACCCCGACGAGGAGGCCGCGGCCCTGGAGGAGCTCCGCCAGGCCCAGAAGACCGACTTCGAGGCGATCCTCGAGGCCATGGACGGCCTCCCGGTCACCGTCCGCCTGCTCGATCCGCCGCTGCACGAGTTCCTTCCCTCGACCGAGGAGCTGGCCCTCAAGGAGGCCACCGAGGGGCTGACACCCGAGGAGCGCCGGCTCTATGACGCCGCCCGCTCCTGGGAGGAGTCCAATCCCATGCTCGGCACACGCGGCGTGCGCCTCGGTGTGGTGAAGCCGGGGCTGTACACGATGCAGGTGCGGGCGCTGATGCAGGCGGCCGCGGCCCGGGTGGCCGCCGGCGGCCACCCGGTGGTCGAGGTCATGATCCCGCTGACGGTGACCCGCGAGGAGCTGGCGCTGGCCCGTTCCTGGGTGGAGGAGGCGATAGCCGAGGCCACGGGCGGGAAGAGCAAGGGCATCGAGGTGAGCATCGGCACGATGATCGAGACGCCGCGCGCCGCCATCCGCGCCGACGAGATAGCCGAGGCCGCCGACTTCTTCTCCTTCGGCACCAACGACCTCACCCAGATGACGTTCGGATTCAGCCGGGACGACGTCGAGGGGCGGCTGATGAACGCCTACCTCGAGCAGGGTCTGCTGACCCGGAATCCGTTCGAGACCATCGACGCCACTGGCGTGGGTGAGCTGGTCCGGCTGGCCGCCCAGCGGGGCCGGGCCACAAAGCCCTCGCTCAAGCTCGGCGTGTGCGGTGAGCACGGAGGCGATCCCGAGTCGATCGCGCTCTTTGCCGATGCCGGGCTGGACTACGTGAGCTGCTCTCCGTTCCGGGTGCCGATCGCGCGGTTGGCGGCCGCCCAGGCGGTGGTGGGGGCGGCGGGGAGCTCGACCGCATAACGGTCTGATGGCGCTGGTCTGATGGCGGTGGTCTAGTGGCCATCCTCGACGAGGACGTGGCACGGGTGCGGGCCGAGAGCGACTTCGTGGCCGTGGCCAGCGAGCACATCGCCCTCAAGCGTCAGGGCCGTCGCTGGGTGGGGCTGTGCCCCTTCCACGCCGAGAAGACGCCGTCGTTCTCGGTCAACGCCGAGGAGGGCCTCTACTACTGCTTCGGGTGCCAGGCCTCGGGTGACGTGATCACCTTCGTCCGCGAGGTGGAGCACCTCGACTTTGTCGGCGCGGTCGAGGCACTGGCGGCCCGGGCCGGCATCCAGCTCCGCTACGACGAGGCCGCCGGAGGGGAGCGCCGGCGCCACAAGCTGCTGCAGGACGCCATGGAGAAGGCCGTCGACTTCTACCACGAGCAGCTGCTGTCGGGCTCGGCCAGCGGCGCCGCCCGGAGATACCTTCGTGAGGCCCGCGGCTACGACGGGGAGGTCGTGAGGCGGTTCAAGATCGGCTGGGCTCCCGACGACTGGGACGCGCTGTCCCGCGCCCTGGGGCTGCCCGATGACGTTCTGCGTGACACCGGTCTCGGCTTCGTCAACAGTCGTGGACGTCGGCAGGACGCATTCCGCGCCCGCATCATGTTCCCGATATTCGATCCCGGCGGCCGCCCCGTCGCGTTCGGCGGGCGCCTGCTCCCGGGAGCCCGGGTCGAGGGTCCGAAGTACAAGAACTCGGCCGACACCCCGCTGTACTCGAAGCACCGCACCCTGTACGGGCTGAACTGGGCCAAAGGGGGCATAGTCGAAGCCGGCGAGGTGGTGGTGTGCGAGGGGTACACCGACGTCATCGGCATGTTCCAGGCCGGCGTTCCCCGCGCCGTGGCCACGTGTGGGACCAGCCTGGCCGACGGTCACTTCCGGTTGCTCAAGAACTTCGCCCGCCGTGTCGTTCTTGCCTACGACGCCGACGCGGCGGGACAGGCCGCGGCCGAGAAGTTCCACGAGTGGGAGCGACAGTTCGAGATGGACATTGCCGTGGCCGCCCTGCCCGCCGGCGCCGACCCCGGAGACGTGGCGCGTTCCGATCCGGACGCCCTTCGCGCCGCCGTCGAGGGCGCCCTACCCTTCATGGGCTTCCGTGTCGAACGGGTGCTCGGGGCGGCTGACCTGTCGACGCCCGAGGGTCGGGCCAAAGCGGCCGAGGCCGCTCTGGCCGTGCTCTCCGAGCACCCCAACCAGCTGGTGAGGGACCAGTACGTGATGGTGGTGGCGGAGCGCTGCCGGATCGACCCGGCGCGCCTGCGCGAGATGAGCGAGCGGGCCAGAAGCCCGCACCCGGCCGGGCACGGCCCGGGCGCCCCTGCCGGCCCGTCCTCCCGCACGGACGCCCGCGGCCGCAAAGGCGCCCCCGACCGTGGGCCGCGCCGCCCGCACCAGACCACGGCCGTGGTCGAGGTCGATGCCCTTCGCCTGGCGGTGCACCGGCCCGAAGAGGTGGCGGACCGACTGGAGGAGCAGCTGTTCACCGACCCCGTCCATCAGGCCGCCTTCCGCGCCCTGGTGGCGGCGCCGACACTGCACGAGGCCATCGACGGCGCCGAGCCCGAGGCGGCGGCGCTCCTGCAGCGTCTGGCCGTGGAGGACGCCTCCGAAGATGACGTGGATGTCACGACAGCCGATCTGGCGCGGGCGGCTGCAGCCCGGGAGGTAGCCCGCCTGGCTTCCCTAAAGGTATCCGAGGATCAGCTCGGGGAAGTGTCCCGCCGCAACGGCTGGTTGAAGCTGCAGATGGAGGCGTTGTCCGATCCGCAGGAGCGGGTCGAGGCGTGCAGACGGCTGGTAGCCTGGCTGTCCGAGCAAGTGGAGGGGGAGTAGGGGTAATTGAGCGACGCCATCTCCTCTGTGTCGGTAGGTCAGAAGGAGCAGCAGTTCGCCGCGCTCCTGGCCGTCGGCAAGGAGCGGGGCTTCCTCACCCAGGATGATCTCATGTCGGTGCTCGAGGCGGTGGAGCTGAGCGCGGCGCTCATCGACGGGATCGTGAGCCGGGTCCGCGCCGAGGGAATCACCTACATCGACGACTCTGCAGAGGAGCTTGTCAGCGAAGCGGCTGTCGTTGCCGAGCCCGCCACCGGCACCGAGCGCGAGGAGGCGACGGTCGGGGCCACGAGCACCACCACGCGCGCTCCCGTCGTCGTGCCCGTGCGCCGCCGGGGCGGGGGTGACCGCCCCGATGACGACGACCGGGGCGGCGGCGGCTTCGGGGCCGATCCCGTGCGCGCCTACCTCAAGGAGATCGGCAAGGTCCCGCTGCTGCGCCCCGACGAGGAGGTGGCCCTGGCCCGGCGGGTCGAGGCCGGCCTGCACGCCGCCGAACGGATAGCCGCCATGGAGGACAACTTCGGGACCGTCGCGGACCCGGGTGTCGTCGGACCCGAAGAGCTGATGGTGGCCGACGGCCTCAAGGCCAAAGAGCTGTTGATCGAGGCCAACCTGCGCCTGGTGGTCTCGATAGCCAAGCGCTACCGGAACCGTGGCATGGCGTTCCTGGACCTCATCCAGGAGGGGAACCTCGGGCTCATGCGGGCGGTCGACAAGTTCGACTACACGAAGGGCTTCAAGTTCTCCACGTACGCCACGTGGTGGATCCGCCAGGCCATCACCCGCGCCATAGCCGACCAGGCCCGCACCATCCGGATCCCGGTGCACATGGTCGAGACCATCAACAAGGTCACGCGCATGCAGCGCACGATGCTCCAGGAGCTGGGCCGGGAGCCGACGGCCGAGGAGCTGGCCGCCCGCCTCGATCTCTCGGCCGAACGGGTGCGCGAGATACAGCGCATCAACCAGGACACGGTCTCGCTCGAGCAGCCGATGGGGGACGAGGACTTCAGCCTCTCCGACGTGATCGAGGACGAGGGGGCGGTCATGCCCGTCGACGCCGCCACCCGTACCCTGCTGAACGAGGCCATAAAGACCGCCCTGGGGCAACTCAGCGAGCGGGAGCAGGAGGTCATGCGCCTCCGCTTCGGCCTCGACGACGGGCAGATGCGCACCCTCGAAGAGGTCGGGCGCGTGTTCGGCGTCACCCGCGAGCGCATCCGCCAGATCGAGGCCAAGACGCTGGCCAAGCTGCGCCACCCCATGCGCAGCCAGCCGCTGCGCGACTACCTGGACGAGGAGTAGGTCGGCGGTGCCGGCAGGCCGGCGCCCCTCCTAACTCGGATCGGCTGTCCCGGGTCGGCTCAGTTGAGGACCAGGTCGGGCTCCGAGCCGTTGCCGATCTTGGACTCGACGGCGTCCCGGGCCCGCTCCATTCCCAGGTCCAGCACGGCCCGGGCTTTCTTCTCCACGGTCTCGAAGGCCTCCGACCCCCGTGCCTGGCGGAGGAACGAGCTCAGCTGCTCGTAGCGCTCCCTTCCCGCCATGGCGCCCAGGTAGTAACCGACGCCCGCCCCTATGACCAACCCGGCGCGAAATCTCATCCCCTGTTAATACCCTGTTCTCCGGCGCTTCACCAGGGGTTGGATGGTCCGATCTGGCTCCGGTGTCACAGTTGGTTGCGAACATCCATTCGTGGGCTACCGGGGCAAGGTCGGCGAGCGGGAGGCGGCCCGGGACCTGCGGGCCCGGGGATGGACCATGAACGCCATCTCCGCCGAGCTCGGCGTCGCCAAGTCGTCGGTCTCGCTCTGGACCAGGGACGTGCCGTTCGAGGTCCGGCCGGCCCGGACCGGAGCACGGCGTCGGGGCCCCAATGTCCTGCAACGGCGGAAGGCGGCCGAGATCGCTGACCTCATGGAAGAGGGCCGGCGCCGGATCGGGGCACTGACCGAGCGCGACCTTCTGGTGGCGGGACTTCTCCTGTATGCAGGAGAGGGGGCCAAGCGCGATGGCGCCGTCAAGTTCGCCAACACCGACCCCCGTCTCGTCCGGATGTTCTGCATGTGGCTGCGCCGCTTCTTCGCTGTGGACGAGTCGCGATTGCGGGGACGCCTTTACCTGCACGAAGGTCTGGACCTGGATGCAGCTATGGAGTTCTGGACCTCCCTCACCGAGATACCAGCTCGGCAGTTCACGCGTCCGTACCGCGCCGTTGCCGACGTGAGCTACCGCTCGACCAAGCATCCTCTCGGCTGCCTGACTGTCTCGTACACGTGCTCGCGTACCCACCGCTCGATCATGGGCCTCATGGCGGCGGTCCTGGAGCCGCCGGCTCCTGTTCCTGCCACCGGGGCAGAGGCTGGTACCGTGACCGCCTTCATTCCGGGGTAGCTCAATCGGCAGAGCAGGGGCCTGTTAAGCCCAAGGTTGAGGGTCCGAGTCCCTCCCCCGGAGCCATATGCCGGTTGGTGGGGGCGGCAGGGATCGAACCTGCGACACTTCGATTATGAGTCGAGTCCTCTGACCACTGAGGTACGCCCCCGGGAACGCTCACGGTACCCATCGTGGCGCCCGTTCGTGACACGCCCGGCCGGGGTCGCCTAGCTCGGGTCCGCCCCCCGCACCGGTATGGCCAGGACCTCGTCCAGGAGGGCCTCCCAGCCGACCTCCTCCCAGCCCACCTTGGCGGCCACGTCCTCGGCCACGTGCACGGCCTCGTAGATCCAGGTCAGCTCGGCGTCCATCTTGGGGGACAGCGACTGGCGGTAGGGGATCTCGAAGAAGTTGCTGATCTGGCCCCCGACGGTCTCCTCGACCTCCTTCACGACCTGGAGGGCCTTGCGGAGCCCCCCGGCCAGGCCGGTATCGACGGGGGTGGCCACCACGTCGGCCGCCCACCGGGCGCACCGGTAGGCCCGGTGCCACTCGGCGGTCTCGTCCGAACCGGCGGTGGCGGCCCGGGCCTCGTACGGCGCCAGCTTGGGCCGCTCGGACTCGGGCATGACGTCCCGGAGGCCGCCGATGAGATGGCTGATGATGAAGCTGGACTGGTCGGCCACGGGCGGAAGTTACCTCCGGGGCGGCCCGGGAACGAGCGGGGGGCGCCCGGGGTTCTAGCGTGAGGACCCAGGAGGACCCGCCAATGTTCAACTCCCGCAAGACCCATATGCCCGCACCCGGGGAGGCGCTTCCCGGCCGGGACCAGGTCATGCCGGTTCCCGACCGCCACCTCGTGCTCGGGACCGCCCTCGTGCCCCCGTTCCCCGAGGGCAGCGAGAAGGCCGTGTTCGGCATGGGCTGCTTCTGGGGGGCCGAGCGCAAGTTCTGGACCCTCGACGGGGTGCTGACCACCGCCGTCGGCTACGCCGGGGGGTTCACACCAAACCCGGCCTACGAGGAGGTGTGCAGCGGCCGGACGGGCCACGCCGAGGTGGTGCTGGTCGTGTTCGACCCCAAGCGGGTCACCTACCAGGAGCTGCTGCGGGTCTTCTGGGAGAACCACGACCCGACCCAGGGGATGCGTCAGGGCAACGACGTGGGCACCCAGTACCGCTCCTGCATCTACACCTACGGGGACGAGCAGCGACGCGACGCCGAGGAGTCCCAGCGGATGTTCCAGAAGGAGCTGTCCGCCGCCGGCTACGGGGAGATAACCACCGAGATAGCCGACGCCGGCCCCTTCTACTACGCCGAGCCGTACCACCAGCAGTACCTCGCGGCCAATCCCAACGGCTACTGCGGGCTCGGAGGAACCGGGGTCGCCTGCCCGACGGGACTGGCGGCATCGGGCTGAACGCCGAGCCCGCGCTGGTCAGGGGATGACGCCGGTCTCCTTGAGGCCGATGATGCCGTCCCAGTCGTAGCCGAGCTCGAGCAGCACCTCCTCGGTGTGCTGGCCCAACTCGGGGGAGGGCGCCCTCACCTCCCATGGCGTGATCGAGAAGTCCACCGGCGACGCCAGCACGCGCGCTGTTCCCGCGGCCACCGGCGCCTCGACGAAGGCGCCGGCGCCCTCGGCCTGGGGGTCGGAGAGCACCTCCTCGGTCGTCTGCACCGGTGCCCACCACACGTCCTCGCGGTCGAAGGCCTCGGCCCAGGCCTGCAGCGGCTTGCCGGTGAAGATGGCGTCGAAGGTGGCGATGAGCTCGGCGGCGTTCTGGATCCGCACCGCGAGCGAGGAGTAGCGCGGGTCCTCGCCCAGGTCGGGCCGCTCGACGGCGCGCACCAGCGCCGGCCAGTGGCGGTCCCCCTCGAGACCGAGCAGCCAGAACCACCGCCCCTCGCTGTCCTGGTACGAGTTGAAGGCAGGGTTGACGGCGCGGTTGCGGGCGTACCCGAGCGGCATCGGCATCGAGCGCAGCGCCATGCTCGTGTCCCAGCCCAGCACGAACAGCCCGGTCCGGTACAGCGAGGTCGACACCCACTGGCCCCGGCCCGTGCGCTCCCGCTCGAACAGGGCGGCGGCGATGCCGCCGGCCAGCGCCGACGCCGTGGTGTGGTCCCCCATGCCGCCCCGCTGGGCGGGGGGCGGCGTGCCGGCCTGGGTCAGGGCGGCGGCGATGCCGGAGCGGGCCCAGAACCCCCCGAAGTCATAGCTGGCCCGGTCCTTCTCCGGGCCCCGCGTCCCGTAGCCCGTGACGCTCGCGTAGACCAGGCGGGGATGGGCGGCGCAGAGCGTCTCGTGGTCCAGGCCCCATCGCTCCAGGGCCTTCGTGCGCATGTTGGTGATGAAGACGTCGGCGCGCCCGATCAGCTCGGTCACGATGCGGCGTCCGCCTTCGGACTCGATGTCGAGGGCCAGGCTGCGCTTGCCCCGGTTGTCGTACTCGAAGGCGGCGTTGAGGATGGCCTCCCCGCCCGGCCGACGGCCGCCGAAAACCCAGCGGTAGGGGTCCCCGTTGGGTGGCTCGATCTTCACCACCTCGGCTCCCCAGTCGGCGAGGATGGCGCCGGCCGACGGCCCCGCCACCCACACCCCGATCTCGACGACTCTGATGTCCCGCATCGGCCCGGCCACGGGCCAGATGCTGCCTCAGCCCCGGCGGGGGCGCAGGATCAGCCGCCGATCGGGCGCAGGCGGAACCTCGACGCCACCCGCATGGCGGAGGACGCCTTGACCTTGTCCCCCTGCTCCTCGTCGGCGTCGGCGTCGGTGTCGCTCTCGGCATCGGCGTCGGGAGCGGCGGCGTCAGGGCCGCCGTCCGCACCGGCGCCCATGGAGGAGGAGTCGACGCGGACCGTGGTCCGGTTCCCCTTCCGGGCGGCGGCGACGGGCGGGGCTATGGCCACCTTGGGACGATGGTTGACCTCGATCAGGCCGTCGTTGACCATCCGGCTCAGCAGCTGGCACAGCTCGAAGGCGCTGACCGACAGGACCCGGGCCAGCGCCCCGACGGTCCGGCGGCCGTCGATGGCGGCCAGCACCCGCCACGACTGCTGATCGATGACGACCTCCTGGGACAGCAGCTCGCGCGCCAGGCGGGGCTGCACGTCCATGGAGGGGATGATCGACTCGACCCGCTCCCAGACCTCGAGGCGTCTGCGGGCGCCCTCGAGCACCGATTCCACCGACGCGTCGAGGCCGCGCGGCGACTGAGGGGAGGCCCCGGGGTGGAACTCGAAGCTGCCGTGGTCCCACCGGAGCACCTCGAAGCACGCCTCCTCGAGGCGGCTGCGGGTGGCGGCCACCCGCGGGGGAGAGCCGTGGTCGACGGACTCGGCATGGACGAGCCTGCCCTCGGCCATGTAGAGGTCGACAGAGGCCGGCCCGGAGTGGAGCCTCAGCTTCCCGGTCTGGCGCTTCTGGGACAGGACCCCGAGGACCTCGGCGAAGTCGAAGGTGTCGAAGCTCCCCTGAAGCATGGCCTCTCCATTCCGCTCCGGTCCGCCGGGGTTCCGGCCTCGAGCCGGAATCACATTGTGGCGCGAATCCGAGCGGGGATGTTCTCGCCGGATCGGGCCCCGGATAACCTCGGTTCGGCAGTTCCCCTTCCCCCCTTGAGGAGCGATGGCCACCACCTTTCCTGCACCACTGGAGGCGCCGGCCACGGCGCCCACCCGGCTCGACGATGCCGGTGCAGATGCCGAGGCCGGGGCCGTGACCGAGGTCGGGACGGTGCGGGCCCACACCGGGGTGGTGAGCCGGCTGGTCACCCTGGTCGCCATGCTGGTTCCCCCGGTGGGACTGGTCGTGGCGCTGGTGCAGCTGTGGGGATCCGGCGTGCACGCGGTGGACGTGGCGCTGCTCGTCGCTCTGTACGTGGCGGGCGGTCTGGGGGTGACCGTCGGCTTCCATCGCCTGTTCAGCCATCGCGCCTTCGTTGCCGGCCCCCCGGTCCGCGCCGCCCTGGCCGTGCTCGGGTCCATCACCCTGCAGGGACCGGTGACGCAGTGGGTGACCGACCACCGCAAGCACCACGCCTTCTCCGACCGGCCCGGGGACCCCCACTCTCCCCACACCTCCGGCGGGGGCGCCCGGGGCGCGCTGGTGGGCTTCTTCCATGCCCACGTGGGTTGGATGTTCGTAACCAAGGGGATGGAGCGGGGCGAGATCTACGGCCGGGACCTCTACGCCGACCGACTGATCCGCACGATCGACCGGCTATACCTCGTCTGGGTGGCCGTGTCGCTGCTGGTCCCGTTCGGGGTCGGCTGGCTCGTGCGGGGGACGGTCGGTGGCGCCGTCGAGGCGCTGGTGTGGGGCGGCCTCCTGCGGATCTTCCTGTTCCACCACGCCACCTTCTGCGTGAACTCGGTATGCCATCTGTTCGGCCGCCGCCCCTACGAGACACGCGACCGGAGCAGGAACAACTGGTTCGTGGCTCTGCTCACCTTCGGCGAGGGCTGGCACAACAACCACCACGGCTTCCCCCGGTCGGCCCGGCTCGGGCTCACCGGCGCCCAGCTCGACCCCGGGTGGTGGCTGGTGCGGGGCCTGGAGCGGGCCGGCCTGGCCGCCGGCGTCAGGACGCCCCGGCCCGGAGGCGCCCGGGTGAGCTGACCGCGATCTACAGGCGTCGGTTCCCTGCGCCGACATTGCCACGGACAGTGGCGGAGCGCAGGGAGCGCAGGGACGGATGCCTGGCGGTTGGAAGGGACGGGTCGCGGCCGCGGCGGTGGCGGCGGTGACGACGGTGGCAGGAGGCGCGGGGGTGGGCGCCGCCGTGTCGGGCCGGGGCGGCACTGGTCTGGCCGCGGCCACCCGGGCCGGAACGGCCCCGGCCGTGGCGTCCGCGACCGGCACGGCGGTGCTGGGCGGCTCGATAGCCGCCGTGGCCGCCACGCCCGACGGCAAGGGTCTGTGGCTGGCCGGGACCGACGGCGGAGTGCTGACCGACGGGGACGCCCCGTACCTGGGGTCCATGGGCGGGACCCATCTGGCCGCCCCGATCGTCGGCATGGCCGCCACGCCCGACGGGCGGGGCTACTGGCTCGTGGCCGCCGACGGCGGCATCTTCACCTTCGGGGACGCCGGCTTCCACGGCTCGGCCGGGGCCCTCCCCCTGCAGGCGCCCGTCGTGGGCATGGCTGCGGACCCGAGGACGGGCGGCTACTGGCTCGTGGCCGCCGACGGCGGCATCTTCGCCTACGGGGTGCCGTTCGACGGCTCGGCGGGGTCGCTCCGCATCCAGGCGCCGGTGGTGGCGATCGTCCCCACGCCCGACGGCGGGGGCTACCGGCTGGTCGGACGGGACGGCGGCATCTTCACCTTCGGGGACGCCGGCTTCTTCGGCTCGGCTCCGGGGTCCCGGGTGGTCGGGGCGGCCCCGACCCCCGACGGCCGGGGTTACTGGCTGGCGGGGCCGGCCGGAAGCGTGGAGAGCTTCGGAACGGCGCCCGACTTTGCCCCGTTGGGGGTGAGCCTGGCGCCGGCGCCGGGCTCGAGCGTGGGCAGCACGGCGGGGAGCGGGCCGTTCGCCTTCGAGCGGACCAACGCCGACGGCACGCCCGCCCGCTGGAACCCGTGCCAGCCGATCCGTTACGTGGTGAACCTCTCGCAGGCGCCGGCGGGTGCCCTCCAGATGATCTCGTCCGTCCTGACCGAGGTGAGCCAGGCCACCGGACTGCAGTTCTCCTACGCCGGTCCCAGCACCGAGCTGGCCACCAACGCCCGGCCGCTCACCGAGGGCGGGAGCTGGAGCCCGGTGCTGATCGTCTGGGAGGCGACCGGCCAGAGCGACTTCCTCCCGAACGCGGGCGAGGTGGGCATGGGCGGCTTCACCGCCGTCACCAACCCCGCCGGTCAGTGGGTGGACGTCACCGGCCAGGTGGCGCTCAGCAGCGGTGGCGCCGCCAATCCCGGCTTCTCCGCCGACGGCGGATGGACCCACCTTCTGCTCCACGAGATCGGCCACGTGGTGGGCCTGGCCCATGTGACCGATCCGAGCCAGGTGATGTACCCGGTGGCCGGGCCCGGCGCCCCCACCTCGTACGGCGCCGGTGACGTGGCCGGCCTGCGCCGGCTGGGCCAGGCCGGGGGTTGTCTGGCCGAACCGTCCGCCCAGGCCTTCCGGGCCACGTCCTAGCCTCGGTCGATGGCGTCCCCCGGCTTCCCCCGGTCCGACGCCCTCCTCGGCCCCGGCACCGTCTCGGCCCGCCTCCTGACCCACCCCGCCCTGCTGCTCGGCGGCCCCCGGGCCATCCTCATGCAGGTGGCCCACCCGAAGGTGGCGGCGGGCGTGGCCGATCACTCGCGGTTCTCCGCCGACCCGTTCGGCCGCCTGGTGCGGACCCTGCGGACCATGGACCGAATCGCCTTCGGCTCCCGGGAGCGCTCCTCCCGCGCCCTGGAGGGCCTCGAGGCCCGGCACCGGCGGATAACCGGCACGACCTCCGGCGGCGAGGAGTACTCGGCCCTGGATCCCGCTCTCACTCTCTGGGTGCACGCCACCCTCGTCGACACCGCACTTACCGTCGACCACCGCTATCTGGGCCTGCTCGACCGGGCCGCCCGGGCCCGCTTCTACGAGGAGAGCCTGCTCCTGGCGGCGGCCTTCCGGATCCCCGACGACCTCGTCCCACCCGACCTCGCATCGTTCCGGGGCTACGTCGACGACGTGGCGGCCACCGTGGAGGTGGGCCCGGACGCCCGCTCGATAGCCCGCCACGTGCTCCGTCCGCCCCTGTCGGGGCCGGCGGGCGGAGCTCTGGGCCTGCTGGCCGCCCCGCTGCTCGAGGCGGTGACGGCAGATCTCCTGCCCGCCCGGCTGCGGCGTGCATACGGTCTGCGCCGGGCACCCTCCCCGCTCCCGGGCCTGGCCCTGCCGGGACCTCTCGGGGCCGCCAGCGACGGGGCCGGGGCCCTGGGGATGGGGCTGGCGGCGGCGGTGTCCCGGCTGGTCGCCTCCAAAACCGCAAAAGTTGATCTGCTTAGTCATAAATGATTGACTGAGGGCTCCCCAGACGGCCCGGGAGCGTCGGTTTTGCGGTTCCTCCGCCCCTACAAGGAGCTCAACAACGTCGAGCGCTGGAAGCTCGAGCGCCATCCCTTCGCGGCCCGGCAGGCGGTGCTCGACCGCTACTCGAAGGAGGGGCCGGGCCCGATCGCCACGGTCGACGGTGAGCCCGAGCGCCTCAAGTGGGCCGGCATCTACCCGCAGCGCCAGGGCGGGGACGCCTTCATGCTGCGGGTCAAGGTCCCGGGCGGGCTGCTGACCGCCGACCAGGCGGCCGAGGTGGGCAGGCTGGCCGACGAGCTGGCCCGGGGCCCGGAGCCGAGCCCGGTGTGGGGGGACGGCTACCTCGACATCACGACGCGCCAGGACATCCAGATGCACTGGATCCGCATTGAGGACATGCCCCTGGCCTGGGACCGGCTGGCGGCGGTGGGCCTCACGACCGTGCAGGCCTGCGGTGACTCGGCCCGCAACGTCCTCGGCTGCCCCGTGTCCGGCATAGACGCGGACGAGGTCATCGACGCCGGCCCGGTCGTGGGGGCCGTGTCGGACTTCTTCACGGGCAACGCCGACTACGCCAACCTGCCCCGCAAGTTCAAGATGAGCATCACCGGCTGCGTGGACGACTGCGCCCAGGCCGAGATCAACGACATCGGGCTGTGGCCGGCGCGGGCCGCCGACGGGACCCTCGGGTTCAACGTCCTCGTCGGAGGCGGCCTTTCCGACGGGGCGCGCATGGCCACCGACATCGACGTGTTCGTGGCCGCAGACCAGGCCGTGGAGATCTGCCGGGCCATCGCCCAGGTCTACGGGGAGCTGGGGAACCGGGAGAACCGGGGCGTGTGCCGCATGCGCTACCTCGTCCAGGAGATGGGTGGGGAGCTGTTCCGGGCCGAGCTGGCGGCGCGGACCGCCTTCCCGCTCGCGCCGGCGGGGGAGAGCCTCACCCGCCGCTACCGCGGCGACCACGTAGGGGTCCACCCCCAGAAGCAGCCCGGGCTGTCCTACGTGGGGCTCTCGGTGACCGTGGGCCGGATGGCGGGCGCCGAGCTCACCGAGGCGGCCCGCCTGGCCGCCGCCTACGGGGACGGCACGGTCCGGCTCACGACCGACCAGAACCTGATCCTCTCGGGCGTGCCCGACGACCGGGTCGAGGACCTGCTGGCCGAGCCCCTCCTGCAGCGCCACTCTCCGTTCCCCAAGGCGTTCGAGCGGGGCGTGGTGGCGTGCACGGGGAACGAGTTCTGCCGCTTCGCCGTGGTCGAGACCAAGGCGCGGGCGGTGGAATGGGCGCGCCAGATGGACGAGCGGGTGCCCCTGGCCGACGGCGAGGTCATCCGCATGCACTTCTCGGGCTGCCCGGCGTCGTGCGCCCAGCCCCAGATCGGGGACATCGGCTTCCGGGGGGACACCGCCCACGTCGACGACCGGATCGTCGAGGCCGTCGACATCGGCCTCGGCGGCAGCCTCGGCACCGACGCCGCCTTCATCGACTGGGTCGAGGGGGCCAGGCCGGTCGACGACGTGCCCGACGCCCTCGTCCGGCTGCTCGGCCGGTTCCAGGACGAGCGGCGTGAGGGGGAGGCCTTCCACGAGTGGTGCCGACGGACACCCAACGAGGAGCTTCGCCAGACATTGACGGCCGCGGCGGGGTCGGGGCCCCGCCTGCCGGAGGAGCCGGGGCGTAGGGGACCCGGCGGGGAGAAGACATGAGTAGGACGTTCGACATCCGCCGCGAGATGAACGACATCGCCGAGGCGCCGGGGAAGACCTGGTTCTTCGAGCTGGCCGCCGCCGTGATCGACGCCGACCGCTGCATCCAGTGCGGGGCGTGCGTGGCGGCGTGCCCAAGCGACTCGATCGGAATCGGCTCCCGGGGCCTGCCGGCGCTGGTCAAGATGTGCACGGGGTGCTCCCTGTGCTGGGACTTCTGCCCGCGGGGCGGGATGCGCTACGAGTCCCTTTGGCCCGAGGAGGCCTGCCTGGTCGACGAGGGCGGCTGGAAGGTGACCGGCGGCAGTGGCGTCGAGGGGCTGGGCCGGGTGCGCCAGTCGTACACGACGCGGGTGCGGGACCAGATCTCGGGCGTGCAGGACGGCGGCTTCGTGAGCGCGCTGCTGATCGCCCTGATCGAGGCGGGCCACATCGACGGCGCCCTCGTGGCCCGGCCGAGCGACACCGAGCAGTGGAAGGGGGAGGCCTTCGTCGCCCGCACCGCCGAGGACGTCGTGGAGTCCGCCGGCAGCTTCTACAACCAGACGATGGCGCTGGCCCACCTCGACCTGGCCGGCAGGGGACTTCCCGAGCGGCCCCGGCTGGCTCTGGTCGGCACCCCCTGCGAGATCCAGGGCCTGCGCGCCCTCCAGTCGCGCACCTGGACGTGGGGCCGGTCACATCCCGAAGCGGTGGTGCTGACGATCGCCCTCATGTGCACCAAGAGCTTCAACTACGAGGGCCTGATGCTGACCGAGCTGCGCGACCGGCGCGGCCTCGACCTGGCGGACGTGGCGCGCGTCGACATCATGCACGGCAAGCTGCTGGTCGACGCCCACGACGGCACCCGCCTGGTGGAGGAGCCCATCAAGGACTTCCACGGCGCCGCCCTGAAGGGCTGTGACGAGTGCGCCGACTTCCTCGGCCACGCCGCCGACATCACCGTGGGCAGCGTCGGCAGCGCCGACGACTACTCGAGCGTGCTGGTGCGCACGGCGGCGGGCGAGGAGGCCTTCGAGGTCGTGCGCCCCCGGCTCGAGATCCGCGACCTCGACCGACCCGAGGCGCTGCACAAGCTCAACAACCTCGACAAGAAGATTGCCTTCTCAACCCTGCAGCGCCCGTTCGATCCGGACGGCTCGCTGTTCATCGACTTTGCCGAGCACGTCGACAGCTACGCCGGATCGGACCGCGAGCCGGCGTGGATCGAGGGTTCCAACGCCTGATCCGGGCCGGCCGGCCGTGGCCGCCCCGCTTGCCCCCGCGCCCTTCCCTCCGCCCCCGGTGTCCCCCGCTCCGCCCCCCGAGCCGGTGGACCTGCGCCGCCGCATGCGGGCCGCCGCCGACTCCGATCCGGCCGGGGCCCGCATGGATCTGGCCGCCGGGCAGTCCATGGCCGACGAGCTGTGGCGGTCGTGGCGGCCGGAGCTCGAGGCGCTGGGGGCCGACCGGGCGGCGGTGGCGGCGGCGTCGTCGGCGCTGGCGCGCGAGCTGTGGCTGTGGGTGATGGGGGAGCGGCAGTGGCCCGAGGTGGCCGCCCTCCTCTACGGGAGGGTGGCCCGCCACCTCCCCGATGCGACCTCCACGAACGGGTAGTCCGACACCGCCCCGCTGACCCGGTCCCAGAACTTGTGGGGGTGGTCGGCGGGCAGGCGGCACAGCACGTGGATGCTGACGCCGGTACCCGGGCCGGGGTTGCGCACGCGGTGCCATCCCTCTCCGTCCTCGGGCAGGAGGAAGGTGATGTCCCCCTGGTGCCAGACCTGGCGCTCGGTCTCCTCCAGCCGGGTGGCGGCGCCGGTGCCCGGGCGGGCCCGGTAGCGCGTCTCCTGGTCCCCACCCCGCAGGTAGCCGATCACACCCCAGCAGCCGTGGTGGTGGACACCCGAGGAGGTCCCCTCCGGGAAGACCACGGCCAGCACGTGGAAGCGCCCGGCGGGGTCGGCGTGGAGGAGGTTTCCGACGGCGCCTCCGTCCAGATCGGAGCACGCCTCCACGGCAACGGAGTCTGGTTCGGCCAGCAGCTCGGCCAGGGCGGGGCGGATGGCCTCGGCCCGGGCCCGCTCCCCCTCGAGCGCCGGGTCCCCGAGGGCGGCCTCGACCGCCGCCACCAGCCGGTCCAGGGCGGGGGTGCGCGGATAGGGGGACGCGGGCGCGGCGGGCATGGGCCCATGGTGGCGGAGAAGAGGTAGCTTCGCCCGCTCCATGGGGGACGCGCCGGCGCTGGAGCAGCGGGTGGCGCTGTGCCACGCCCCCACCCCGCTCGAGCCCATGGACAGGCTGGCGGCGTGGCTGGGCCTGCCGGCCGGCACGCTGGCCGTCAAGCGGGACGACTGCACCGGCCTGGCGGGAGGCGGAAACAAGGCCCGCAAGCTCGAGTACCTCTGCGCCGACGCCCTGGCCCGAGGCTGCGACGTCCTCGTCACCGGCGGCGGGCGCCAGAGCAACCACGTGCGCATGACGGCGGCCGCCGCCAACAAGCTGGGTCTGGCCGCCACCATCGTCCTGGCAGGTGGGCGGCCCGCCCACCCGACCGGCAACGTGGTCCTCGACCACCTCCTCGGGCCCGAGATCGTGTGGGCCGGCGACCTCGAGTACTACGAGACCGAGGCCGCCATCGACGGCGAGGCCGCCCGTCTCCGCGCCGCCTCCCGCCGCCCCTACGCCATTCCCGTGGGAGGCGCGTCCCCCGTCGGTGCCCTCGGGTACGTACAGGCGGGGCTCGAGCTGCTCGGCCAGGACCCCGATGTAGACGTGGTCGTGGTGGCGGACGGGTCGGGCGGTACCCACGCCGGGCTGGCCGCCGCCCTGGGTGACCACCGCCGGGTCCTCGGGGTGGACGTCGGCACCCGGCCCGACCTCGACGAGCGGGTGCCGGAGAAGGCGGCCGAGGCGGCCTCACTGGCCGGGCTGGCGCCCCCGTCCGGTCGCTGCGTGATCGACCACGCCCGCTTCGGGTCCGGCTACGGGGCGCTCACACCCGAGTGCCGGCGGGCGCTCGACGCCGCCGCCCGCCTCGAGGGCCTCGTGCTCGACCCCGTGTACACGGGCAAGGCCATGGCCGGGCTCATCGCCGCCGTGGCCGAGGGCCGCATCCGGCCCGGGCAGCGGGTGGTGTTCCTGCACACCGGCGGCATGCCGGCCCTCTTCGCCTCGTCCTACGCCGACTGGATCGCGGCGGGGGTCACGGCCTGATCAGTCGATCCAGTCGGGAGCGGCGTCGAGGAGGAAGCGGCTGACGGCCAGACAGCGATCGAAGGTCTCGCACATCAGCTCCTCCCCTGACAGGACCCGGGCCAGCGACACCTGCTGGTGGGCCACGATGTTCAGCCGCCGGTCGGCGGCGTCGGTGGCGGACGCGAAGGAGTCGATGGCCGACACCTCGAGAGGCAGCTCGATCCCGCCCACGCCGGCCAGGTCGATGGCCAGGCGCAACAGGTCAGGCCCCTTCTGGAGGGGCGGAAGCTGCCACGTGAAGTCCAGGGGGAAGTGGAACCGGTCGGGGGGCTCCTTCTCCTCGGGGAGGTCGACGACGAGGTCCTCGAAGGACAGCAGCACGCGGGGATCGACCTCCAGGGCCAGGTGGAGGTCGATGGGGCCGCCGCACCCCTCCTCCGGGTGCAGGTCGACCTCCCACACCTGGCGCAACGAGTAGGTCTCGACGAAGTGCCGCTCGTCGTGGACGTGGAAGCCGTGGTCGACGGCGTGGTCCTTGAGCTCGGCCACGTACCCAGCGACGTCAATCACCGCCATGGGTGAAGCCTATGTTTGATCCCCGCCGGGTCCCCTACGCCCCGGCTCCTCCACCAGGCGGGGACCCCATCCCCGCCGGCGGCCGTGCATCTGGTTTGCTCGTGTGGTGGATGACGCCGCCCTGCTGGAGGTCCTGCACGCCACCGTGGACGCCGTCGCCACGGCCCTGGCCGACGTCGAGGACTGGGGGCCGGCCGGGACCCGGACGGGCCAGTACCGCTCGGACCTGGTGGCCGACGCCGCCGCGCTGGCGGTCCTCACCGGTGCCGGGATGGGTGTGCTCTCGGAGGAGTCGGGGCTGACCGAGGCCGACCGGGAGCTGCTGGCGGTGCTCGACCCCCTGGACGGCTCGACCAACGCCTCCCGCTCCCTGCCCTGGTACGCCACGAGCATCTGCGTCCTGGACGCCGAGGGCCCCCGGGCGGCCGTGGTGGCCAACCTGGCCAGCGGCCGGCGCTACCAGGCGGCCCGGGGTGGGGGAGCCAGCTGCGACGGCCGCCCCATCTCCCCGTCGGGGAGACGCCAGGTCGGCGGGGCGCTGGTGGCGGTGTCCGCACTGCCCCGCACCGCGCCGCCCTGGGGCCAGACCAGGTCGCTCGGGGCCTCGGCCCTCGACATCTGCCTCGTGGCCGAGGGCGTGCTCGACGCCTTCTGTGACAACGCCGCCGACGCCCACGGTCCGTGGGACTACCTCGGGGCCGCTCTCGTGTGCCGGGAGGCCGGCGCGGCCGTGGCCGACGCCCGGGGCCGGGACCTGGTGACGAGGGAGCACCGGGGCCGCCGGACACCGATGGCGGCGGCCACCCCGGAGCTCCTGGAGGAGCTGGTGCGCTTCCGGACCGGGGGGTAGGGACCCGGCGGGTAAATCGATTGACGGCCGGGCCCGGAACGTGGTGCAGTACCGGGAGCCGGCTCCTCGCGCCGGCGCGCGAGCACGAAGGACAGGGGCGCATGCAGCAGACGTGGTGCACCATGAAGCCGAAGGGCACTCATGGCACCCCGGCGCGCGCCCGTGCGCATTTCGCCGCCGCCATGTCCGCCCGGTTCGGCGCCTACGGGGCCGTTGATCTCGGCATCAACGCCACCGCCGTGCGGCCAGGGGCCTCCTGGAAGGGGACGACTGGATAGAACCAGTCACCAACCAGAGGAAAGGCCCCGAGGCCGCCGGCACCAGCCGGCGGCCTTTCTGTTTCTCCCGGATCAGCCCTCCAATACCGAAAGGGGACGGCCAGATGCTGGCCCAGCAGGAGAAGTCGACATACGAAGAGGATTCGGAGGCCATCGACTGGTCCGCGGTGGCCTGGGACCGGGCCGCGTGCCGGAGCGAGGAGGGCACGCTCGTAGATCTGTTCTTCTCCGAGCAGCTCGACGACATCGCCCGAGCCAAGGCGATCTGCCAGACCTGCCCGGTGATGGAGCCCTGCCTCCAGGGAGCCAGGGAGCGCCGGGAGCCCTGGGGCGTCTGGGGAGGCCAGCTGTTCATGAACGGTGTGATCCTCCCCTACAAGCGCAAGCGGGGCCGGCCGCCGAAGCACCTGTCGGTGGCGGCCCTGGGCGCCTGACGGCCCCGACCGGGGGTTAACGACCCCCGTTCCAGGGAAGGGCGTGGAGCAGCCGAGCGTGGCAGCCGGCTGCTCCGCGCCCTTTCCGTCAAGGGGGGTGGCGCCCGATCGATGTCCCACTTCACCTCCCTCACCGAACATCAACAGCTGGTCTTCTGGACCGAGCTGCTGGTGGTGCTGGCCGTGGCACGCGCCCTCGGAGCTGCGCTGCGCCGGTGGGGCCAGCCGGCCGTGGTGGGGGAGCTGGCCGCCGGTGTCCTGCTCGGGCCCTCGGTGCTGGGCAAGGCGTGGCCGGCCGGCTTCGACTGGCTGTTCCCCGTCAACCAGGCCCAGTCCGGGGCGCTAGGAGCCATCGGATGGCTGGGGGTCGGCTTCCTCCTGCTCCTCACGGGCTTCGACACGGACCTCGCCATCGTCCGTCGCCTGGGCCGGGCCGCCACCTCGGTGGCCGCCGGGGCCCTGGTCCTCCCGTTCGCAGCGGGGCTGGCCCTCGGCGTCTCCCTCCCGGACTCCTTCGTCGGGGGCCGGACCCATCGCGGCATCTTCGTGCTCTTCATGGCGGTGGCCGTGAGCATCTCGTCACTGCCGGTCATCGCCAAGATCCTGAACGAGCTCGGCTTCATGCGCCGTGACTTCGGCCAGGCGACGGTGGCGGTGGGCATGGTCAACGACCTGGTCGGGTGGCTGGCCCTCGGCGTCGTTGCCGGGCTGGCCGAGTCGGGATCGTTCTCGCTGGGCCGGCTGGCCGTGACCGGGGTGGCCATGGTGATCCTCGTCTGCGGCGGCCTCACCATCGGCCAGCGTGGGACCGACGCCCTGCTCCGGGTCGTCCGGTCGCGGTCGCAGTCCGTCGTCGACTCGCTGGTGGCGACGGTGCTGGTGATGCTGGCCGTGGCCACCGCCGCCCAGGCCCTCCACATCGAAGCGGTGCTCGGTGCCTACGTGGCCGGCATCGTGCTCGGCCGGTCGCGCTTCCAGCACGAGGACGTCCGCGGCCACCTGGAGTCGGTGACGATGGCCGTGCTGGCTCCGGTGTTCTTCGCCACCGCCGGACTGCGGCTCGATCTCACCGTGCTGTTCCATCTGAGCACCCTGGCGTGGTGCGCGGCGGTTCTGGTGGTGGCCGCCGGCGCCAAGTTCATCGGCGCCTATGCCGGGGCGCGCATCGGGAGACTGGCCCATCGGGAGGCCCTCGGGCTGGGTGCCGCCCTCAACGCCCGCGGGGCGGTGGAGGTCGTCATCGCGACCGTCGGGCTGTCGCTCGGAGTGCTGAACCAGTCCGCCTACACGGTGGTGGTGCTGATGGCCATCATCACATCGGTCATGGCGCCCCCGCTGCTGCGTGCCGTGATGTCGGGCTGGGCCGGTACCGAACAGGAGCGGGAGCGCCTCGACAAGGAGGACCTGCTCGACGAGAACCTGCTCGTGCGGTTCGGTCGCCTGCTGCTGCCCAGCCGGGGACGGCCCAACTCGATCGTGGCCGCCCAGGTCCTCCACTACGCCTGGCCCACCGAGATCCCCGTCACCGTCCTCTCGGTCGACGAGAACGGTGTCGAGCCCGACCTGTCTCCCCTCGAGGACGTCTTCGAGGGACGGGAGGTGGAGTTCCGCCACGTCGCCCACGCCGACCCCCTGGAGGCGATTGTCAGCGAGTCGCGCCTCGGCTACCAGGTGATCGGTCTGGGGGCGGCGGAGCCGGGAGCCGGGCCCCTGCTTTCCCCCGTGGTCGACGACCTGATCGCGGACAGCCCCGTCCCGCTCGTGATCGTCCGGCGGGCGCCGGGGGAGCGACGGGCCACGCCGGCCGCCTTCGCCCGGGCCCTGGTGCCGGTGACCGGCAGCCCGTCGTCACGGACCGCCCAGGAGCTCGCCTTCAGCCTCTCACGCAACCTCGGCACGAGCGTGGCGCTTCTCCACGTCGTGAACCGGCCCGAGTCACCGGTGCCCGTGGGCGCCCGGGGCCGGACGACGTCACGCCGGGGGGTCCAGGTCGACACCGGCCCCACGGGAACCGCCGCGGCCGTCCTCGACGAGGCCGAGGTGCTGGCCCGCCGCTTCGAGGTCGAGCCCACCTCAGACACCCGGGTGGGTACGTCGACGGGGGAGGAGATCATCGCCGCCGCCGTGGACGCCGAGGCCGATCTCATCGTCCTCGGAGCCACCGTCCGGCGCCTCAAGGGCCGGCCCTTCCTCGGCCACACGGTCGAGCACGTCCTCGACGACGCCCCCTGCACGGTCGTGGTGGTGGCGGTCCCGTCATCGGTACCGGACAGCGAGCCGGCGTCGTCCTGAACTGGCCGCAGGCACGCACGCAGGTACCGGACATGAACCCGGAACGGGGATTGAGCCCAGGTAGAGTTGCCTCGGCGTAGTCGTCGACGAAAGGTAGTACTGGTCCGTGCCAGAGGATTTGGAGGGACCCCTGGCCGTCCTCGGCGGGAGACCGGCATTCGATGTACCTCGCTCGACGGCAGCGCTGCCCACGCCGGACCTGGAGGAGTTCCTCCGTAATTCCAGGACGTTCTTCGATATCGGTCGCTACACGGACAGTGGGCCGACGGTCCGTCGGCTCGAGGCGGCGCTGGCGGAGTTCCATCAGGTGGAGCACGTGGTGGCGGTCTCCGGTGGGTTCTGGGCTGTCGCGCTTACGGCTCGGCTGGTCGCCACCTCTGGCCGGCCCGAGGTGGTGTTCCCCAGCCTCACGTACCGCCGTCTGGCCGATCTGGTCTCGTGGGTTCCCCTGATCCCGCGCTTCTGTGAGGTCGACGCCGCCACGCTGGCAATGACGGTCGAGACCGTCGATGCGGTCATGAACGACAACGTCGGCCTCATCCTGGGTGTCCATCCCATAGTGGGCTGTGCGGACTCGGCTCGCCTGGAGGCCTATGCCGACCGTGTCGGTGTGCCGATCATGTTCGACTCCGTCGAGTCGACGTACGAATCCATCGGCGGCCGCCGGGTCGGCGGCTTCGGCCAGGCTGAGTGCTTCAGCCTGCATGCCTCGAAGCTGGTGAACGGCTTCGAGGGTGGCTACGTCACCACCAACGACGCGCAGCTGGCCGAACGGCTGCGCCGGGCCCGTGGCCAGGGATTCAACAACGAAGGAGACCTCGAGGAGGTCGGCATCAACGCCACCATGCCGGAGGTCCACGCCGCCGCGTCGCTTGCCTGTCTGGCCCGTGTCGATGACATCGTCGAGACCAACCGGGCCCTGTACGAGGCCTATGAAGATGCCCTGAGCGGGGTCCAAGGTCTGCGCCTCTTGCCCTTCGACATCCGCTTCCGGCCGTCCTACAAGGTCATCGTGGTCGAAGTGACCGAGGTATGGCCGCTGTCCCGGGAAGAGACACTTGCCGTGCTTCACGCCGAAGGCGTCCTGGCCCGGCCCTACTACTCCCCGGCCCTCCACCAGAAGGCAACCGGCTACGAGATGCGCTTCGGTGATCTCTCCCTCACCGACCGCTTGTCCGAGCGGTTCCTGCTGCTGGCGTGTGGAGAACGCACCACTCCCGACGACGCCCGCCGCGTGGTGTCGCTGCTCGTGTCGGCCGCCGACAACGCGGAGCAGGTGAAGAAGGCGCTGGCGTGAAGCGTCGACCCGAGGACTTTGCCGTCAACGGAGGGCGGCCGCTGTTCGAGGACCCGGTGCCGTTCGGACAGCTGTACTTCCCGTCCTGGGAACGCTACGAGAACGACATGCGCGCCCTATGGGCCCGGGGGTGGTACACCAACCATGGTCCGCTGCTGCAGCTCTTCGAGGAGCGACTGGCCGATTTCTTCGGCGTCAGACACGCCATCGTCTCCACCAACGAGGCGATCGCGCTTTCGATACTCCTGAAGGCGAGCGGGATCCGCGGCCGTGTCGTTCTCCCGGCGTTCTGCTCGGTTGGTACCGCCCGAGCAGTGACCTGGGCCGGACTGGAGCCGGTCTTCGCCGACGTCGACCCGCTCACACACCACGTCAGTCGTCGGACGCTACGGGACGCTCTCGAGTCCGCCGGGGATGACCACGGGCCGCCCGTATCGGGAGCGGTCTTCGCCAACCTCTGGGGGACGGCAGCGCCGAGAGACGAGCTCGAGGAGGTGACCCGCGCCCACGGGCTCACCGTCCTGTATGACTCCGCCCACGGCGCCGGGACCGAGGTGACGCCGGGCATCCGCCTGGGTCGTTTCGGCGGCGCCGAGGTGTTCAGCTTCCACGCCAGCAACGTTCTGTCGTGCGCCGAAGGGGCTGCAGTGACCACCGACGACGACGATATCGCCGACCGCTACCGGAACATGCGGTGCGGGTACGGCATCCCACGGCGGGTCCCCGTTCCCACCACGTCGAACGGACGGGCTTCGGAGGCACAGGCCCTGCTCGGGTTGGCCGCCCTCGACTCCTTTGACGAGCACGTAACGCACAACCATGCCGTCCACCTGGCCTATACCGATTCGTTACACGACGTGCCGGGCGTGACGCTCCTCGAAGGACGGGGTGTCCATAGGTCCAACGGCTCCTACGTCGTGGCCATGGTCGACGCAGCGCAGTACGGCATGACGGCAGACGAGCTGGCCCGAGTGCTCCATGCCGAAGGTGTCGGGGTGGGCAGGTACTTCGGACCGGGTGCACACCATCTGCCCCCGTACGTACAAGATCCGACCCACCGGCGTCCCCTCGCGGGGGCCGACGAGGTGAGTGCAAACGTGGTGCAGCTACCCGTGGGAGGGCGCACAGCGGGGCCCGTCGCGCAGATGATCGCTGAGCTGGTGGCGTGTGCTTCCCGTCACGCCCCGGCCCTCAGGCGCCAACTGGACGACGCCTCAGCGAACCCGGGGAAGTAGGAGCCGGGCCCGGCGGTTCCAAGAGTCTCAGCGGGCCGGAAAGGCCTTGGCCGTTCCTGGCCCCCCTTAATCAGGGGCTAGGCGGCCGCGCCCACCTCGCTGGTGCAGAAGGCGCACCGCCGGGCCTGGACCGGGATGCTGCTCAGGCACTCCGGGCACTCCCGGGTCAAGGACTCGGTCTCCACGTCGGTGCGCCGCCGGGCCATCAGGGTGTTGACCGGCCGCACGACGAAGAAGAAGACAGCGGCGGCGATGATGACGAAGGAGATGATGTCGTTCAGGAACTGGCCGTACGAGAACACACTGTGCCGCACGGTCACCTTGAGTGAGGAGAAGTTGGCCTTCCCGGGGATGGTGACCAGCGGGGTCAACAGGTTCTTCACGAACGACGAGACGACGGTCCCGAAGGCGGCGCCGATCACGATACCCACCGCCAGGTCGACGACACTGCCCCGCAGGATGAACGCCTTGAAGTCTTTGAGCATGGGACGGAGGGTACCGACGCGCACGCCCCCGTGCCAGGACCTCCGTCGTTGGAATCGCTATGGCACCATTCGGGCATGCGGGATGAGAACGGTCCTGCGGACGGCACCGCAGACGCGGGCGTCGACATCGGTCCGGTGGAGGACGTGGACCACAACGACCTGTTCGCCGCCTTTGCCCGGATCGTAGACGACCGTGAGGGGTTCCCCCAGGAGCCCCCACTCACCCGTGCGGACTTCGACGAGTACTGGCTGGCCCACTCGACCTCCGTAGTCCGGGCCCGGGTGGCCGGGGAGCTGGCCGGCGCCTACTACCTGAAGCCGAACTTCGTGGGCCGGGCCGCCCACATAGCCAATGCCGGGTACTTCGTGGCGGCGCCGTTTCGGGGACGCCGCCTCGGGTGGCGCCTCGTCGTCCACTCCCTCGAGGAGGCCCGCCGGGTGGGCTTCGACGCCCTTCAGTTCAACCTGGTCTTCGAGTCCAACCCGGCCCGGCGGCTGTACGAGGCCCTGGGTTTCCGGGCCGTCGGGCGGGTGCCCCGGGCGGTCGAGGGTGAGGACGCTCTGATCTACTGGCGGGCCCTCTAGGCGTGGGGCCGGGTCACGGGAGGGCTTACGCTTCACCTCCCGGGCGCTTAGCTCAGTTGGTCAGAGCAGCTGGCTTACAACCAGCAGGTCGGGGGTTCGAGTCCCTCAGCGCCCACCCGCGAAAGCCCTGGTAGATGGCCATATCGCCGACCCCTGGGTTGTGGATAACCGGCCACAGACCACGGACAGACCACATTCAGACCACATTCGTTTTGTGCGGACCCGGTTCATGATTGACACCGTGGCCCCGGCACCTGCCTGACACTTCCCGGACGCGACCCCGGTACCTGGGCGACACCTGCCCCGGTACCTGCCTGACACTCGAGGGTCCACCAGTACGCCGGCGCCTCCTCCTTCGCTGTGGATGTCCACGTCCGCAGGTCCGGAGGAGGCAGTCCCATGTTGGTGGAGTTGAGGCTGGTGGAACAGCGCTATCAGGCCGTGTTGGAGGTCCTCGAGGGTGCCACCGTCACCGACGTCGCCCGCCGGTTCGGGGTGGCCCGCCAGACCGTGCACGTGTGGCTCACCCGATATGCGGCCCACGGGTTGGCGGGTCTGGCCGATGCCAGCTCCAAGCCGCAGTCCTGTCCCCACCAGATGGTCCCGGCCATCGAGGCCCGGATCGTGGCGATGCGCAACGAGCACCCGGACTGGGGGCCGCGCACGATCCTGTACTGGCTCGACCGAGAGGGCGCCGATCCGCTGCCGGGTCGCACCAGCATCGAGCGCTGCCTCATCCGTCACGGCCTGGTCAGCCGCACCCCTCGGCGCCGTCGTCGCTCGGACTACAAGCGCTGGGAGCGCTCGAAGTCGATGGAGCTGTGGCAGATGGACATCGTCGGGGGAGTGCGCATCGTCGATCCCGACACCGGCGAGGTGACCGAGGCCAAGATCGTCTCGGGCATCGACGACCACTCCCGCTTCGTCGTGAGCGCCAAGGTGGTCGCCCGCGCCACCGCCCGTCCGGTCTGTGACGCCCTGGAGGAAGCGCTGGCCCGCCACGGGGTCCCCGACGCCATCCTCACCGACAACGGCAAGGTCTTCACCGCCCGCTTCGGTCCGGGCCCGGGACCGGTGCTATTCGACCGGATCTGCGTGAACAACGGCATCAAACACATCCTCACCGCGCCCCGATCTCCGACCACCACCGGCAAGGTGGAGCGCTGGCACCGCACGCTCCGCGAGAAGTTCCTGGCGGGGCGTGTCTTCTCTTCGATCGAGGAGGCCCAGGCCGCCCTGGATACCTGGGTGCACGAGTACAACCACGACCGGCCCCACCAGTCCATCGGCAATGTCCCGCCCTTCGAGCGATTCCGCCTCGCCACCCCGGCCCCGGCGCCGGTCGAGACCGAGCGGCCCGATCCCACCGCCGGCTTCGAGCCGGTGACCACCCGTCGCGTCGGCGCCACCGGCACCATCAGCTTCGCCGGCACCCACTACAAGGCCGGCGCCTGGCTGGCCGGACAGTCGGTCGAGATCGTCTGCGACGGCGGCTTGGTCCAGATCCAGCACCGCGGAGTGCTCATCGCCACCCATGCGCGTCGGCATTCACCGGACAAGCAGGCGGCCGGCATGGCCCGGGGCCGTCGGCTGCCGCCGTCCCGGCCGAGCGCCACGGCGGCCTCGGTGACCCGCAAGGTCGACTCCTCGGGCAACGTGTGCTTCGCCGGGACCGCCTACCGGGTCGGGCCCAAGTACCGCCGCCGCCAGGTCCAGGTGGCCGTGGTGGGCGACACCGTGGAGATCTCCGTCGGCAACGAGCTCATCCGCTCCCACCCGGTCAAGCACGACCGCACCCGGGAGCACGGGGCCCTGGCCAACCCGGGGGGTAGGCCGAACCGGATCAACGCCGCCTGAGAGGTTGGGGGTGTCGTGGAGGTACCGGGGTCAACCTGTCAGGCGGGTACCGGGTCTTGACATTGACCGCCAACCGCCAAGCGCCGCCAAGCGCCGCGGCGGCCCGCGTAGGTGGCGGCGCTCGCACCGCCCGCCGAGCGCTCTCCGTGGTCGTGCTCCCGGGCCCACAGGTGGCGCCGCTCCCGCTCCGGACGCTCAGTCCCCCCTGGTCGCTCGCGCCGGCCGGCGGCGGCCGCGCGCAGGCCGAGGTGAGGCCCGAGGTGAGTTCGGAGGTGAGAAGCGAGGTGAGACCGCGGGCGCATGCTCGGCCCATGTCCAGAAGCCTGCTCCTTCCCATTCCGGAGGTGGCCGCTGCACTCGGCCTCGGCCGCACGAAGGTCTACGAGCTGATCGCCACGGGTCAGCTCGAGGCCGTTCACATCGGCCGGTCCTGCCGGGTTCCGGCCGACTCCGTGGAGACCTTCGTGGAGCGCCTCCGGGCCGGTTGATGCGCGTGTGGCCGGGCGGGTCGCGCGGTGCAGAGGGATCACGATGACCCGCCGACGCGGGTCCGGCGACGGAGGGGTGCGGCGGCGTCCCGACGGCCGTTGGGAGGCCACGGTCGAGATCGGAACGTTCGCTGGTCGGCGGCGCCGCAAGTACTTGGGCGGGCCCTCGTGCGCCCACCGGCTTCGGGTACTGGCTCGTCAGCGCAGATGGCGGAGACTTCACGCAGGGCAACGCTTCCTTCCACGGGCCGATGGGTGGTACGCACCTGGCTGCCCCGGTGGTCGGAATGGCCCCGACCCCCGACGGCCGCGGCTACCGGCTGGTCGCCGCCGACGGCGGAGTCTTCACGTTCGGCGACGCCACCTTCCACGGGTCGATGGGGGCAACGCCTCCCGGCGCGAGCACTCCGGTCGCCGGCATGGCGGCTACAGCGGATGGAGCTGGCTACTGGCTCACTACCACGGACAAGAGCCTTCCGCCTCCCGCCCGAGTTCCTTCAGTCCTGGCCCGGTGCAACCTTCCTGGGGCGGTCCCGGCAGTGGAGCCGGGCACCATCATGCTCGCCTGCGGGGATGGCAACGCCTACGTCGACCACCTGCGCTGGTCGTCGTGGACCACAACCGTCGCCACCGCCACGGGCGTGTACACGAACAACACCTGCACACCGAGTTGTGCTAACGGCACGCTTGTCTCCACCCCGAGCACGGTGCGGCTGAGCGACCCAGTGCAGACAAGGGCCAAGACAGAATTCGGGAGTATCAGCGACACCGCGACCACCTCCTCCAGTGGGCCGTCGTCCTTCACAGAGGTCGCACCTACCAGCCCCGGCTGACGATGCACCATGAGCGAGCGCTGTTCTACTGCCGTTCAGAGATCACCGGCCAAGTCCGCGGTCGTCCCGGTGACGAGCCGGCTGATCTCCCCGATCGAGTCCGTGGCTTGGAAACAGCTCTTCGAGGAGGAAGCGGGTGCGAGGGGCGATTCGGGCCTCTGGATAGGCTTCCGTCACAAGCTCGATGCCCTCGGCGGCGGTGGTGAACCCACACAGGCCGTAGAGCGTGCGGATGTCGTCCTGGTCGCGCTCGACCCGCGCGGCCAGTAGCTTCATCGCAAGCAGCAAACGCGGCGAGCCGGCTGCCACGCTCAAATGGGTTCCCTCGTAGACCCCGATACGCTCGGGATCCTCCCCAGGCACGAATGCTTTGGCGGCATCGTTCAGCCAGCCCGGCTCGAAGCCGAGACGTTCTGCGACGCGTCGGGCTGCCTCTCGCACCTCGGCACTCGGGGCGAACACCGCATCTACGTCCACGGTCGCCCGGCGCGCGTCATACGCGAGAGCCATTGCCGCCCCGCCGACGACGAACACCTCACCCCGAACGCCAACCCGCCCCAGCTCCTCGTCGAGGGCGCGGAGTGCCTGGAGCAGGTCGTTCCGGTCGAGCAGACTCATCAGGCGTAGGTCAGTGCATTCTCGGTGATGAACACGCCACGCCGGGCGAACGAGATCGGACTGTGAGCGATGGCGTCGGCATGAAGCGATCGGAGCCCGGATACGAACCACCACCGCTGAAGGAACCGGTTCGGCCCGCCCACCCAGGACGGCGCCAGGTTGTGATGCCGCGCGCAGCAGAATTCGACGACGGCCGCCAACAGTGCGTCGAACCTCGGGTCGCCCACCGGAGCAGGCTCGTCCTCCACCATGCCCCGCCGGTCCGACGCTGCCGCCCGGTCGTAGCGCTCCACGAACTGAAATGCCAGCCGGATGGCGTCCGCTTCATCACGGGTGGCGAGGGCTTCGGCAACGTCGGCAGCGACTCGCCGGGCCGAGGGCGGAGCGACTCTCACGAGACAATCGTACGCGTCGGGTGTTCTGTCCCTACCGGCCTCTGACCGAGCGAATGCCGGCTCGACGAGGTGGCGCGGCGATCCTTGACGGTCTCGCCCCCCTTCGGAAAGGTCAGCGTCCGGGTCATCGGTGTTCAATATAGTGAACGTATGGACTTCCGCCACCCAGTCGAGGCGATTGTCCCGGGAGCCACCGGCCGGCTCCTCGCCGCTCTCGGTCGGGTGGAAGCCGAGCTGCCCGTAACCACCCTGGCGCAGGTCGCCGGGGTGGGTCGGACCCGTGCCTCCGGGATCCTGGCCGGGCTGTCCGACCTCGGGGTGGTGACCCGGCGGGAGATCGGGCGGACCGTCCTTGTGGGCCTCGCCCGGGACAACGCCGCCGGCCGCCTCATCGACGAGCTGGCCAACCTGCGCCGAGGTGTGATCGACCGTCTGCGTCAGCTCGCATCCGAGATCGAGCCCGAGCCCGCCAGCCTGACTGTCTTCGGCTCGTTCGCGCGGGCCGAGGCGGAGGCGGGAAGCGATATCGACCTTCTGGCCGTCCGAAGTCCTGGTGCCGATCCTGAGCGGTGGACCACGTCAGTCACCCATTTCGCCCGCCGGGCCGGGGCCTTGACCGGCAACCCGGTGGAGGTCATCGACTATGACCTCGAGGACCTGCGCCGCAAGTCCAGAGGCAGGAGAGCCAAGGTCGGCGGGGAGCTCTGGGACTCGATCCGCCGCGACGCCGTCGTCCTGGCCGGGGCACACCCTGCGGAGCTGGCCGGCTGACCGCGGGGCCGGGTTACCGTCGGGGTGCTACTGCGGCCGTCGGCGGTGAGCACGACGCCGGACGCGCAGCCCGGTCAGAGGAGGGATATGAGCACCCACACGACCCAGAGTGCCGAAGTCCGTGCTGGCCCGGTTGACCGCCAAACTGACCGCCACCGGAGCGGGCTTTGGCGGCCAGCGACGGACGTCAACGGGCAACGCACCCCCGTTGACCAGGGGGATCACACAGGTGTGAACGCCGGCGGACAGACCCGCCGGCATTGGAAATCGTGTGTCCCGCAAGGGACCGTGGGTTCAAATCCCACCCTCTCCGCCAAGGCAATGTGCGGACCCGGATCTTGACACCCGGGTCTTGCAGACGACCACGGGTCACGAGTTCCGCGCGGCCGCCGGCTGTCGCCCTAGATCCTTCAGGCAGCCCGGGACCTGTCATCTCGGAGTCAGCGACGTCACCGGTCGACTGGTCGCGACGAGCGACCACCACACCCGCGTCCCAGCCCGGAGCTCGACCGTTCGGGGGTGGCACCACCGCGTCCACCTCGATGCCGCCGCGCTCCAACAGCCAGGATACGACGGAGTTCGAGTTCCACATCTCCCCGGCCGAGAGCTCATCGAGCCCCCAGACCGGGGTCGGTACCTCCGGCACGAGGTCCAATATCCGGTAGGCGGTGGCCGCGTCCTCGGCGAGTGTCCGCGGGCTGTCCATGGCCCAGGCCACGTCGGGGATGACCCCATTCCTCCATCGCCGGATCTCGTATCGGAACACCCGGAACCGACCAAGCCAGCGCAGTCCGACCGGCCCCTCCGCCACCACGCCTCTCGTGCTGCCGTTGCCGTCGGGCACCGGGGTCATCTCGATGGTGTACCGGGCGCCGTCGACCGTGACGATCAACGACGAGTGGTACAGATCACGTGGGGAACGTCGCTGCAGGCGCGACACCAACGCTTCGTAGGCCCGTCCGTTCCACTGGACGATCGGGGTGCCCGCCCCGAGCGGTATCCAATACAGCTCGACCTCTGGCCCCGTGGTCGTCACGCTGTCCTCCGTTGTTCCGGCGGTCCGGCGGCCAGCGCCTCGGCCCGGCGCTTCACTCCTCGGAGCATGTCGCGTGACATCACGAAGTCCGCCGGCACGATGCCGAGCCAACCCCCGGCGGTGAGCCACCACGGCGAGGTCGCCCAGCGCGACCGGAACAGGAACCGGGTGCGCCGGCCGTCGGCTGAGGGCGTCAGGACGAATGCCCAGGTCCAGTCGAGGGCGGCCCGGTCCCGCCAGCTGAGGGGGATGTGGCTGGTGGAGCGCAGCACGAGGTGGTGATTCGGCTGGAGGTCCTCGACGATGAGGCCGGTCTTCGTCTCCGGTCGGCCGTCGGGGATGAAGTCGCCGATCTTGAGGTGTTGCCACTGGGGCAGGATCTGTTCGGCGCTCGGTCCGTTGTTCGGGAACAGAAGCCGGTCCACCCACCGGGCCGTGTACCACTGGGCCCGGCCCCAGCCCATCTGGACCAGCCACGGCCAGACGTATTCCGCCGGGGTGTCGATTGTGATGGCGTGGTTGGTGACCACGTTCGGGTGAACGACGATCTCGTCGCCGGGCAGCACCAGGCTGCGCTCCTCAGCAGTCGACCCAAAGGTGAGGCCGAGCCGGATCAGCGCTCCTTCAGCGGCGACCGCCGCAGCGAGGGAACCAACGGCTGCCCCAACCCGCGCCTCCCTGTTTGTAACCATGGTCTACCTCCTGCTACTTCCGGAGCAGGGCCTGGTCCAGGAAGGTGATGACGTGCTGCTCCCATTGGACGGGAGCAGTCCGCAGGCCGGACGTGTGAGACGCGCCTGGAACGACCCAGACCTGGACCGTCCCGGGGGAGCCTCCGCGGATGTAGGCATCGGCGTAGCCCTCGTCCTTCACGGTCCCCGCCGCCATGAGCAGGACGGGCCGGTGGGCCGCAGCCACCGCCGAGCGCAGGGTGGCGGGTTCCGATGCGTCCGTCAGCAGCCCGGCGATGCCGTAGGTGACGTCGTGGGACCACTGGGTGACGCTGCCCTGGACGCCGTAGCGGTCGGACAGCCAGGCGTGGTCGCCGGCCACCCGTCCGGTGACGCCCTCACCGACCACGGCCCTGAGACCGGGGACGGCCGGCATGGCACCAACCGCCTCCTCGCCCCCCATCGACATGCCGACCGCCCCGATGCGGGAGGGATCCACATCAGGCCGGGACTGCAGCCAGCGAACAGCCGCGGCCACATCTCGGTCCCCGTACCAGCCGAAGTCCATGGCGCGTCCGCCGCTGCGACCGTGGCCGCGGGCGTCGAAGAGCAGCACGCCGTAGCCGTGGCGGGCCAGGACGACCGCCTGGCCGAGGACGTTGCTCCTGGTCTCGGAGGCCCCGTGCAGCAGGGCCACCGCCGCCCGGTTGGTCGAGGGGATGTACCAGCCCGACAGCCGCACTCCGTCCGAGGTGAGGAACGAGACGTCCCGGTAGGCGAGCCCGCGGTCGGCCGGGGTCTGGGTCCCCAGGGCAGGGCGGGGCAGGTTGGTGGCGTACACGGCGCCCACCACCGGCATCGCCACGAAGAACCCCAGGACGGCCACGGTGGGCACAGCCAGAAAACGTCCCCACCAGCGGGCCGCCCGCAGCACGAGCCATACCCCCAATCCGAGCAGCACCATGGCACCGAGCGATGCGACCAGGCCTCCCGCGGCTCGAGTCGAGATCCCCGTCCTGGTCCAGTACTTGAGGCCGATGGTCAGCGCGACCGGGGACGCCACCACCCCGGTCGCCAGCAGGACACCCGCTGCGCCCAGTCGGGGGAGGCGCCGGGCAGCCGTCGCCGCCATCAGGGCCACGACCGCCGCCAGGGACGCCCGCAGGGCGGCCCAGGTGGGCCGCCCGTCCAGGCCGACCACGAGAATCATCCCCAACCCGAGCGCGGCCGCCGCCCCCAAGCCGATCATGTTCTGCCAGTACCGGCGCTCCCGAAGTCCCACCTCCGGGGACGAAACCGGGAGGGCGGGCCGGCTCAGGGTCGTGACCATGGCGGGCTCCTCTCAATCCGCCTGCTCTTCAAAGCGAACGCCCCCGTCCCCTGCGCAGACAGGGCCGAAGGTCACACGATGGATTGATCCCCTGGTTCAGCCGAGCCAGGTCGTCATGCCGCTCGGACCAGGCGCAACACAGGGGTGTCCTGGGCAGTTCAGCGGCGGTCCGGTCATCGGATGCATCAGGAGCGGAGTCGAAGTACGGGCGGGCCCCCGGAACTTGATCCATGTACTGGCGCTACACCGGGACCACCTCAGCCGGGTCTGCCTCCTGGACCTCGAATCGTTGGGCGGGGAGGGGCAGAGCCGATGGTCACAATCCCTTCGGCACAGTCCTGGCGGTCACGTGACGCCAGCGCCGAAGAGGTCCTCCGGACTGGCGCGACCGACGCGGGGGCGGGAGAGCCACACGGCCTCGCGCCAGCCGGTTGCTTCTGCAGCAGCCAGTACTCTACGGACGACGTCTTCAGAGGTGTAACTACTTCCCCAGCTCCTCGACCAGCTTCGTGATGGTGTAGTTCGACTCCTCGCCGTTGGTGGGCGTCTGTTCCGGTGAGTCGATCTCCGAGACCCCGTAGTTGGACGCCGTCTTCGGCTCCTCGGCCGACTGGGGCGGTTCCGTGGCCTTCGGCGCCGGCGTGCTCGTCTGCGCGACCGGGGCCGTCGGCTGGTGCAGGCCCTTCTCGCTCTCGACGGGACCGTCGACGTCCTTCGTGCCCTGCCCCTCAGTGGTGGGCGGGATCCACCTGACCGGCTTCTTCTCCCCCTCGCTCGTCCGGGGCCTCCTGATCATCTCCAGGAGGGCCTCCTTGCGCCGGGCCTGGGTCTCGTTGCCACCCGTCTGGTCGTAGGCGAAGAACGGCAGCTTGAGTGACTCGCCCGTGTCGCTCACGCCTTTGAGGCCCCCCTTGTCGACGAGGGAGATCCCGGCCTTGGTGGACTCCGTGTCGGCCAGCCCCTGTCGCTTGAGGCGCTGGAAGGCGTCCCACGTGTGGGCGGCGTCGGGGCGGTAATGGCCGCTGTCGTCGTCCAGGTAGGTGACCTTGCCTCCACTGGTTCCGATGTGACCGGCGTGGGCCACGTCCCCGCCGGCCAGCGGGGACGAGTGGTGAAAGGCGATGGTGTTGCCCTGGTGGGTCTGGGTGGTCTCCGGGCCGTCATGCTTGAGCAGGCGGCCGTCGGGGCTCATGACGTAGAGCATCTTCCGGTTCGCTGACAGCTCCCCCTCGGATGTCTTCAGGACGTTGCCCCGCTGCGGGTCCGGGGTGGGGGTGAGGGTCGCATCCTGCCGCTCCTGATCGGAGAAGTAGTGGGTGACCTTGTGGGTGCTCTCCGCCTTTTCCCGGCGCATCCGCTGGGTCTCTTCGGACTCGTTGTCCTCGGCGCCGTAGTGCGCCCTCCATCCGAACTTCTTGTCCTCGTCCTTGAACTTCTCGGGGAGCTTGATCGGAGCGGGTGAGCTCTCCGGGGCGGCGCCCACGTCCTTCCATCCGGACGTGGTCTTCTCCCACTGCTGCGGCCCGGTGCCGGACTCCTCCGGCAGGCGGTGCCCGGCCATGCTGAGCTTCTGCTCGGGCGCGGGAAAGGCCGGGCGGGCCGACCAGGGGCCGCGCAGCGCCGCCTCGGTGCCCCGGTTTCCGATGGTCTCCTGGAGCGAAGGGGTCGACACCTCGGGGGCGGCGCCCGAGCTCTTCCGGGCCCCTCTGATCCCGATGCGCCGCAACAGCTTTTCGAAGAGTCCCACCGTGCCGCCTACCTCCCGACGCGCGACCCCCGGGTCATGGTGGCGGATGGCGTCAGGAGCGTCCACCCCCGGCAGCACCAACCACTGTGCCCGAACGGGAAAGGACAGATGCCCCAGTCGTCAGGTCGCGCCCGAAAGCAGGGCGTCGGCCAGCTGGGCCAGCCGGTCGCTCTTGCCCACCACCTTCACCCCGAACGCCGCCGCTCGAGCGGAAACGGCGGAGCCGGGCTCGGCGGTGTAGATCACCACCCCGGTCGTCGGGAACGACTCGCGCAGCTGGCGCAGGGTGTCCCAGCCGTCGAGGCCGGGCATGCGCAGGTCGAGCACCACGGCGTCGGGCTCGGAGCGGGCCACCTCGGCCAGGGCGGCCCACCCGTCCTCGGCCTCGCCCACGACCCGGATGCCCGACAGCGGCAGGGCGGACCGGAGCAGGGCGCGCAGGTCAGGCTCGTCGTCGACGACGACCACGCGCACCTCCACGCCCTGATCCTTCGTAAGCCGAGGTTGCGTCTCGCGACCCCCCGCGGGAAGACACATTCTCGGAATGGCCCTTGTGGACGATGACGGTCTTGGCACTTTCAGGAAATGGGCCAATGGCCCCCAATAGCCCCAAACGGGGAGGGATTACCTGTTGATATCCGTCATCGGGCGGCGCCGCCCCATGCCTCGGGTGCCGGTCGACCCGAGCGGGCCGCAACGGCCCGACGGCGCTGCTACCAGCGCTCCCAGTGGACTATCTCCGACAGGGGTCGGCGCGCCGCCGGCTTGAAGTCCGGGCCGAGCGTGTAGGCGATGGGGAACAGCCCGCCCTGGGTGTACTCGTCGTAGGGGATGCCCAGCAGCTCGGCCACCGCCCGCTCGTGGCGCAGCGAGATCGTCGTCCACGCCGCTCCGAGGCCGCGTGAGCGCAGCGCCAGGAAGAGGCTCCAGACCGCCGGGTACAGCGATCCCCACAGGGCGGCCTGGGTGGCGACGGGTGCGTCGTCGACCCGACCCCAGTGGCACGGGACGAGCAGCACCGGGACCTCGGCCATGTGTCGCCGGAGGAAGTCGGCCGACGCGGCGACTCCCTCCCGACTCCGGGCCCGCACGTCCTGAGGCGCGTATTCGCGCATCGGAAGCGCGCGGTAGTCGGGGTCGGGGCGTACGTACAGCTCGGCCAGAGCCTGCTTGGTAGCGGCGTCGGTGACGAAGACCCACTGCCACTCCTGGCGGTTCGACGCGGTCGGGGCCTGGACCGCCAGGGTCAGGCATTCCTCGAGCACCTCCCGCTCGACGGGCCGGGACAGATCGAGGCGCCGCCGCACCGTGCGGGTCGTGGACAGCAGCTCGTCGGTCGTGAGGTTGACTCGCAACGGGGTCCGCTAACCGGCCAGCTGTTCCTCCGGCCGCGCCTCGGCCCCGATGAGCTGCAGCAGGTTGACCGTCTGGCCCGCGGCCTGAGCGGCCGTCCGGGCCGGATCCCCGGGATCGGCGGGCAGGACCACGCGGACCAGGTCACCCCGGTGGGCGGCCGCCACGTCGATCACGTCGGTCCCCTTCTCGGGGCGGAGCCGGACATCGAGATGGGACGGGCGCACTCCGGAGGCAGCCACCGCATCGCGGACGAGCTCCTCCACGTCGACGGTTGCCGGCCAACGGGCTATGACCGACGGGCGCACCGGCGGTCTCTCCGTCACCGGAACGGGCGCCGGCGCCTCCGGCTCCTCCGCCCGGAGCGCTTCTTCCACCTCGTGGGCGGTCGCAGCCGTCACCGCCCGCGCCGCGGATCCGTCGGCCGGCGGCCCGGCCGGCTCGCCGCGACCGTTCGGGTCGGGCTCCCCGCGTTCGGGAAGAAGTCCGTGCAGCGCCTCACCCAGGGCCTGGACCAGGTGGATGGCCACTGTGCGCTCGTGGTCGGTCAGGCCGCGCCCGGCGCAGCCGAGGAGATGGACGCCCGACGATTCGCCACCGCGCGTCGGGACCGCGAGGAGCTCGGTCTCCCCCAGCCGGACCGTTCGGGGCACGCGCACCTGGCCGAGAACCGCACCGACGGCCGCCATGCCGAGCTCGACCCATTCGACCGCCGTGACCTCGGCGTCCGGTGCCGACCGCAGCCAGAGGTGGGGCCGCCCCTGTCCGCGGCCGTGCACGTAGGCGCATATCTCGGCGCCAACGGCCCGCTGAAGCACGTCGAGGCCGGATTCCACCAGCTGGGCCAGTGCGGAGGCCGGCGCGTCGGCACCGGGGCCCAGCCAGTCGGTGGGATCGGGGGCATGAGGCTGCTCACCGGCGGTGGGGAGCAGAGCCTGCAGGCCGCGGCCCAGCCCCGTCCGCCGCGCCGGTGCTTCTGCCACAGGAACAAGATTAGGTGGGCCTCGTCGCGATCCTCCATACGCGACGCCGCCGACGGCGCGGGTCGCGATCGCGCCCCGGCAATTGGAGCCGGTCGGGTGAATAGCGACGCCCGTCCGGTATGACCTCTGGACGGGGCCCCGCCCGGGACGGAACACTCGTGAGCGGAGGTCGCGGCGGACACGATCTCCGCTGTCAATGACCGGCGCCGGCCGGCCGAAAGCGTCGTACCAGCGATCGGAGAACGCATGTACCTCTACGCCACGTCTGTCCGGCCCGGCCCGGCCAATCCGACCAGGGTCATGGAGTGGGCCGTCGGAATGACCCAGAAGATCAACCAGATCAGCGAGGTACCCACCGCGCTGTGGGTCACGTCGATGTCGCCTGGGATGGGAACCCTGGCCTTCGTGGCGGTGGTCGACGACCTGGCGCAGATCGAGGCCACCGAGGACAAGCTGGCGTCCGACCCCGGCTACGGGACGTTGGTCGAGCAGGGCCTCGGGCTGCTCTCGTCCGATCCGGTGGACCAGCGCCTGCTGCAGATCGTCCACGCCGATCCCGACGCCGCCAACATCGACGCCCGGTACGCCACCACGGTGGTGGCCACGCTGAAGCCGGGTGCGATGGCGGCGGGTACCGAGCTGGGCGTCGACATCGCCCAGCGGGTGAAGAAGCTGACCGGGCGCCCGACGTCGTTTGCCGTCGCGATGACCGGCGTCTACGGGCAGGTGTCCTGGATGAGCCTGGCCGAGAACATCGACCAGCTGCAGGCGGCGGGGGAGGCGATGGGAGCCGACGCCGGCTTCACCAAGCTCCTCGACAGCAAGGTGCCGTCCGCCTACCAGCCCGACGCCATCCAGACGGTCAGCCGCAAGGTCATCTGATCCCTCCTCTTCGGCGAGGTGAGCACCTACTTCCCATGAACAATGTCCTGATCGTGGACGACGAGGCCGACATCCGCCTCCTGCTGTCGACCATGTTGTCGGCGGCGGGGTATCAGGTCATCGAGGCGGCGGAGGGGGAGGCGGCTCTGGCCGCCATCGAGCGCGGTGGGGTCGACGTGGTGCTGCTCGACCTGATGATGCCGGTGATGGACGGCTGGGCCGTCCTGTGGACCCTGCACGACGCCCCCGTGCACCCACCCGTGATCGTGATGTCGGCCCGCCCGGAGTACAAGGACCAGAAGCCGCCCCTGGGGGCGGTCGAGTACCTGCAGAAGCCCTTCCCCCTCGAGGAGGCCGTGGACACGGTCCGCAAGATCCTCGCCCAGGTCTCCTGACCGCAGCGGGCGCGCCAGGGGGCGCCCGCTGTGTCAGTAGCCGGCGGCGGTGTCGACCACGCCCGCGAGGGGCTGGCCCGCCTGGTAGCGGCGGAAGTTCTCGATGAACAGCTCCACGGTCCGCCGCGCCGTCTCGGGCGCGCTCCAGGAAATGTGGGGGGAGAGGCGCACCCGCGGGTGGGCGTAGAAGGGATGGCCGTCGGGGAGGGGCTCGGGCTCGACGACGTCGAGCGAGGCCATGGCCACCTGGCCCCGGTCCAGGGCCGCCAGCAGGGCCTCCTGGTCGATCAGCGCGCCCCGGGCGATGTTCACGACGTGCACGCCCTGCTTCAGCATGCCCAGGGTGCCGGCGTCGAGGAGATGCCGGGTGCCGGGCGTGGACGCCGCCGTGATCACGAGATGGTCGGCCCGGCGCAGCACGTCATCCAGGGGGACCACGTCGACGCCGGCAAGCGCCGGCTTCGCCAGGTCCCGCCGCGTGGCCAGCACCTCCATCCCGAACGCCAGCGCCCGCCGCGCCACCTCGGTCCCGATGGCGCCGATGCCGACCAGGCCGAGGGTGCGGCCGCGCATACCCCCCAGGTCGGCCACGTTCCAGCGCTCGGGCGGGGCGGTGATCCAACTGTCGGGCAGCTTCTTCTCGAACGCCAGCATCTCGGCCAGCACGAACTCGGCTATCGGCACGGCGCTGGCCCCCCGGGAGCAGGTGAGGAGGCGGTCCCCGACCAGCTCCATCGGGAAGCCGTCCACGCCGGCGCCGAGCACATGGATCCAGCGCACGTCGTCGGTGACCACCGGGCCGAGGTCGGGGCGGTCGTTGAGGAGCGTCAGCAGGATCTCCCCCGGCACCGGCGGGGGAGACCCCGGGGTCACCTGGACGAACTCGGCGTCGGGGACGGCGGCGGCCAGGGCGGGGATCATGAGGTCCCCGAAGCCCGCCAGGTGGGCCAGGACCGTCACCCCGTTCCGCCCCCCGTCACCCATCGGAGCCCGTCCCTGCGGCTGTGCCCACGTCCTTGAGCACCCCGGTGGCGTGGACCGGCGCCAGGTGGTCGGCCAGGTACGCCGGCGCCTCCTGGGTCTCGATGAACCACCCCGTCGGGCACATGGTGAGGATCTCCACGAACGAGAAGCCGAGCCCGGCCTCCTGCACCTCCAGCGCCCGCCGCAGCATGCGCCTGGTCCGGGCCACGTTCCCCGCTGTGTTGACGGCCCCGCGTGCCACGTAGGCCACGCCGTCGATGCCGGCCAGCAGGTCCGACAGGCGGATCGGGTGCCCGTGGGCGGCGGGGTCGCGGCCCTCGAGCGTGTTCTTGGTCCTCTGGCCGATCACGGTCGTCGCGGTCATGTGGCCGCCGGTCTCCCCGAAGACCCCGTTGTTGAGCATCACGCAGGTGATGCTCTCACCGCGGGCGGCGGCGTGCACCACCTCCTGCAGGCCCTCGTTCACCATGTCCCCGTCCCCCTGCACCGTGAGCACGACGGCGTCGGGACGGCACCGCTTGACTCCGGTCGCCAGGGAGGGCGCCCGCCCGTGCAGCGCCTGGAGGACCTCGACGTCGAGGTTGTTCGAGAAGGCGGTGTAGCACCCGATCCCGAACACCGCGATCGTCCGTTGCACCAGGCCCAGCTCAGCCACCATCTCCACGACCGAGCGCATCGCCACCGGCTCCCCGCACCCCGGGCACAGCTGGTGGGTCCCGACGTCGATGAGGTCGGGGGTGAAGTCGTCGACGAGGCGGGCCCCCGCGTCCGGGTCCGGTGGTCGGTCGGTGGGCACCACTGCTCGTTCGGTCATGCCGCTCCCTCCCGGGGCGCCGGTGCCGTCTCCAGCACCCGCTCGATCCGCGTCTTCAGCACCGCCACGTCGAGGTCGGGGGCTATCCCGAAGCCGGAGTGGTCGAGTGACAGCCCGCCGATGAACTGCACCGGCGCCCTCCCCAGCACGGCCAGGCGCACGTCGTCGATCATCTGGCCCTGGTTGTTCTCATACACCGCCACCACGCGCGCCCCGGCGGCCGCCTCCGCCACCGCGTCGGTGGGGAACGGCACCAGGGTCACGGGCCGCACGTAGCCGACCCTGGCGCCCTCGGCCCGCAGCTCGCGCACCGCGGCGCGCACGTAGCGCGCCGGGGTGCCGAACGAGACGACCACCACGTCGGCGTCGTCGACCCAGGCGGTCTCGGCGCGGGGTGGCACGCCCGCCAGCATGGCCGCCGTGTGCTCGGCGCAGTCCCGGTAGTGCAGGGACATGTCGTAGCCCACGCCGTGGCGCTGCTTCATGTCCCCGAGCGGGGAGATCAGCTTGGCCCGTCCCGATCCCCCCGACGCCCCGTCCAGGGCCCAGTCGGCGCCGGGGGCCGGGCCGAAGTCGACCGGGCCCACGTCGACGGACTGGGCGGTGTGGGCCAGGTAGTAGTCCCCGAGCACCAGCACCGGGTTGCGCCAGGTGGCCGACAGGTGGAAGGCCAGCTGCACCAGCTCGACCGCCTCGGGGATGTCCATGGGCGCCAGCACCAGGTGCCGGTAGTCCCCGTGGCCGCCGCCCCGCGTGGCCTGCCAGTAGTCCCCCTGGGCCCGCGCCATGTTCAGCACCACGAGAGGAAGCCGAGCCAGGCAGATCTCCGAGAGCGACTCCTGCATCAGCGACAGGCCCTGCCCGGTCGAACCGGTGGCCGCCGGTGTCCCCGTGGCGGCCGCTCCCCACGCCATGCCCACCGCCTCCAGCTCGCTCTCGGCGTTCATGCAGACTCCGTCGACGCCGGGCAGCTTGCGCGCCATGTGCTCGAGCACCTCGGTGAACGGGGTCATCGGGTAGCCGGCGAAGAACCGGCATCCGGCCGCCAACATCGCCTCGGCTATGGCCTCCGAGCCCTCCATCAGCCGCCTGGTCACGGAGCCTCCCCGAGCAGCACCGGAGTGTCGTACTTGTAGACCTGGAACACGAAGTCGGGGCAGATCTGCGAGCAGGCCCGGCACCCGGTGCATCCCGGCAGCAGCTCGGGATAGCGGTAGCCGCGGGTGTTGACCCGGTCGGTGGTCATCACGAGCACGCGGGGCGGGCAGGCGTCGATGCACAGGTCGCAGCCCTTGCACGCCTCGACGTCGATAACGACCGTGCCCCGGGTGAGCACCCCTGTCCCGCGGGCCGCTCCCTCTCCCGTCACGCCTCCCGCGGTCACGCCCCCACCTCCTGGCGGGCCGGCCACGCCTCGGCCAGCGGACCGTCCACCCCCCCGTAGCCGGCCTCGAGGGCGGCCACGTTCAGCGCGACGTGCTGGGCCCGGTACGGCGGAAGGGCCTCCGGGACGGCCCGCTGCAGCGACTCGAGGGCCACGACGCCGGTGGCCCGGGAGAACGCTCCGAGCATCACCATCGACGCCGCCATCACGTTGCCGACCCCGCCCGCCAACTCTGTGGCCGCCACGTCCACGACGACGAACGCGCCCCGGTCGAAGTCCCCCTCGAACACGGTGGTGTTCAGCGCGACGACACTGCCGGGTCGCAGCAGCCGGTGCACGGGCTCGAAGTGCTCGTGGTGCATGACCAGGGCGCCCCACGCCCGCCCGACCGTCGGCGGGGACTCGACGGGGGCGTCGGCCACCACGACGGTGGCCTCGGTGTTGCCGCCCCGCATCATCCCGCCGTAGCTGCCGAACAGCTGGATCTCGCGGCCCTCGGCCAACGCCGCCCGGCACAGCACCTGGGCGGCCAGCTGGATCCCCTGACCGCCTATGCCGGTCAGCACCACCTCGCGCTCGGTCACGGCAGGGCCACCCACGTCCGCTCGGCGGCGGCGCGCCGCACGGCGTCCATCACCTCCATGGTCGCCACCCCGTCGGCAAAGGTGGCCGGGGCGGGGTCCTCGGGTGCCGGCTTCCCGTCGATCAGGTCACGGAACACCTCGAACAGCCGGATGTAGGGGCCCATGTCGATGCCGGTGGAGTGCATCCAGTCGTAGGCGGTCACGAGCAGGTCGGCCGGCGGGGGATCGGGCGGCGCCGTCCGCAGATCGTCGGGCACGGGCAGGGTCCGCGTGCCGCCGGCGTCGGCCAGCAAGACCTCCTCCCCCTCCAACCACAGCGTTCCCGCCGACCCGGCTATCCGGGTGGTCACCAGGATGTTCCCGAACGACCCGGCGCTGCTCTGCATCACGCCCTCGACCTCGCCGGCGCGGAAGTGGACGGTGTAGCTGTCCTCCGCCGACCACGGGTGGTCCGACACCAGGCTGAGCCCGGCGCTGACACCCGATATCTCCCCGAGCGTGGTCCGTACCTGGTCGATGACGTGGGCGGCGTGCGCCCCCAGCCACCCCCCGCTCCGGCCCGCGTCCGACCACCACTCGGGGACCTGGGCGGCCGGGTCGGCCAGCAGGGGCATGTGCAGCATGAACGTGGCCAGGCGGGGCGTGCCGATCATCCCGTCGGCCACGGCCCGGCGCAGGAGGGCCTGCCCCGTCGAGAAGCGGAACTCGGTGCCGACCAGGTGGACCACGCCCGCGTCCTCGGCGGCCGTCAGCATGCGGCGCGCCTCGTCGACGTCGACGGCAAAGGGTTTCTCGCACACCACGTGTCGGCCGCTCCCCACCACCTCCTCGACGATGGGCCGGTGGGTGGCGGGCGGGGTGGCCACGGTGACGACCTCGACGTCCTCGCGTCCGAGCGCCTCGCCCAGCGACGCGCACGGGTGGGGGACCTCGAAGCGACCGGCCCGCTCCCTGGTGCGCTCCGGGTCCCGACCCACCAGCGCCACCACCTCGAAGCCGGCGGCGCGCAGGGCCCGCACGTGGGTCAGACATCCGAACCCCGTGCCGACGACAGCGGCGCCGATGCCCCGTCGGGCGCCGCTCATCCGAGCCGCTCCGCCAGCAGCCGGCGCTGCACCTGGTTGGTCGACGCCGTGCGGGGCAGGCTGTCGACCACGGCCAGCCGGCGGGGCTGCTTGAACCGGGCCAGCCGTCCGGCGCAGTGGGCCTGCAGCTCGGCCAGCTCGGGCGGCGCCGCCCCGTCGGTCGGGACGAGCACGGCGCACACCACCTCCCCCCACTGCACGTCGGGCAGCCCGACCACGGCCACGTCGGCCACCTGCGGATGCGTCATCAGCACCTGTTCCACCTCCAGCGGTGACACCGTCTCTCCGCCCGTGCGGATGACGTCCCGGGCCCGGCCCACGATCGTGAGGTACCCCTCGTCGTCGACGTCGGCCAGATCCCCCGTCCGGTACCAGCCGTCGACCACGGCCTCGGCGGTGGCGTCGGGGTCGTCGAAGTAGCCGTCGAACAGGAGGGGGCCCCGCACCCACACCTCGCCCGTGTCGTCGACGCGCACCTGCGCCGTCGGCACGACCACCCCGCAGCTGCCCGGCTTGCGGGCCACGTCGGCGTCCTCGAGCATCGCCACCGGGCCCGCCTCGGTGGAGCCGTAGAACACCCGCAGGACGGCGTTCGGGAGGGCGGCCCGGATGGCCTCGAGCAGCTCCAGGGGCGTGGCCGACGTACCGGTGTCGGCCACCCGCACCGACGACAGGTCGACGTCCCTGCCCGCCTCGGTCCGGAGGTGGTCGAGCAGCCGGCGCCAGATGGCGGGGATGCAGTTGAGCCGGGTGGCGCCGTGGCGCTGGATGGCGGCGGCCAGGGCCGGGGCGTCGTACGACGACAGCAGCACGACGCGGTCGCGCGCCTGCCACTGCTGCAGGGCAATCGTCCACGCCCCCATGTGGAACAGGGGGTAAGGACACACCATGGCGCCCCGCGGCTCGAGCAGGGCGCCGGGGTGGGTGCGCAGGTAGCTGACCCGGTGGGAGATCACCACCCCCTTGGACCGGCCCGTGCTCCCGCTGGTGAAGAAGATGACGTGGGGGTCGTGCTCGCTCAGCTGGTCGCACGCCAGGTCCGTGGCGGCCTCGTCCGCCGCCGCCGCCCCCAGCTCGGCCAGGCCGACGGCGGCGGCGCCCGCCCGGCGCGCCACCTCCCGGCCGGCCTCGGCCCGCTCGGCGTCGACCAGAACGAGCGAGGGGCGCACCGCCTCCGCGACCGGCGCCGCCTCCTCGGCCGAGAGGGCCGAGCTCAGCGGGGCCAGCACCGCCCCCAGCTTGGCCGCCGCCGCGAACACCACCAGCGTGTCGAGGTTGGTGGCGCTCCAGGTCACCACCCGGTCCCGGTGCCCGACCCCCAGGCGGGCCAGGGCCCGGCCGTAGGTGTTGGCCCGGGCGTCCAGCTCGGCAAAGGTCAACTCGGCCCCGTCCAGAGCCGCCGCCACCCGGCCCGGCGCGCCGCGCGCCGCGTTGCGGAAGACGTCACCGATCAGCAGGTCCCGGGCCGTCATCTCTCGGGCGTCCGCCCCCCTCCTTCGCAGTCCGGGACCTCGTCCAGAAAATTGTCCAGAACATTGTTCTGGACATCCCAGAACGGGATTGTATGTTGAGAGGCGATGGTGCGCACGCCCGAGCTGACCCAGGCCGTGGCCCGTCGCTCCCTCGAGCGTTCCATGGCCCAGCGGGAGCGTTCGTACCGCCTGGAGGTCCAGCGCATCGTCGACGCCACCTACCGGGTGGTGGCCCGCACCGGCAGCTTCGACCCCCGCCTCCGCGACATCCTCACCGAGTCCGGCCTCTCGACCCAGGCCTTCTACAAGCACTTCCGCTCCAAGGACGAGCTGATGCTGGTGCTGCTCGACGACGGGCGGCGGCGCCTCGTCGGCTACCTGGCCCACCGCATGGAGAAGTCCGCCGGGCCCGAGGCGCGGATCCGGGCCTGGATCGAGGGGGTGCTGGCCCAGGCCGCCGACCCGGACGTGGCGGCGCGCACCCGGCCCTTCCTGGCCCACCAGGACCGGCTGGTCGAGCAGTTCCCGGAGGAGCAGCAGCAGTCGGTCGAGCTCCTCGTCGGGCTGCTGGCCGATGTCATCACCGAGCTCCCCGGCGGTCGCAGCGCGGCGGCGGCCCGCCGCGACGCCCGCGCCGTATACGAGCTGGCCTTCGGCACCCTGCACGCCCACCTCAGCCGCGGCACCCGGCCCACGGCCGCCGACACCGACCATTTGGTGCAGTTCTGCCTCAAGGGGATCGGGGCCCCGTAAGCCCGGCAATGCACACAGGCCGCCTCCGGCGGCAATGCACACAGGCCGCCTCCGGCGGCATGCACACAGGCCGCCTCCGGCGGCATGCACACAGGAAGGAGAGCGATGTCCGCGGAACGATCCCTCGGGGGGGTGGCCACCAAGGTGCTCCTCGACAACGACCGGGTGCGGATCTGGGAGATGCGTCTCGATCCCGGCCAGGACAGCGCCGTGCACAGGCACGACCTCGACTACATCCTCGTCCAGATCGACGGTGACCGCATCGCCGGCGTGCCCGAGCCCGACTCCAAGGGTCAGTACAACACCTACATCGAGGCCGACGTCACACCGGGGAATGCCATCTACATCGAGCGGGGCGGCATCGAGACGGCGCGCAACGTCGGCAAGAAGCCGTACTACGAGATCCTCATCGAGCTCAAGGACTGAGCCCGGCGCGGGCGCGCCGCTCCGGCGGCCGTGGTAGACCGGACGCTTCCCACAGAGACGGAGGGGGCGGAGTGGCTTACCCGCTGGATCCCGGAGGCGTGAACGACTACCCGGTCAAGGTCGGCAGCGCCCTGGTCACCATGGTCGATCCCCACAAGGGGTTCGAGAAGGCCTACAACCGCTGGTACGAGCGGGACCACTACTACGCCGGCTGCATGATCGGCCCCTACCTCTTTGCCGGGAGCCGCTGGATAGCCCCCCGCTTCCTGCGCGACCTGCGCTGGCCCACGACCGAGAAGGTGGCCCAGCCCTACGACGCCGGCGCCTACGTCTCGATCTACTGGGTGGAGCAGGGCCACCACGAGGAGCACTTCGACGAGTGGGCGCTCCCGCAGGTGCACTGGCTGTACTCGAACAACCGGGGCTTCGCCGAGCGCAGCCATGTGCACACCGTGGTCGTGGACCACGTCGGTGCCAACTACCGCGACGCCGATCCCGTCCCGGTCGAGCTGGCCCTCGACCACGGCTACCCCGGTGCGGTGGTGGCGTGGTTCGACGGGCGGGACGGGCGGACCGCGGCCGACCTGCACCGCGACATGAGCGCCAGCATCATCCCCGACGCCCTGTCGGGGTCGGCCATCGAGATCGCCTCGTCGTGGACCCCGCACGCCCCGTCCGAGGAGGTGTCGAGCGGGAGCCCCATGCCCCTCGGCACGCCCGCCGGCGGCACCAACCGCCTGCTGCAGATCCTGTTCGTGGACGGGGACGTGCGCGAGGCCGTGAAGGGACTGCGCGACTACACCGACGCCGTCGAGAAGGCGGGCCTGGCCGACACCCAGCTGGTGGCCCCGTTCTTCCGCACCACCCCGGGCAAGGACACCTATCTCGACCAGCTCTGGTAGCTGGTAGCCGGTCGCCGCCCCCACCGACCGGCGGGCTCAGGTGAAGTGCGCCGCCACCTCGGTGCGGAACATCTCCAGGGTGTCGAGGGTGCGCTCGACCGGTCCCATCGTCCAGTCGGGCACGATGAGCTCGTCGACGCCGACCGACTGGTAGGCGCCGACCTGGTCGACCACCTCGGACGGGGTGCCGACCAGCACGGGCCGGCCCGGGCCCTGGTCCCGGAAGCGGGCCAGCCACGACTCGTCCTTGCTGAGGAAGACCATGGCCTGGGTCGAGCGGTGGATCTCACCCGGATCCCGGCCGATGTCGGCGCAGTAGCCGTCGAGCAGCCCGCTCTTGTGCCGGAACACGTCGGGCGTGGTCCATGCGTTCCACTCGTCGGCGTAGCGGGCGGCCACGGGCAGGGTCCGCTTCTCACCGGCCCCGCCGACGAGCAGCGGAAGGGGGCCGACCGGCTTGGGATCACAGGGCGCGTCGGTGACGCGGTACCAGCGGCCGGACACGGTGGTGCGCGGCTCGTGCAACAGAGATCTGATGACGGCGCACGCCTCCTCGAGCCGTTCGACCCGCTCCCTGGGGGCGGGCAGGTCGATGCCGTAGACGGCGTGCTCGTTGACCTGCCACCCGGCCCCGAGGCCCAGCACCACGCGTCCGCTGCTGATGTGGTCGATGGTGACGGCGGCGTTGGCCAGCACGGCGGGATGGCGGTAGAGGTTGCCCGACACGAGCGAACCGAGCCTGATGCGCCCGGTCACCGCCGCCAGGCCGGCCAGCACCGACCAGCACTCGAGATAGGCGCCGTCGGTCGGCTTTCCGTCGGGGTCGTCCGGCATGAAGTGGTCGGCGAAGTACGCCCCGTCCCACCCCGTCTCGTCGCACCGCTCGACGATCTCGCGGACCTGGGGCCACGTCCGCTGCGGGCTGGGCCAGACGCTGAACCTCATCCGGTGAGCCTACGGGAGCCCCGCCGCTGCCCTCCCGGGTGTCCCTACGCCGCGCCCCCGCCGGGGAGGGGGGCGTCCGGGCACCGCCCCGTGATCCGCTCCATGGCCTCGGCGAAGGCCGTCAGGTCCACGCCCTGCAGGTGGTCCATCACGTGCTCGCGGACGCCGCGCAGGTGGGTCACGTACGCCTCCTCCAGCTTGGCCAGGCCGGCGGCGGTGAGCCGGGCGTAGCTGCCCCGCGCGTCGGAGGGGCACTTGGTGCGCTCGGCGAAGCCCTGGCGCACCAGCCGGTCGACCACCCGGCTCATGCCCGACAGCGACAGGGCGCCCCGGTCGGCCAGGTCGGTCATCCGGAGGGCCCGTTCCGGCTCCTCGGACAGGTTGACCAGCACGAAGTACTCGGCCGTGGTCAGGCGGTGCTCGGCCTCCAGCTCGGCCTCGAGGACCCGGGGCAGGACGATCATGGCCCGGGCCACGGCCCGCCACGCCCGCTCCTCGGCGGGGTCCAGGGGCGCCACCCGGTCGGGGGGCGGGGGGGTCGGGGAGGGTGAGGGCACCTTCGCCATGATAGTTGCTTGACGAAGCAAGTGGAAGCAGGTATGATCTTGTTGCTTGCTCAAGCAAAGGAGATCGCCAGAATGACCACCGAGGCCACCACCACCCAGACCCAGCCCACGACCGTCACCGGCCACTACCAGATCGACCCCGCCCACAGCCGGCTCGGCTTCGTGGCCCGCCACGCCATGGTCACCAAGGTCCGGGGCCAGTTCACCGACTTCTCCGGGACCCTCGACCTGGACGAGGCCGACCCGGGCCGGTCCACAGCCGAGGTGACCGTGCAGATGCGCAGCGTCGAGACGGGTCAGCCCCAGCGCGACGAGCACCTGCGCAACAGCGACTTCTTCGACGTCGACGCCCACCCGACCATGACCTTCAAGTCGACGAAGGCGGAGCGCACGGGCCAGGACAACTACCGCCTTACCGGGGACCTCACGATCAAGGGCGTCGCCCGGCCCGTGACCCTGGACGTCGAGTACAACGGCCTGGTCCGTGACCCCTTCGGGAACGACCGGGCCGGCTTCGAGGCCCGGGCCACCATCAACCGCAAGGACTGGGACCTCAGCTGGAACGTGGCCCTGGAGGCGGGCGGCTTCCTGGTGTCCGACAAGATCACCCTCGAGCTCGACATCGCCGCCGTCCGCACCCCGACGGAGGCCTGACCCCACCGACCGCTCCGGGCCGTCCCGCTCTCATCTGAGCCGGGGCGGCCCGAAGTCGTCGGGGAAGTCGGGGTGCCCCGGCCCCAGCGGCGCCACCGGCTCGGAGCCGGTCACGACCCAGGTGCCGGAGCGGAGCTCCACGGTGTCCCGGGCGGCCCCGCCGGTGGGACAGCAGTTGGGTTCAGCGTCCCGGTAGACGGGGTGGTAGGTGAGGATCCGGCGGCCGGAGATGGTGGCCGCCCCATGCTCGACGGCCATCTGGCTTCCGAGCAGGTCCCGGCCGTCGGCGCCGACCACGTCGAGGTCGAGGATGGCCCCGCTCCCTGCGCCGACGAATCCGAAGACCAGCTCGCGGTGGCCGTTTCCGAGCAGATCGGCGCTGCGTACCGCGGCCCACTCCCAGAGGGGGACTCCGGGGTCGCCCGCCGCCATCGTCTCGACCTCCTGCTGGCCCTGTTCCCTCCACACCACCGCCCGCCACACCGGCGGCTGCCCCGCGCTCGAGCGACTCTCCACCACGCCCGTGAGCACGGCCCGGCCCGTGTCGACACGGACACACTCGGCCCGCCAGCCGGGGTCGTGGAGGGCGGCGCAGCCCTGGGACCGGGCGGCCGCCGGCCCGGGCGAAGCGACCGGGGTGAGCCATGGGGTGATCCCGGCCTGATCGGTCCCGGTCGAGGTCCCGGCCGCCGCCTCGGCGGCGGTGACGCCCGGCGCCCACGTGGCCGGCGTCGAGGTGGAGGAGTGGGCCGGCCGCCCTGCCCGGGCCCCCCCGCCGGCGGTGCGGGCCGGCGCCGACCCCCCGCTGCACGCCGCCAGCAACAGGCCGGCGGCGAGGACGGCCGCCGGGGCCGTCGCGGCCCGGGCCCTCCCTTGTCCGGTTTTGCTAGCGGTGTTCACTTGCGTACAGCTCGCATGTAGGGGACCATGGGCAGATGGCGGGCCTCACGAGCGCCGAGGTTCTGGCGCCGCCGGGCGCCGGGGTGACGGGGAGGGCCGAACCGGCACGCCCGGCCGGCCGTATCGAACGGGTGCGCCGGGCAATGACCCCCTCGGAGTGGCGCCGCACCGCGTCCATGGTCGGCTTCGTCGTGTTCCTGCACGTCCTCGGCTTCCTCCTGCTGTTCCTGGCCGCACCCCACCACTACACGGTGTCGCGCGGGACGACGTTCGGCATCGGCACCGGGCTTCTGGCCTACACCCTCGGGATGCGCCACGCCTTCGACGCCGACCACATCACGGCCATCGACAACACGACCCGCAAGCTCATGGCCGAGGGCAAGCGCCCCCTGTCGACCGGCTTCTGGTTCTCCCTCGGCCACTCGAGCGTGGTGTTCTTCCTCTCGATCCTGTTGAACTTCGGGATCCGCGCCCTGACCGGCCAGGTGCGCAACCAGCAGTCGGGGCTGCACCACTACACCGGTCTCATCGGGACGCTCATCTCCGGGTCCTTCCTCTACCTCATAGCCGTTCTCAATCTGGTGATCCTGGTGTCGATAGTCGGGATCTTCCTCGCTCTGCGGCGGGGGCAGTTCGACCACGACGAGCTCGAGCGCCAGCTCAACGCCCGGGGGATGATGAACCGCTTCTTCGGACCCCTGGCCCGCCGCATCGACGCGCCGTGGAAGATGTACCCGCTGGGCTTCCTGTTCGGGCTCGGGTTCGACACCGCCACCGAGATAGCTCTGCTGGTGCTGGCGGGAGGATCGGTGGCCGCCGGTCTGCCGTTCTGGGCCATCCTGTCGCTGCCGATCCTGTTTGCCGCGGGCATGTCGCTGCTGGACACCGCCGACGGGTCGTTCATGAACTTCGCCTACGGCTGGGCGTTCTCCAACCCGGTGCGGAAGGTGTACTACAACATCACGATCACGGCTCTGTCGGTGGCGGTGGCGTTCGTCATCGGGACCATCGAGCTGCTCTCGGTCCTCCAGGGTGAGTTCGGCCTCTCCGGCGGCTTCTGGAACCTGGTCGGGCGCTTCGACATCAACAAGGCCGGCTTCTTCATCGTCGGTCTGTTCGTCGTGGTGTGGGCGGTGGCGCTGGGGGTGTGGCGGTGGGGCCGGGTGGAGCAGCGCTTCGCCCTGCCCGGCACCGACTGACCAGCCCGGGAAACCGCGGCGCCGGCCGGTCCGGCGTGTCTAATGGGAAAGGTGGCGCAGCCGGCCGACGACGAACTGGCGGCCGAGGCGCGGGCCCTGGCCGCCGCCCTGCTGACCGAGGGACGCGCCGGTGCCACCCGGTCCCAGCTCCGGCGCCAGACCCGTCTCCGGCGCGTCCTTCAGAGCGAGTCCGGCACCCGCCTGGTGTTCTCCCTGGCCGACCGGGTGCTGCGCCCGGTCGACTTCCCCACCGCCGCCCGCCAGCTCATGGCGGTCACGGCCGGTCCCCTCGAAGGGGTGTCGGAGTGGGACCGGCTCCTCCTGCGCGCCGGCGCGGTGGCGGCGCGCGTCGTCCCGGGACCGGTGACGGGCCTGGTCTCGGCCCGGCTCCGCCACGAGACCGACCTGCTCGTGTACCCGGCCGAGCCCCGCCCCCTCGGCCGGCGTCTGGGCCGCCTGTGGGCCATGGGGCGGCGTCCCAACCTCAACCTGCTGGGTGAGGCCATCCTCGGCTGGCAGGAGGCGGAGAGGCGCATGGCGGCGGTGGAGGCCCTGCTCCGGCGCCCCGACGTCGACTGTGTATCGGTGAAGATCTCGGCGGTGGCGGCCGGCCTGTCGCTCGTCGACTTCCGCGGGTCGGTCGAGCGGATCGGCGCGTCGTTGCAGCGGCTCTACCGGCTGGCGGCGGCGTTCGACCCGCCGAAGCTCGTGAACCTGGACATGGAGGAGCACCGCGACCTCGATCTCACGGTGGAGTCGTTCATCTCCGTGCTGGGGGACTCCGAGTTCTCCTCGCTCACCGCCGGCCTGGCCCTCCAGGCGTACCTGCCCGACAGCCACGGCGCCCTGGAGCGCCTGCTGCCCTGGGCGGCCGAGCGGCGGGCGGCGGGCGGGGCGCCGATCCGGATCCGCCTGGTGAAGGGCGCCAACCTGGCCATGGAGAAGGTCGACGCCGAGGTGCACGGCTGGCCCGCCCCCTCCTATCCCACCAAGGCCGACACCGACGCGTCGTACGTGGCGCTGCTGGAGAAGCTGGTGGAGGCGGCCCGGCGCGGTGAGGTACGGGTGGGGGTGGCGTCGCACAACCTGTTCGACGTGGCCCTGGCCCTGGTGGTGGCGCAGCGGTCCGGGGTCTCCCTCGACATCGAGATGCTGGCGGGGATGGCCGACGACCAGGCGGAAGCCGTGGCCCGCCGGGCAGGGGGCCTCCTGCTGTACGTGCCGGCCACGACCAGGAGGGACTTCCGCAACGCCCTCGCCTATCTGGCCCGCCGCCTGGACGAGAACGCCACGCCCGAGGGCTTCCTCCGCCACGCCCTCGACATGGAGCCGGGGAGCGCGGCGTGGGAGGAGCAGGCGGCCCGCTTCGCCGACTCGTTGGTGGCGCGGCGCCACGTGCGCACGGTGCCGTTCCAGACCCAGGACCGGACGGCGTCACCGGCGCCGCAGCCGCCGGGCCCTCCGGGTCCGCAGCGCGAGGCGACCGGGTCCTCGGTGCACTTCGTCAACGAACCCGACACCGATCTCACCGTGCCCGCCAACCGGGACTGGGCCCGGGCCGCGCTGGGCCGGCCCCGCCCCCCCGCGCCTGCCGCGGCGGGGGAGGCCGACGTCGACGGCGCCGTGGGCCGGGCGGCGGGGGCGGCCCCGTCGTGGGGTTCCGTCTCTCCCGGGGAGCGGGCCGGGATCCTGCGCGCCGTCGCCGACGTGATGGCCGCCGGTCGCGCCGACGCCGTGGCGGTGATGGCGTCGGAGGCGGGCAAGACCTTCTCCGAGGCCGACCCCGAGGCGTCCGAGGGCGTCGACTACGCCCGCTGGTACGCCGACGCCTGCGGCCTCCTCGACGAGGTGGGGGACGGTGTGGCGAGCGAGCCGCTCGGTGTCGTCGTGGTCTCCCCGCCGTGGAACTTCCCCTATGCGATTCCCGCCGGCGGCGTCCTGGCGGCGCTGGCGGCGGGCAACACCGTCATCCTCAAGCCCAGCCCCGAGGCGCCCGCCGTGTCGGCGCTGATCGTCGACCAGCTGCACGAGGCCGGCGTGCCCGCGGACGTGGTGGCGCTGGTGGCGGCGCCGGACGGCCCGGCGGGACAGCGCCTGGTCACCCATCCCCACGTCGGGGCGGTCGTGCTGACGGGGTCGTGGGAGACCGCCCGGCTGTTCTCCCGGTGGGCGCCGCACCGACGCCTCCTGGCCGAGACCAGCGGCAAGAACGCGCTGGTCGTGACCGCGACCGCCGACGTCGACCAGGCCGTGCGCGACCTGGTGCGCTCGGCGTTCGGTCACGCCGGCCAGAAGTGCTCGGCGGCCAGCCTGGCGATCGTGGCCGCCCCGGTGCACGACCGCAGCCCGTTCCTCCGCCAGCTGGCCGACGCCGTGCGCAGCCTGCGCGTCGGCCCCGCCACCGATCCCTCCACCGACGTCGGGCCCATCGTCGGGCCGTTCACGGAGGCGTTGAAGCGGGCGCTGACCGCTCTCGACCCCGGGGAGTCGTGGCTGGTCGAGCCCCGCTGCCTGGATGCGGACCGCCGGCTGTGGTCCCCGGGGGTGCGCCTCGGTTTGCGACCCGGCTCGTGGGCGCACCTCACGGAGTGGTTCGGCCCCGTCCTCGGTGTGATGCGGTCCGCGGACCTCGACGAGGCCCTGGAGTGGCAGAACGCCGTTCGCTACGGGCTCACCGCCGGCCTGCACTCCCTCGACCCCGTCGAGCACCGGCGCTGGGCCGACGCCGTGCAGGCGGGCAACGCCTACATCAACCGCCCCACGACGGGCGCCATCGTCGGCCGCCAGCCGTTCGGGGGATGGAAGCGCTCCAGCGTCGGGCCCACGGCCAAGGCCGGCGGCCCCAACTACCTGATCGGGCTGCGGCGCTGGCGGGACGCGTCACCGGTGAGCGTCGAGGACGCCGTCCGGAGCTACGCCCACTGGTGGGACCGCCACTTCTCCCGCACCGTCGAGCTGGCCAGGCTGCGGAGCGAGTCCAACGAGCTGCGCTACCGCTCCTTCACGCCGGGGATGATCGTGCGGGCCGCCGCCGAGGTCCCGGACGAGGAGCTGGCCAAGGCCGCCCACGCGGCGCGGATCACCGGAACGCCGCTGACGGTCTCTCGGCCGGGATCGGAGAGCGCCGAGGCCCTGGCCGCCCGTCTCGCTGGCCGCCCCGACGCCCGCCTGCGCCTGCTCGGGGCGCCCGAACCGGAGGTCCTGGCCACGGCAGCAGAGCTCGGCATCACCGTCCTCGACGAGCCCATCTGCTCACACGGCCGTATCGAGCTCGTCCGCTGGCTCCGCGAGCAGGTGGTCTCGCGCAGCCTGCACCGCTACGGCAACGTGGTCTACGACCGTCAGGACGTGACCGCGTAGACCTGCCACTCGTCGGGCAGGCCCTTCAGCTGGTGGCTGCCCCGGTCGGAGAAGCCCAGACCCGAGCCGACGACCAGGTCCTTCACCGTCCGCGACACGAGGATCTCACCCGGCCCGGCCAGCGCCGACACCCGGGCTCCGATGTGCACCGCCACCCCGCCCACGTCGGCCTGGCGCACCTCGACCTCACCGGTGTGGATCCCGGCCCGGATGGCCAGGCCCAGAGGGCCCGATCCGTCGCGCATGGCGGTGGCGCAGCGGATGGCCCGGGCCGGACCGTCGAAGGTGGCCAGCACTCCATCTCCGGTCGTCTTCACCAGCCGGCCGCCGTACTCCCCGATGCGCCGCCGGGCCAGGTCGTCGTGACGGTCGAGCAGCTCCCGCCAGCGCCGGTCCCCGAGCGACACCGCCTGCTCGGTCGAGCCCACGATGTCGGTGAACAGGACCGTGGCCAGGACCCGGTCCGCAGGCGCGGCGGCCCCGTCGAGGGGATGGCCGACCACGAACTCCTCGAGGGCCTCGAGGACCGGTGCGAACTGGTCCGGGTTCCACGACACGTGGAAGTCCCCGGGTACCTCCACCAGCCTGGCGCCGGGGATGTGGTCGGCAAGGTGCCGACCGGCCACCGGGTGGACGAGCGGGTCCCCGGATGTGTGCATGACCAGGGTCGGGCACCGGATCAGCGGCAGCACCGCCCTCACGTCCATGGCCAGGTTGTTCCGCATGATCTCAGCCACCGCCGCCGGGGTGCACGAGTTGCGCTCGAAGCGGGCCAGGAAGGCGTCGACCTCCTCGGTCGCGGGGGCGTGCTGGACGATGAAGCGCAGGGCGCGTCCCGTGTTCCACGTCGCCTCGAGGAGGTCGGGGAACCGCGCCAGCTGCTCCCGTGTCCGCTGCAGTGCCTCGGCGGTCACCCCGGGCGGAGGCTCCTCGGGCGTCCCCAGGGCGAAGGTCCCGTAGAGCGCCAGGGCCGCCACCCGGTCGGGGTAGGTGGCGGCGAAGGTCATCGCCAGCGGACCCCCCTCGCTGACCGCGAACAGCGTGGCCTGCTCGATGCCGGCGGCGTCCATGACCGCCCGCACGTCGTCCATCCGGTCCTCCACCGATCCCGAGCCGAGCGAGCGGTCGGACAGTCCGGTCCCCCGCTTGTCGAAGATCACCAACCGGGCAAAGCGGCTGATCCGCTCCATCAAGGGGCGGTAGAGCGGGGAGTCCCAGTTCAGCTCGAGATGCGAGATGAACCCGGGGATGAACACCACGTCCGGGGGCCCCTGGCCCAGGACCTGGTAGGCGATCGAGAGGCCGCCGCTTCGGGCGTAGCGCACATCCGTCGTCACAGCGCCCCAGAGTGGCACGCTCGGGCGGGCACGGACAGGAGGGCTTCGATGGAGACCGAGACCGTCGAGCTGCAGGGCCACATCATCGACTCGCTCATCCTGGCCAAGGTCCTCGACGTGATTCTCGACGCCGGCGCCGACTACCGGGTCGTGGACTTCGAGATCGGCCGGACCAACGCCGACGCCAGCCGGGCCCGCCTCGAGATCTCCACCGCCGACCGGGAGGGCCTGGATCTGCTCCTCGAGCAGCTGCAGGTGCACGGCGCCAACCGGGTGGTGCGGGGGGAGGCCGTCCTCGTGCCGGCGGAGCGGGACGGGGTGCTCCCGGCCGGCTTCTACTCCACGACCAATCTGCCGACCCGGGTGCTGGTCGGGGGCGGGTGGCTCGACGTCGAGAACCCGGAGATGGACTGCGGCCTGGTCGTCGTGGACGGCCGGGCCCGGACCGTGCCCATGCACCGGGTGCGGGCCGGGGACCCTGTGGTGGTCGGCATGGAGGGGGTCGAGGTGGTGGCCCCGTCCCGGCCGCGCGGCTCGACCCCGTTCGAGTTCATGTCGTCCGAGGTCAGCTCGGAGAAGCCCAAGGCCCTCGTCGTGGCCGAGGTGGCCCGGCGCATCACCGCCGCCAAGCAGGCGGGGGGAAAGGTGCTGGCCGTGTGCGGCCCGGCCGTCGTGCACACCGGCGCCGCTCCCGACGTGGCCCGCCTGGTGCGGGAGGGCTGGGTGGACGTGCTGTTCGCGGGCAACGGCTTTGCCACCCATGACATCGAGTCGAACGTGCTCGGGACGTCCCTCGGAGTGTCGATGATCGAGGGGACGCCGACCGAGCACGGCCACGCCAACCACCTGCGCGTGATCAACGAGGTGCGCCGGCGCGGGTCGATCGCCGCCGCGGTGGTGGACGGCTTCATTCCGGGCGGAGTGATGCACGACTGCGTGAAGCACGGGATTCCGTTCGTGCTCGGCGGGTCGATACGCGACGACGGCCCGCTGCCCGACGTGATCACCGACGTGGTGGAGGCGGCCGACGTCATGCGGACGCAGGTCAGCCGGGTCTCGGTTGCCCTCATGCTCGCGTCGACGCTGCACGCCATCGCCACCGGGAACCTCCTGCCGGCGGGGGTCGAGACCTACTGCGTGGACATCAACCAGGCGGTGGTGACCAAGCTGGCCGACCGCGGCAGCCACCAGGCGCTCGGCATCGTGACCGACGTCGGCCTGTTCCTCCGGGACCTGGTCGGCGAGCTGTGCGGCCCGTCATGACGCCGCCGCGCCCGTGACGGCGCTCGGCTGGGGCCGGCGCTACCTAATGTGCCCGCCCAGCTACTTCGGGATCCTCTACGAGATCAACCCGTGGATGCACCGGGAGGTAGCGGTCGACCGGGACCGGGCCCGCCAGCAGTGGGAGAATCTCCGGGCCACGCTCACCGCCGCCGGGGCCGAGGTCGAAACGATGGACCCCGAGGAGACGGTGCCCGATCTGGTGTTCACGGCCAACGCCGGCGTGGTCAACGGCCGACAGTTCGTGCCCAGCCGCTTCCGCCACGCCGAGCGCCGGCCGGAGACGGAGCACGACGTCGCCTGGTTCTCCGCCCACGGCTACGACATCTCGTTGCTACCCGAGGATGTCTGCCAGGAGGGGGCCGGGGACGGGCTGCCGTTCCGGGGCGTGCTGCTGGCCGGGTACCGCTGGCGGTCCGACGCCGCCAGCCACGCCTACCTCTCCGCCCTCACCGGCGCCGCCGTCCGCTCGATCGAGCTGGTCGACGAGCGTCTGTACCACCTGGATCTGACCTTCTGCCCCCTCGACGACCGGCGGGCCATCGTGGCCCCGACCGGCTGGGACCGCTACGGCTGGAGGGTGGTCGAGGCGCTGGTCCCCGAGCCGCTGGTGCTCGAGGCCGACGAGGCGCTGGCGTTCTGCGCCAACTCCGTCGTGGTGGGGACGCGGGTGGTGATGCCGAGCTGTCCTCCCCGGGTCGGCCGGCAGCTCGACCGGTGGGGGTTCGAGGTGGAGGTGTGTGAGGTGGGGGAGTTCCTCAAGGCCGGCGGCGGTTGCCGGTGCCTCACCCTGGCGCTCGATACGAGCCTGGTCCCGGCCGCAGTGCCCCCCGGCCCCTGAGGCGTCCACCCACGCCTGCACCACGAGGAGTGGCGGTTGGGGCGCTCTGGGACATCGGCCTCCATTCCGTCCAATTGGGACGCGATGAATCACTCGCCTTGGTTTCTTTGGGGCAAAGGCCGGGCGAAGAGTTGTCGATAAGTTGAGCGGACGGGTTGACGGCCACCGAGCGTGGTGGTCTCTTACCTGATGGAGCGCCACGTCCAGGCGGACGGCCAGGGAGCCGACAGGGCGGATGTCACGGGTACGGATAGACGGCAAGCAGTTTGCGTCGGGCGCCGAGCGGTTCGCGTTCCGCGGGGTGTCATACGGCACCTTCGCCCCCCGGCAGGACGAGGCCCAGTTCCCCGAGCGGGAGCAGGTCAAGCAGGACTTCGCGGCCATGCGGGAGGCCGACTTCACGGTCGTGCGGACGTACACCCCACCGCCTCCCGACGTGGTGGACCTGGCCGCCGACTGGGGGCTGAAGCTCCTGGTCGGCGCCTTCTTCCCCGACTGGCGGTACCTCGTCGGGGCGGGGCGGCGGGACCGGGCCCGCCTGGCCCGCGCCGCCCGGGCCGAGGTGCGCCAGGTGGCCCGCCGCCTGGCCGAGAGTGATGCGGTGCTCGGGATCTCGCTGGGCAACGAGGTGCCCGCCGACGTCGTGCGCTGGGAGGGTGCGCGGCGGGTGGCCGATCTGATCAACGGGCTGACGGCCACGGTCCACGACGAGGACCCCGAGGTCCTGGTCACGTACGCCAACTACCCCACGGCCGAGTACCTCGAGCTCGACTCGCTGGACTTCGTGACGTTCAACGTCTTCCTCGAGCAGCGCCAGGCCCTCCGGCGCTACCTCACCCGGCTCCAGCACCTGGCCGGGGACCGGCCCCTCGTGCTCGGCGAGATCGGCCTGCACGCGCCGGATGGACCCGACGGGGAACGCCAGCAGGCCGAGTCGATCGACTGGCAGCTCCAGGTGGCGGCCGAGGCAGGCGTGGCGGGGACCTCGTTGTTCAGCTGGACCGACGACTGGTGGGTCGGCGGTCAGCAGGTCGAAGGGTGGCGGTTCGGGCTCACCCGCGCCGACCGCTCGCCGCGGCCCGCTCTCGGCGTGGCCGCCGAATGGAACGGTCGGGAGCTGAGCGACCTGCGGGACCAGTGGCCGACCATGAGTGTCGTGATCTGCGCCTACAACGCCGCCCCCACTCTGGACGAGTGCCTGACGCACACCTGCGCCCTCGACTACCCGGGCCTGGACATCGTGGTGGTGGACGACGGTTCGACCGACGAGACGGCGGAGATAGCCCGGCGCCATCCGCGCGCCCGACTGGTGTCGGTGCCGCACGCCGGCCTGTCCGTGGCCCGCAACGCCGGTCTCGACGCCGCCACCGGTGAGATCGTGGCTTACCTCGACTCCGACGCCTATCCCACCCCGGAATGGCCGTACTACGTGGCGCTGGCCTTCGAGGACCGGGACGTTTCCGCCGTCGGCGGCCCCAACTGGCCGCCGCCCACCGACCCCGTGGGCGCCCAGCAGGTGTCCCGCGCCCCCGGCGGCCCCGTGCACGTGCTGCTGGGCGACGACCGGGCCGAGCACATCCCGGGCTGCAACATGGCGTACCGCCGCGAGGCGCTCATCGAGGTGGCCGGCTTCGATCCGATCTATACGGCGGCCGGGGACGACGTCGATCTGTGCTGGCGCATCCTCGACCGGGGCCGTCACATCGGGTTCCATCCGGCCGCCCTCGTCTGGCACCACGCCCGCCCCGGCGTGCGGCGCTACCTGCGCCAGCAGCGGGGTTACGGCCGGGCCGAGGCGCTGGTGGCCGCTCGCCATCCGGACCGCTTCACCGGCACGGGTTCGGCCCGCTGGATGGGCCGCATCTACCGGGCCGCCGGTCCCCCGTCGGGCCGCCAGCGGGTCTACCGCGGGGCCTACGGGTCGGCGGCCTTCCAGTCGGTGTACCGGTCCGGGGGCCACGGCCTCGACCTGGCCCACCAGGTCGGCGTGCCGGTTGCCGTTCCCCTCCTGGCCACGGCCGTCCTCGGTGTCGTCGACCTGCCGCTGGCCGTCCCCGCCGTGCTGGCTGCCGTCTTCCTGTTGACGCTGGCCGGGATCGACGCCGTCCGGCAGCACCCGCCCCGCCGACTGTCCCGGGGGCGGCTGCGCTTCCGTCTCGTGGTGGCGCTGCTGAACCTGCTCCAGCCCCTGGCCCGGTCGTGGGGACGGCTGCGCGCCGCGCCGGACGCCCACAGGGACCTGCCTCTGCCGCGAGCCCTGCCCGGTCCCGTCACGAGGGCCAAGCGGGGTGTCCTGCTCCTGCCGGCCTATCGGCCCCGGCCCGAGGTCGCGGCCGACATCGTCACCGTCCTGCGCCGGGCCGGGCTGCGGGTCGAGACCCCGACGGGATGGGAGGACCACGACGCCGACATCCGACCGTCGGTGTTCGTCCGGGGCGAGGTGGTCACCAGCGCCTATCCCGAGGGCACCATCCAGGTCCGGTTCCGGATACGCCCGCGCCTGGCCATGATGGCCCTCGTGGTCCTGGCTGCCGGAGGCTCGGTGGCGCTCAGCATCCCGCTGGCGTCGGCCATCCTCGGAGCCTGCGTGGCCGAGACGGGACGGGGCCTGTGGCGCACGGCCAGGACCAGCCGCTCGGCCGTCGCCGCCGCGGTGTCAACGCCCGTCTCGTGACCGAACAGCTGGCGGGTGCCGCCAGCCCCGGAACGGCGTGGCGCAGCTGGCGCCTGATGGTGGGCTACGCCCGTCCCCACCGCTGGGGTTGGTCCGGCGTGTTCCTGGTCACGGTGGCCAGCACGGCGGCGGCCCTGCTCGAGCCGTGGCCCATGAAGATCCTGGCCGACAACGTCCTCGGTCACCGGCCGCTCACGTCGTTCCTGGGGTCCCTTCCCGGAGCGCACGGCGGGACCCTGCTGGCGTGGGTCGTGGCGGCCGGCGTCGTCCTCTTTGCCCTCACCGCCGGTCTCGACGCGCTCCTGAGCTATTCGTGGACCCGGCTGGGCCAGTCGATGGTGTACGACCTGGCCTCGGATCTGTTCGGGCGGCTGCAACGCCGGTCACTGGTGGCCAGCGCCCGGGGATCCGTCGGGGACGACGTGGCGCGCATCACGGGCGACAGCTGGGTGGTGCACACCGCCATCGACAATCTCCTCTTCGCCCCCGCCCACGCCCTGCTCGTCACCGTCGGGATGGTCGTGCTGATGAGCAGGCTCGACCCCCTCCTGGCGGTGCTGGCGGTGGCGACGGCGCCGCTCATGACCCTGTCGGCGGGGATATTCGGCGGCCGCACCCGCCGGGCGGGTGAGCGGCGCCGGCTCAGCGAGAGCAGCATCCAGGCCCACGTCCAGCACGCCCTGAGCGGCCTGCTGGTCATCCAGGCCTTCGGCCAGGAGGAGCGCGAGCGGGGCCGGTTCAGCGAGCTGGCGGGTGCCGTCATCGGCTCCCGCAAGGGCACCACGCTGGCCGACCAGCTCAACATCCTGGCGTCGGGGCTGGCGGCCACTCTGGGTGGAGCGGCGGTGCTCTGGGTCGGCGCCGACCACGTGATCAGCGGGCAGACGACCGTGGGCGCCCTCCTCGTCTTCCTCAGCTACCAGCTGACCCTCCAGTCGCAGCTCAAGGCCTTTCCCGGCGTGTACAGCGGCTACCAGGCGGCGCGCGCCAGCCTGGTCCGGGTGACCGAGATCCTCGACGCCGAGGTCGAACCGCCCGAACGCCCCGGCGCCCCGGCCCTGGCCCCGGTGGCGGGACATGTGCGGCTCGAGTCGGTGGTCTTCGGCTACGAGGCCGGCCGCCCGGTCCTGAACGGCGTCGACCTGGAG
>DASSEU010000027.1:0-50759 GCA_035695125.1 Acidimicrobiales bacterium
AACGCTGAACGCGCTGTCGGCCAAGCTCGGTGCCACCCAGAACGAGATCCAGGGCATCGTGTCGAACATGACCATCGGCCAGCAGAACCTGACCGCGGCGGCGTCGAGCATCACCGACACCAACATGGCCCAGGAGATGACTCAATTCACCTCGAAGCAGATCCTGATGCAGACGGGTGAGTCGATGCTGGCCCAGGCCAACTCGGCACCACAGCTGGTCCTCAAGCTCCTCGGCTGATTCCGGCTTCTAGCAACACGGTGCCGGACCCGCCCGCCGTGCCGACACCGTCTCCGGACCGAGCCCACCCGGACGCCAAGTCCCGTCCGGGTGGGCCGGCCGAGCTCCCGCTAACTCAAGCCGTTCAGGAGGCACTGTCGTGACCATGATCTCCCCTTCAGGTGGCAGCACGTCGGGCGGCAGCCCGCCCATCGCCATCAGCGGTCTCGTGTCCGGGATCGACACGACCTCACTGATCAACGCCCTGATGGCCGCCTACCAGCAGCCCCAGGTGAATCTGCAGCACCAGCAGACGGCCGTCCAGACCCAGATCAGCGACTGGCAGGCGATCAACAGCAAGCTGGCCGCGCTGCAGACGGCGTCGGACGCCATCAACTCCCTGCGCAACTGGTCGGTGGTCACGGCCAGCTCGTCCAACACCGCCGTGGCCACCGCCACCGGCGGCTCGGGTGCCACCCCGGGCTCGATCAGCTTCACGGTGAACCAGCTGGCCGCTGCCGACACCCTCGCCTCGTCGGGAACCGTCAGCTCCACCTCGGCGATCGTGACCTCGTCCCCCGACTTCCTGCTATCCCAGGGCGGCGGCACCCTCGGTTTCACCAGCCTGGCCTCCTCCGGCCTGGCGCTCGGCTCTCACACCGTGTCCGTCACCCAGGCGTCCGCCGCCGCCACCACGACCGGCAGCATGGCGCTGGCCACCTCCACGACCATCACCTCGGGGGTCAACGACACCTTCCAGGTATCGATCGACGGGGTGGCCCACACCTACACCCTGTCCGCCGGCACCTACACCCCGGCCCAGCTGGCCGCCGCGGTCGCGTCGGCCTCCGGCGGCAGCCTGACCTCCTCGGTCAACTCGGCCGGCGAGCTCCTGGTCGGCACGACGGAGCAGGGCAGCGCCGCGACCCTGCAGGTCACGGGAGGCACGGCCCTGGGGAGCCTGGGCCTGTCGGCGATGGGCGCGGCCACCACCGGGGTGGACGGGATCGTCAGCGTCGACGGCACCTCCACCACCCTGACCAGCCTCAAGGCGGGCCAGTCCGTGAGCCTGGCCTCCGGGACGGGCGGGTCGATCTCGGCCGTGCTGAGTGGAGGGGTGTCCACCGGCAGCCTGACCGCCACCGACGTGAGCACCGGGAACGGCTCGCTCTCCTCGGTGATCTCGGCCATCAACAACGCCGGCACCGGCATCACCGCCACCGCCGTGCAGACCGGGACCTCCTCGTACGTCCTCCAGCTGGGCTCCAAGAGCACCGGAGTGGCGTCCAACCTGTCGGTGGACACGTCGGCGTTCTCGTCCTCGGCCCTCGGCTCACTGAACACCATCACGGCCGGGGCGGACGCCAAGCTGACGGTCGGCGGCACCGGGGGCTACACGGTCGACTCGGCCAGCAACACGGTCACCGGGCTCCTCCCGGGGGTCACCGTGAACCTGGCCTCCACCAGCTCCTCACCGGTGACCATCACCTCCACGGCCGACGCCACCACGATGGCCAACGACGTCCAGGCGCTGGTGACGGCGGCCAACGGCGCCCTCAGCGCCATCCAGCAGTACGGGGGCTACAACGCCACGACCAAGCAGGCCGGCCCCCTCCTCGGCAACCCCATCCTCCAGTCGATCGAGCAGTCGATCTACTCGTCGGTGGCATCGGCGGTCGGCCCCAACGGGCTCAGCTCGGGGACGGTCGGGGTCACGATCGACAGCAAGACCGGGCAGATCGACTTCAACCAGTCGGCGTTCACCTCCGCCTACCAGGCCAACCCCAACGGCGTGGCGGCCCTGTTCAGCAAGGGCGGGACGCTGGCGCCCGCCGGCCCCGCCAAGGCGGGGGACGTGAGCCTCCTCTACGCCGCCGACGCCACCGTCCCCGGCTCCTACAACGTGTCGATCTCCCAGTCGGCGGCCCAGGCCACCGACACCGGAGCCGTGCTGGCGGGCGGCACGATCACCGGGGCCGAGACCTTGACCGTGCAGACGGGCGGCACGTCCGTGAACTACGCCGCCTCGGCGGGGGCCTCGCTGGCGAGCATTGCCGCCGGGCTCAACTCCGCCTTCGCCTCGTCGAACCTGGCGCTGACGGCCACCCTGGTGAACTCGGGCACCCAGCTGCAGATCACGAGCAACCAGTACGGCAGCGCCTCGTCCTTCCAGGTCACCTCCAGCGCCACCGGCGCCGGCCAGACCGGCCTGGCGACGACCGCCGGCACGGCCCAGACCTTCACCGGCGTCGACGTGGCGGGCACCATCAACGGCGTGGCGGCCACGGGGTCGGGCCAGGTCCTCACCGCCCCGAGCTCCGATCCGTCCCTGGCCGGGCTGTCTCTCCTGGTCACGACCACCGGGGTGACGTCGTCCACCAGCCTGGGCACGTTCACCTACACCCCGGGGCTCGGCGGCCAGCTGGCGGCGGGGGCGTGGAGCGCCTCTAACCCGGTCAACGGCGGCATCACGACCACGATCCAGGGTCTCCAGACCGAGTACCAGAACCTCGGGACCCAGATCACGTCTTACAACCCGCTGATCGCCAGCGAGAAGCTCATGCTCCAGCAGGAGTTCCAGTCGATGGAGACCCAGCTCGGCAACCTCAAGAGCCAGGGGGACTACCTGAGCAACCAGCTGGCCCAGCTGCCCCACCTGTAAACCCGACCAAGACGTTCAGCACACCCGAGATCCTGACGAGGAAGTCCAGATGCCCGCAGCCTCCATCACCGAACGCTACCTGGCCGACTCGGTCGCGACCGCCGACCCGGCGGCGCTGATCGTGATGCTCTACGACCGGCTGGCGCTGGACCTGGCCCGGGCCGAGGCCGCTCTGCACGGCGGAACCGACCTGGAGGCGGCCCACACCAACCTGGTGCACGCCCAGGACATCGTCCTGTGCCTGCGGGCCAGCCTCCGTCCCGAGCTGTGGGAGGGCTCGGGCCGCCTCATGGCCCTCTACGAGTGGCTGACCCGCATGCTCGTGCAGGCCAACCTCGAGAAGAACCCCTCGATCGTCGCCGACTGCCTGTCGGTGGTCACCCCCCTGCAGGCGGCCTGGCGTCAGGCCGCCGCCGGAATCTCGGCCGATGCAGTGGCCTGAGGCGCTCGACGCCTTCGAGGCGAGTCTGGACGCCCACCACGACGCCATGGTGGGCGTCGGGCCCCTGCCGCCCGCCGTCCTGGGGCAGGAGGATCTCGGTCCGCTGCCCCTGGAGCTGCGCGCCCGGGCCCAGTACCTCCTCGGCCGCTGCCGGCGGCTGGAGTCGGAGCTGGTAGCCGCCGGGCAGGCCGTGTCGCTGGCCCTGGCCGCTCTCGACGAGCGGCCCGCGCCCGGCCCCGCCTACTTCGACATGTCCCTGTAGCCCCGCCCGACAAGGGATCTCCGCGAATCCCTCAAGTCGGAGGCCCGGTGATGCCGAGATAACCGCCGGAGCAGGGACCGCTCCGATCACGCCCAGGACGGGCAGCCATCGACGCCGGCGCGAGCCGCCGTCAGAAGACTGCGAGCTTTCAGGGGTGATCCGTTGAGCGATCTCACCACTCAGGCGCTGCACTACGCCATCGACGGTCTGTCGCTGCGCCAGCAGGCGATAGCCGGGAACCTGGCCAACGTGCAGACTCCGGGCTACCACGCCAAGGAGGTGGACTTCGAGCAGAGCCTGAGCCAGGCGCTCTCGGGCGGCAACCTTCAAGGGGCGGGTGGCCCCAGCGTGACCACCTCCACGGCGCCCACCGACGCCGACGGGAACAACGTCAACGCCAGCAGCGACATCGTGACCCTGCAGGAGACAACCCTGCGCTACCAGGCGACGGTCGACTCGCTCAACGCCAAGTTCCGCATGCTGCGCGGCGCGATGGGTGGAGGCTTCTCGTGAGCCTCTTCTCCGTCTTCGGGATCTCCGGCTCCGGCATGGACGCCTACCAGACCTGGCTCGACGCCATTGGCGGCAACGTCGCCAACGTAAACGACTCCGGGCCCACCAGTCAGCCCGCCTACCAGTCCCGCTCGTTGATAGTCAGCGAGGCGGGCACGGGCCAGGTCGGGGACGGCGTGAAGGTCACCGGTGTGACGCTCGGCAGCGCCCAGGGGGAGCTGGCCTGGGAGCCCGGCAACCCTCAGGCCGACGTCAACGGGATGGTGCGGCACCCGGTCGTGGACCTTCCCGGCCAGATGGTGCAGATGGTCATGGCCGAGCGCGACTACCAGGCCAACGTCAGCGTGATCACCCAGGCCCGCCAGGCCTACGAGTCGGCCCTCGGCCTTGGGACCTGATCGTGGCCATCCTCCCCATCTCCGCCATCGGCGGCGTCACGTCCCCTGCGGCCACGACCGCAGCGTCGACCGCCGGCGCCACCTCGGCAACCGGCCCCGCCGCGACGAGCGGAGCGGGCGGTTCATCGAGCTTCGCCAACTTCGCCACCAACGCCATCGACTCCCTGCAGCAGGTCCAGAGCGCATCGGACGCCCAGGCCACCCTGGCCGCGACCGGCCAGGGCAACCCCGCCGACGTGATGATCTCCGCCACCGAGGCGTCGCTGCAGACGCAGCTCACCGTCGCTGTCCGTGACAAGGCCGTGGATGCCTTCAACCAGATCATGGGGATGCAGTTCTAAATGGCCAACACCATCGATGTCGACCGGGTGAAAGAAGCGGCCCGCCGCTTCTCGAGCGGGTTTACCGCCGGGCAGAAGGCGGTGACCGGGATTGCGGTGCTGGCCGTGATCCTGGGCTCGGTCATGTTCGTCAAGATGGCCGGGAAGCCCAGCTACCAACCACTGTTCACCGGCCTGCAGGCGGCGGACGCCGGGGCCATCACCAACCAGCTCAAGTCGGCCAAGGTGCCGTACCAGTTGGCCGACGGCGGCGCGACCGTGCTCGTGCCGGCCAACCAGGTGTACCAGGAGCGCGTGTCGCTGGCCCAGCAGGGTCTGCCGAGCTCCGGCACGGTCGGCCTTTCGCTCCTGGACAAGGAGGGACTCACCACCTCGCAGCTCACCCAGCAGGCCGACTACCAGCGGGCCATCCAGGGAGAGCTGGAGAGCACGATCCAGTCCATCCAGGGCGTCACCGGCGCCCAGGTGAACCTGGTCATGCCCCCCAACGACGTCTTTGCCGTCTCCAACGACCAGGCGGCCAGCGCCTCGGTGCTCGTCGACATGGCCCCGGGCGCGGTCCTCAAGGACAACCAGGTCCAGGCCATCGTCCACCTGGTGGCGTCCGCAGTGGCCAACCTCGACCCCAAGAACGTGACCGTGGTGGACGGGACCGGCAACATGCTGGCCGGGCCGGGTGTCAACGCCGGCGCCGGCCAGGACAGCCAGACCGCCGCCTACGACTCGGCCCTGGCCGCCAGCATCGACGCCATGCTGAACAAGGTCGTCGGTACCGGGAAGGCCGACGTCCGGGTCAATGCCGATCTCAACTTCAACCAGGTCTCCACCACGTCGAAGGCCCTTCAGGTCGGCCCCAACGGCGCACCGGTGAGCACCCCGACCTCCACGTCGACCGACAACGAGAACTTCAACGGGTCGTCGGCCGCGGCTACCGGCGTGCTGGGCTCACTGCCCTCGGCGTCCGCCTCCAGCCCCAACTCCACCTACACCAAGAAGACCTCGGACTCGACGTACGCCACCGGTGAGGTCGACCAGACCGTCACCCAGGCGCCCGGAACGGTCAACCGGCTGTCGGTGGCGGTCCTGGTCGACTCGTCGGTGAAGGGAATCAGCAACGCCTCCCTGACCCAGCTGGTGTCGGCGGCGGCGGGGATCCAGCCCTCCCGTGGGGACACGCTGTCGCTGGTGCGGATGCCGTTCTCCAATGTGGCCGCCAACCAGGCGAAGGCGGCGGCGGCTGCTGCTGCTTCCGCCCGCCGCAGCGCCGAGATGATGAACCTGATCAAGAGCGTGGCCCCGGTGCTCATCGTTCTGGTGGCCCTGGCGCTGGTGGCCAAGATGATGCGCCGGCCCCGCTCCTACCCCGTCACGGTGCACTCCGCCCTGGCCCTCGAGGCCGGGAGTCCCTCGAGCGGAGGGACCCTCTCCGGGGGCGGAGCTACCGGGCTGGCCCTCGGCGGACCGGCCAGCGCCGGCGAGCTCACCGAGTCACTGTCCGGCAGCGCTCCGGTCAGGGTGGAGGACTTCATCGAGCAGCAGCCCGACCAGGTGGCCCGGCTGCTGCGGGGATGGATGTCCGACAAGGTCGGGAGTGACGCGTGACCGTCGCTCTCACCGGGCGTCAGAAGGCCGCGGTCGTTCTCGTCCAGCTGGGCGTGGACCGGGCCGCGCGCGTTCTGTCCACCATGAGCGAGTCCGAGGTGATCGACCTCATGGTCGAGGTGGCCGAGCTGCCCCCACTCGACCCGGGCACGGTGCGCGAGATCGTCGGAGAGCTCGTCCGCCACGTCTCGATCGTCACGAGCGTGGCCCAGGGCGGCCCGAACATGGCCCGTGAGCTGCTGATGGCGCGTCTCGGCGCCCGCCAGGCCGACGTCCTGATGGAGCAGATAGCCGGTGGCCACACGTCGCGGGGCCCCCTCTCGTTCCTCGAGAAGGTCGACCCCCACCAGGCCGCCACGTTCCTCGAGGGGGAGCACGCCCAGACGGTTGCGGTGGTCCTGGCCCACCTGCCGGCCGAGCGGGCCGCTCCCATCCTGGACGCGCTCTCGGAGGAGCTGCGTCCCGAGGTGGCCCGGCGGCTGGCGACGATGGAGTGGGTGTCCCCGGATGCGGTGGGGAAGATCGCGGCCATCCTGCAGCGGCGCCTGGCCGCCCCGGTCGACACGGGCATCTCGATGCGCCCGGGAGGAATCGACTCCCTGGTGGCGATCCTGAACCACGCCGATCCCGCCGCCGAACGGCGCATCCTCACCGGTCTCGAGGAGCGGGACGCCCCGCTGGCGGAGGCGGTGCGGAGCAAGCTGTTCGTCTTCGAGGACATCATCACCCTCGAGGACCGCGACGTGCAGCGCGTGCTGCGCGAAGTGGAGGCCAAGGAGCTCGCCACTGCCCTCAAGGGCGCCTCCACCGAGGTCCGGGAGAAGATCCTGGCCAACATCTCACAACGGGCCGGAGCCGATCTGGACGAGGAGATCGCCGCCCTCGGGCCCACCAAGCTCTCGACGGTCGAAGCGTCCCAGGCCGGGATCGTGCGGATCATCCGGGAGCTCGAGATCACAGGCGAGATCTCACTCGAGAGGAGCAAGGATGAAGTCGTCCTCTAAGACCTCCCGGGCCAAGGTGCTGAAGGGCGTCGACGTACAGCCCTACACCCTGGCGGTCGCGCCCGAGGCGGCTCCAGCCCCGGCCGCCGCGCCCTGGGACGGCCGGGAGCGACGCCAGCGGTCGGTGGCCGAGCCCTGGGACGGGCGCGAGCGGCGCTCCGGGCGCGAGCTCGAGCTGGCACGTGAAGAGTCGTTCAGGGACGGCTACGAGGCGGGCAAACGCGACGCCGAGCGGTCGCTCGGGGCGGTCCGCGAGGAACTCCAGGGTGCACTCGCGGCCCTGCACGGGGCGGCGGCTCAGCTCGAGTCGGAGCGGGCCGAGGCGGTCGCCGTGGCGGAGTCCGAGATAGCCACCCTGGCCTTCAGCGTGGCGGAGGCCGTCCTCCAGCGGGAGCTGCAGCTCGCTGTCTCTCCCGGACCCGAGGCGGTCGCACGGGCGCTGGCCCTGCTCCCCGGGGAGGTGGATGTGGTAGTGCGCATGCACCCGGAGGACGCCGCATGTGTCGACGATCCGTCGGACGACAGCCGGCGGGTCGTGATCGTGCCCGACCCGGAGGTCGAGCGCGGGGGCTGCATCGCGGACGCGGGGGCGTGCCGCATCGACACCCAGGTGAGCACGGCGCTGGACCGGGTCCGCCGGGTTCTCTGCGAGGGGCAGGCGGGAGCATGAGCTTGACGACTCTCGCGGCGCGTGCCCACGCGGTGGCGGCGCCCCGCGCCATGGGGCGTGTGAGCCGGCTCGTGGGCCTGAACGTCGAGGTCAGCGGCATCGGGGCCGCCGTCGGGGATGTGGTGCGCATCTACCTGCCCGACCGCGTGCTCGACACCGAGGTGGTGGCGCTCCGCGAGACCGGCCTGGCCTGCATGCCGTTCGGAGACCTCAAGGGCGTCCGCTACGGGACGCCGGCCGAGGCCCTGGGTCGGCCGATGACGGTGCGGGTCGGACAGCCGCTCCTCGGACGTGTCGTCGACGGCCTGGGCCGCCCCGTCGACGGCGGTCCCGCGCTTCACGATCTCGAGGAGGTCGTCGTGGACGGGGAAGCACCCCACCCCCTGAGACGGGAGATGGTGGACCGCCAGCTCGGGCTCGGTGTACGGGTGCTGGACACGATGGTGCCGTGCGGACGGGGCCAGCGCCTCGGCGTCTTTGCCGGGTCCGGTGTCGGCAAGTCCAGCATCCTCTCGATGATCGCCCGGGGGACGCGCGCCGACGTCTCCGTCGTGGCGCTGATCGGGGAGCGCGGTCGAGAGGTCAGCGAGTTCATCCAGCGTGACCTCGGACCCGAGGGGCTGGCCCGGTCGGTGGTCGTCGTGGCCACGGCCGACGCACCGGCGCTGGTGCGCATCCGGGCCGCCTTCACCGCCACGCGGATAGCCGAGTGGTTCCGCGACGGCGGCGCCGACGTGGTGCTGATGATGGACAGCCTCACCCGATTCGCCATGGCGCAGCGCGAGGTCGGGCTGTCGGCGGGGGAGCCCCCGGCCACCCGGGGCTACCCACCGTCGGTGTTCGCCCTTCTGCCGAAGCTGCTCGAGCGGGCCGGGGCGGCCGAGCGGGGCAGCATCACCGGCCTCTACACGGTGCTGGTCGAGGGAGACGACATGAACGAGCCGATCGCCGATGCAGCCCGCTCGATCCTCGACGGGCACCTGGTTCTCTCACGGAAGCTGGCGACCGCCGGGCACTTCCCCTCCGTCGACGTCCTCGAGTCCATCTCCCGGGTGACGCCGGCCATCACCACGCCACAGCGTCGGGCAGCGGCCACGGAGCTGCGCCGGCTGATGGCCGCCTATCAGGAGGCGCGTGATCTCGTGGAGATCGGCGCCTACGTGCGGGGCACGAACCCGGACGTGGACCGGAGTCTGGAGCTCAAGGACTTCATCGACGCCTTCCTGCGCCAGGACCTGTCCGAGATCGCGGACGTCGACGACTCCTGGGCCCGGCTGGGTGCGCTGGTGGGGGTCCGATGAAGCGCTACCGGTTCCGCCTCGAGACTGTGCTCCGCGTCCGCCGCCTGGAGGAGGAGACGGCACGGCTCGAGCTGCTCACCGCCAACACGCGCCTGGCCGACGCCTGTGCCAGGAGGGACGCCGCCGCCGCCCACTACCGGCAGATCCCGATCGAGCTCGGAAGCTGCAGCACCGAGGAGCTGCGCCGCACCCGCCAGCGGGCCGAGCTGGCGGCGGCGACCCTGGGCGCCCGACAGGCGACGGTGGACGAGGCCGCCCGACACGCCGAGGCGGCCCGCGAGGCCTGGATGGCTGCCGTGGGCCGGGTCAAGGTTCTCGAGCGCCTCGACGAGCGGCGACGCGAGGAGCACAGGCTGGAGCTCGAGAGGGACGAGACCCGCTTCCTCGACGACGTGGGCGCCCGCCTCCGGGAGGAGGCCCATGTCCACTGACACCCTGCCGGTCCTCGACGGTGTGCGGGCCCAGATCCAGCGCATCCAGTCACTGACCGTCCCCCTATCGCAGACTGCGGCCGTCTCCCAAGCCACCGGGACCCCGGTCACGGCGGCGGGGTCGTTCGCATCGGTGCTGGACTCGGTTCAGGCTGCCGGCGCCCCGGCCTCCGATCCGATGGCCCCGGGCCGGGCCGCTTTCACCTCCGACCTGTCCGCGGCGGGAACAGGTGCCAGCGGTGAGCAGGTCGTGGCCGGCGCCGAGCAGTATCTCGGGGTCCCGTACCGCTGGGGCGGCACCGACCCCGCGACCGGCCTCGACTGTTCCGGGCTGGTCCAGGTTGTGTACGGCCGGCTGGGCGTGCAGCTGCCCCGCACCAGCCAGGAGCAGCAGCAGGTCGGCGTGCCCGTCCCCTCGGTGGCCCAGGCCCAGCCGGGGGACCTCGTCTTCTACGGCTCTCCGGCCGAACACGTCGGGATCTACGTGGGCAACGGCCAGATGATCGACGCCCCCCACACCGGCACCTCGGTGCGCATCGAAGGGATCGGGACCCCGACCTCGATCCGCCGCATCGTCGGGACCGGCGCCGACCCGGCCGCCGCGCCGGGCCTGTCCGCTCTTCCGGGCGTGGCGGGCGCGGGCGGGGGGAGCGCTCTCGGCTCGGTGCCTCCTGCGCTGGCGCCCCTCTTCCTGGCCTCGGCGGCGCGCTACGGCCTGTCCCCGCAGCTGTTGGCCGCCGTCGGCAAGGTCGAATCGGGCTTCGACCCGAATGCCGTCAGCCCGGCCGGGGCCCAGGGGCTCATGCAGCTCATGCCCTCCACCGCCGCATCTCTCGGCGTCGACCCGCTCGACCCCGCCCAGGCCATCGACGGCGCCGCCCGTCTGCTGGCACAGAACCTGTCCCAGTTCGGCGGATCGGTGCCCCTCGCGGTGGCGGCCTACAACGCCGGTGGCGGGGCGGTGCAGACGTACGGCGGGATCCCTCCGTTCCCCGAGACCCAGAACTACGTGCGCCGGGTGCTCAGCCTGGCGCGAGGAGGAGCGGCGTGATCGCCTCTTTGCCTTCGATCCCGGTACCGGCTCCCGCCGGGGAAGCCCACGACGGCGGGCCGGGTTCCCCCGACGCTCCGGGCGGCGCCACGCCCTTCGGGGACGCGCTGCGTGCCGCCCAGGACCACATGGCCGGGCCCCGTCCGAGCCCGCGCCGCGACCAGAAGGCCCCGCCCGAGGCCTCCCACACCGACGATCCGGCCGTCCGGGCGGCGGCCACCGCCGGTGCTGGGGGCATACCCGGCCCCGCCGCCACCGCCGCCAATCCAGCCTCCCCGTCCCGGTCGTCCGAGCGGGCCATCTCCGGTTCAGCTCCGGCCAGCGGCACCGTCCGCGACGCCGGCGCCGCCCCCTCGTCGGACACCCCGGAAACTGCCGACGCGAACACCTCCTCCGGCCCGCCGGAGGGAGGCGCCGCCGCCGGGACGTCGACGTCCGCCGCCTCCGACGACGCCGGGTCGGGTGCGGCCGGCGCCGCTGCCTCCGGGCAGACGGCGGCCCCGGGCCCGTCGGGTGCCGGCGGGGAACAGGCGGCTCCTGACGCCCCTTCCTCCGGCGCCGCCCTGATCCCCGCCTCATCCGACGGCACCGGCCCGACCGCCGACTCCGCCGCTTCTGTCGCCACGACCGGGACCGGTGCGGCCGGCGGGGCTGACCCGGCCGCCACCCGCGCGTCGGGGGCTCCCGATGGAGCAGGTGGGCCCGGGCTCCCGCCCGGATCACCCTCCTCCGACCCCGCCGGAGGTGCGCCCCCCCTCGCCGGCGTCGCCGGTCCAGCCGTTACCGGATCGACGGCCGGCACGGCCGCCGCCGGCGGGCCGACTTCTCCGAACGGCGACTCCGGCCTGACCGGGGCCGCGGGCGTCGCCAGCAGCGCATCTCCGGGGCCGGCGCGGTCCGACCCCGGATCCAGGGCGACACCGCCGCCGGCCGCAGCCGGACAGACCGCCGCGACCGGAGTCCCCGCCTCGGCGGCAGGACCCGTCGCGTCGACCGGTGTCGACACCGGCCGACCTGGCGCCCCGGCCGCCCCCCCGTCGGGCGGTCAGGCGTCCGTCCCCACCGTCCCCGCGCCTTCCGCTCCCGACTCCGCCCTGGCCGCCGCATCGGGGAGCGGCGCGGTGGCCGCCCCGAGCGCCCCCACTCCGGCCCTGCCGGGCGCGGGCGTCCCCCCGACCGTGGCACCGGTGCACGACCAGGTCGTCCAGGTGGTGGCCCCCCTGCGGGCCGGTCCTGACGGCGCCTACTCGCTGACGCTGCGGCTCGAGCCCCAGGGACTCGGCCAGGTCGTGGCCCATGTCGAAGTGGCGGGCGGACAGGTGTCGGTGCACCTGACGGCGGAGACGGCCGAGGGTCACAGCGCTCTGAGCGCCGGGATGGACCAGCTGGCCCAGTCCCTGTCCCGCCCCGGATCACCCGCGAGCGTCCATCTGCGGAGCTGGGCGGGTGGCGGCGGTGCACCTGGGCAGGGCGGGGGCGGACCCGCTCCCGACCACCAGGCCCGCCGCTCCTTCGTGGCTCCCGGGTCCGGCATCGACGGCAGCCCCGATCCCGACCCGACCCCGCTCCGTCCCCTCGACCCGGACCGCCTGGTCGACGTCCAGCTGTAGCGAGAGAGGAAGAACATGACCCTCGACCCCCTCAGCGCGTTGAGCTCCACGGCAGTGCCGGGCTCGACTGCGCAGGCCGGTTCGGCCGGTGACGCCGCCAGCTCGAGCAACGCCCTGCTCAGCATGAGCTCGGGCAACACGTTCCTCCAGCTGCTGGTGGCTCAGCTCAAGTACCAGGACCCGATGAACCCGGCCGATCCCAGCCAGTTCATGTCCCAGACCGCCCAGATGTCGGAGGCCGCCAACATGGCGGCGATGATGGACTCGGAGAAGTCGCTGCTGTCCGACATGGGCACCATGGCGTCGACCTCGATGATCGGCAAGCAGGTGAGCGCCAAGCTGCCGGACGGCACACCGGTCACCGGCATCGTCTCGTCGGTGGGCATCGAGGCGACGGGGCCCGTTCTGCACGTGGGCAACACGTCGGTCCCGCTGAGCGCGGTGACCGCCGTCAGCGCCACTCCACCGAGCGCTCCCACCTCGACGACGACCGGCTCCACCACGACGTCCGGCTCGACCACGACATCCGGCTCCACCACGACATCCGGCTCCACCACGACCGCCTGATCAATCCGTCCAGACAACAGAACCGACAACACGTCCGACCCAACAAGGAGCAGCTCAGAACAATGGAGTCCCTTTCCGCCGCCGTCAGCGGCATCGAAGCCAACCAGACGATGATCGACACCATCGGTGACAACATCGCCAACGTCAACACGCCCGGTTACGCCGCGGTCGATGTCCAGTTCCAGGACCTGCTGAGCCAGCAGCTGAGCGGTGCCGGCTTGGCCTCACCCACCACCGGCGGGGTCAATCCCACGATCGTGGGAATGGGAACCCGCGTCGCCGCCACGACGACCTCGTTCGTGCAGGGCTCGCTGCAGCAGACGGGCCAGCCGAGCGACGTGGCGATCCAGGGTCCCGGCTTCCTGGTCGCCAGCAAGGGCGGCACCACTATGTACACACGCTCGGGGAACCTGAGTGTCGACTCCCTCGGGCGCCTGGTGACCGATGACGGCGGGCTGATCCAGGGTTGGACGGCCAATGCCACCGGCGCCATCAACTCCAACGGCCCGACCACGGCCGTGACGATCCCCCTCGGCCAGCTCTCCACTCCCGTGGCGACCAAGAACATCAACCTCACGGGCAACCTCGAGGCCTGGTCGGGAAGCGGCACCGCTACGCCCGTGACCATCTCGATCAACGCCTACGACGGCCTCGGCGCCGTGGTGCCCGTCACCCTCACCCTGACCCCGCACGCCGGCACCGCCGGCGGTTGGGACCTCCAGGGCACCGTGCCGAACCCGGGCGGCGGACCCGCCACCACACTGTGGTCCTCCCCGCAGGCGCTGGTGTTCACCAACGGCCAGCTGGCGACGGTGAACGGGAGTCCGGTGACCGGCGCCACGCCCCTGGCCGTCACCACCATGCCCGCCGGCTACACGTGGCCTAGCGGCGCGACCCTCAGCATCGACCTCCCCGCTCCCGGCAGCACGGGCTCGGTCACCCAGATGGCCAGCCCGAGCACGATCGTGGCCGGGAGCCAGGACGGCGTCCCGAGCGGCGGCCTGCAGTCCTTCAGCATCGGCCCCGACGGGACCATCTCGGGCACCTTCTCGAGCGGCTCAACCCAGCCCCTCGGCCGGCTGGCCCTGGCCAGCTTCGCCAACCAGCAGGGCCTCCTCAAGGTCGGCAACGGCTACTACCAGACGACCCTCAACTCCGGCACCCCCCAGGTCGGCGTTCCGGGCACGGGCGGACGCGGCTCGCTCCAGGGCGGGGCCCTCGAGATGTCCAACGTCGACCTGGCCAAGCAGCTGACCGACCTGATCGTGGCCCAGAACGCCTATCAGGCCAACACCAAGGTCGTGACGACCACCGACCAGGTGCTCCAGTCCCTGGTCAACATGCCCTGATGATTCTCACGGGACGACGTGACGTTGTTCCGTGCAGTTCCATCTGATCACCAGTCAGCAGCGCGGGCCGGCCCGGGGCCGGCCCGCGCCGTGCTGATCCTCCATTTGACCCGGCAGGCCATCCGGCGCCGGCGGCCGGTTTCTCAACCGCGTTGCCCGGCGTGCCGAAGAATCCGAACGCGTCCACGGATGGGGCGCCACCACCTAGTCCACGGAAGGGACAGCGATGATCCTCGTCACGAGGCTCAACGGGGACAGCCTGGCGGTCAACGCCGACCTGATTCAGCGCGTCGAGGCGACGCCCGACACCGTCGTGACGCTCGTCGACGGGTCCAAGCTTGTCGTGACCGAGTCCGTCGACACCATCATCGACCGGGTCCGGATGTTCCGGGCGTCGGTCGTGGCTGCCGCCGAGGACCTCCGCCTGGGCACCTCCCCGCCCGAGCTGCGCCTGGTCGGGCCCGAGGACGGAGGGAAGTAGGGCCATGTCCGACCGCGCGACCCCGGTCGGGATCGTGGTGGCCCTGGTGGCCATCATCGGCTCCATGGTCATGGAAGGGGGCAACCCCGGCACCCTGATCTCCCCGACGTCGATCATCCTGGTCTTCGGCGGCACCATCGGCGCTTCGATGGCGGGCACCCTCCTCAGTGACGTGAAGGGGATGATGCCGGTCATCAAGAGCGCTCTCGTGAGCAAGGTCGACCGCCAGGACGAGGCAATAGCCCGCATGGTCTCGTTTGCCGAGACGGCCCGCCGGGACGGGCTCCTGGCCCTGGAGGAGGAGTCCCAGGACATCGACGACCCGTTCTTCCGGAAGGCCATCGAGATGGCGGTGGACGGAGTCGACGCCGAGCAGATCCGGGCCGTCCTGGAGAAGGAGATCTCCTCCATGCAGTCCCGGCACCGCCAGGGGGCCAAGTTCTTCCACAACATGGGTGGGTACGCCCCGACGATCGGGATCATCGGGACGGTGATCGGCCTGATCCACGTCCTCGGGAGCCTGAGCAGCCCCGAGAAGCTGGGGCCGCTGATCGGGAGCGCCTTCACCGCCACCCTGTGGGGCGTGATGTCCGCCAACATCATCTGGATTCCGATCGAGAACAAGCTCAAGCGCCTCAGTGAGATCGAGGTCCACAACAAGCTGCTGATCCTGGACGGGATCCTGGCCATCCAGGCGGGGGACAGCCCCCGGATGGTCGAGCAGCAGCTGCTCACCTACGTCGCCCCGAAGGATCGGGCCTCCGAGCGGGGGTATCAGGCGGCGTGAGTGGGCGCTCGAGTACACGGTTCTTCGACGAACGCGAGGACGGGGCCAGCGGGGAGCGGTGGCTGCTGACCTACGCGGACATGATCACGCTGCTGTTGGCGCTGTTCATCGTCCTGTTCGCTCTCAGCACCATCGACAAGAAGAAGTACCAGGAGTTCAAGACCGGGGTGGTGCAGACCTTCTCCGCCCACAGCGAGCCGATTCCGGGGGGTACCGGGCTCCTGCAGCAGACCAGCCTGGTCACCCACCCCGGGACCACGAAGTCGAGCGTCCCGAATCCACTGGTGAACCTGGAGCAGCGGATCCAGGCCTCCCTGGCCCAGGCCGGGGTCAGCCAGGACGCCACCGTGACCCTCGAGCAGCGGGGCGTGGTCGTGCGTCTGCTGACCGACAAGGTGTTCTTCGCCACCTACTCGGCGGACCTCGGCCCGGTCGGGGACCGGGTGGTGGACGTGGTGGGCAGGGTGGCCGCGGGCATCACCAACCCCGTGCAGGTCGAGGGCTACACGGACAACCAGCCGATCACCGGGTCCGGGCCGTACAAGACGAACTTCGAGCTGTCAGCGGCCCGGGCCATGACGGTCGTGGACCGGCTGGCCGGCCCCGACGGCCTGGCACCCGGTCGCCTGTCCGGCATCGGGTACGGGGACACCCGACCGATCGTCCCCAACGACACCCCGGCACACCAGGCCGCCAACCGGCGGATCGACGTGGTGCTGCTGGGCGGCTCCCCACCCGCAATCGGAGGCTGATATGGCGGCAGCATCCATGACCATGGCGTCCAGGACGACGGGAGGGGTGGCGGCCACGGACGCCCCCGCGTCCGAAGGGGCGGCCAAGCCCAGGGGCAGGCGCAAGCTTCTCGTGCTGGTCGGGCTGGTGGCCGTCGTCGGCGTGGCGGGGCTGGCCTACCCGAAGCTCACCCACAAGAAGCCGGCCGGCTACAAGTCGGTGGCCCTGGCCGTGCCCAACGGGCCGATCGAGAGCCTCGACCCGGTCACGATCAACCTGTCCGACGGTCACCTGCTCCAGGTGGGCGTGGCCGTGCAGCTCACCACCGCCGCCGACCCCAAGAAGGTCACGGCCATGGACCCGCGGATCCTCGACGCCGTGATCAGCACCTTCTCGGCCTGGACGTACCCGAACCTGCTCGGTCCGCCCGGGCACGAGCAGGCCCGCCAGCAGCTCGAGGCCCGGCTCAAGTCCCTCTTCCCGCCGGTCGGGGGGGCTCCGGAGGTGGCCGGGGTCTACTTCACCAGCTTCGTGATGCAATGAGCGCGCCCCTGCCCCCGCGGCTCCGCCGCCCCGCCACCCGCCACGGCGCCACCGTCGTGCGCATCCCCTGTCCCGAGTGCGGGAGGGAGCTGGCCTCCGCCACCTACGGGGTGAGGGCGCTGCTGGAGCTCCACGAGCCCACGTGCGAGGCGGGTGCCGGCGTCCGGGTCGGGGACCCCGTGGCGGAGGTGGCCACACCGGCGGCGGACTAGCCCCAAGGGACCGGCGCGTCAACCCCCGGCGGGCCCCAGGTGGGGGCGCGCAATTAGTCCCGCATTAGTACTGAAGGAATTTCTCGCCGCGTGCCGATAACCGGATTGTGACGCCGGTCGCCGACGCAGCCACCGACATCGCCCCCTCGTCAGGGGGCCACGTCCGTCTCTACGACTTCCGGACCCCCGAGGTCCTCGACCGCAACCGCCTCCGGTCCCTCGGGCTCGTCCTCGAGAACTTCACCCGGCTGGCCAGCCGCCGCCTGTCCGTGGACCTCCACGTCCCCGTGGAGCTGGTGGTCACCGACACGTCGGAGATCGTCTGGGAGGAGCTGGCAGAGGCTCACGACCCGTACTGCATGGTCCTGTTCGGCCTCTCACCGCTGCCCGGCCGCGCCCTCCTGCACCTGCCGACGGAGCTGGCCATGGCCATCGTCGACCTGCGTATGGGCGGGTCGGGCGCCGGCTCGTACCCGGCCCGGCCCCTGAGCGACATCGACGTGGAGCTGCTGACCGACGTGATGGGCGGCGCCCTCGACCAGCTGGCGGCCGCCTTCGGTCACCTGGCCGCCGTCTCGCTCGGCGGGATGCAGGTGGACTCCACCGCCCAGCTCCTCCAGGTCGTGAGGGCCAGCGACAGCTGCCTGGCCGTGCGCCTCGAGCTGCGGATGGGGGAGGACGCCTCGCTCACCCGGAGCTGCAGCCTCGGCCTGCCCCTGACCATGCTCCGTCCGCTCATGCGGGCCCTCCTGCACATGGGGGAGGGCCACGGCCGTGGTGCCGACGGGGTCCACAGCGCGGTCGGAGAGCGCCTTCTCGACCCGCTCGTCGACGTGGCGGTCCGCTTCCAGCCCAAGTCGCTCAGCTCCCAGGACATCCTCGGGCTCCAGGTGGGGGACGTGATCAACCTGCACCACTCCTGCGACCTCCCGCTCGAGGTTGCCGTCGAAGACGTGGTTTACCTGGCCGCGCTCCCCATGGAGCGGGCCCGCCGCATCGCCTGCACGGTCGTAGATCCGGAGGAGCACACCCCATGACCATCAGCGACCCCCTCGCGCCGGCAGCGCCCGGCCCCGACGCGGTCGGGGTTCCCGGCCCGGCGCCCGGCGCCCCGCCTCCAGTGGGCGGTCCGGCCGGCCCTCCGGTCGATCCGCCCGGCGCCGCTGCGCCCCTGGCCGATCCTTCTGTCCAGGCCGCGGCGGCGGCGCCCATGGCCCCTCCTGTGGCGCCAGTGGTTCCCGCCGCGCCGGCGGCGCCGCCGGCCGCGCCGACGCCGTCACCGGCATCCCACTCGGCAGGCTCCCGCTCCGGGCGGCGCTCGCTCGAGGTGCTGGCCAACGTCGAGATGACCGTGACCGTCGAGCTGGGACGCACCCGCATGCCGGTGCGCCAGCTGCTGGCCCTGTCCCCCGGGAGCGTCATCGAGCTGAACCGGTCCGCCAACACCCCCGTCGACGTGTTCGTGAACGGAACGCTCTTCGCCCGGGCCGAGGTGGTCGTGATCGACGACGAGTTCGGGGTGCGGATCACCGACATCGTCGAGCGGGACAACGACGCCGCCTTCGAGCGGGCCTGAACCACATGTCCTCGGCGGCCCTCATCGGGCGCATGGCGCTGTCTCTCGGGGTGGTGCTGGTCCTGGTGGCCGGCCTGGCCCGGTTGGCGCGCCACCGGGGAGGGCTGGGATTCGGCCCGGTGCGCCGGGCCAAGCTGGATGTGCTCGTCCGCCAGTCGGTCGGGAAGTCGTCCAGTCTCGCTGTCGTACGGGTGGGAGGACGGGAGCTGCTGGTCGGGGTCACCCCCTCGACCATCAGCCTGCTCCTCGACACCGAGGAAGGGGCGTTGGTTCCCTCCGGGGAAGCCGACGCCGAGCCGGTCGGGCACGACGGAATGCTGCCCGCCACTCAGGGGATGTTCCCCTCATCGCCATGGAAGGTGATGCTCGAACAGCTCAGGGAGCGCACGGTCCGTCGGGTCTGACGACGTTCGCGCTGGGAGGGGCCTGACCGCCCCGGGCAAGGAGCACACAGAACATGGACACCCTCGGGTCGGGCGCCGCCATGGCGGCATCGACACAGCTGACGGACGGCGCCCGATGATGGGTGTGCTGGCCGCGGCCGGTTCGGCCTCGTCCTCCGTGAGCGTGAACCTCGGCGGCCAGCTCTCGAAGCCGTCCGAGAGCATCGTCATCATCATTGCGCTGACGCTCCTCGGGGTGGCGCCGGCGCTGCTGATCATGCTCACCAGCTTCACCCGTATTGCCGTGGTCCTCGGCCTGACCCGAAACGCCCTGGGGCTCCAGGGCATCCCGCCGAACCAGGTCATTGCCGGCCTGGCACTGTTCCTCAGTCTGTTCATCATGGCCCCCACCATCTCCAAGGTGAACAGCGATGCCGTCCAGCCCTACCTGCACGGCAAGATCAACGCCACCCAGGCCTACCGTGACGCCGAGGTGCCACTCCGAGACTGGATGCTCAAGCAGACCCGCACCCAGGAACTGGCGGTCTTCGTCAAGATGAAGAAGGAGCACCCGCCCAAGCCTCAGGACGTCTCGATGGCCGCCCTCGTGCCCGCGTTCATCCTGTCCGAGCTGAAGACGGCCTTCATCATCGGCTTCGTGGTCTTCATACCGTTCCTGATAATCGATCTGGTGGTGGGATCCACCCTCATGTCGATGGGGATGATGATGCTCCCGCCGACCCTCGTCTCACTGCCGTTCAAGTTGCTGCTCTTCGTGCTCGTCGACGGCTGGACCCTGATAGCCCACTCGCTGGTCACGAGCTTCCGATGAACGATCAGGGCGTCCTGCAGCTGGCCGGGCACGCCATGGCCACCGCCGCCGAGCTGGCGGCGCCGATCCTGGCGGTGAGCCTGCTGATCGGCCTGATGGTCTCGCTGTTCCAGTCGGTGACCCAGATCCAGGAGTTCACCCTCAGCTTCGTCCCGAAGCTGCTGGGCGTGGCGGTGGTCCTGCTCGTGTCGGGCCACTGGATGATCTCACGGATCGTGGCCTTCACCGATTCGGCGTTCCAGATGCTGCCCCGCCTCATCAATGGCGGCTAGCACCACGACGCTCGCGCTGCCGCTCGACCCGGGCGCGGTCCTCGGCGGGTTCCTGGCGTTCATCCGCGCCTCGGCGTGGCTGGTCGTGACGCCCCCCTTCTCCCACCGGAGCATCCCGATACCGGCCAAGGTGGGGCTGGCGGCGGGTCTGGCGCTGGCAGCGTCCGGCCACATGCCCGCCGCCGCCCTGCCGACCGACACCGCCGGGATGATCGGCGCCACCGTCATCCAGGTCTTCATCGGCCTGGCCCTGGGCCTCGTCGTCAACATCCTGATGTCGGCGGCCCAGTCGGCCGGAACGGCCATCGGGCTGTTCGGCGGCTTTGCCCTGCCGAGCGTCCTCGACCCGATGTCGGACCAGGAGACCAACATCGTCGGCCAGGTCTACGGCCTCCTGGCCGTCACCCTGCTCTTCGTGCTGGACGGCCACATCTTCCTGGTGCGGGGTTTCATGGCGTCGTTCAGCGCCGTCGGAGCCTCGATCCATTCCGTGGGGGGCGTCGGCGACACAATCGTCCACGACCTGGCGACGTTCTTCGCCTCCGCTCTACAGATCGCCGCCCCTCTGCTGGCGGTGCTGTTCATGGCCCAGGTGGTCCTCGGCCTTCTGGCCAAGGCCGCCCCCCAGCTCAACGTGTTCGTGCTCGGCCTTCCGTTCCAGGTCCTCCTCACACTGGCGCTGATCGGCATGGGCATCCGCCTGCTGCCCGGTGTCATCGTGCGGCTCGTGGAGATCTCGGTCTCCGACATGGGCCGCCTGGCCCACGCCCTCTAGGGCGGCCGATGAGCGACCGTCGCGGCAAGACCGAGAAGCCCACCCCGAAGCGGCGCCGGGAGGCCCGCAAGCAAGGGAAGGTGGCCCGCTCCCCCGAGCTGGCCTCGTGGGTGTCGCTGCTCGCGGCCGGGCTGCTCCTCCCCCCGATGGTGAGGGGGGCCGGCACCCGCATCACGCAGCTGGTGGCCCAGTCCATGCAGATCGCGTCCCACCCGGACACGGCCGGGGCGCTGCGGATCCTCGGGGCCGGCCTGACCGACCTGCTCTACATCGTGGTGCCCACCGCCCTGGGCTTCGCCGCCCTCAGTACCGCCGTGACGGTGGGCCAGGTCGGGCTGCGGTTCTCGTCCCAGTCCCTGAAGCCGCAGCTGTCGAGGCTCAACCCGCTGCAGGGGTTCAAGCGGGTCGTGTCCGTACACAGCCTTTGGGAGGGGGGCAAGGCCGCCCTCAAGCTGGCCCTCGTCGGTCTGATCGCGTGGCGGAGCTTCGTCCACCTCATGAACGTCCTCGTGTCGGCCGGCTCCGCCGATCTCGGCCCGACCGTATCGACCGTCGCAGCGGCCATCCTGAGCCTGATGCGCTCCGTGGCCCTGGCCGGCCTGGTGCTGGCGGTGGCCGACTACCTGTTGCAGCGGCGCCAGGTGATGTCCGGGCTGCTCATGACCAAGCAAGAGGTGAAGGACGAGGCGCGCCAGGCGGAGGGTGACCCGATGCTCCGGGGCCGCATCCGCTCGGCCCAGCGCCGGCTCAGCCGGATGCGGATGATGTCCGAGGTCACCCGGGCCGACGTCGTGGCCGTCAACCCGACGCACTATGCGGTGGCGATCCGCTACGACCGGAGCGGCTCGGGGGCCCCCAAGGTGGTGGCCAAGGGGACGGACCACGTGGCCCTGCGCATCCGGGAGATAGCCGCCGAGGCGGGGGTCCCGGTGGTCGAGGACCCGCCCCTGGCCCGGGCCCTCCACGGCGCCTGCGAGATCGACGGGGAGATCCCCTATCACCTGTACCTGGCCGTGGCCCGCCTCCTGGCGTTCGTCTACAACCTGCCCCCCCTCGCCAAGGGCGGTCCCCTCCGCCACCAGACCCCGGCGGGGATCCTGGCGTGACCGACGTCCGCGCCCGGCCGGCCGAGATCCCCCCGGAGGGGGCGGCGGTAAAGAAAATCCGCGGATCTGTCGAAACTCTCTTTCGGCGCCAGGACGGCCATCGCCAACGCAGGCCCAGGGACGGGTCCGGGAGCGAGTAGGGGTGTGATGCGCGCCAGGCGTATAGGGACCGTCGGGATACCTGCCGGCGTCGTCGCCATCGTGGTGATGCTGGTCATCCCGTTGCCCAGCTTCTTCCTGGACCTGCTGATCGCGGTCAACATGAGCGTGGCCGTGCTGGTCCTGCTGATGAGCATGCGGGTCCGCGACCCGCTCGAGTTCTCCGTCTTCCCCTCCCTCCTCCTGGTCGCAACCCTCTTCCGGCTGGCCCTGAACGTCAGCGCCACCCGCCTGGTGCTGTTGCACGGCTTTGCCGGCAACGTGATCCAGAGCTTCGGTCACGTCGTGGTCGGTGGATCTCTCGTGGTCGGGCTGGTCGTCTTCCTGATCCTCATCGTCATCCAGTTCGTCGTCATCACCAACGGCGCCGGCCGGGTGGCGGAGGTGGCCGCCCGCTTCACCCTGGACGCCATGCCCGGCAAGCAGATGGCCATCGATGCCGACCTGAACTCCGGACTGATCGACGCCGACGAGGCCCGGCGCCGCCGGCGCAAGGTGGCCGACGAGGCCGACTTCTACGGGGCCATGGACGGAGCGTCCAAGTTCGTCAAGGGCGACGCCGTTGCGGCCATCATCATCACCGCCATCAACCTGATCGGCGGCTTTGCCGTGGGCGTCATCCAGCACCACATGCCCGTCTCCGACGCCGTGACCACCTACAGCCTGCTGAGCGTCGGTGACGGCCTGGTGTCGCAGATCCCGGCCCTCCTGCTGTCGGTCTCCGCCGGCATCGTGGTCACCCGGTCCGCCACGGAGGACGAGTTCGGCACCGACCTTATGAGCCAGTTCGCCGCCAACTCGGGCGCCATGCGGATGGCCGGCGCCGTGCTGGCCGTGATCGGACTGGTACCGGGGCTGCCCAAGATCCCCTTTCTGGTCGTCGGCGGCGGTCTGTTCATCGCCGGGCGGCGGGCCGGCTCCCGTCCGCCCGAGCCGGCCGCGCCTCCTGCCGCCGCCCTCGATCCGGCCGCTCCCGACAGCACCGAGACGCTCGTGGGGGAGATGCGGGTGGAACCACTCGAGCTCGAGCTGGCCTTCGACCTGATCGACCTGGTCGACGCCGGGCGCGGCGGGGACCTGCTGGCCCGGGTCAAGGGCCTGCGCCGGAAGATCGCCTCCGAGCTCGGCATCGTCGTCCCGCCGGTGCGTACCCGCGACAATCTCTCGATGGAGGAGGGCTCCTACGCCGTGCGCCTCCACGGGGTCGAGGTGGGACACGGCCGGGCGCCACTCGGCCGGGTGCTGGCCATCGGGGACCATCTCGACCAGCTTCCGGGGGAGGCCACCGAGGAGCCTGTGTTCGGGCTGGCCGCTCGGTGGGTCCCGGCCGAGATGCGCCAGCAGGCCCTGATCATGGGATGCACGGTGGTGGACCGGGCCTCGGTCATAACGACCCATCTCTCCGAGGTGATCCGTACCAACGCCGCCAGCCTGATCAACCGCCAGCAGGTCAAGGAGCTGCTCGACGTGGCCAAGGTGCGGGACTCGGTCGCGGTGGACGAGCTGACCGCCGCCCAGCTCTCGCTGGGACAGTTCCAGGCGGTCCTGTGCGCCCTGCTCAACGAGGGCGTGCCGATCCGCGATCTGGTTCGCATCGTCGAGGCGGTCAGCGAGCGTTCGGCGCACGCCAAGGACACCGAGAGCCTGGTGGAGGCGGCGCGCCAGGCGCTGGGCCCCACCATCACCGCCCTGCACGCCAAGGACAAGCGCCTGCCCGTGATCGTCCTCGACGCCGCCCTGGAGCAGCAGCTGGCCGACGCCCTGCGGCAGGGGGAGGACGGCAGCGTCATCGCCATCGACCCCGGCCTGGCCGAGGCCCTCGTCGTCGAAGTGGCCGCCCGGGCCCAGGCCGCCGAGGCCGACGGCATTAGCCCCGTGCTGCTGTGCACGGGACGCCTGCGCCCCGCCCTCCACCGCCTGGTGCGGGCGGCGGCCCCCCGCCTACCCGTCATGTCCGTCAACGAGATCGGGCCGTACGTTCGGCCCGACAAGATTGGAGTGGTGAACCTTGCTGTCGCGGCGGCTGTTTGAGGGTCCCGACATCCAGAAGGTCCTGGCCCGGATCCAGGCCGAGCTCGGGCCTTCGGCCCAGATCATCTCAGCGGAGAAGGTGCGGCGCGGTGGCGTCGGCGGGTTCTTCGCCCGCGAGACCTATCAGGTGGTCGTCGACGGGCCCGAGGAGCCGGTCTCCCGTCCCACCCTTCTGTCTTCCCGGCGCCGGGCGGCCGGCATCGCGCCCGCCCCGGCCGCTCCGGGAGCGGGGGAGCGGACCGTCCCGGTCCCCTCGACGGAGGGGGCCCCGTTTGCCGAGGTCCTGCGCCGGCTGACCGAGAACACCCAGCCGACGGGGGGTGCTCCGACGGCCGCGGTTGCCGCCACCCCGGCGCCGCACCCCGCCCAGGTCGACGCGGTGGTCGACGAGGACCTCACCTCCATGCTGCGCCAGATGTCGGCCGCCCGCGCCGTGGCCGAGGCGGCGGAAGGTCAGATGTCCACCGAGGCGTGGATCGAGGACGCCCGGACCGAGGGAGTGCTTCCGACCGAACCGGCGGAGGACGACACGCCGATCGGGGAGATGCACGGCGCGGAGATACCCGCCGACGACCTCCCGGTTGCGGAGATGCAGATCGGGGACATGCCGGTCGATGACATGCCGATCGATGACATGGAGGGCGACGAGATGCAGGTGGAGGACATGGGGATCGAGACAGCCGAAGCGGAGGGGGCCGAGGCGGGCCACATGCACCCGGCCCTGACCCCGACCGAGCCGTTACGGGCCGAGGGCGCGACTCTCTCCGAGGACCGCCGACCGGTTCTGGCCGATCTGCAGGCGGTCCCTCTGCCCCCGGCCGATCCCAAGGCCGGCCTGAACGGGATCACTCCGGCCCGGGCCCGTCCCGCCCTCAAGCGGATGGGGCTGCCCGCCTCGCTTCTTCCCGCTGACGGCCGCCTCGGCCTGGTGCCGGCGCTGTACCGGGCGCTCTCGCGCATGCCGATGGCGCCCCCGGTCTGCCTGCAGCCGGGCGAGGTGATGGCGGTGATCGGTGCCGCCGACCGGGCCCTCGTCCTGGCGTCCCGCCTGGCGCTCAGCATCGGCCTCGACCCCGCCGAGGTGGTCGTGGCTTCCCCGGCCGAGGTCGGCGAGACGGGATCCGAGCGGATGATCATCGGCTCGGGTGCGGCGGCGGAGTCCCACGCCGAGCAGTGGGCCGCCCGGTCCAGGCCGACGGTCGTGTCGATCGCGGCGGCCCCGGGCTCGGGCCGGGAGACCTGGGCCAGCAACGTGATCGAGGCCCTCCAGCCGGCTGCGGTGTGGGGGGTCGTCGAAGCTACCCGGAAGCCGGAGGACGTGTCGGCCTGGTCCGATGCCGTCGGTCAGGTCGACGCTCTGGCGCTGGAGGACGTCGACGCCACGACCAGTCCCGCCGCCGTGCTCGGCACGGGGATCCCGGTGGCGCTGCTGGACGGCCAACTGGCCTCCCCTGAAGCCTGGACGGCCCTGCTGGCCGGCCGCCTGCGCGCCGCCGCCTGATCAGGATGACACCTCTGGTACTGGCCATCGGCCTGCTGCTGGCTCTGCCGACGGTCCGGGGAGCCATCGGCGGCCAGATCGACCCGGGTACGGCGCTGGCCCGGAGCCTCATGGGCATGGCGGTGGCGTGGGCGGCGGTGGCTCTGGTCAGATCCGTCGTGTCCCACAACACCGCCGAGCCCGCCGAGGACCCGGCCGGCGCGTCACCGGCCGAAGGCACATAAGCGAGCCACCCGCCGCCGTTTCGTCGGCGTCAGCGCCGCCCGAGCAGCATGGCGACGATCGGGCTGGGCTCGGCCGGCTGCCAGCTGCGGTAGGCCTCCTTCAGGGGAACGGGCCACTCAACGTCGATGTCCACGCGCGCACCCGGGCCGGTCGCGCCGGCAAGGAGGCGCAGGGCGGTGGAAAGCACGGTGGCCTGCAGCGTCCGGTCCCCGGGCGGCCCGAAGGAATGGCCGAACGGGAACTCGACCCCGAGGACCCGCGGCGCCATCAGATCCCGGGCCACCGCCGGCATCATCGTGACCACGACCGTCGGGATCCCGCTCGCTTCGATGCGTCGTGCCAGCACGGGCACGTTGCGGCAGCAGTCCGGTCAGACGGGAGCGAGCACGAGGCCGTCGACGCGCTCGTCGCGCAGGACCTCGGCTATCTCGGGGGCGGTCCTGGTCCGCCACACCTCCAGGCCGTCCTCCTGGTAGCCCATGACGGAGAAGTGGGTGTCCGCCGAGGCCCCCACCACCCCGGCGGCAACCAGGGCGTCGAGGGCGCGCAGCGGCAGGGCCACCTCGTGATCGGCCAGCACGTCGGTGTTGTTCACGTGCAGGTGCATCATCCCCAGGTCGTCCTGGCCGGCGGACCGGGGTATGGCCCGCCACGACGGATCCCCCCACATCGGGTTGGCCCGCTCACCGGCGGCGTCGAAGGGCGGCTGCCGCGACTTCACATGGAGCCCGGCCGAACTGAGCAACGCCACCCGTGCCTCGGCCAGGCGGACGGGAAAGGTGGCCCAGACGGCTGCATCCTCTCCGGGCAGCCGGGACGGATTCTCGTAGCGGGCCCGGAAGCTGCGCGGGAGGAAGCGGTAGCTGTCCACCTCCATGCCGGGAACCTACCGGTTGCGGGGGCCGGGCGGGTGGCTCACAGACCCATGTCCTCCCACCCGCTGAACCCGGACGGATCGTGGCGCCCCAGGCAGGCGTGCTCGAAGATCCCCACGCCGGGCTCCCCGTTGCACGTGGCCCTGGCCACATGGTCGATCATCGAGGTGGCGGTTCGGCCCCGGACGGCCGGGTCGTCGAGGTCGTAGACGGACCCATCGATCCACTTGTCCCCCTTCCACAGACCGTGGGTCCAGTCGGGATCGGAGCCATAGCCGCAGCCCACGTTGAGAGAGATGAAGGTGACGGGGTCGACCTCCAGCGTGATCGGAGTGCCGTCCCGCTCGTTGAGGTGGATGGTGGCGTGCTCGGGGAAGCGCGTCCCGGGCCGGTAGCTGATCTCGAAACGGGGCCAGCCGAGTTGGTCCTCGGGGCGGCCGGAGCCGGCCGGCCAGATGCGCACCGCCTCGGTGAGCGTCCTCCGTCCCACCGGGTCCTCCTGGGCGATCACCACGATGGTGTACTCGGGGAAGCGCAGGGGCACCCAGCACCACCAGATCCCGGTCGAGGGGTCGCGGAAGGAGCGCCCGGCCGGCTCGGCCTCCCCGACGGGGCGGATACCCCATGACCGGTCCCGGTCACCGGACCAGGGGGCGGCGTCGAGATCGATCTCCTGACCCTGGAAGCTGAGGGTCCCGCTCCAGCGTCCCGTCTGCACGAAGCGGCAGCCGTCGATGGTGATGCGGGACCCGGAGTGGATCAGGTGGCGCGGCTCCTCGAAGGCCTCGGAGACGGCGCGGTAGGTCAGGTCGAAGGAGAGACCCAGAGCATCGGCGTCACAGATCGCCCGGATGCGGCGGAGGGGTTCGAGCACCTCGAAGCGGATCGGGCCGACGGCCTGGGCCATGCGGTCGCCTCCGAGGGCGTCCGACGCCCGAACCGCCACCTGGGTCTGGCCCCGGCGCGCGGTGGCGTAGGCGTCGATGACGCCGAGATTCGGGTACACGCCGAGCCCGGTGACCAGGTACGTCGAGCCGTCGTCGGCGAAGGCGTGCATGATGCAGCGGTCGTACGCATTGCGGTCGCTCGTGGCGGGGAACCGCATCGACAGCGGCGCCTGGTGGATCGGGTACTCGTCGAGGGGGTCGGGGACGGACAAGGCGCTCCTCCTGTCGCGGGCGTCCTGCCCGCCCCCGCGAGTCTGCCCCAGCTAGGGGCGGCTCACCACCGGTACCAGCGTGCCTCCGCGCCCCGGGCGAAGAAGCCGACCACCCACACCAGAGCGAGCACGACCGCCAGGATCCACAGGGCGTGGATGGCGAAGCCGAGGCCGCCGAACAGGATGGCCAGGATCAGAACAGCGAGTACGAGTCCCATGGATTCCTCCTATCGGTACGTGTCGCGAACGACACGCCGGCCGGCCACGGGGTCTGCGTAGCCCTCGTCGACCACGGTCGTACGGCGGACGCCACCCCAGGAGCCGAGGCCGCCGACCATGAGGGCGGTCAGCAGTCCAATGGCCCCTACGACCATCAGGATCAGACCGATCGTGTGGATGTTGAAGCCGTGCCCGGCCACGTGAACTGCGAACGCCATGACGGCGCCTGCAGCTATCAGCAGAACGCTTGCACCTATGCCCATGAAAAAGGCCTCCTAGTGATCCGGGCTGGAGCCCGGTGCCCCGCTGTGATTCCCGTTCTTTCGCGATGTTTAACCTTCGGGCGAGGGCGCCCCGGAGGTCCCCCGGACCGGGGTGGGCGGCCGAACCGAGCGGGGATTTGTCCCGGAACGTAGAATTTCAACCCAGGTCCCGATTGGCGGTGGGGGAGGCGGGTGGAAGAGCAGCCGAAGAGGATTCTGATCGTCGAGGACGACGCCAGCCTCCGGGACCTCCTGGTCCTGGAGATGACCGGGGAGCCCGCCTTCCACCTCACCTCGGTGGGGGACGGCAGTCAGGCTCTCGAGCTCGTCCAGGAGACCCCGTTCGACCTGGTCGTGCTCGATCTGCAGCTCCCCGGGGCGTCCGGGCTGGACATCCTGACCACGATCCAGCGGGAGTCTCCGGGCACCGAGGTGATCGTGCTGACGGGACTGAGCCCGGACGACCCCCGGGTCGTGGAGGCGCTCCGGCGGGTCGAGCACCTCCTGGAGAAGCCCTTCCCGTCCGAGCGGGTGGTCGCGCTGGTGCGCAGCTGCCTCACGGGCCGGGCGTCCGTGGCGGGTGGCCAGACTCTGTAGGGCCCCTTGGCCCACGGCCCGGATGGCGCGGGGCCGGCCCGGCGGTCAGACCCGGACGAACCAGCTCCGCTGGTACATCACCGCGAGGACGCCCCACCACAGGACGAGGATGGCCCCGGCGTAGGCCAGGGCCCCGCCCGTCGTGCCGAACGGCGGCGTCAGGTACCGGAGCCAGATCCAGAACGGGAGCGGGGCGTTCGGGATGCCCTGCACGGCGTGGTGGTAGTGGGCCAGGGCGGCGGCGGAGAGCTCGGAGCCGACGTAGACGACGACCGCGTTGGCACCGAGCACGCGGAGGGGCAGCCCCAGCCAGGTGGCGACCCGGCTCGGGCGGTCGAACAAGACGTGACAGAGGGCCAGGGCGGCCAGGCACAGCCCGGTCATCAGCAGGACGTAGGACGGCGTCCACATCCGCTTGTTGATCGGGACGTCGTGGGACCAGAGCAGGCCGGCGCCCCCCGCGCCCAGGGCGGCAGTCCCCAGCGCCGTGACGGTGAAGCGGCGGGTCGGCCGCGCCCGCAGCAGCATGCCCGCCCAGTTGCCGAACAGCACGCCCGCCGCCGCCACCACGCTGCCGAGCAGTCCCTCCGGGTCATAGCCGGGCGCACCGCCTCCGTACATGTGGCGGGGGCCGAAGATGGTCCGGTCGACCCAGGCCGCCACGTTCCCGTGGGCCGTGAGCGCCCCGGCGCCGTAGCCCGGCACCGGCGCCCAGCGCAGCGCGGCCCAGTACCCGAGCAGGAGGGTGGCAGCCAGCACGACCTGCTGGCGGGGCCGCAGGAACAGGGCGGCCACGGCGGCCACCAGGTACGCGACGGCTATCCGCTGCAGGACCCCGGGCAGGCGGAGGGTGCCGATGACGCTGTGGCCGTTGCCGAGCAGGAGGGGAAAGCCGTTGACCAGGAGTCCCAGCGCCACCAGGAGGAGCACCCGGCGCCCGATCCGCAGAAGGGCCGAGCGCCGGGGGGCCCGCCCATCGAGATGGCGGGCGAGCGAGAACGGCAGGGCCACTCCCACCATGAAGAGGAAGGCGGGGAAGATCGTGTCGGCGAAGGTCCAGCCGTTCCAGGGCGAGTGGGTCAGCTGGTGGTAGAGGTACGGCGGTCCCATGGCCGGGTCGTTGACCAGGACCATGGCGGCGATGGTGGCCCCGCGCAGGACATCCAGAGACTGGAGGCGCGCCTCGTCTGCCACACGGAGATAATGGACCAGGTGAGCGCCCTGCCCGCCCGCCGTCCCGTCACCGACCGGCGGGTGCTGGCCGTGCGGGGGGAGCGGCGTCTCGAGCTTCCCGACGAGCTGGTCACCGAGGAGCCGATGGAGATCCGGGTGACGGGCCCCGGCCAGCCGGCGGAGACGGTGGCGGTGACGATGCGCACCCCGGGGAACGACTTCGAGCTGGCAGTCGGGTTCCTGCTCTCCGAGGGCGTGATCGGGCACGGAGCCTGGGTCCGTGCCGTCCGCTACTGCGACGGCGCCGACGACGCCGCGTGTGCGGACGATCTCCTGAACACGGTCACGGTCCATGTCGACCGCCCGGTCGACGTCGGGCTGCGGCGCATCGGGACGGTGAACGCCTCGTGCGGGGTGTGCGGCAGCGCCAGCCTCGACGGGCTGCTGGCCCGGTGCCGTCCGCTGGGTCCGGCCCGGCCGTTTCCGGGAGGGGAGCTGATGCAGTTGCCCGAGCGCCTGCGCGGGGCCCAGCGGGTGTTCGGGCGCACGGGGGGGTTGCACGGCGCCGGTCTCTTCTCCGGGGACGGCGCTTCCCTGGCGGTGAGGGAGGACATCGGTCGTCACAACGCCGTTGACAAGCTCGTGGGGTGGGCCGCCCTCGGTCGACGCGAGCGCCTTTCCGATCTGGCGCTGGTGGTGTCAGGGCGGGTGAGCTTCGAGATCGTGCAGAAGGCCGCGGTGGCGGGTGTGCCCGTCCTGGTGGCGGTCTCGGCGGCGTCGAGCCTGGCAGCCGAGACCGCCGAGCGGTTGGGGATCTGCCTCGTCGGCTTTGCCCGGGGGGCGTCGGCCAATGTATACGCCCACCCGGAACGGATCGCGTGGGGGGAGGGCTGAGAGTCCCTGCCGTTCAGCCGTCGAGCAGGCGGGTCTTCTGCACCTTGCCCAGGGCATTGCGCGGCAGGGCATCCACGACGCGAACCTCCCGCGGCCGTTTGTGGGCCGACAGGCGCCCCGCCACCCAAGCCTGCAGCTGGCCCCCGTCCACCCCGGCGCCCACCACGTAGGCGACGATCCGCTGGCCCAGGTCGTCGTCGGGGACCCCGACGACGGCGGCCTCCGCCACGGCGGGATGCGCCAGCAGGGCGTCCTCGATCTCTCCGGCCCCCACGCGGAACCCACCTGACTTGATCAGGTCGGTCGACAGCCGCCCGACGATGCGGTGGCTCCCGTCGGCGTCGACAGTGGCAGCGTCCCCGGTGCGGAACCATGCGTCCGGAGTGAAGCCGGTGGTGGCGGCCCGCCCGACGTAGCCGTCGAACAGGGTGGCTCCGCGTACCTGGAGCTCCCCGGTGGGGTCCCCGGCATCGCCGTGGTCCGGTTCCTCGACGGGGACGATCCGGGTCTCGACACCGGGCAGCGGCCAGCCGACCCGACCGGGACGCCGGGCCCGGTCGACGCGAGCCGACAGGGTGATGAGCGTCTCGGTCATCCCGTACCGCTCCACCGGCTCGTGGCCGGTCAGGGAGCGCAGGGCGGAGAAGGTCTCGGCCGGGAGGGCGGCACTGCCCGATACCAGGAGGCGCGCCGGCGCCAGGGCCGGGGCCAGGGCGGGTTCGGCCACGAGGCGCGACCACACCGTCGGCACCCCGAAGAACAGCGAGCCGCCGTCGGCTGCGGCGGCGGCGTAGGTCCCGGGCGCGGGCCGCACGGTGTGGGTCAGACGGCAGCCCACCCGTAGTGCCCCGATCACGCCGAGCACCAGCCCGTGGACGTGGTAGAGGGGAAGCCCGTGCACCAGGTGGTCTTCAGGGGTCCACGCCCACGCCTCCGCCAGGGCATCCAGGTCATGGGCCAGCGCCCGGGTCGAGAGAGCGGCCCCCTTGGGAGGGCCGGTGGTGCCGGACGTGTAGACGATGAGGGCGGGGGGCGCGGCCCCGTCCCCGGTCCGGGCGCCCGGGCGTGGGGTGGGTGCGCCGCCGGTGCGGCCGGTCAGGGGGAGCACCTCGACGCCGGCCCCCTCCCAGGGACCGTCCCCCAGGGCCACCCGGGCGCCGCTGTCCTGGACGATGTGGTCCCGTTCGGCGGGGCCGACGTCGGCGGGGAGCGGAACCACGGGCGCCCCGGCTATGAGGCCCGCCACGACGGCCACGACGGTGTCGAGCGTCGGGGACCCGTGCACCGCCACGGGCTGGCCGGCTGACAGGCGCCGGGCAGCACTTGATGCTCGGTCGAGGAGGGTCTCCCGGGACGCCGCCGCCTCCCCGACCCGGATGGCGGCGGGATGGTCCCGTTCCGCGCCCCGTGCCCCCTCGAAGAGGGCGGTCAGCAGCTCCACGGGGAGGGATTCTGCCCGGCGCTAAAGGCCGGACGCCTCGTCGGCCGAAATCAAGTCGTGGAACCATCCGCAGGATCGCCGCGCCCGGCCGCCAGCATCGTCATTCCGCTCTGGAACAACGTCGCCTACACCCACGCCTGCCTGGTCAGGCTGGCGGAGGCGACTCCCGCCGGCACCTTCGAGGTGGTGTTGGTCGACAACGGGTCTACGGACGGAACAGCCGAGCTCCTGGCGGCACTATCCGGGGACGTCCGCATCGTCCGCAACGCCCAGAACCTCGGCTTCTCCCGGGCATGTAACCAGGGCGCTGAGGTGGCGACCGGTCGCCACCTGGTCTTCCTCAACAATGACACCGAACCCCACCCCGGTTGGCTGCAGCCGCTGGTCGAGGTACTGGACGGTGAGCCCGACGTGGGAGTCGTCGGCAGCAAGCTGCTGTTCCCCAATGGGCTCGTGCAGCATGCCGGAGTATGGATGGTCGGAGACGGGTCCAGGAAGTATCTCCACGGCTACCACCGGCTGTACCTCGCCGTACCCGACGATCCTGCGGTGGAAGAGCGATGTGACCTCCAGGTGGTGACGGGCGCGGCCCTGGCCATCCGGAGCGACCTGTTCCGGCAACTCGGTGGGTTCGATGAGGGGTACTGGAACGGGAACGAGGACGTCGATCTGTGCCTCAAGGTTCGCGAGGCCGGATATCGCGTCGTCTACGAACCGCGCAGCTGCCTTACCCACCACGAGTCGGTCTCCGGCCCTGAGCGATTCTCGCGTACGTCCGACAACGTTGTCCGCCTGAGCCAGCGCTGGTCGGCGCAGACCGCACTCGATGGGATCGGCGACTGCGGCGTCTTCCGCTCCGGAAGCGGAGTCGGAGCACCTGCCAGGACGGGCATTGCCGACGCATCCCTCCCGGTGGCGCGGACCGCACGATCGAGCCGGCTGCGTCCCGATGCCGTCCACGTCGTCGGGCACATGGGCCCGGGCGGCGGGCCGGGATGGACTGCGAGCATGGCGGCCGACCTCCTTTCGGCCGGCGGGATCGAGCACGACGTCTCTGCCTTCCATCTGGCCTGGACGTACGACAGCCCTCCCGGGTACTCGCTCAACGGGACTGGGGACAGCTGCGGAATCGTTCTGATCTGTGCGGAACCTCAACTGCTTCCGTGGATCCTGGCCGATAGGGGAGCACGCTTTCTGGAGCACCGTTACGTGGTCGCGCTGTGGGGGTGGCCCGAGGGTTCGCCGCCCGACCAGACGGACCGGGCCGTGACGATGGCCCACGAGTTCTGGGTGCCGACGACGGCGTTGCGGTCCGAGATTGCACGTCTGGGAGCTGCCAGTCCCTTGGTGCTCCGACCGTATCCGGCCGAGCCTTCGCCTTTTGCCGCCGAGATCCGGGCGGTCACCGGGACCGAGGGCCGGCTCACCTTCACCGCATCCGTCGACCTGTCCGCCGGGCCCAGCTACCACGACACCCACGGGGACGCTGCTGTCGCGATCGCCGCCTTCACGAACGCGTTCAGCCCGACGGACGACGCCGCCCTGCTCGTCGGAGTGCGCGGAGGTCGCCACCTCCCGTGGCGGGTCCGGGCCTTGACTGACCTGGCAGGAACCCACCCGAACGTGGCGGTGCTGGACCTGGACCCGGCCGGGGTCACCGGGGACCACCTGGCGGCGGCCGGGGACTGCCATGTGGCCCTGTTGGGGGCCCGGGGGTTCGCACCCGCCTCCCTGGCCGCCATGCAGGCCGGCGCACCCGTCGTGGCCCTGGACAGTCCGGCCAAGCCCGACGTGATGAGTGCGCGCAACGCCTACCTCGTGGATCCGGCCAGCGCCCCCGAGTACCCGCAGTGGGTGGTGGCGACGGCGGACATCATGAGGCGGGTGGCCGCCGATCCGGCCGACCGGGCGGCGCGGGGCCGGCGGGCGGCGGAGGATCTCCGGCGGCGGGACGACCGGCGCAGCGCCGAGCGCTTCGTGGCCGAGCGCGTCAGGCGGGCGGCCACGCTCCTCGGTCAGCTGGCCGGCGCCGCCCGCACCTGACGTCGGTTCTGGGCGGATTGTCCTCAGGTCGGCGCCGAGCCGGACGAAGCAAGGGACAGACCGGACCGATCCGAGAGGGGACCACGGTGGAACAGGCGGGAGCGGCGCGGCGGGTGCTGATAGCCGAGGACCAGCAGGGCATGCGGAACCTGGTGCGCTGGCTGGTGGAGCTGGAGGACGGCCTGGAGGTCGTGGGGGAGGCCGTCTCGGGCCGGGAGGTCATCGACCGGGCCCACAGCCTGCGCCCCGATGCCATCGTGCTCGACCTCGGCCTGCCCGAGGTCGACGGAGAGGTGGCCCTGTCGCAGCTGCGGTCGGAGCTCCCCGATGCCAAGATCGTCGTGCTGTCGGGCCAGGCATCGGCGCTGATCCAGCCCCGGCTCCGCCAGCTCGGCGCCGACGCGGTCGTCGAGAAGGACTCGGCGTCCCCGCAGTGGCAGGCTCAGCTGCTGGGTGAGCTGCACGGCGCCCGCGCCGTGGCCGTCTGACCCGCTAGTACCTGGACGCCGCCTCTACCTTCGGGTCGAGGCGGAGCTCGTCGTTGGGCGCCAGCGCCTCGGACCAGTGGTACTTCCCGCCCCGGAGCCACGAGGCCACCGCGGCCACGGCGCAGGCGACGATGGCGAATGTGAACGCCTCGTGGAGCCCCGAGCGGAACGGGGCCGAGATCAGGTTGGGGAAGAACTGGCGGCCCACGAGGATCTGCTGCTGGCTCTTCGGTAGCTGATCGAGGACGCTGGGGCCGAGGAGGTGCTGGACGGGGCTGTAGCCGAGGAAGGCACCGAAGAGAGTCGACACGGGCGGTAGATGGGCCACGCGTGTGGCCGCCGCCGCCGGAACCCCGTGGGCGGTGAGCCCGGTGTACAGGCTCCTCGGCAGCTTGGACGACAGCCCCGCGATCATCAGACTGAAGAAGATCCCGATCGAGAGGACCTGCGCCGAGTTCTGGAAGGTCGCGCTCATCCCCGCCCCGGCACCGCGGTGCTGCGGGGGCAGGCTGTTCATCACCCCCGCCCGGTTCGGTGAGGCGAATGCCCCCATGGCCAGGCCGTTGAGCAGAAGCAGGAGCCCGAACAGCACGTAGTTGAAGTTGGTGGGCAGCAGCTCCAGCAGCACGAAGCTGAGGGCCGCCGCCACCATCCCGCCGGTGGCGAACGGGCGCGACCCGTAGCGGTCGGAGAGGATCCCCGAGACGGGACCGGCCAGCAGGAACCCTGCCGTGAGCGGGAGCATGTAGATGCCGGCCCAGAGGGGCGTGGATTCGAACGAGTACCCGTGGCGCGGCAGCCAGATGCCCTGGAGCCAGATGATCAGCATGAACATCAGGCCTCCCCGCCCGACGGCGGCCAGGAAGCTCGAGAGGGTCCCTGCCGTGAAGGCGCGGATACGGAACAGCTGCAGGCGGAACATCGGTGACCGGGTGTGGAGCTCGATGACGCCGAAGACGACGAGTAGGACGGCGCCGCCGATCAGCTCGGAGAGCACGGCCGGGCCCGTCCAGCCCATCGTGTGGGTGCCGTGCGGCTCGATGCCGTAGGTGATGCCGATCATGATCAGGATCAGCCCGAGGGCGAAGGTGATGTTTCCGGCCCAGTCGACGCGGGAGCGGGTCCGGACACCGCGGTCCTCGAGCTTGAGGTAGGCCCAGACGGTCCCCAGCACGCCGAAGGGCACCGATACCAGGAAGACCAGGCGCCAGTTGATCGGGGCCAGCACCCCGCCGAGGACCAGCCCGATGAAGGTGCCGCTGATACCGGCCATGTTGTTGATCCCGAGGGCCAGACCGCGCTGGTTCTCGGGGAAGGCGTCGGTGAGTATGGCGGCGGAGTTGCCCACGAGGAAGGCCGCCCCCGTGCCCTGCACGACCCGCATGATCACCAGCCACAGGCCGGCGGCCCGGCCCGACATCCATGTGATCGTGAGCAGCAGCGACGCCATCGTGTAGATGACGAAGCCCAGGTTGTACATCCGCACCCGGCCGAACATGTCCCCGAGGCGCCCGAGGCTCACGACCAGCACGCTGCTCACCACCAGGTAGCTGAGGATGAGCCACAGCAGGAAGAAGCTGTTACCGGGCAGGAGGGGGTCGAGGTGGATCCCCCTGAAGATGTCGGGGAGTGCTATCAGCACGATCGACGTGTCGATGGTCGCCATCAGCACCCCGAGGGTGGTGTTGAACAGCGCGACCCACTTGTAGCGGTCCCCGTCGCGGCGTACGGCGGCGGGTCCCGGCGCGGTCATACGGGGCCGCCGCGCCCGGAGCGGTTCTCCCAGGTCTCCAGGCAGCTGTCGGCACAGAAGAGCCGCCGCTCCCCGTTCGGATCCAGGCGGCACGCCGCCGCGGTGGCGGGGCCCAGGGGCAGGCCGCACACCGGGTCCTCGGAGGTCTCCTCCTCGGGGCGGGCCAGCCCGAGGCAGGCGACCTGGAGGGGGCGCTCCAGGCCGCGAAGGGCGGCCTCCCGGCCGGACGCCACCGCCGCCCAGGGCGGTAGCGAGGGGGTCAGCTCCGGTACGGCCAGGATCTCGTGGCCGCCGGCCAGGTCGCACAGGCGGGCCGCCACGTTGACGGCGTGGCCGATGTAGTCGTCCCCCTCGAGCAGGATCACCGCCCCGGTGCTGAGGCCGCCCCGCAGCGCCGCCCCGTCGTCATCGGCGCGCATGCGGTACTGGAGCTCGAGGACGGCCTCGAGGGCGGGGCGGGGGTCGACCGCCACGAGCATGGCGCCGTCCCCCAGCCACTTGGCGATGCGCACACCCCGGCGTGAGCACACCTGACGTACGGCGTTGCGGAACCCCGTGAGCAGGTCGACGGCGCGCTCGTCCCCCTGGGTGGCGGTGAGTGCGGTGAACCCCGACAGGTCCAGGAAGGCGAACGTCCGCTGCACCCGCATGTGCCGATGGTCCCACCCGGTCCGGGGCGCGGTCGAACCGGACGTCGGGCGTCCGGTCGGTAGCCTGGCCCGGTGTCGTCGAGGTGGTGGTCGGGGCGGGCGGTGGCGCTCCACGTGACCGCCCTGAGCGCCGTGCTCGCCTTCTGCCTGCTGGCGCGCTGGCAGGTGCACCGTGCCCTTTCCGGCAACACTCTCAGCTGGGCCTACGCCTTCGAGTGGCCCTTCTTTGCCGCCTACGTCGTCTACATGTGGTGGAGGCTGCTCCGCGACACGCCCGGAGGGACCGGCCGCGTCCCGGCGCCTCCCGACCCCGAGGAGGAGCGCCAGCGCGCCGCCTACAACCGCTATCTCGAGGGACTGGCGGCCGAGGACGGGCGCTCGCCCCGCCGCCAGCGGGCATGACCGGCCCGGACCAGCCCGCCCGGCCGGCGGCGCTCAAGTCCCTGCTCGTCGCCAACCGGGGGGAGGTGGCCGTAAGGGTGATCCGGGCGGCCCGGGCCGCAGGCCTGCGGCCGGTCGCGGTGTTCTCCGAGGACGACGCCGGCGCCCTCCACGCCGAGCGGGCGGCCGAGAGCCACCCGCTGCCCGGCTCCGGTCCGCGCGCCTACCTGTCGGTGCCGGACGTGGTGGATGCCGCCACGGCCTCCGGCTGTGACGCCCTGCACCCCGGCTACGGCTTCCTCAGCGAGAGCCCGGAGCTGGCCCGGGCCTGCGCCGCCGCCGGCGTGGTCTTCGTCGGGCCCACCCCTGGGACTCTCGAGCTGCTCGGGGACAAGGTGGCGAGCCGGGAGCTGGCCCGGACCTGCGGTGTACCGGTGCTCGACGCCACACCCGGGGCCGTCGGGGTCGATGAGGCCCGGAGCTTCGTGGCCGCCCTGGGCGGCCCCGCCGTGATCAAGGCCGTGGCGGGGGGTGGGGGGCGGGGCCTGCGAGTGGTCGCCGGCCCGGCCGAGGTCGAAGAGGCGTGGTCGCGGTGCCGCTCGGAGGCGGAGGCGGCCTTCGGGGTACCCGGCGTCTACGTCGAGCGCCGTCTGTACCCGGCCCGCCATCTCGAGGTGCAGGTGGTGGGGGACAGCGCCGGGGGCCTGGCCGTGGTCGGGGACCGCGAGTGCAGCCTCCAGCGCCGTCATCAGAAGCTGGTGGAGGTGGGCCCGGCTCCGGGGCTGACGCCCGCCGTGCGGACGGCGCTGGCCGAGGCCGCCCTGGCGATGGCCACCGCCGCCCGCTGCACCAGCCTGGTCACGTTCGAGTTCCTGGCCGACGCCTCGGATCCGTCCCGGTTCTGGTTCATCGAGGCCAACCCCCGGCTGCAGGTCGAGCACACGGTCACCGAGGAGGTCACCGGTCTCGATCTCGTTCGGGCCCAGCTGCTCATCGCGGCGGGAGCGGACCTCGGGTCGCTCGGGATCACCGCCGGCCCCGCCGGCGCGGCGGCACGGGGCGCCTCGGTGCAGCTGCGCGTTAACGCCGAGGTGATGGGGGCGGACGGGACCGTGCGGCCGGCGGCGGGGACCGTCACCCGTTTCGACCTGCCGGGCGGCCCGGGGGTCCGCGTCGACACCGCCGGTCGGGTGGGATGGCGGGCCAACCCCCGCATGGACACCCTGCTGGCCAAGCTCGTCGTCCACGTTCCCGAGCCCGACACCGGCGCGGCGGTCACGCAGGCGGCGCTCGCTCTCTCCGAGCTGCGGGTGGACGGCGTCGCGACCAACGCCGCCTTCCTCGCCAACCTGATCGGCCACCCGGCGGTGGCCGCCGGGGCCGTCCATACCGGCTTCGTCGAGGAGAACCTGGAGGCCCTCCTGCCCGAGCCGGCGGAGGCGGGCGAGGACGAGGTGGGGGATCCGGCCGTCGACGGGCCCGGACGGGTCGTGGCTGCCCCGCTGCAGTCGACCGTCGTAGCTGTCGACGTGGCGGTGGGGGACCTGGTGGCCGGCGGCGCCCAGCTCGTCGTGCTCGAGGCCATGAAGATGGAGCACGTCGTGACGGCCCCCGTGGCCGGCCGGGTGGGCGCCGTGCTTGTCGCTCCGGGGCAGGCCCTCTCGGAAGGCGCCCCCCTCGTGCTGCTCGAGCCCGCCGAGGTGGGCGGGGACGGACCGGACGGAGCCGAGGTGACATGGGATCCGGACCGGATCCGCCCCGACCTGGCCGAGGTCAACGACCGCCACACCCTGACCCGGGACGGGAGCCGGCCCGACGCCGTCGGGCGCCGGCGCCGCACCGGGCAGCGCACGGCACGGGAGAATGTCGCCGACCTGTGCGATCCCGGGAGCTTCGTGGAGTACGGATCGCTGGTGATTGCCGCCCAGCGCCGGAGGCGCAGCGTCGAGGACCTCATCGAGCGCACCCCGGCCGACGGTCTGGTGGCGGGCACCGCCACCGTGAACGCCGAGCTGTTCGGCGCCGACCGCTCGCGCTGCGTGGTGGTGGCCTACGACTACACGGTGCTGGCCGGGACCCAGGGCCTGCAGAACCACCGCAAGAAGGACCGGATGTTCGAGCTGGCCGCCGAATGGCGGGCGCCGGTGGTCGTCTTCACCGAAGGCGGGGGAGGCCGGCCCGGGGACACCGACGGCAGCGGCGTGTCCGGCCTGGACTGCATGGCTTTCAACCTGTTCGGTCGGCTGTCGGGGCTCGTGCCGCTCGTCGGCATCAACAGCGGGCGCTGCTTCGCCGGCAACGCCGCCCTGCTCGGGTGCTGCGACGTTGTGATCGCCACGCGCGGATCGAACATCGGCATGGGCGGCCCCGCCATGATCGAGGGCGGCGGCCTCGGTGTCTTCCGTCCCGAGGACGTCGGGCCCATGAGCGTGCAGGTGCCCAACGGCGTGGTGGACGTCGAGGTGGCCGACGAGGCCGAGGCGGTCGAGACCGCCCGCCGCTATCTCTCCTACTTCCAGGGTGTCGTCGGGAGCTGGGACTGCGGCGACCAGCGACGGCTGCGCGCCCTGGTGCCGGAGAACCGTCTCCGGGTCTACGACGTCCGTACGGTCGTCGACTCGCTGGCCGACTCCGACTCCGTCCTGGAGTTGCGCCGCCACTTCGGCCCGGGCATGGTCACGGCCCTGGCGCGCGTCGAGGGTCGACCCCTCGGGATCATCGCCAACAACCCCCTCCACCTGGCTGGCGCCATCGACGCCGACGGGGCCGACAAGGCGGCGCGCTTCATGCAGCTGTGTGACGCCTTCGGGCTGCCGATCCTGTTCCTGTGTGACACGCCCGGGATCATGGTGGGCCCGGATGCGGAGAGGGCCGCCCTCGTGCGTCACTGCGCCCGGCTGTTCGTCACCGGCGCCAGCCTCACCGTGCCGTTCTTCACGGTCGTTCTCCGCAAGGGCTACGGCCTCGGCGCCCAGGCCATGGCGGGGGGCAGCTTCAAGGCCCCCGCCTTCTGTGTGGCGTGGCCGACCGGGGAGTTCGGCGGGATGGGCCTGGAGGGCGCGGTCCGGCTCGGTTACCGACGCGAGCTCGACGCCGTCGAGGACCCGGACGAGCGCGAGAAGCTGTTCGATGAGATGGTGGCGCGCATGTACCAGCACGGAAAGGCCCTGAACACTGCGACCTACTTCGAGATCGACGACGTCATCGATCCGGCGGACACGCGCCCGTGGATCACGGCGGCGCTGCGGATGAGCGGGGAGCCGCAGGTTCCGCTGTCCGGGAAGCGGCGGCCGTGCGTGGACACGTGGTGACCGGGTGAGCGACGCCCTCCACGGCCTCCTCGAGGTCCAGGAACAGGACACCCAGGGGGACCAGCTCCGGCACCGACGGGAGACCCATCCGCTCCGGGCCGAGATGGCCGCGGCCCAGCGCCAGCGGGGGGAGCTGGACGAGCGCCTGGGCCAGGAGCGGGACCGGCTGGCGGCGCTGGTGGCCCGCCAGACGCAGCTGGAGGCGGAGGTGGCGGCGGCGGGCAGCCGGCTGGCGGGCATCGAGAAGCGCATGTACTCGGGCGAGGTGGGCGCGGCGCGCGACCTGCAGGCGATGGCGGAGGAGGCCGACGGCCTGCGCGGCCGCATCGGGCGCGTCGAGGACGGGGTGCTGGAGGTGATGGAGGAGCGCGAGCCGGTCGAGGCGCTGGTGGGCCAGCTGGAGGCCGAACTGGCCACCGTCGACGAGCGCCTCGGCAAACTCGAGTCCGACCTCCGGACGGCCGAGGCGGAGCTGGCCCGGGAGGAGGGCCAGCACGCCGCCCGGCGGGCCGAGCTGGCCGCCACCGTCCCCAGCGATCTCCTCCAGCGCTACGAGCGGCTGCGGCAGCGCCTGGGCGGGGTCGGCGTGGCCCCGCTGGTGAACGGCAGCTGCGGCGGGTGCCACCTGAGCCTGTCGGCCACCGAGCTCGATCGGGTCCGCAAGGCTCCGCCCGACGCCGTGCTCACCTGCGAGCAGTGCGGCCGGATCCTCGTGCGACCGTGACCACTCCCCGCCGGGTCCCCTACCCCCCGGCTCCTCCGCCAGGCGGGGACCCCGGCCCCGCCGGCGGCCGTCACACTCCCCGCCGGGTCCCCTACCCCCCGGCTCCTCCGCCGGGCCGTCGGTGATCATCCTCGTCAGGCACGGCCAGACCGAGGCCAACGCCGCCGGCCTGCTCCAGGGCCGGGTGGATCTCCCGTTGACGGACCTGGGGCGCAGACAGGCGGAGGCGGCGGCGGGCGTGGTGCCCCCCGGGGCGCGCATCGTCTCCAGCCCACTGCGACGCGCCGTGCAGACGGCGGAGGTGCTGGCGGCGGCGTCGGCGGGGGACCCCGAGGGCTCCGACCGCCCGGAGCAGGCCATATCGGTGGACGACCGCTGGGTCGAGCTCGACTACGGCCAGTACGACGGTCGCCCCATCGGGGACGTCCCCGGTGAGGTGTGGGACCGCTGGCGGACCGACGTCGACTTCGCCCCGCCGGGAGGGGAGTCCCTGGCCGAGTGCGGCCGGCGGGTCCGGGAGGCGTGCCAGGACATCGCGGCGGCTATGCGGTCCCCCGACGCTCCCGTCGTCGTGGTGGTCAGCCACGTGAGCCCCATCAAGGCGGCGGTGGCGTGGGCGCTCGGGGTCGAGGACACAACGGCCTGGCGCATGTTCCTGGACGTGGCCGGGGTGTGCAGGCTGAGCATCGGGCCGCGCGGCCCGAGCCTGCACTCGTTCAACGACCGCCACCATCTGACCTCCGCGGGGCTCTGACCCCGTCGGCGGGCACGAGTCCCGGCCGCCCGACCGAGGGCCGGGCGCGGCCTCAGGCGGTGACCCGGGTTGCGCCGCTAGGGTGGCTGCGGCGGGCCTCCTGCATGGCCAGCTGGGACCACCGGGTGTCCGCCACCGCCATCAGCCCGAGCAGCCGCTCGCGCTCCCGGCCCCGGACGGGTCGGGACTGGCGGCCGAGCATCAGGTCGGCGCCGGCGGTGGCCAGCGGCAGGCACGCCGGGTCGAGCGGGCCCGCCGTCTCGGCAATCACGGCGTCACTCAGGAGGGCCGCCCGGAAGGCGGCCAGCCAGGGCGCCTGGGGTACCGGGCCCGACGCGCCGAGCACGGAAGGGGCGTCTCCCTCGTCGGCCCGCTCCAACAGGCACGACCAGTCGGCGCCGACGAGGACGCGGGCGTGGTGGGCCACGGCCGACGCCAGGGCGCCGAGGTCCGCCGCCTCGAGGATGAAGCGGGCGGCGCCGAGGGCGGCCACGGCCGGATCCCCGGCCGCGGTGGCATCGCGGTGGACCTCCTCCACCCCGACCCCGTCGACCTGGCGGATCTCGGCCAGCATCAGGTCCGTCAGCGAGTCGTCGGGCAGGTCGACGACGATCTCGTCGATGGCCACGCCGCCGTCGCGCTCGATGACGTCGATGCCGACCACGTCGGCCTTGACCGCCCCCACCCGGCTGGCCACGGCGCCCAGGGCCCCCGGCCGGTCCGGCAGCCAGATCCGAAGCACGAGCCTGCTCATGCCGGCGACGCTAGACCCCGCGTGTTAACGACGTGGGTCGACGTCGAGAACCGGACATGAACGGTGGGGTCCGATCCCCTGTTCAGGGACCGGCCGGTCCCCCCGGGTCGGTCCCGGCGGCGTCCGCCAGTCGACGGGCAAAGCCGGCGATCATCGGCCGGGTCAGGGCCAGCACCACGGCCCCGGTCCCGGGCACCAGGGCGTCGAAGCTGCCCGACCAGGTGATGAGGGTGCCCGGTCCGTCGGGCTCGAGTCGTACCTCGGCCCGGTAGTCCTTGACCGGCCACCCGGACCGGACGGCATAGGCCAGCACCTCGGGCGGCCGGCTCTCGACTATCTCCTCCCGGCTGTGGAAGGCCCGGGTGCCGAGGAGGCGGACCGAGCCGACCCCCCCGACGGGCTCGGGGCCCCCGGGCGCCCAGGCCGAGTAGCGCACGAGGGGCCCGGCCCAGTCGCTCCAGCCCGCCCCGTCGGCCAGGACGGCGAACACCGCCTTCGGCGGCGCCGCCGACCGGGCGGTGACCTGGTACGAGTACCGGCCCAACGTGGCCTGCTTCAGCCCTGCCGTGCCGGGGGGGCGGCGGGGGTCAGGGCTCCGGCGGGAACCGATCCGAGCCGGCCGGCGCGGTAGTCCTCCATGGCCTGGGCGATCTCGTCCCGGGTGTTCATCACGAACGGACCGTAGGCGACGACCGGCTCCCCGATCGGCCTGCCCCCGAGGACCAGCACGTCGAGGGTGGGGCTGGAGGAGTCCTGCGACGCGTCGGCGCCGAAGCTGATGACTTCCCCCGGGCCGAACGTGGCCAATTGGCCCAGGTGCACGGGGCGGCGCTCGGTGCCCACCCATCCCCGCCCGCCAAGGACGTACACGAGGGCGTTGAACTCGGCCGGCCAGGGCAGGTCCACGGCGGCCCCCGGGCTGACGGTCGCGTGGAGGAGGCCGATCGGGGTGTGGGTGACCCCGGGACCGGCGTGTCCGGCCACCTCCCCCGCGATCACGCGGAGCAGCGCCCCTCCGTCCGGGGACGAGACCAGGCCGACCCGGCTGCCCCGGATGTCCTGATAGCGGGGCGGGGCCATCTTGAGCTGGCGGGGCAGGTTGACCCAGAGCTGGAAGCCGTGGAACAGACCCCCGCTGGCCACCAGGGCCTCGGGCGGCGTCTCGATATGGAGGATCCCGCCGCCGGCGGTCATCCACTGGGTGTCCCCGTTGGAGATCAGGCCGCCCCCGCCGTTGGAGTCCTGGTGGGCCATCTGGCCGTCGATCATGTAGGTGACGGTCTCGAAGCCCCGGTGGGGGTGCCACGCCGTGCCGCGGGGCTCCCCGGGTCCGTAGTCGACCGCGCCCATCTGGTCCATGTGCACGAACGGGTCGAGGTCGCGCAGGTCCACACCGGCGAACGCCCGGCGGACGGGGAAGCCCTCTCCCTCGAACCCGGAGGGGGCCGTGGTCACCGAGCGCACCGGGCGCAGCCGGGCGGCGGTGCGGTCGACCCCGGGGAGCCGGGGCAGCACGGTCAGGTCGTCGACGGTGACTGCGGGCATGGTTCTCAGATCCTCTCTCGCGCCGGGCGCCGGCGTCGCACTATCCAGAACATTGCTTGTACACGCAACATTCCCGCTAGGTGTCCCCACCGTGGACGACCCGACCCGCCACCACGGTGGCGCGCACCAGCGGCGGGGGCAGGGGGGCGGCGGCGGACCCGACCGAGGTGTGCAGCTCCGTCCACGGGACGTCGAGCACGATCAGGTCCGCCGGGTGCCCGGGCGCGACCCGCCGCGCCACGGCGGGGGAGTCAGGGCCCCCGAGGAACAGGTTGACGGCGGTGCCGGCGTCCACCGCCTCACCGGGGCCCAGCGGGGCCCCGGCGGCGGTCCGGCGCCCGACGGCCGCCCGCACCGAGACCCAGGGGTCGGGGTTGCCGAAGGGGGCGTCGGTGCCGGCCGCCACCCTCACGCCGGCCCCGACCAGAGAGGCGCACCGGTACAGGTCGTCCCGGTCGGCGGGCTCCACATCCTCGAGGTAGCGGTCCCCCCGGTCGTGGACCAGTGACGGGTTGGTTACGACCGTGATCCCCGCCCTGACCAGGTCGGGCACCAGCTCGGCGGGGATCAGCGAGCCGTGCTCGATCCGGTCTCCACCGATGGAGCCGGCCCGGGCCAGGGCGGCTGTCGTCACGACCGTCTGGGCCCGGGTCACGCAGTGCACCGCCACGGGACGTCCCAGTTCGTGGGCCCGGCCGATCCGTTCGGCCAGCTCGTCCGGGACGGGGAGAGACACGTCGTCGAGGAGGATCTTCACGGGGCCGGCCCCGACTCCCGGGGGAGGCGGCCCCAGGCCGGGGTGGAGCGACCACATCACGGTGAGGTGCTGGAGCAGTGCGCCCTCGCCGACGGCCCGGGCCCAGTACTCGAGCTCCTCCGGAGCGAGATCGGGGGTGGCGTCGGTGAACCCGGTCACCCCCCGGGCGGCGGCCTCCCGGGAGAGCAGGGCCAGGTCGGCAGCCCCGTCGGGCGCATCCCCGGTCCGGCCCCGGAGCCAGCCGTCCATCCGGAACAGACGCCCGGTCGGCCGGCCGGCTGCGTCCCGCTCCACCCCCGGGTCGTCGACGGCGTCGAGGCCGAGGTCCTCGACCGCTCGGGAGTTCACTGTCCACATCGCCCCGGAGCGGTCCTGGACGCGCACCGCCAGGTCGTCGAGCACCGCGTCCAGCGCGTGGCGGTCCAGGCGCCCGGCCACCGACTCGTGGTAGCCGACGGCGCGAACCCAGGACCGCCCGGCGGCCACGGCCACCTCCCGCCCCCGGCGGAGGGCGGCCCGGAAGCCGGCGGGGTCCCGGACGTCCGGGGGCCCGGCCGGGACCGACCGCAGGGTGGCGGCCAGGGCGCGCAGGTGGACATGGTGGTCGTGGAGGCCGGGCAGGACGGCCCCGCCGTCGGCCTCGAGGGTCGGCCCGGCCGCGCCCTGCCCGACCTCCCTCAGCCGCCGGACGGCGCCCGCCGCGATCTCGATGTCGACCGGACGGGGGCCCCCGAGGTCGGCGGCGCGGATCGTCAGGGCGGCGGAGGCGGTGGAATAGCGTCCCGGCCGGTCATGTTGGCCCAAGCCCGTCGTCAGCGCCCGCTCCTCCTCTCTCCTCGGAGATGAACCCGTGACAGCTTCCCCCCTCCGATCCCGCACCGGGGACGTGCCCGCCGGTCTGGTCCTGGCTCTGGCCTGCCTGGCCCAGTTCATGGTGGTCCTGGACGTCTCGATCGTGAACGTGGCCCTGCCGTCGATCCGCCACGACCTGCACTACTCGGCGGCGGGCCTGCAGTGGGTGGTCAACGCCTACGTGCTGACCTTTGCCGGCTTCCTCCTGCTGGGCGGAAGGGCGGCCGATCTGTTCGGCCGCCGCCGGATCTTCCTCCTCGGGCTGGGCCTGTTCACCGGCGCCAGCCTGGTCGGCGGGTTGGCCCAGAGCGACGCCGTGCTCACCGCGGCCCGGGCCGCCCAGGGCCTGGGCGGGGCGGTGCTCTCCCCGGCCACCCTGACCATCATCATGACGACGTTCACAGAGGGCCGGGACCGCAATCGGGCCCTCGGCATGTGGAGCTCGGTGGCGGGAGCCGGGGGCGCCACCGGGGCCCTCCTCGGCGGCCTCCTGACGAACTACCTCTCCTGGCGGTGGGTGCTCTTCGTCAACGTGCCGATCGGGGTGGTGGCGGCGGTGGCGGCCATGCTCTACCTGAGCGAGAGCCGGCGGGAGGGAGCCGAGCGCAGCCTGGACCTGGCCGGGTCGATCACCGTGACCGGCGGCCTGGCCGTCCTGGTGTACGCCATCGTGAACACCACCACGAATCCGTGGACCTCGACGCGCACGATCTCGCTGCTGGGGGTGGCGGTCGTTCTGCTGGTCTTGTTCGTCTACCTGCAGACGCGCGTGCGTGCCCCCCTCATGCCTCTCCGGCTGTTCCGGCTGCGAGCCCTCTCCACCGCCAACGTGGTCATGCTGCTCACCGGCGTCGTCTTCTTCTCGATGTGGTACTTCCTCAGCCTCTACCTCCAGAACGTGCACGGCTACAGCCCGCTCCGGGCCGGCCTGGCGTTCATCCCGATGGCGGTCGGGATCATCGTCGGGGCCCAGCTGAGCTCGCGGCTCGTGAACCGCCTCGGGGTACGGCCCCCGCTCGTCGCGGGTGTGGTCATGGCGGCGGGCGGCTTCCTGTGGCTGTCCCAGCTGCAGGCGCAGACCGGCTACTGGGAGGGGGTGTTCGGCGCCGGGGTGGTCCTGACCCTCGGCGTCGGCCTGTCCTTCCCCGCCCTGGCCACCGCCGCCACGTCCGGCGTGCACTACACCGAGGCGGGACTGGCCTCGGGGCTGCTCAACACCTCGCGCCAGGTGGGGGGCTCGATCGGTCTGGCGGTGCTGGCCACGGTGGCCACGGACCGCACGCGAGACGTGCTGACCACGACGGGCCGGACGGCCCGGGCCGCCGTTCCCCACGCCCTGACGTCGGGGTTCGACCGGGCCTATCTGATCGCCGCGGTGGTGGCCCTGGTCGCGGCCGCCGCCGCCGCCACCCTGCCGGGAGTGCGGCGCCGGGCCGAGGCCCCGGAGACGGCGCGGGACCCGTTCGCGGCCGCACCGGCCCCGTCGCTGGCCGAATAGGGTGCCCGTGATGGCGCGTCGCGTGGGCAAGAAGCCGTTGGCCGTGCTCGGGGCGGTGGCGACGATGGTGGGTGTGTGGTGGTTTGCCCTGCGCCCTCGGCTGCGCAAGCGCTCCTGACCGCAGTGCTGGAAGCGCTTGTGAATACGGCGTGATCGGCTTCTTCCGGCGTGAGGCCGGTGGTGCTCTGGTCCCGGCGCCGGCGGCGCACAGTCCGTGGGGGGAGCACATGCTCCACGGTCGCCTGCTTGCCGCCCTGGCCGCCCGGGCGGTGGAGCAGGACGCCGGCGCCCCGGCTATGAGGCCCGTGCGCCTCACCGTTGACCTGTTCCGGGCGGCGCCCATGGAGCCGGTCGAGATCGCCACCGAGGTGGTCCGCGCCGGACGTCGGGTCCGGGCGGCCGAGGTGGTGATCACCTGCGCAGGGCACGAGGTCGTGCGCGCCACGGCGCTCCTCCTGCGCGAGGGGTCCCAGCCCGCCGGAGAGGTGTGGGGGCCCGAGCCGTGGTCGGTACCAGCACCGGAGGGCCTGAGCCCGATGGCGGCCGATCCCGACCAGGGGGGCTTCCTCGACGTCCGCATCGTGAGCGAGGGCGGCTTCACCGCCGTCGTCCAGAAGCGGCTCTGGATACGCGAGGTCCGTCCCCTGGTGGAGGGGGAGGTGCCGAGCCCGTTCGTGCGGGCCGTGGCCGCCGCCGATCTGGCCAACCCGTTCTCCAACTCGGGGGAGGCCGGCCTGCATTTCATCAACGCCGATCTGACCACCTACCTGGGGCGGCTCCCTGAAGGGGAGTGGATCGGGCTCGAGGTGGCCGGACGCACCAGCGCCGACGGCGTGGCGGTGGCCAACTGCACCCTCTACGACACCAACGGCCCGATCGGCCACGCCGCGGTGGGTGCGGTGGCCAACGAACCCTTCACCGGTTCGGTAGACGCGGGCGGTTAGTCGACGCGGGCGGTGGCGTAGCCGGAGAACACCTCGGTGCCGTCCTGGTTGACGGTGCTGACGGTCAGCTCCACCAGCTTCTGGCCGTCCTCCTCGCGCACCTCCTGCACAGTGGCGCGGGCGGTGAGGGTGTCCCCGGGCCACACCTGAGACGTGAACCGGCCCCCGAACCGGGTCAGGCGCCCGTCACCGACGAAGTCGGTGAGCATGTGCCCGGTCATGCCCATCGTCAGCATCCCGTGGGCGAAGACGCTCGGGTACCCCGCCACCTTGGTGGCGAAGACCTCGTCGGTGTGCAGCGGGTTGTAGTCCCCCGACGTCCCGGCGTACTGGACGATCTGGGTACGGGTGAGATTGTCGACGATCACGGCCTCGTGGGTCTGGCCGGGCGAGAGGTCCGCAGCGCGCAGGGCCATCTCAGCCTCCCACCGGTCGCTCGGTCCGCACCCCGACGCCGGTGGCGGTCACGACGAGCTCACCATTCTGGTCGCGGTACTCGGTGATCGACTCTCCGAAGATCAGCTTGCCGGCCCGCCGTCCCTCCTTCTCCCACGACTTCCCCGGCCTGGTCACCGCCGTCAGTACATCCCCGGCGCGCAGGGGGCGGTGGTAAACGTAGTGCTGCTCGGCGTGCAGACCGGTGCCCCCGCCTCCGCCTCCTCCGCCCCCGGAACGGGGCGCGGCGCCGGTGGGCTCGCGGCCGGAGCCGAACCAGGGCTGGCCGATCTTGGGGCGCAGGGGATAGTCGGGGTCGTGCTGCGCCGAGGCCTGCACGAAGGTCGGCGGGGCGATGATCCCACCCACCTCGGTCTTCCTGGCGTGCTCCTCGTCGTGGTACACGGGATTGGGGTCACCCACGCTGCGGGCGAACAGCATGATGTGGCCGGCCTCCACCGGGAACCGCTCGACGCTCATCCGATCATCTCCTGGCCTCCTGGCGCTCGCGTTGGCGCAGCTCCGCCTCGTTGGGCGCCGCCTTGGCTACCAGGTCGGGCACGACCTTGCCCAGCTCCGCCGGGTCCCAGCGGTCCCCCTTGTCGACGCCGGGGCCGGCGTGCCAACCCTCGGCCACCGAGATGCGCCCGCCCGCCACGTTGAACACCCGGCCGGTCACTTCTGCCGACTCCTTGCTGGCCAGCCACACCACGAGCGGGGCGACGTTCTCGGGAGCCATGGCGTCGAACTCCTCGGGCTTGGGCCGGGCCCGGTCCGGGCGCAGCCCCTCGGTCATGCGGGTCAGGGCGCCGGGCGCGATTGCGTTGACCGTCACCCCGTAGCGGGCCAGCTCCATGGCGGCGATGATCGTGAACGAGGCGATGCCGGCCTTGGCCGCCCCGTAGTTGGCCTGGCCCGGGTTGCCGTAGATGCCCGACGAGGAGCTGGTGTTGATGATGCGGGCGTCGTTGGCCTGGCCCTCCTTGGAGCGCTCCCGCCAGTAGGTGGCGGCCCAGCGCGACGGGCCGAAGGTGCCCCGCAGATGCACCTTGATGACGGCGTCCCACTCCTCCGGGGTCATGTTCACGAGCATGCGGTCGCGCAGGATGCCGGCGTTGTTGACCAGCACGTCGAGGCCCCCGAAGGTCTCCACGGCGGTGTTGATGAGGCGCTGGGACCCCTCCCAGTCCGACACGTCGTCCCCGTTGGCCACG
>DASSEU010000028.1:0-34796 GCA_035695125.1 Acidimicrobiales bacterium
AGGGAGGTGACGTAGGTGATGCTCACCCGGTCGCGGATCCCGCGTCGGGTGAAGTACCAGTCGGCCAGCATCGAGAACTCGAGCGGAGCCACCGGGCACTTGATCGGCATGTCGATCATCGCCACCACCACCCGTCCGCCCTCGAAGCGGGCCAGGGCGGCCCCCAGGGCGGCGGCGCCTTCCAGGTGGTAGAAGGTGTGCACGTTGCGCCCCCAGCCCGGACCGGTGAGCCCTTCGGTTTCGTGCGGGACGAGGGTGGCCCCGCTGGCCACCACCAGCACGTCGTAGGCCAGGCTCGAGCCATCGGCCAGGACCACCGTGTCGGCGTCCAGGTCGACCCGGTCCACGGCGCACTGCCGGAAGCCGACCCCGGCCCGGAACTGGGCGGAGCGGGACCTCACCAGGTCCCTGGGGCGGGCCATCCCGAAGGGAACGAACAGGAGACCGGGCTGGTAGACGTGCCGGTCGTCGGCGTCAACCACCACGATCTCCGCCTCGTCGGGTGCCAGCCTCCGGCGCAGCCGGTTGGCGGCCAGGGTGCCACCGGTGCCGCCCCCGAGCACCACGATCCGCTTGGCCATGGGGCCAGCATCAACCGGCGAGGGGCGCCTCGACAGGGCCGAACGTCACGGATCCGGAGGGGCCCGGGCGGTGCGTCGTCGACGCGACCTAGGCTCTGGGCATGGCATCGGACCGTCAGCCGCTCCATTTCCCCACCTTTCAGAGCCCCGATGAGGAGCGCCGCCACCGCAAGCAGCGGCTGGCGGCCGCCTTCCGCCTGTTCGGGCAGTTCGGGTTCGAGGAAGGCGTGGCCGGCCACATCACCGCCCGCGACCCCGAGCGCCTCGACCACTTCTGGGTCAACCCGTTCGGAATGAGCTTCCGCCAGATCCGGGTGAAGGATCTGATCCTGGTCAACGACCAGGGGGAGGTGGTGGAGGGGAGCTGGCCGGTGAACGCCGCCGCCTTCGCCATCCACTCCCAGGTGCACGCCGCCCGCCCGGATGTGGTGGCGGCGGCCCACTCCCACTCGCTCTACGGCAAGGCCTGGTCGAGCCTGCGCCGGCCCCTCGACCCGCTGACCCAGGACTCCTGCGCCTTCTACGGGGACCATGCCGTCTTCGACGACTACACCGGCGTGGTCCTCGATCTGGAGGAGGGCAAGCGGATCGCCCATGCGCTGGGCGGGAACAAGGCGGTCATCCTGTCCAACCACGGGCTTCTGACCGTGGGCACGACCTCGGTGGACGAGGCGGCGTGGTGGTTCATCACCATGGAGCGCACGTGCCAGGCCCAGCTGCTGGCGGAGTCGGCGGGTAAGCCCGTGCCGATCGACCCGGAGCAGGCGGCCAAGACCAAGACCCAGGTGGGCGAGCCCCTGGCCGGGTGGGTCTCGTTCCAGCCGCTGTACGAGTGGATCGTGTCGCTCCAGCCCGACCTGCTCGACGAGTAGACGCACTTCCGGACATCGATGACCATGCGGTTCGGGCTCGACGTGGCCCAGCAGCGGATGCCGTGGGACGAGGTGGTCAGCCGGGTCCGCTTGGCCGAGGACCTCGGCTTCGACGGCGCCTGGGGATTCGACCACTTCCAGCCGATGTACGGGGAGGGGCCGGGGGAGGCGTTCGAGGGGATGACGACGCTGGCCGCCCTGGCGGGGGCCACCACGCGCATCCGCCTCGGCCTGCTCGTCACGGGCGTCACCTACCGCCATCCCTCGGTGCTGGCGTCACAGGCCCTGACCATCGACCACGCTTCCCACGGCCGCCTCGAGCTCTCGCTCGGGGCGGCGTGGTTCGACCAGGAGCACACCGAGCTCGGGATCGACTTCCCCCCGACGAGCGTGCGGTTCGACCTCCTGGAGGACGCCCTCGAGATCGTGACCCGCCTGTTCACCGGGGACACGGTGTCCTACGAGGGCCGCGTGGTCTCGCTCCGCCGGGCCCGCCTGGGACCTCTGCCCGTCCAGCGCCCCCACCCCCCGATCTGGATCGGGGGTAACGGGCCGCGGCGGACCTTGCCGCTGGTGGCCCGCTACGCCGACGTGTGGCACGCCTGGGGGACGCCGAACAGCCTGCGCGAGCTGAACGGGAGGCTGGACGAGCTGGCCGAGAAGGCGGGCCGGAACCCGGCGTCGATCATGCGGGCCGGCTCGCTGTCGCTCGACGATCTCGACGCCGCCCGCCGGCACGCCGCCAAGTGGCGCGACGCCGGCTACGGCTACCTGGTCTGCGGCTGGCCCGAGGCGGGCCGGGCCCAGGTCGAGCGGTTCGCCGCGGAGGTCGTGCCCGAGCTCACCGGGTGAGCGGGACGGCGGTCAACCCGGTTGTCAGGCCCCGTCCTGTTCGGCCGTCGCGTCGAGGCTGATGGTCATGAAGGTGTTGTACGGGCTTGGCGCATAGTCCCCGAACGGTCCACACGGCTCGAACCCGGCGCGCTCGTAGAGCGTCCGGGCCGGGATGAACTCGTCGTTCGTGCCGGTCTCCAGGCTCACCCGGCGGTACCCGGCCGCCCGGGCGTGGTCCAGGACGTGGTGCAGCAGGGCCCGCCCCACGCCGCGGCGCCGGCGGGTCTGACGGGTGTGCATCGACTTGATCTCGGCGTGGACGTCGTCCAGCCGCTTCAGAGCCGCCACCCCGACCAGCCATCCGTTCGACCGGGCGCTGAAGAACGTGACGCCCGGCTCGGCCAGCTCGTCCACGTCGAGGGCAAAGGAGTACTCCGCCGGCGTCACCGCCCGGGAGAAGGCCCGATGGGCGGCCAGCAGCTCGCGGACGTCGGCGGCGCGGGGGTCGTCGACGGCTATCTCGAGGTCCACGCGAGCAGTCTGGCCCAGTCCGTCGTTTCCGGGCCGACGACCGGGTGCCCACATATGATCGGCGCCAGGTGACGCCAGGATGACTCCCTACATCGTCGGCGGGCTGGTGCTCGGAGGGGTCTACGCCATCTCGGCCGTGGGCCTCGTCATGACGTACGTGTCGTCGAAGGTCCTGAACTTCGCCCACGGGGCCATCGCCTTCTTCGTGGCCATGGCCTTCTACCAGTTCCACACCCGGTGGCACTGGCCGCTGCCCGTCGCGGCGGTGGTGGCCGTGCTGGTGCTGGCTCCCGCCGTCGGACTCGTGCTGTGGCTCGTCCTGGCGCGCAACCTGGCTCACGTGAGCTCGGTGGTCATGCTCGTGACCACGGTGGGTCTCTACGTGGCCGTCACCCCGCTCACCTTCCTGGTGTTCGGAAACCAGCCGGTGTTCGAGCCGCCGGGGCTGGCCGGTTCCAACGTGAGGGTGTTCCACCCTCTCGGCGTCGCCATCAACGAGAACCAGCTGATCGTCCTGCTCGGCACCATCGCCATCGGGACCGGGCTGGTGGTGCTCCTGCGCCTCACCACCGCCGGACTGATGATCCGGGCCGTGGTCGACTCGCCTGCTCTGAGCAGCCTGGCCGGCACGGACCCTCGGATCGTCGGGGCGGCGTCGTGGGCGCTCGGCTGCATGCTGGCGGGCTTCTCCGGCGTGCTCCTCACGCCTCTGTTGGGACTACAGCCGGGGGCCTTCACCCTGCTGGTCGTGGCCTCGTTGTCGGCCGTGGTGGCCGCCCGGCTGGTCAGCCTTCCCCTGGCGTTCGGGGGGGCCATCCTCCTCGGGATCGTGCAGGAGCTGTCGGTGAAGTACGCCCCGTCGAGCGGCGTCCTCTCGGCGGGACTTCGACCCAGCCTGCCCTTCGCCCTCATGATCGTGTTCCTGCTCGCCTACGGCCTGCGGGGGAGGGGCGGGGGCATTGCGGTGCGCCAGGCGGTGACGCGCGCCGTCGTCGAGGTGGAAGAGGCGCGCTCGGCCCCCTGGGTGCGGCCGGTGGGGTTCGGAGCGATCGTGGCACTCGTCGTCCTGCTGAGCCTCGTCCTGCCCCAGTACTGGGTCGGGATCGTCGGCTCGGGCGTGTGCCTGGGGATAGCTCTCCTGTCGTACTCGGTGGTCACCGGGCAGGCAGGGGTGATCTCTCTGTGCCAGATCTCGTTTGCCGGAGTGGGTGCCATCACCACCGCGCAACTGGCCAACAACGACCACTGGCCGGCGCTGGTCGCCATGGTGGTCGGCGGCCTCGCGGCGGTGCCGGTGGCGCTCACGGTGGCCGTGCTGGCGGTGCGGCTGGGTGACCTGTTCGTGGCCCTGGCCACTCTCGGCTTTGCCCTGCTCATGGACAATCTGGTCTTTCCGATCAACCACTTCGACCAGGACGGGGCCGGGATGTCGGTCGACCGGCCGACGCTCGGTCCTCTCCACTTCCTGGGGGACCGGTCGTTCCTGTACCTCGGCCTCGTGGTGTTCCTGCTGCTGGCCCTGCTGGTCCGGAACCTCCGTCGTTCGGGCACCGGTATGACGCTCGTGGCCATGCGCTCGAGTGAGACGGGCGTGGCCACGCTGGGCCTGTCGGTGGTGCGGGCCAAGCTGGTGGCCTTCGGGGTCAGCGGCTTCATCGCCGGCATCGGCGGCGGGATGCTGGCCTTCTACGACCTGCGGGCCCGCCCCGCCCAGTTCGACACCCTCGACGGCATCATCTGGTTGGCGGTGGTGGTGACCCTGGGCGTGCGCACGAGCGTCGGCCCGCTCCTGGCGGGGATCGTCTACGCGGTCATGCCCGAGCTCATCGGGACCTGGAGCCTGCCCGAATGGGTCGGCCAGCTGCCGCCACTCCTGTTCGGGCTCGGAGCCATCGGTCTGGCGCGGGAGCCCCGCGGCGTCGTCGCCCAGACCTCCGATCAGTGGATCAGGCTGGCCCAGCGCCTGCGGGACGGGCCACCCCGTCAGGAGGCTTCGGAAGCCGCCGTCTCGCTCAGGTAGCGGGCCAGGACGTCGGCACCGGCCTCCGAGCTCTGTCCCTGCCAGATCACCCGCCCGCGGCGCAGGATCAGGGCCCGGTCGCAGAACTGCAGGGCGCGGTGGACGAACTGCTCGATCAGCACCACGGTCACACCCTGCCGGCGGGCCTGGTCGAGGGTGGAGAAGATCGACTGCACCAGCCGGGGGGCCAGCCCCAGCGACAGTTCGTCCGCGATCAAGAGTCGGGGTGGTGCCGCCAGCACCGGCGCCAGCGCCAGCATCTGCTGCTCACCGCCCGACAGGGTCCCGGCCACCTGGCGTCGGCGGGCGCCGAGCACCGGAAAGGCCTCGTAGGCGCGGGCCACCGCCTCCCGCCGCTCCCGGGGGGATCCGACCCGCCGCAGGCGCATCTTGAGGTTGTCGGCCACCGAGAGGCTCGGGAACACGCCGCGTCCCTCGGGAATGTGGGCCACCCCCAGCCTCTCGATGCGGTGGGCGCTCCACGTCGTCACGTCCCGGCCCTGCACCCGTACCGTGCCCCCGACCGGCCGGACCAGGCCCGACATTGCTCCGGCCAGGGTGCTCTTGCCCGCCCCGTTGGGGCCGAGCACCGCCACCGCCTCGCCCGGGGCAACGTCGAGGTCCACCCCGAAGAGGGCCTGGGCCCCGCCGTACGAGACGCGCAGGTCTCGGGCCGAAACGAGGGGCTCGACGCCGGGGCCGGTCAGAGGAGGGCCTCGTCGCCGATGTAGGCGGCGCGCACCGTGGGGTCCTCGCGGATGACTTCGGGCGGGCCGCTGGCGATCATCTCCCCGAAGTCCAGCACGTCGACCCGGTCGCACATCCCGAGCACCAGGTCGAGGTCGTGCTCGACCAGCACCAGGGCCACTCCCCGTTGCTCCCGCGCCGTCAGGAGGGTGGCGGCCAGCTGTTCGGTCTCGTGCACGTCGAGTCCCGAGGAGGGCTCGTCGAGCAGGATCACCACCGGATCGGTGGCCAGGGCCCGGCCCACTTCCACGAGGCGCCCGGTCCCGAGCGGGATGCTCCGGGCCGGGCGGTCGGATACCTCCTCCAGGCCGAGGACCGCCAGCAGTTCCTCGACCTCGGCCGGAGTCCCCCGGGGCCCTATCCCGACCAGGTCCCGCCACAGCCGGGGCCGGGTGTGGCGGGCATGGTGGGCCAACACCAGATGCTCGCGGACGGTGAGGTCGGAGAACAGCTCGGTGCGCTGGAAGGTCCGGGCCAGCCCGGCCCGGGCCCGCACCTGCGGAGTGGACCCGGTGACGTCACGATCGCGGAGCAGCACCGACCCCGAGTCGGGGAGGAGGATGCCCGACAGGACCCCGAACAGAGTTGTCTTGCCCGCCCCGTTCGGCCCGACGAGGCCGACGATGGACCCCGGCGGGACGGCCAGGCTGACCTCCTTGAGGGCGGTGAGTCCCCCGAAGCGGACCGTGACCCCCCGGGCCTCGAGGATCAACTGGTGGGCTTACCGCAGTAGGGCTGGGAGCTGACCGGCACGAAGGCCTTGCCCTGGGCCTGCACGAACCAGTTGCACAGCCCCGAGTGACCGAGGGACTTCGACTCGTCGATCGGGTAGACGAACCCACCGGCGTCATACGTCGTTTGGCGCAGCTTCTGGATGAAGCCGGCGCGGGTGGGACAGGAGCCGGCCGCCTCCAGACCCTTGATGAACAGATCGGCCGACAGCCACGAGTACGCCGACACCTCCGAGATCGGAACCTTGGGCGCGTACTGGGCCATGGCCGACTTGAACGTCTGGTAGGCCGGCAGGTTCAGCTCGAAGGGCGCGAACTGCACCAGGAAGTAGTCTCCGGCCACCAAGGGGCCGACGGCGCTGATCAGCCGCTGGTCGTAACCGGTGGTGAGCAGGATCACCGGGTGCAGGCCCGCCTGCTGGATGGCTTTCACCAGGGCCAGGTTGGTGGTGGGATCGAGCTCGGTCACGACGCCGTTGGCACCCGCCGAACGCATCCGGGCCACATCGGCGGTGAAGTCGCTCTGCCCGAAGTTGATGCTGTTCGTCTGGTAGCCCACCTTCATCCCGACGGCCCTGGCGGCCGCCGCCGTCCCCTCGCTGACCGAGATGGAGCCGGGGTCGGTCCCGCCGAACAGGGCCAGATTGGTCACGCCCTTGGTCTTGAGGAACCCGACGATGCTGGTGTTGGGGCTCTTGGCCGGATTGGCGTCGATGCTCCCGGTGGCGCCGAAGAAGTTGTTGTCCAGGGCATAGGGGTCCGACGCCGTGGCCCATCCCGTCACGGGGACCCCGCTCTGCTTCAGGTACGTCCCGGACCCCCCGGGCTCGATGCTCATCTCCACGATCCCGAAGACGTTGTCCTGCTCCACCAGGTGCCGGGCAGCGGCGAGGTTGCCGGTCGTGGTTCCGCCGTCGTCAGCGGCGACGGCGGCGAGCTTGAGCCCGTGCACGCCGCCCTGGTTGTTCTGGATGTTGAAGCGGGCCTGGACGGTGGTGATGGCGTACTGGAAGTCGAGGACCACGTTCGGGTTCCCGGTGGTCTGCTGGATCACCCCGACGTTGATGGTGCCATTGCTTATGCCCGGCCCCGAGCACGACGACGAACCCCCCGTGCCCGAGGTGCTCCCGGTGCCGGATGACGACGCCTTGGAGCTGCCACTGCTCCCACAGGCCGCCGCCGCCAGTGCCACCGCGAGCAGGACCGCCGGAAACACACCACGACGCATACCGTCACCCCCTGGATACAGGGGCGTGATCATCGCGCACCCTGCACCGGGCGTGCCGGATCACTTCCGCCGGACCCGACGGACCTCAGGAGGCCGGGGGGAGCGACCTCGCAGCCAGGTGACCCACTCCTCGTCGGTACCGGCCTCCACCATCCGGGCCACGGCCAGCTCCCGGAGCCGCTCCGTGCGCACCTTGTCGCTCCCCGTGAACTGCAGCTCGGCCTCCTCGAAGAGCAGCACGACGCGGGGGATCTTGTACGACGCCAGCCGGCCGCGCAGCTGCTCGGCCACGGCCCGCCCGTCGACCTCGGCCCCCGGCCGCGGGACGGCGCACAGCACCACGGCCTGCCCGAGGGTGGGGTGGGGGACCCCGACCACGGACGCCACGGCCAGACCGCCCAGGAACATGGCCTCGGTCTCGACCTCGACGGCGGACACGTTGGCCCCCGCCGTCTTGACCAGGTTGTCGAGCCGGCCGGTCCAGTGCAGGTGGCCGTCCGGCCCGATCCACCCGGCGTCACCGGTGCGGAACCAGCCGTCGGGATCGAAGGCCTCCTCGGGGAAGCTCTTGTAGTAGCCGCGCATGAGGGTGATGCCCTTTACGGCGATCTCCCCGATGCCCCCCTCGGGCAGGGCCACGCCCGATTCCGGGTCCAGGATCCGGATCTGCATGCCGGGGAGCGGGGTGCCGTGGGTGGCCATCCGCTCCTCGTGCGGGCGGGTGGCGGGGATCGACGTCACCATCGTGAAGGTCTCGGTGAGCCCGTAGGCGGCCCGCATGTCCCACTCGGATGTGTCGACCCCGATGGCCTGCTGGAACGGCGTACCGGCCCTGATCTTGCGCACCGAGCTGGTGTCTCTGAGGGCCCGGTCGGGGTGGTCGGCCAGCTGCGCGCTGGCGTGGTCGAAGGCGTGGACGGTCGTGACCCTCTCCTGCTCGATCAGCCGCAACGCCTCTCCCGCGTCGAACGTCTCCTGCATCACCAGGCAGGCCCCGGCGGCCAGAGTCCCGCCGAGGGCCATGGCCAACCCCGCCGTCCAGAAGAACGGAAACGAGCTCCAGACCCGGTCGGTGGGTTCGAGGCGCATCTGGTCCTGGAACCGGTAGAACTGCACGACCGGGGCCCGGTGCATGTGGACGACGGCCTTGGGCACGGCGGTGGTCCCGGAGGTGTACACGATGATGGCGTCGTCGGCCGGATGGACCTCGCCGATGGACGCGTCGACGAGGCCGTCCGGTGCGGACCGGCCCTCCTCGACCACTGCGTCCCAGCTCGTCAGGGCGCCCGAGGCATTTCGGTCCCCGATAACCACGACGTGGCGCAGGTGGGGGAGCTCGGGCAGACGGAATGGGCCGCCCCCCGCCTCGGCGATGGCAGGGTGGGCTGCAAGCAGGTCCTCCACGAAACGATGGCCCCGCAGCTCCGGCTGTACGACCAGCACGGACGCGTCGCTGTGGCGGAGGATGTACTCCCGCTCGGGGACGGTGGCCAGGGTGCTGATCGGGACGACCACCCCGCCGACCATTCCGGTGCCGAAGGCGGCCGAGACGAATTCGGGCCGGCTGCCGAGGAGCAGGGCCACCTTGGCGCCCTTGGGCAGGCCGAGGGCCAGCAGGCCGCCGGCGAAGGCCCGGGCACCCTGTTCCACCTCGGCGTAGGTCCAGTGGTGGCCCCCGAAGGCCAACGCCTCCCTGTCGCGGGAGGCCGTGGCCACATCGGTGACGAACCGCCCGAGGGTGAGGCGCTCCAGGGGCACGGGCAGGTCCAGGCCGGCGAAGGGGCGGGTCACGTCGGCGCCCCGCCCGGCTGTACGGGCCGGGAGGCGGGGCCGGCCGTGGCCAGTTCGTCCCTCATGCCGGACACGACCTCCTTGCCGAGGAGCTGGCGGGCCAGCCGGGCGTGGTCGGGGTCACCGTCACCGGCGGGCCCGACGATCACCAGCCGCTCGACCCCGCATCGCACCAGCGAGACCAGTCGCTCCACACATTCCTCGGGGGAACCGAACACGGCGAAGCGCGACAGGAACTCGCCGGTGAGGAAGCGGACATGGGACGCCCCGCTGCGCCCGTGCGCCCTCGGGTCGTAGTGCCGTACCAGATCCCCGAGGACCTCCCGGTCGCGAGACTCGGCACCCGGCACGGCGCCCCCGGCCAGGCCCGAGAAGCGGGCGTACGCCGCCGCCGGTCCCTTGACCAGATCCCGCGCCACGTCCCTGTCGGGATGGGGGACCACGTTCACGTAGGCGCCGAGCGACAGGGGAGGGGCCGGGACCGGTCGCTCCAGCGCCCGCACGACCCGCACCGTCTCGGTCAGTCGGGCCGGGTCGGCCCCCACGTTCACCGTGAGGTCCTCGGCCAGGCGGGCCCCCACCGCCATGGTGCGCAGACCGGTGGCGGCCACGTCGACGGGGACCTTGGCCAGGCCCGGAGGCAACCAGCCGAGCGGCCGGACCCGCCGCCCTCCCTCCCTCACCGACCCGTCAGCGTCGAACACCCAACCTCCACCGAAGTAGCCCTGCAGGGCCTCGACGTAGGACTCCAGGGCCGACACGGATGCAGGGCGGCCCGCGACGTGAGACACGGACGAGTCCCCCCTCCCCACACCGAGGACCGCCCGACCTCCCGACTCCACCTGGACCGTGGCGATGGCGGCCGCGACCGCGGCCGCGTCCCGAGTCACGGGATTGGCCACCCGTATCCCCAGCCGGAGGGAGGTCGTGGCCTGGGCGGCCAGCACCAGGCCGATGTAGGGATCGGCGGCCAGGTTCTGCGTGTCCCCGAACCCGATCCCGTCGAATCCGTCCGCCTCGGCCCGGCGGGCCATGGCCGCGGCCTGACCCGGAACATGAACCGAGGTGATCCACAGCTCCACGCCGGCCATCGACCCGACAGTATCGTCGCCCCGATGGCCACCGCCCGGGCCGAAGCGGACTTCGACCAGAACTCGCTCGAGTGGCTGGCGCGGCGTCATGCCCACAACGCCGAGCTGCGTGCCGAGTCTCCGGTGATCTGGAACCGGCGTCACGGCTTCTGGTTCGTGACCGGGCACGAGGAGGTGGCGGCGGTGGCACGCGACAGCGCCACCTTCACTCCCCGTTACGGTGACGGCGCCGACGACGGCATCGACTACATCGGCATCATGGGCGTGCCCCGCCCGCGCGACATGCCGCGGATCGGGATTGCCGAGGCGGACGGGGAGCAGCACGCCGCCCTCCGTCGCCTGCTCAACCCGTTCATGCTTCCCCCCGCGGTGGCGGAGGCCCGGCCCTTCGTCGAGCAGGCGACAACCTGGTTTCTCGACCGGCACATCGAGTCGGGCCGCATGGACATGGTCCGCGACCTGACCAACCCGGTGCCGGCTGTCCTGACCATGCGGATGCTCGGGCTGCCCTACGACCGCTGGGAGCACTACGCCGAGGTGTTCCACGCCACCGCCGCGCACCCCCGCTCCAGCCCCGAGTACCAGCGGGCCGTGGGTCTCATGCCGGGGATCATCGCCGAGGTGGTGGAGACGGCCGAGGCCCGTCGCCGGCAACCCGAATCCGACGTGCTGTCCCGGCTGGTCACCGCCGAGATCGAAGGCCGGCGTCTCACCAACGACGAGGTCGTGTCGGTGATGTGGAACCTGATCGGCGGAGGCCTGGACACCTCGACCTCGCTGACCTCGCTGGCCCTGCACCACCTTGATTCCCGGACCGACCTGCGTCAGCGTCTCATCGACGACCCGCACCTGATTATCCGGGCGGGGGAGGAGTACCTTCGCTGGACGTCGGTGAACGAGACCCTCACCCGCACCTGCACCCGGGACGTCGTGCTCGGAGGTCAGCTCATCCGGCGCGGCGACTGGGTGATGATGTCGTGGCTGGGCGCCAACTTCGACCCCTCCGTCTTCGACCGGCCCGACGAGGTGGACATCGACCGTGCCCCGAACCCGCACCTGGCCTTCGGTGTCGGGGCGCACCGGTGCATCGGGATGCACCTGGCCCGCGCCCTGTTCCAGGTCATGGTGTCCGAGGTGTTGCGGCGGATTCCCGACTACCGGGTCGTCGGAGAGGCGACCCGGTTCTACGAGGGCAACCCCGAGCTGTTCGGCGTCGTGGAGATGCCTGTCACCTTCTCACCGAGGCCGGCCACAGGGGTGCAGGCCCCCCTCTGACGGGTCCGCGGTCGTCGGGACAGGCCAGCGCTACGAAACCGCGACCGAGTAGGCGCCCCGCCCCGTCGGGTAGACGAGCACCCGGTGGGTACCGTCGGGCTCGGCCACCAGCTGTCCAAGCCGGGCGGCGCCCCGCACGGTGACCTTCCCGCTCGAGCCGGCCGGAACGAAGATCACCGTCGGCGGCCCTGACCCCTCCGCGGTGGCGGTCATCGTGAAGGTGCCGTGGTCGGGGTCGAAGCCGAAGCTGTCGAGGGTGCCCGCCGTCGCCATCGGATATATCCGGGACAGGTACTTGACCCGGGTCGGGATGAGCCCGAGGTTCTGGGCGGGCGGGGTGGCCGGGTCCCCGGCGTAGACGGACCAGATGTCGTAGCACTGCCGCACCGGAGTTCCGGCGGCGCACGACCCCTTCCATGCCCAGAGCGTCGATCCCACCATGGCGGTGTCCTGGGCGGCCGTCTCGCCTCTGAGCACGACGTCGTCCTCTCCGGCCGAGTTTCCGTACTCGCCCGAGATCAGGGCGGCGTGCATGGACCGGGCCTCGGCGTCGGCCACCTGGTAGGCCTGGTCGTAGGACACCGGGTAGGGGCTCTCCTGCGGGGGGACGCCGGCCTCGGCGTCGGCCGTGAACACGTGGGTGTAGGTGTGCGGGGCGTATACGAGGTTCGGGTAGCTCGAGAACGGCACCGCCACCTGGTCGGGGGCGTCCTCCAGGTTGCGCACCGCCATCGGCTCGAAGAAGAACGACTGGCGCCGGACGTGCGTACCGAGGTCGCGGTAGGCGCCCCCGGTCCCGGTGAGGGCGCTGACCACCCGGGCGTAGAACGGGTACAGCTCGGTGGTGCTGAACGCGGCCGGGGGGATGAACCCGGGCAGCGGCTCGTTCATGATCTCGTAGCCGACGACGGTCGAGTCACCCCGGAACCGATCCGCCAGGGCGGCCATGGCGCCGATGTAGTGGTCCTGAAGGCCCGGGCCCGGGGCCTGACCCTGGGCCACCGGCGGCACCCGGTTGAGCCAGAAGCTGGTGAACGCCGCCTCCACGTACGAGTTGAACTCGGCCACTCCACCCGGCGCCTCGGCCGGCACGCCGTCGGCCAGCACCGCCCACGACGGCGCCCCGTCGGCATGGTTCGAGCTCTCCTCGGTGGGCCCGAGGAGGGGCGGGGCGTCGACGGGGCCCGTATCCGGGGTGAACCGGGAGTAGGCGTCCTGGTGCATGTCCAACAGGACGTAGATGCCCTGCTCCCGCGCCCAGCCGACCACCTGGGCTATGCGGTCGAGGTAGGTGCGGCTGTAGCGCCCGGGGGTCGGCTCGAGCTGGCTCCACGACACGGCCAGGCGGATGAAGTCGAAGCCGAGAGCGCGCATCTGGGCCAGGTCGTTGCGGGACCCCGGATCCGTCGACTGCGCGTACTCGGGGAGGCCGGCCTGGACCTCGCACACGGGAGCCTCTCCCGCCCGGTGGGTCATGGCCGGACAGGTCCCGTCGTAGGCGGAAGGATCGATGGGGAAGACCGGGGCCGGGCCGGGCTCCGTGCCGGTCGGGGTGGTGTAGAAGTCGTCCTCGACCCCGACGACGTTCACGCCCCGGAGGACCACGGTGCGCCCGTCCGGATCGACGAGCTCGGGGCGCTGCCCGGCGGGATGGGAGACGGTCAGCCACGGCAGGGCGCTCGAGCCACCGGACCCCGGAGCGGACCCGGAACCCGGCCCGGCGGGAGCCCCGGCCCCGGCGGCCGGCGCCGCCAGAGAGACGGAGACCACGCCGACTGCGACCACGAACCAGCGACGACCCATGCAGAAGAGGTTCGAGCCGGCTCCTCCCGCTCCTGCCCGGCCTGTCCGGGTCGGGTCGGGCCGCGGAGGGCGGCGCGTACGATCAGCCCTCGTGTCCGAGCTGAACGACGCCCCCCCGGCGTCCGAGCTGAACGACGCCCCCCCGGCGTCCGCGTTGAACGACGCCCCCCCGGCGTCCGCGTTCCACGACGCCGCCCCCACCGACTGGGTGGCCCCCGGTGAGACGGCCACCGTCGAGGTCGACGGGCGGCCCGTGACGCTCGCCAACGTCGACGGTGACTACTACGCCTTCCCGAGCCAGTGCCCCCACCAGGGAACCGAGCTCGGCGGCCTCAGCCTGTTACGGGGCCGTCTCCTGCGGTGTCCCGAGCACGGCAGCACATTCGACGTCACCACCGGCCAGTGCGTGCTGGCGTCCGAAGACGGTTGGACCGGGATCCTGCCTCTCTACGGGACCCGGGTGGTGGACGACGTCGTGCAGGTGAGCCTGCGGCCGCCCGCCTGAGCCGTCAGGCGTAGCGGCCGACCTTCATCGCCTTCTCGAGCGACCCGCCCATGATCCAGGCCTGCTGCTCGAGCGGGAGGTCGGCCACGACCTCGGAGTAGGCCAGCGGGTCGGCCATGCCCTCGGGATGGGGGAAGTCGGAGCCGAACATGATGTGGTCGACCGGTATGCCGAGATCGATCAGGCCCCTGGGGTCGGGCTCGTGGAAGGCGTGGACCCAGACGTTGCGGTTGAAGACCTCCACCGGGTTCTCGTCGAAGAGGACCGGCGCCTGCTCCCACGCCCGCTGGAGCTTGGCGTAGAACGGCCTGATCCAGGTGCTGCCGAACTCCACCGGCAGGAAGCGCAGGCGAGGGAAGCGGGTGGCCAGGCCGTGGCCGATGATCGACGCCATGGCGTCGATCAGGCTGTCCTTTTCCGACATCAGCTTGAGGAAGGCGGGGCTGGCCTTGCGGGCGTGACGGTCGATGCTCATCTCCTGGTCCCCGAGCCCCTCCCACTCGTTCACGTAGCGGTGGTAGCCGGGGTCACCCGAGTGCATCCCCACCGTCAGGTCGAGCTCCTGGACCCGCTCCCAGAACGGGTCGAAGTCCGGCAGGGCGAAGGACTTGCGCCCCCGCCACGTCGGCACCGGCGCCACCCGTATGAGGAACACCCTGGCGCCCCGCTCGTGGATGAGCTCCAGCTCCTCCATGGCCCGCTCCAGCACGGCCAGGGAGATGATCGGGGTGGCGTAGATGGCGTCGGAGTACACGTAGGTCCAGTGCTCGTGCATCCACTCGTTGAGGGCGTGGATGACGGCGCAGGCGGCGTCGGGATCGTCGGCCAGGCGCTCCTCGATGGCGCTGGCGAGCGTGGGCCACAGAAGGGTGCGGTCGATCCCCATCTCCTTCATCAGCTCGAGACGGGGCTCGGGGTCGAAGAAGGCGTCGATCCCCGGCATGGCCACCAGCTTTGTGAACCCGACGCCCTTGCCCCCTTCTCCGAACCCCTGGCCGCCCTTGGTGACGTCGTAGCCCGCCCCTCCCGGTACCGCCACCTTGCCGAAGGTGGGGTTCGGGATGTAGTTGGAGATGCGGTCCCGGATGGCCAGCTTGGTGCGGCCGTCGACCTCGACGTACTTGATGATCCCGCTCCACTCCCGGGGCAGGAACTTGGTCAGGGCGTCGCGGTTCTCGTAGAGGTGGTTGTCGGCGTCGAAGGTGGGATACGGGAGCTCCCGGTGGGTGACCTGGATGTACTCGGTCTGGCTCATTGGCCCCCCTCACTGGCCCGGCGGTCGGTGATGGGCTCGTAGTAGAGGAGGGTCAGCGACGACAGGTCGAGGGCGTCGCTCATCGGGAGCGCCCCCGAGGCGAAGCCGTCCGTCAGCACCTTGCCCGCCGCCTCCACGGTCTCGGCCTCGACCTCGTAGATGGCCAGGTACCGGTGGGGCGCGTCCTGAGCCGGCTCGGAGTCGGCCAGCCGGAAGCGTTGGGCGGCCACGAACCCGTCGAGGCGCAGGACGTCGGGGACGTGCTGGCCGTCGTACCACCGGTTGTACTCCTCTTCCTTGCCGGGCACCGGATTGGTCGATACGAGCATCGAGAAGCGGGGCATGGGCGGGAACCTACTCAGTACAATCCCGGCCGTGCCGGGCGGGGATGCGGACGTGCCCCTGTTGGTGCCCAAGCTCGGAATGGCCATGACCGAGGCCACGCTGCTCCAGTGGCTGGCGGAGGAGGACGCGGCGGTGGCCGAGGGTGATCCGCTCTATGTGATCGAGACCGACAAGGTCGAGACCGAGGTGGCGGCGCCGGCGGCGGGCCGGCTGCGGCGGGTGGGGACCGAGGGCGCCGTCTACCAGGTGGGGGAGCAGGTCGGCCGGCTGGTGCCGGGATGACCGGGCAGATGGTTACGCCGCCTCATGCCGTGGCCGACCCGGCGTTCATCCCCGCCGCCCGCTACACGAGCCCCGAGTTCTCGGCCCTCGAGCAGGAGCGCCTGTGGCCCCGGGTGTGGCAGATGGCGTGCCGCCTGGAGGAGATCCCGGTCGTCGGTGACTACGCCGAGTACACCATCTGCGACCAGTCGATCCTCGTGGTGCGCGCCGCCGAGGGTGCGGGCGCCGGGGCGGTCAAGGCCTACCTCAACGCCTGCCGCCACCGCGCCACCCAGCTGGCGGTGGGGAGCGGCCGGTTCCGGGGGGACATCGTGTGCCCCTTCCACGGCTGGCGCTGGAACCTGGACGGGAGCTGTTCGTTCGTCTTCGCCGAGGCCGGGTTCGAGGCCCGGTGCGTGGACCGTGACGACCTGGCCCTGCGCGAATGCGCCGTCGGCACCTGGGGCGGCTGCGTCTTCGTCAACCTCGACAGGGGCGCTCCCCCTCTCGACCAGGCGCTGGCACCGGTGGCGGCCCTCCTCGACCCGCTCGGGGTCGACCGGATGCGGGTGCGGTGGTGGAAGAGTGTCGTGCTGAACGCCAACTGGAAGATGGCCCAGGAGGCGTTCATGGAGGGGTTCCACGTCCCCCGCACCCACCCGCAGCTGACGCTGGGCGCTCCCGAGCGCTTCGACCCGGACGGCCAGGAGTACTTCGTCCACCCCAACGGCCACTCCCACTTCCAGAACCGGTCGGGGCGGGCCAAGGGGCCCACCAGCCCGGCCGCCGTGGCCGCCACCATCGAGTCCAGCCGCCTCCTCTACGAGGGGCTCGACGCCATGACCCTCGACAAGGACCTGTTCGTCATCGAGGGCCTGCGCAACTCGGCGGGCGAGGAGCCCTTCGGCGCCGCCGTGGTCAGGGCCATCTACGAGCACGCCACCGGGGCGGGGATCCCGTTGCCGCCGGCCGACCCGGAGGCCATCGCCCGCTGGGGCGGCGTCTTCTTCGTGTTCCCCAACTTCTTCGTGCTCCCCCAGTACGGCAACGCCCTCATGTACCGCAGCCGGCCCCTGGGCACCGATCCCGAGTCCTGCCTGTTCGAGCTGTGGTCGGTGACGATCTTCCCCGACGGGCAGGAGCCGGGGCGCCCGGCGCTACAGGGCCCCTTCCGCCCCGACGACGCGGCGGCGTGGCCGACGATCCCCCGCCAGGACTTCTCCAACATCGAGCGCCAGCAGCGGGGCCTGCACACCCAGGGCTTCGAGCACCTCCGGCTCTCGCAGCGCTACGAGGGCGGCATCTCGAACATGCACTGCGAGCTCGACCGCTACCTGGCGACCTGACGGCGGGAGGCGGGCCCTCAGCCCGTGACCCGGCGCACCGCAGCCACGATGTCCGCCCGGCCCGGCAGCACCGAGCGCTCCAGGGCCGGTGAGGCCGGGATCGGGACAAACGGGGCCCCCACCCGCTCCACCGGCGCCGCCAGCTGGCCGAACAGGTCGTGGGCCACGGTGGCGGCCAGCTCGGCGCCGGGGCCGGCGAAGGTCGTGGCGGCGTGGGCTATCACCACCCGCCCCGTCCGCGCCGCCGACTCCAGAACCGTGGCGGTGTCGAGCGGCACGAGCGAGCGCAGGTCGACGACCTCGACCGACACCCCGTCGGCGGCCAGCTCCTCGGCCGCGGCCAGGGCGTCGGGGACGGCGGGGCCGTGCGCCACGACCGTCACGTCCGAGCCCTCCCGCTTGACCTCGGCGGAACCGAGCGGGATCGAGAAGCCGTCGGCCGGGACCGGCCCCTTGGCGCCGAACAGGCGGACGGTCTCGACGAAGACGCAGGGATCGTCGTCGAAGATGCAGGAGGTCAGCAGCCCCTTGGCGTCGCGCGGCGTGCTGGGGACCACCACCTTGAGGCCCGGGATGTGGGTCAACCACGCCTCCAGGCTCTGGGAGTGGGTGGCACCCCCACCCGTGCCGGCAAACACCGCCGTGCGCACCGTGATCGGCACGGGCGTGCGCCCGCCCGACATGTAGCGGAGCTTGGCGGCGTGGTTGGCGAGCTGGTCGAGGCAGATGCCGATGAAGTCCATGATCATGATCTCGGCCACCGGGCGCAGGCCGCCCAGGGCGGCGCCGATGGCGGCCCCGGCTATGGCGGTCTCCGAGATCGGCGTGTCGCGCACCCGGTCGGTCCCGAAGCGGGTGGACAGGCCCCGGGTCGCCCCCACGATCCCTCCGGCCGGATCGGCCACGTCCTCACCCAGCACGATGACGTCGTCGTCGGCGGCCAGCGCCTCGGCCAGCGCCTGGTTCACCGCCGACCGCATGGTGAGCTCGGTCTCTTCCGCCATCCGGCTCCCGCCCCTCCCGCCTCGCCTCTAGCCCGCGTACACGTCGGTGAGCGCCGACTCCGGCGCAGCCGCCGGCGCCTCCATGGCCGCCCGCCACGCCCCTTCGACCTCGGCAGCGGCGTCCCGGTCGACGGCCTCCGCCCCCGCCGCGTCCAGGATCCCCGCCGCCACCAGCCGGTCCCGGAACCGGGCCACCGGGTGGTCGGCCCGGGCCGCCTCCAGCTGCTCGGGCGGGATGTAGGCCATCGGGTCCCCGAAGTAGTGGCCCCACAGCCGGTAGGTCACGCACTCGACGAGCGTGGGGCCGCCGCCGGCCCGGGCCCGCCCCACCGCCTCCGCCACGGCGGCATGGACGGCCACCGGGTCGTTGCCGTCCACGGTCACGCCCGGCATGCCGTAGCCCGACACCCGGTCCGACACACGCGTCACCTTCTGCACGTGCTCGATCGGGGTCATCTCCCCGTAGCCGTTGTTCTGGCAGACCAGCACGACCGGCAGCTCCCACACCGCCGCCAGGTTGGCGCCCTCGTGGAAGGCGCCGGTGTTGACGGCCCCGTCCCCGAAGCTGACCGCGACGACCCGGTCCTCGCCGCGCGTCCGGGCGGCCAGGCCGAGGCCGACCGCGACCGGTATCCCGGCCCCGACGATCCCCGTGGAGAGCATCAGCCCGTGCTCGGGGTCGGTCACGTGCATGGTTCCGCCCTTGCCGCCGCAGCACCCGGTGGCGCGCCCCGCCATCTCGGCCAGGATCGGCTCGAGCGGCACCCCCTTGGCCAGCTGGTCGTGCAGGCCCCGGTAGGTCGTCACCATCCAGTCGCTCTGCGCCAGCGCCGCCCCCACGCCCGCCGCCACCGCCTCCTGGCCGGCACAGGGCCAGTACGAGGCCATCAGCTCCCCCCGGGCTATGCCATCGCGCACCCGCTGGTCGGCGTGCATGATCCGGGTCATGGTGGTGAGCAGCCCCACCACGAGCTCCCGCGGCTGACCGGACAGACCGTCTTCGGGCATGAGGGCCGACCCTACCCAGCCGCCGCGGGCCGCAGCTGCCCGGCCGCCGTCGCTCCGGCCAGGTACCCCCACGTGACGGCCATCCCGATCGAGCAGCCGCCGCCGAAGTAGGCGGGACCGGCGGGGCTGGCGGCGGCGTTGCCGGCGGCGAACAGCCCGGGCATCACCTCACCGTTGACGTCGAGCACCCGGGCCCGGGAGTCGGTGAGCGGGCCGCCCTTGGTGCCCACGCAGCCGGGGTGGACCTCCAGGGCGTAGAAAGGCGGTTCCTCGATGGTGCCCAGGTTCGGGTGGGGGGCGGCGGGATCGCCGTGGAAGCGGTCGTAGTAGCTGTCCCCCCGCCCGAAGTCGGGGTCCCGGCCGTGGCGGCAGAAGCGGTTGAACCGCGCCACCGTGTCCTCCAGTCCGGCGCCGTCCACGCCCAGCCGGGCCGCCAGCTCGGCCAGGCTGTCGGCCCGGACGAGCCAGTCGGGATCGGCGCTCCCGGGCCGGGCGGCGGCCACGGCGTAGCGACGGCGGTACTGGGAGTCCATGACCGACCAGCACGGGATGTTGGCCCACCGGTAGCCGCGGGGGGAGAAGGAGTAGAAGGCCTTCATCATGTCGTTGTAGTTGGCGGCCTCGTTGACGAACCGCCTGCCCTCGCGGTTCACGATGATGCAGTGCGGCGCCGTCCGCTCCGTGCCGACGAAGCGGCTCAGGGGCCGGTCCTCGTAGGTGTCCCCGGGCAGGGACGAAGTCGGGTACCACCACGCCTCGGTCATGTTGGCGAGGGCGGCGCCGGCCTCCATGGCCATGCGCAGGCCGTCCCCCTCGTTGAAGGGCGGGGTGGTCGGATGGGTGAGGGGGCCGGGGAGGAAGCTGCGCTTCAGGTCCTCGCTCCACTCGAAGCCCCCTGATGCGAGGACGACGGAGGAGGCCGGCACCTCGACCGGGGCCCCGCCGTCAGGGTCCTCGTAGCTCACCCCGGCCACCCGCCCGTCCTCACGGAGCAGGTGGCGGGCCCGCGCCCCGGTGGTGACGGTCACCCCGAGGTCCAGGCACCCCTTGAGCAGCGCCGCCACCAGGGCCCGGCCCACGGTCAGCCTCCCGCCGGCGGCGCGGGCCTTGATCTCGTCGAGGTCCAGCTTCTCCGGCGTGTAGGCCAGCCGCCACGTGACGGTCTGCTCCTCGAGGGTGATCGGCAGGTGCAGTACCGGCGCCGGCCGCAGCCGCCCCGCCCACGACCCGAGCACGGTCGCGTCGAAGACGTCCGGCTCCAGCATGCGCCCGGCCCGCTTGGCCCCCTCCATCTCGGGGTGGTAGTCGGGCCACGACATGGCATGGAGGCGCAGTGGCGTGTGCTCCTCCAGGTGGCGGACGGCGGCGGGGGCGGTGTCGATGAAGGTCTCGATGAGCTCGTCGGGCATCCTGCCCGCCACCATGCGGCGGCAGTACGCCAGCGCCTCCTCCCTGCTGTCGCTCACGCCGACGCCGGCCATGTGGTCGTTGCAGGGCACCCAGATGCCTCCGCCCGAGACGGCGGTGGTGCCGCCGACCGTGGAGGAGCGCTCCAGGACCGTCACGCCGGCGCCGGCGGAGGCGGCGGTGACGGCGGCGGCCAGCCCGGCCCCGCCCGAGCCCACCACCACGACGTCGGTCACAGGAGGGCTCCGGTCACAGGAGGCGGGTGCGGTGGCCTTCCCAGTACCGCTCGCGCAGCCGCCGCTTGTACAGCTTCCCGTTCGGATCGCGCGGCAACTCCCGCTCGAAGTCGAGCGAGCGCGGGCACTTGTAGGCGGCCAGGTGGGCACGGCAGTGGGCCAGCAGCTCCTCGGCCAGCTCGGGGCCCGCCCGCTCCCACTCCAGCGGCTGCACCACCGCCTTCACCTCCTCACCGAACTCGGCGTTCGGCACGCCGAAGACGGCCACGTCGGCCACGGCGGGATGCATCACGAGGACGTTCTCGGCCTCCTGGGGGTAGATGTTCACGCCCCCCGACACGATCATGAAGGTGGCCCGGTCGGTCAGGTAGAGGTAGCCCTCGTCGTCGACGTAACCGACGTCCCCGAGGGTGCGCCACCCGCGGTCGTTGCTGACCGAGCGGGTCTTCTCGGGGTCGTTGTGGTACTCGAAGGCGGGCCCTCCCTCGAAGTAGAGGGTCCCGGCGTTGCCGGTAGGTAGCTCGTTGCCGTCCTCGTCGACGACGTGCACCTTGCTCATGGGGCGCCCGACCGAGCCGGGGTGGGCCAGCCACTCCTCGGGCCCGATGAACGTGCCGGCAAAGCCCTCGGTCCCGCCGTAGTACTCGTAGATGATCGGTCCCAGCCACTCCATCATCTGCTGCTTGACCTCCACCGGGCACGGGGCGGCTGCGTGCACGACGTACCGGAGGCTCGACACGTCGTAGCGCCGGCGAACCTCCTCGGGGAGCTTCAGCATGCGCACGAACATGGTCGGCACGAACTGGGCGTGGGTGACGCGGTGGCGCTCGATCAGCTGGAGGCACAGCTCGGGGTCGAACCGCTCCATCACGACGTCGGTGGCGCCGAGGCGCAGCACGGCCATGGTGAAGTTCAGCGGGGCGCTGTGGTACAGCGGGGCCGGGCTCAGGTAGACGTCGTCACGGGTCATGCCGTACCGGTCGCGCAGGCTGGTCTCGACGGCGCCCTGGGCCCAGGAGCCCTCCGGCCCGGGCAGGGACCGGTGCACCGCCTTGGGGCGTCCGGTCGTTCCCGACGAGTACAGCATCTCCGTGCCCTGCGAGGGCTCGGGTGGTCCGCCCGCGGGCATGGCGGCGGTGGCCTTCTCGTACTGGAGGTAGCCGTCGAGCGGACCGCCGACCGAGTAGCGCACCACCACGCCCGGGTTGCGGTCCACCAGCCGTCCGGCCAGCTCGGCCATCGATGCGTCGACGAGCAGGGCCTTGGCCCCCGAGTCGTCGACGATGTAGTCGACCTCCTCGAAGGTGAGGTGGGTGTTGACCGGCGTGTAGTACAGCCCCGAGCGCTGGGCCGCCCAGGCGACCTCGAAGAACTCCGGGCCGTTGAGCAGCATGATCGCCACGCCGTCCCCGCGGCGCAGGCCGGCGTGGTACAGGAGCTGGGCGCAGGCGTCGGAGCGGGTCAGCAGGTCCCCGTAGGTGACCGTCTCCCCCGAGGACATCACGAGGGCGGTGGCCTCCGGCCGGGACGCCCCGTGGTCGGAGATGTCCATGGGCCGGTGTGGGTCAGTCGGCCGCGGCGGACTGGGCGTGGCGCTCCGCCATCTCGGCCGGCTTGATCTGGCCCTGCATCACCTGGCCGATCAGGGCCTGCACGTCCTTGGCCGTGGACGCCAGCGCCACCAGGTCGTTGGACCCCTGCCAGTGCACGCGCATCCCCATCAGCTCCCACGCCCGCTTGAGGTTGGCCTTGGTCAGCATCAACGTGGTGAGGGGAGCCTGGGCGATGTGGCGGGCGATCTGCTCGACCCGGTCCTCGAGCTGGTCGCGCGGCACCACCTCGTTGACGAGCCCCACCGCCAGCGCCTTCTGGGCGTCGATGACCTCGGAGAGATAGAGGTAGTAGGCGGCCCGGCGCCAGTTCATGAACACCCACGGCTCGATCGAGCACTCGCCGGACGGCATCCCGAAGCCCTGCAGGGGCGGGTACTGGAAGTAGGCGTCGTCGGACGCGATCACGATGTCGGTGGTGAGCCCGTAGTGCGTGCCGCCCCCCAGGCAGTACCCGTGGACCTGGGCGATGGTCGGCTTGGAGAACTCCCACAGGTTCATCACCGGGCGCACGAACACGTCGTACTGGCCCTTCCAGGGCGTGCCGATGCGCTCGCTCCCCTCGGCGAACTCCGGGTAGGCCGTGTTGGTGTCACCGATGACGTGCCCGGAGCAGAAGCCCTTCCCGTTGGCCTTCATCACCAGGACCTTGATGTCGTAGTCGCGGTCGGCGTCGATCAGGGCGTCGTCGACCTCGCGGGCCAGCAGCGAGTCCTGAGAGTTGGCCTTCTGCGGGTAGTTGAGGATGATCCGGGCCACCGGACCGTCCTTCTCGTAGATGATCCGCTCGCGCTCCACCCGGACGTCCATCGGTCGTTCCCTCCCAGTCGGCTGAGGCTGCGGAGGCTACCCGGTGGGCTCCTCGGGGGGCCGGGGCGGCTCGGCGCCGGGGCCGGAGCCGCGGGCGATGAAGTCGCGGGGCTTGAGACCCGATCCGATCAGCTCGGACCGCAGGGCCTGCACATCCGTCGCGGCGCCGACCAGGTTGGTGAGGATGTGGCTGACCTGCAGGTGCACGCGCATCCCCATCAGCTCCCACGCCCGCTTCACGTTGCTCTTCACCGCCATCAGGGTGGTGAGCGGGATGCGGGAGATTGTCTGGGCCATCTCCTCGACCGTCGATTCGAGGTCGGCGCGCGGCACCACCCGGTTGAGCAGGCCCCATTGGAGGGCCTCGGCCGCCGAGAGGGTCGGGGCCAGGAGGAACCAGTCCATGGTGCGGTGCCAGTTCATCGTGATCCAGGGCTCGATCATGGTGTGGCCGCCCGGCTCTCCGAGGCTCTGGGCCAGGGGCATCTGGAAGTAGGCGTCGTCGGACGCCACGACGAAGTCGGTCAGCAGGCCGAGGTACACGCCACCGCCCAGGCAGTAGCCGTGCACCTGCGAGATCGTGATCTTCGGGAACTCCCAGAGATAGAGGGTGGGCCACAGGAACAGGTCGGCCGTGCCCTTGTAGAGGTCTTCGAAGGTCTCTCCGAACTCCGGATAGGGTTGCTCGTCGGGGCCCCAGCGGGCCACGTGTCCCCCGCAGAATCCCTTCCCGTTGGCCTTCAGCACCACCACCTTCACGTCGCGGTCCCGGTCGGCCTCGTGCAGGCACGCGTCGACCTCGCGCACGAGGACCGAGTCCTTGGTGTTGGCCTTGTCCGGCCTATTGAGGACGATGCGCGCCACCGGGCCGTCCTTCTCGTAGATGACCGCCTCGAGCTCCTTGCGCTCCATCGCGGCGATCGTAATGGCGGCCGTCGTTGTGGCCACCGCCGGTTGCGGGGGCGGGGATGGGAGCCACCCCTCGGCGCGGCGGGGCTCCACCACGACCCGGCCGCCCGCGCCGGGCACCACCACGCCGCCACCCACCACCGCCCCGCCGGCGCCGCCGCTGCGGTGGGCGCCGTGCGGCAGCCTCCAGTGCGCCACCCTCGAGGTGCCGCTCGACTACTCCCGGCCCGACGACGTCCGGATCGGCCTGGCCGTGGCCCGCCGGCCGGCGCTCGATCCGGCCCGGCGCATCGGATCGCTCGTGATCAACCCCGGGGGGCCGGGGGACTCGGGGGTGGACGACCTGCCGACCGAGCTGCGGGTCCTCGGGCCCGAGGTCCAGGACCGGTTCGACGTCGTGTCGTACGACCCGCGCGGAGTGGCGCGCAGCGACCCGGTCCGCTGTGGCGGCGCCGGCCCGACCACGGCGCTCCTGCCGGACCCGGCTCCGGGAGACGCGGCCGGACGGCAGCAGCTGGTGGCGGACGACCGGGCCTTCGCGGCGGCGTGCCTGTCCGGGAGCGGGGCCGCCCTGCTGGCGCATGCCGGCACCCGGGAGGGAGTGGAGGACCTCGACCGCCTCCGCGCCGCCCTCGGGGACGACCGTCTCACGTTCGTGGGCCACTCCTACGGGACCTACCTGGGCGCCCTCTATGCCGACGCCTACCCGGGCCGGGTGCGCGCCGCGGTGCTGGACGGGGCCCTCGACCCGGCCCTCGACCTCACCCGGCAGGTGGAGGCCCAGGCGGTCGGGTTCGACCGGGTGCTCGGCCAGTTCCTCTCGTGGTGCGGGGCCGACCCCGGCCCCTGCGGCTGGCGGCCCGGCTCCGACCCCGGGGCCGCCTTCCGGTCGCTCCTGGACACCGCCCGCCGGCACCCCCTGCCCGCCGGCCCGGGCCGGCAGATGGGCCCGGGGGAGATCTACGAGGCGGTGGAGGGAGTCATGTACTCACCGTCGCGGTGGCCGGCCCTGGGACAGGCCCTCGGCGCCGCCGCCGGCGGCAACGGCGCACCGGTCGTGGCGCTGTCCGACGCCTACCTGAACCACGGCGGCCCCAACGGCGCCGACGCCTTCGAGGCGGTGACCTGCGTCGACCATCCCGTGCCGGGCGACCCCGCCGCCTACCCCGCCCTGGCGCGCGAGCTGTCCGGGCCGGCGCCGGTGTTCGGGCCGGTGTTCGCGTGGGGGGAGCTGGCGTGCGGGCTGTGGCCGGTGCCGCCGACGGGGCGGCCCCATCCGGTCACCGCCGCCGGCTCGCCCCCGATCCTCGTGGTGGGCACCACCGCCGACCCGGTCACGCCGGCGGCGTGGGCGCAGTCGCTGGCGGCCGAGCTGCAGCACGGCGTCCTGCTCATGCGGCAGGGCCGGGACCACGTGGCGTACTTCTACTCGGCGTGCGTGCGGAGCTGGGTCGACCGCTATCTCGTGGCCGGGGCCACTCCACCGGCGGGGACCGTCTGCGCCAGCTGAGCAACCGCCGCCGGCGGGGATGGGGACCCGGCGGGCTGCGTCACCGGCTCCTTGGCGATGGGCTGGGCCAGCAGCCACAGGCTGGTCATCGTGTAGGCGACCATGGCCACGATCCAGGGCCACTCCGAGCGCCGCGCCTCCACGCGGGTGCGGGTGACCCGCGCCAGGTGACGGTGGGCCACGACGACGGCGGCGATGTGCACGAGCACGATCAGCGCCACCTGGAAGTACCAGATGGCCGCCGCCGGCACGGGCTGGCGGTGGATCTCGTAGCTGTCGTTGAACGGGGCCGGCAGCCACTGCCAGCCGTGGATGCCGAAGGGGTTGCCGGCCAGGGGGACCAGCAGCTGGCCGTTCACGAGCAGATAGGCGAAGTTGTGGGCCAGCAGGTAGCCGAACGCAATCGGCAGGAGTGAGGGGATCAGCGCCACGACGGTCCGGTTGAGCGGACCGGACAGCCGCCCGACCTGACGCACCGCCCGGGCGAAGCCCCCGAACACCACCCACGCCAGCAGCACGAGGGTGAGGAAGGCGGCCTCGGCCAGGGCCACGTAGCGGCCCGAGCCGACCGAGAAGCTCGGCGGCAGCTGCAGCTCGAGGCGCTTCCACGCCGGTGTGGCCAGGAGGCCGTCGAAGGTCACCGACATGAGCAGGAGGAACACGAACGTGATCCGGCTCACGCTGGCCTCGAACGCCTGGTCGAGCCCGCCGAGGAACCCGGGCCGGCCCGGGCGCCCGAACCGCAGCCAGCCCAGGCGGCCCCAGGTGGAGTACAGCACCGAGAACATCTCCCCCCGGGTCAGCCACGCCTCGGCCCCGAAGAACATGCCGGCCAGGGCGCTCAGGGCGGCGTACGCGAGCAGACCCACGCCGGTGACGATGGGCCGGGTGGCCCACCCGTTGTAGATCAGCTCTCCCGACGCGACCAGGAGGAAGATGACCACCGCCGGCCACCACCCCAGCGCCGCCGGCCATCCGACCTTCTCGGCGCCGCCCAGCACCGCCCGGCGCAACCCGTCCCGGTCGGCCAGGCGCGCCAGCACGGCGAAGGGATTCATCCACGGCGTCCAGTCCCCCGCCACGCCGCACGAGATGGGAACGGCAATCCAGATCACCAGCCAGAAGGCGGTGGGGACGATGTTCTCCGGGATCTCCTGGGACCCGATGATCCCGGCCACCACCAGGACACCGAGCCCGAGCAGCCCGATGGCCGCCGGCACCGGCCGGTTCCGGGGCACGAAGCTCCCGTCCGGGGCCTCGGGCTGCTCCGGGACCGCCACCTCCCTGGGAAGGACGAGGAGGAACGAGAGGAACACCACGGCCGCCCCGCCCGTGACGAAGTACAGGAGCGGGACCGGCAGGTCGTAGCGGGCCCCGAAGGCGTGGGCCAGGATCGACACCGCGGCAGGCTAACGGCGCTTCCCGTCTCGCCCGCGGCACCCGGGCCGGATAGAAAGGCGGTCCGGCCGGGTGCGGGAGGTGCGATGAGCAGACGTCGGGTTGGGGTGGCTGCGGCCGCGGTCGGGGCGGCCGTGGTGCTGGCGCTGTCGTCGCTGCTCGTGGCGACCCGGGGTGACGCCGGCACCTCCGCGCTCACCGTCGGGGCGGTGTTCCCGGTGCGGGGCATGCAGTCCGCCCTCGGTCTCGAGGAGCTGCGGGGCGTGCGCATAGCGGCCCAGCTGGCCAACCAGGAGGGAGGGGTCGGCGGACGGCCGGTGCAGCTGGTCGTGCGCGATCTGGAGACGCGGGAGCAGGCGCCGGCCGCGGTGGCCGCCGTGAAGGCGGCCGGGGCGCAGGTCGTGGTGGGGGCCTTCTCGTCGCAGCTGTCGATGCCGGCGGCCACGGCCGCCGCCCACGACGGGATCGTCTACTGGGAGGCCGGCGCCGTGGTCGACCGGCTGACCGGCAGCTCCCCGCTGGTGTTCCGCGTCGGCGCTACCGGCGGGGACCTGGGGGACAACTCGGGGAGGTTTGCCGCCACGGTGCTGGCGCCCCGGCTCGGTCTCACGCCCCAGCACACCCGCGTTGCCGTCCTCTACGAGAACGACGCCTACGGTCAGTCGGTCGCCGGCGCCGCCCTCGCATCCGCCCGGGCGGCGGGCATGCCGGTGGTGGCGCGCATGGCCTACGACTACTACTCGCCGCACTGGCCGTCGGTGCTGGCCCAGCTGGCCGCCGTCCACCCCGACGTGCTGATCCTGGCCTCCTACATCCCGGACGGCATCGCCTTCCGGCGGGCCATGCTCCAAAGCGGCCTGCACGTCGGCGCCATGATCGGCTCGACCATGGCCGAGTGCGGCCCCACGTTCGGCAACGAGCTCGGGCCCCAGGCCGTCGGCGTGTTCGCGTCCGACCGCCCCGAGGGCGGGTTCAACCCCGGGGCACTCAATGCCGTGGGGGCGCAGGCCTACGCCCGGCTGACCGCGGCGTGGAAGGCCCAGACCGGTGAGTCGGAGCCGAGCGAGGAGGCCCTGGCCGGCTTCTCGGCGGGATGGGCGCTGTTCCACTACGTCCTGCCCCGCGCCCACAGCCTCGACGCCGCCGGCGTGGCCGCCGCCGCCCGCACGCTGGCGCTGCCCGCCGGCACCCTGCCCAACGGCGCCGGCGTGCGCTTCGGGACCGGAGCCGAGCTGGGCCAGAACATCCGGGCCGCCGCCGTGATCTGGCAGTGGCAGTCGTCCCGCCACAGCGTCGTGGTGTGGCCCCCGACCTACGCCACCGGTACACCCCGGCTCATCCCCCTGCCGGCGTGACCGCCCCGGCGCCGGCCGCCGCCCCGGCGCGCCGTACCTCCCCGCCGCCGGCCGCCCTCCTCGTGGCCGCCCTCGGGCTGGCGGTGGCGCTGCGGGCCGTGAGCACCCCCGCCTTCGTGGCCGTGCTGGCCGGGGCGGCCTGGCTCTCGGGCTGGCGTCCCCGCCGCCCGGCACCGTCCGCCGCCGCCTGGGGCCTGGTCGGGGCGGTGCTGCTCGTGGCCGGCCCGCTCACGCGCCTCGGTCCCCACCCCCCCGGGCGAAGCTCCCTCTTCCCCTGGGCCCTCGGCGTCGCCCTCGTCGTCGGTGCCGAGGAGGCGTTCCTGCGGGGCGCCCTGTGGCGGGTCTGTGTGCAGCGGGCGGGTGGGGCGGTGGCGCTGGTGGCGACGAGCGGGGCCTTCGCCCTGGTCCATCTCCCGCTGTACGGGTGGAAGGCGCTGCCCCTCGACTTCACCGTCGGCCTCGTCCTCGGCGGTCTGCGCCTGGTCAGCGGCTCGGTCGCGGCTCCGGCCCTGGCCCACCTGCTGGCGGACGGGGCGGGGTGGTGGCTGCTGTGAGGCGCCGGGTCCGGGCCGCCGCCGTGGCCGTTCCCGCCGCCGCCCTCCTCGGCGGTTGGGCGGCGGGGGTGTTCGGCGCCGCCCCCCCGGTCTACGACGGGCTGCCGCTGTCGGCCGAGCCGTACCGGTACCTGAAGCCACCGCCCGGGCTCGCCACCACGGCCGCCCCCACCTCGGCGGCGGAGACGGTGACCGTGACCGGGCCCGCCGGGGCCCAGACCGTCGAGCTGTCGACCACCGAGACCCCGCCCCAGGCCACGATCATCTTCTCGACCGGCGCCTTCTCCGCCCCGAGCGGGGAGCGGATCGTCCTGCGCATCGCGCCGGTGGCTCCTCCGGCCCAACCGGGACGGGGGCGGATCGACGGCAACGTGTACAGCTTCACCGCCACCGGTCCCGGCCCGGGCGGGGTGCCCCAGCCGGTCGGCGTGGCCGCCGGTCAGGTGATCACCCTGGCCCTGCGCGCCACCGGCACGCCCGGCGCGCCGACGGTCGATCGGTTCGACTCCGGGGTGTGGCGGCCTCTGGCCACCACCCACGTCCCGCCCTCCGAGTATTCGGTGTCGGCCGACCGGTTGGGGGACTTTGCCCTGATCCTGCCGCCCGGTTCGAGCGGCGGGGGCGGGGGTGGCGGCGCCCTGATCGGTGCCGTGATCGGCGGCGTGCTGGTCGTTCTGGCCGCCGTGATCGTGCTGATCCGCCGCTCGCGCCGCTGACGCGCGGCAGCGGATTGTCTGGCTTCGCGGGCCGCGTTTTGGCAAAGTGTTCCCGCCGTGAGCTGGCGTCCGCGTGTACCTCCGCGCCCTCCGACGATCGCTCGCCGTTGGTGGACGGCGGGCACTGCCGCGTTCGCACGGATGACGGCCGAAGCGGTCGGGGACGGCTCCGCGCCCGACGCCGCGCCCGGTGAGCCCGTGGTGGTGGCGCCCCCCGAGGACGACGGTCGGGCCATCCTGGGCCGCATCGGCAGGCCCGCCGCCGGCGGCCTCCTGGCGTCGATGGCCATCGCCTACGGCGCGTCCCAGATGGGATCGCCGTTCTCGCTGAAGCTCCAGGGGGCCTGGTTCTTCGGCATCCCCTCGATCACGACGCCCCCCGGCCCCAAGATGCTCCTGTCGCTGGTCGCGTCCTACGGCGGGATGGTCCTGCTGATCCGGGCCTGGTTCGCCATGCTCCGTGCCGTGTCCCCCACCCGCAGCGGCGGGCGCCCGCTCCCGATCGGGGTGCTGGCGGTGGTGGCCGGGCTGTGGCTGATCCCGATCCTGGTGGCGCCCCCGCTGTTCAGCCAGGACGTCTACAGCTACGCCGCCCAGGGCCAGATGGTGACCCAGGGCATCAACCCCTACGTCCACGGTCCCGACGCCCTCGGGGTCAACAGCCCCTACTACCCGCTGGTCGACCAGCTCTGGGGGGCGTCACCCGCTCCCTACGGGCCCGTGTTCATCGGGCTCGACGCCGCCATCAACATCGTCACCGGCCACCACGTGCTGGCGACGGTCGTGGGCCTGCGGCTGCTGGCCCTCCTCGGCGTGGTGCTGATAGCCCTCGGGCTCCCGGTCCTGGCCCGGAACATGCGGAGGGACGCCGGGACGGTCTTCGTTCTGGCCGTGCTCAACCCCGTGACGCTCCTCCACCTCATCGGCGGCGCCCACAACGACGCCCTGATGCTGGGGCTGCTGGTGGCGGGGATGGCGCTGGCCGTCAAACAGCGCCCACTCTGGGCTGTGACGCTGTGCGCGCTGGCCGCGGCCGTGAAGGTGCCGGCGGCGCTGGGGGTGGTCTATGTGGGCTGGCACTGGCTCGGGCCCTCCGCCACGTGGCGCGAGCGGGTCCGACCGGTGCTCACCTCGGTCCTCACCGCCATCGGGATCATGGCGGTCGTCACCGCCCTCCTGGGGCTTGGATGGGGATGGGCCAAGGCCCTGGACAACCCCTCGGTGGTGCGGTCGATGACCGACCCGGTCACCGCCCTCGGGATCACGCTCGGGAGCGTCGGCCACGCCCTGCACCTGATCGGGGTGAAGGGCATGCTCACCCTCACCCGGACCCTCGGGATGCTCACCGCCATGGTCGCCGGCGTGGGGCTGCTCGTCTCGAGCACCCGGCTCGGGATGGTGAAGGCGCTGGGGACCACCCTCCTTCTCGTCGTCGTGCTCGGTCCCGTCGTCCAGCCCTGGTACCTGGCCTGGGGGATCATCCTCCTGGCCCCGGTGGCGTTCGGCCGGTGGCGCCTGATCCTGGTGGGGGTCACGATCGTGGGGTCGTTCATCGGGTTCCCGGGCGGCGTGGAGCTGGTGAAGGAGCTGGGGCGGGCCAGCCTGGCGTCGGTGGCCCTGGCCCTGGCCGTGCTGTGCCTGGTGGCCCTGCCGACGCCCGCCCTGGCCCGGCTGCGCCAGCTGGTCCTCGGGGGTGGCGCCGGGACCCGGCCGTCAGCGGTCGACGAGGAGCTCCATCAGCACCACGTCCAGCCACTGGCCGAACTTGCGGCCGACCTCGCGCTCGACACCTATGACCTCGAAGCCGCAGGCGCGGTGCAGGCCGATCGAGGCGTCGTGGCCCCCGACTATCCGGGCCATGACCGCGTGGAAGCCATGGACCTGAGCGAGGCGGACTAGCTCGGTCAGCACGGCCCGGCCCACCCCGCGGGCCCGGTGGTCGGTGTCGACGTACACGGAGTCCTCGACCGTCGTCGAGTACGCCGGGCGGGACCGGTAGGGGGACAGCGAGCCGAACCCGACCACGGCGCCCCCGTCCACGGCCACCAGCGCCGGGTGGGCGCCGGAGTGCTCGTCCAGCCAGCGGCGCTGCTCCTCGGGGGTGCGCGCCACCATGTCGAAGGTGACCGTCGACCCGGTGACCTCGCGGTTGTAGATGGCCCTCATGGCCTCTCCGTCGGCGTCCCGGGCCAGCCTGACCTCCACGGGCCGACCCTACGTCATCGGACGTTGCGCGGACAGGGACCGGCCCCGGGGCCCGTTGGGTAGACTCGTCGCTCGCGTCCGGGCCGGAAGGCCCGGTCGTGGCGCCCCCTTAGCTCAGTCGGCAGAGCACAGCCATGGTAAGGCTGGTGTCGTCGGTTCGATTCCGACAGGGGGCTCCGCCCGTTCAGGGCGAACGTGGCGGCGTAGCTCAGTTGGTTAGAGCACACGGCTCATAATCGTGTGGTCGTCGGTTCGAGTCCGACCGCCGCTACCAGTACACACCAGCCCAGGAGGACCCGGGAGAGCCTGATGGCCAAGAAGAAGTTCGAGCGTTCCAAGCCGCACCTGAATGTCGGCACCATGGGTCACATCGACCACGGCAAGACCACCCTGACGGCGGCCATCACCAAGGTCCTCCACGAGCACAACCCCGATGTGGCCTTCACCCCGTTCGACCAGATCGACAAGGCCCCCGAGGAGAAGGCCCGGGGCATCACCATCTCGATCGCCCACGTCGAATACGAGACCGACAACCGCCACTACGCCCACGTCGACATGCCCGGGCACGCCGACTACATCAAGAACATGATCACCGGCGCCGCCCAGGTGGACGGGGCCATCCTGGTGGTCTCCGCCGCCGACGGGCCCATGCCCCAGACCCGTGAGCACGTGCTGCTGGCCCGCCAGGTGGGCGTGCCCTACATCGTGGTGGCCCTCAACAAGGCCGACGCCGTGGACGACCCGGAGCTGCTGGACCTGGTCGAGCTGGAGGTCCGCGAGCTGCTCAACGAGTACGAGTTCCCCGGCGACGACACCCCGGTCATCCGGGTCTCGGCCCTCAAGGCCCTGGAGGGGGACTCGGCCTGGGCCGACTCGATCGTCGAGCTCATGAACGCGGTGGACGAGTACATCCCCGAGCCCACCCGGGACACCGACAAGCCCTTCCTCATGCCCATCGAGGACGTCTTTTCCATCACCGGGCGGGGCACGGTGGTCACCGGCAAGATCGAGCAAGGCATCCTGAAGGTGGGTGACACCGTCGAGATCGTGGGCCTGCGCACCACCCAGTCCACGGTCTGCACCGGGGTCGAGATGTTCCGCAAGCTCCTCGACGAGGGCCAGGCCGGCGACAACGTCGGGGCCCTCCTGCGGGGCACCAAGAAAGAGGAGGTGGAGCGGGGCCAGGTCCTCTGCAAGCCCGGGTCCATCACCCCGCACACCAACTTCGAGGCCAACGTCTACGTCCTCACCAAGGAAGAGGGTGGCCGCCACAAGCCGTTCTTCAACAACTACCGGCCCCAGTTCTACTTCCGCACCACCGACGTCACCGGCTCCATCGTCCTGCCCGAGGGCACCGAGATGGTCATGCCCGGGGACAACACCACCATGACCGTCGAGCTGCAGAAGCCCATCGCCATGGACGAGGGCCTGCGCTTCGCCATCCGGGAGGGCGGCCGCACGGTCGGCGCCGGCCGGGTCACCAAGATCATCAAGTAGGGACAGGACCCGGACCATGGCTGACGGCACGAAGCAGAAGATCAGGATCCGCCTCAAGGCCTATGACCACGAGGTCATCGACCAGTCGACCAAGAAGATCGTCGAGACGGTCCTGCGCACCCAGGCCAAGGTCCGGGGCCCGGTGCCCCTGCCCACCGAGAAGCACCGCTACACGGTGATCCGCTCCCCCCACAAGTACAAGGACTCGCGGGAGCACTTCGAGATGCGCATCCACAAGCGGCTCCTGGACATCGTGGAGCACACCCCCAAGACGGTCGACTCCCTCCAGCGGCTGGACCTGCCGGCCGGCGTCGACATCGAGATCAAGATCCAGCAGAACTAGCCCGGAACGGGGCCGCCGGCCGGTCGGCTATAGTTTCCGGGCCCCAGGCGCCCCCGGGCGCCGGCAGTACTCACAAATCTGTAATTCGAAGCAGCAGACCCACGTCCAATCGACGTCCGTGGCCGCCCACACCGGGGACGCCACGGCACAACCAGACGAGCAACTCCGCTCGGGCCCGCCCGAGCGGAGTTTTCGTGTGTACCGAACCTGTACGAGAAGGCCGCTCAGATGGCAAACAAAGCGATCGTTGGCGAGAAGCTGGGCATGACCCAGGTCTGGGATGACCAGAACCGGGCCGTCCCGGTCACCGTCGTGCGCGTGGCGCCCGTGCGGGTCGTCCAGATCAAGACCCCGGAGCGGGACGGCTACGCCGCCCTCCAGGTCACCTACGGGACCCGCCGGCCCGCCACCCTCAACAAGCCGGAGGCCGGGCACCTGTCCAAGGCCGGGGTCGAGCCGGGCCGCCGCCTGGTCGAGCTGCGCCTGGAGGACGTCAGCGGCTACGAGGTGGGCCAGGAGCTCAAGGTCGACCTCCTGGCCGCCGGTGACCGGATCGACGTCACCGCGGTGAGCAAGGGGAAGGGCTTCGCCGGCGGCATGAAGCGCCACAACTTCAAGGGCCAGGGCGCCTCCCACGGCAACCACAAGCACCACCGGGCCCCCGGATCCATCGGCGCCTGCGCCACCCCCGCCCGGGTCTTCAAGGGCACCCGGATGGCCGGCCGGATGGGCGGCGAGAAGGTGACCACCCTCGGTCTCCAGGTCGTGCAGGCGGACGCCGAGCGGGACCTGCTCCTCCTCAAGGGCGCCGTGCCCGGCCCGCGGGGCGGTCTGGTGCTGATCCGCGACGCGGTGAAGGGAGGCTGACCATGGCCACCGAGGCAGTCTCCAATCCCACCGTCGAGGTCCGCCGCACCGACGGGACCGTGGCCGGCAGCCGGGCCCTCGACCCCGCCACCTTCGGAATCGAGCCCAACGTGGCCGTCATGCACCAGGTGGTCACCGCCCAGCTGGCGGC
>DASSEU010000029.1:0-2473 GCA_035695125.1 Acidimicrobiales bacterium
GGGACCGCCGACGATCCTCCTCCACGGGCTGTTCTTCTCCCGCCGCCTGTACGAGCGCATGGCCCGGCGCCTCCCGGAGCAGCGCATGCTCCTGCTCGACCTGCGGGGGCACGGGCGGTCGTCCCGTCCGACCGACACCGGCTCCTACACCTGGGAGCTCATGGGGCGCGACGTCGTGGCCCTCATGGACCATCTCGGCCTGGAGCGGGCCACGGTCGGGGGCCTCTCCCTCGGGGCCAACGTGGCCCTGGCCACCGCCGCGGTGGCCCCCGAGCGCATGGCGGGCGCCATCATCGAGATGCCGGTCCTCGAGGGGGGCCGGCCGGCCGCCGAACGGGTCTTCGGGGCGGTGGCCACCGCCCTGCAGGGAGCCGGTTGGCTCATGCGGCCGGCCAGCCGGGCATCAGCTCCCCTGCGCCGGACCCGATACCCCGAGCTCGGCTCCTTCGCCGACCTGCTCTCCCTCGAGCCCAGGGCCGGCGCCGCCATGCTGCGCGGCCTGATGGACGACACCGAGGTCGTGCTGGACGGCCCGAGGGCCCTGGCCCGCCACCGCGTGCCGACGCTCGTGATCGGCCACCGCCACGACCCGATCCATCCCCTCGACGACGCCCGCGGCATCATCTCGACGGTGCCCGGTGCCCAGCTGACGGTGATGATGACGCAGGCCGACCTGAGGTTCCGGATCGGGCACTACGCCGACCTCATCGGCAACTTCCTGCGCTCGCTCCCCGGCGCCCCGCCGGCACCGGTCTCGGCCCGGCCCATCCCGGGACCGACCACCCCGTAGACCGACACCCCGCCATGGCCGTGACGGTGACGAGCACCGACGACCCGTCCCGGGTCCTCGAGCGAGCCGGCTCGCACCTCAGCCGCGATCCCGTGCTCCACAACCTGATCACGACGCTGCTCCACGCCCGCGTCACCCGCCCGGAGCCGGGCCGGTACTGGATCGTCGAGGCCGACGGCACGCCTGCCGGCGTCGTGTTGCAGTCACCGACCACGTTCTTCGCCACGTGCACGCCGATGGCGGCGGCACACGTGACGGCGGCAGTCGACGCCATCGTCGACGCCGGCACGGAGCTGCCGGGCGTCATCGGGGAGGCGGGCACGGCCGCCCGCTTCGCCGGGCACTGGACCGAACGGACCGGCCAGCCCGCGGAGCCCGTCCAGGGCCAGCGCATCTACGCCCTGGATGCACCGGCGCCGGGCCGCCCGACACCGGGAACCCACCGCCGGGCGGACCAGTCCGACCGGGGGCTGCTCGTGGAGTGGTTGAACGCCTTCGGCGCCGAGACGGCCGAGGGTCCCGGCGGGGCCCAGGAGATCGTCGAGCGCCGCCTGGCCGACGGGGACCTGTGGCTCTGGGACCACGACGGTCCGGCTGCCCTGGCCGGCATCCACGCACCCGTGGCCGGCGTGTGCCGGGTGGGCCCCGTCTACACCCCCCGCCCCCTCCGCGGCCGCGGCTACGCCTCGGCACTGGTGACGGCGGTGTCGGCGGCCGCCGTCGACGCCGGCCACCGCTGCATGCTCTACACCGACCTGGCCAACCCGGTGTCGAACTCGATCTACCGCGCCATCGGGTATCGAGCGGTGGCGGAGGCCCTGCGCTATCGGTTCTCCGGCGATACTGGTCGATCGCCAACAGTGGACCACTCGCCGGCCTGACGGTCGTCGACCTCAGTCAGGCCCGGTCCGGCCCCACCTGCACCCGGCAGCTGGCGGACATGGGCGCCGAGGTGATCACGATCGCGCATCCCCGGCGCGGGGACCTGGGTGGATCGGACGCCCTCAACCTCAACCGCAACAAGCGCTCGGTGCTGCTCGACCTGTCCGTCGACGCCGGGCGCCGCATCCTCTTCGAGCTGTGCGCGCGCTCGGACGTGCTCGTGGAGAACTTCCGACCCGGGGTCAAGCACCGCCTCGCCATCGGCCCCGAGGCGGTCTGGGAGCACAACCGGCAGCTCGTGTACGCCAGCATCTCGGGCTTCGGCCAGACCGGCCCCTACGCCGACCGGCCCGGCGTGGACCAGATCGCCCAGGGCCTCGGCGGGCTGATGAGCGTCACCGGCCCTCCCGGCAGCGGGCCGTGGCGGACCGGCATTGCCGTCTCCGACACCGCCGCCGGGACCCTGCTCACCCAGGGCATCCTGGCCGCCCTCATCGCCCGGCAGCGCACGGGGCGGGGTCAGTGGGTGCACACCTCGCTCCTCGAGGCCATGGTCGGCTTCATGGACTTTCAGGCGGCGCGCTGGCTGAACGACGGGGAGGTGCCGGTCCAGGAGGGCAACGAGCACCCGACGATCACGGGCATGGGGACCTACGCCGCCAGCGACGGCCTGCTCAACGTGGCCGCCATCGGGTCGTGGACGCGTTTCTGCGCAGCCGTCGGGGCGCCCCAGCTCGCCACCGATGCGCGCTTCGCGACCCATCGCGACCGCCTCGAGCACCGCACCGAGCTGCGCGCCCG
>DASSEU010000030.1:0-57143 GCA_035695125.1 Acidimicrobiales bacterium
AGTCAGGACCCATTTCACGATCTTCCAGTAGCCAAGAGCGTTCCAGGATTCCGGGATTCGCGTTCCAGAGTCCGCTAGGTCCGGCCCTCTGACCTGGGCCGCAGGAGTTCCGCGCCGTCCCCACGGGGGCTAGACCTGACAACTCCCAGGTCAGGGGCGTGACGACAGCCTACCCGGGACCGGAACTGCCTCCTTGCCAGTCCCTTCTCCCGTCCGCGGGCCGGGACCCCGCCAGTGAGACAGACCAAGCCGCCGGGCCGTCCCGTAAGCGCCAATGCGTGACAGGTCTTCCCACGCTGAGCGGACCACGAATCGACACTTCCCATGTGACCGAGCGGGACTTTCGACTCTGACGCACCAGGGCGGGTTCTCACAGACTGTCTCTATGACGGCGGCGGCCGACCGACTCAAGAGTGCGCCGAGGACCCCCGCTGGGTGGTGGACGTCTGGGCTCGGGGTGGCCACGCTGGCCATTGGTCCATTCCTGGGTTTCGGTCTTGTCGGTCTGCTCCTTGCGGCTTCAACGATCGCCACCGGAGCCAACGCCTACAGCCACGGCGAACGCTCCTGGATGCTCTGGATCGGTATGGCCTTCGCAGCCGGTGCGGTCTGCTATCTGCCGTTCATGTCGAGTGAGTACCCGTACACCAACCAGTAACCGCCCTGGCCGTCCGCCGACCCGGGCGGCCGCCCGGAGGGGCTGCTGAGCGGCCGGAGTGACCTTCGGCCCTGGACTGGGCCGGGATCGAGAACGACGATCCAGTCAGTGGTGGTTGACATGACTGGCTCGAGGGAGCGTCCGACCGAGTTGCACTCCTACCGAATTCGGTCCGGAGCAGCCGAGTTCCCCTCGACGCCGGACCGGCTTCGAGAGCGCCTACCAGACGCTCGGGGTGGCCGCGTCGTGTTTCTGTCGCACTGCTTGCTGAACGAGAACGTCCGTTACCCCGGCGGCGCCTCCCGCCCAGGACCGGTCGTCGAGGTCACCGAGCTGCTCAACCAAGCCGGGGTGGGCACGGTGCAGATGCCCTGCCCTGAGGAGCGGGCGTGGGGCGGGGTCCGGAAGACGTGGCTGCTCCGCGCAGTCGGAGTACGGAGGGATTGGTGGTTTCCCCTCCGAGGCGCTGCCGTCTCGGTCGGTCTGGCCTGGACCCGGCTTGTATACCGCCACCTGGCCCGAATTCTCGTCCGCCAGATCCGCGACTATCAGCGCGCCGGGATCGAGGTCGTGGCCGTCGTGGGTGTCGGCGCATCTCCGTCCTGCGGGGTGCTCTGGACCCTGGACCTGCCGAGGGCGGCGGAATCCCTCGCTGGTGTGGACACCTCCACGGTCACCCGTGAGACGTTCAACCGCGACGTGATCACCTCCCACGTGGTAGGGGGCAGGGGCCTGTTCATGGCCGAGCTGGCGGCCCGACTGGAGAGGGCGAAGGTGGCGGTGCCACTGCTCGAGCACAGTCTCCTGGCCGAGCTGGCGGGCGCCCCATCCACGGTGCTCCCCGAGCTTGCCCGGCGGTGCCGCTTCCTGGCCTGAGAGAGGCCGTCCCGTCGTGTGTGGCTACCGGCGGGTCACGAGCCCGGCTATCCGGTCGGCCGCCGCCCGGTACCGATCGGCCTGGGCTCCGGCGGGCGCGGCACGGCTGGTTATCACGAAGGCAGTTGGGATCGTGTCCACCACATACATCCGAAAGACCCACCCAGGGGGGTACAGCCCCGGGCCGGTGGTCGTCACGTCGAGAACGGTCGTGGCCAGTCCCGCCACACGCGTCTGGTGTGAGCGGGTGGTGGCACCGGCGGTGGTCCTGGACACGACGCTCGCCGCCGGAGCTTCGGCTGTGGCAACCGTGACGGCCCAGTCCGTAGCGTCGGTGGCCGGGTAGACCACGAAGGGTGCCGGATCGAAGTAGCGGCACGCCCAGCGGGTGCTGAGCTCCGCGTACCAGTCGGTGGGATAGCCGACGCGAAGCCCCGAACCCGAAGCGTCGCAACTGGTGGCCCGGGGCGTGGCTGCGCCCACTCGGACCACGATGTGGTCGCCCCGCGTGACCACCTCGAAGGGCCGCCGCTCCGGGAGCCCCAGGGCCCAGGTGACCACACCCTCGAAGTCCCCCAGCCGTCGGAGGCCGGCCAGGGCGCTCGGGGCTCCGGGGGTCATCTCTGTGGGCCCGTCGTAGGCCTGCTGGGTAGGGCTGACCGACAGGTCCGTGCCCGAAGCGTGCTGGAATCGGATCACCAGATGGGCGGTACCGGGGACCGGCGCCGGCTGCCCGGAGGGATCAAGTGTCAGCGCTCCGTCCTGATAGCCGGTGCTCCAGGAGGGGGTCCCCTTCCAGAAGAGGAAGGAGACCTCGTCGACGCAGGCGCTGGCCTGGATCTGGACGTTGCGCAGCAGCACGAGACCCGACGGTCTTACGGCCGGCTGTCCGGACGCCGTGGTAGAGCCGAAGCGCGGGCAGCCCGCCACGGTGGTAGGCGGGGCGGTGGTGGTCGGCGGGGAGCCGGACGGGGTGGCCGCACCGCACCCGGCCAGGGCCCCCACGACGATGGCCGTGATGAACACCCGCCGCCATTGCCTCCGACTGGCCACCATCCCAGGCTGCCGACGGCGGAGGACCCGGAACGACATCAGCTCTTGCCGACTTCGCGGGGCGCGGTGGGACGTCTGGGGGCGCGTACGGGGCGGAGGCGGCCGCCGTCGGATGCGCCGGTCAGGGATGGATCGGTCGGTGCGGTGGGGACTTCCTGGACGCGCAGGGCGGTGACGACCGCCACGGCCGTCCCCACCACGGGGACGGCCAGGAACGCCCCGACCGCCCCGGCCGCCACCGTCCCCGCCGCGATGGACAGCAGGATGACGACGGCGTGCAGATGCACCGCCCGCCCCAGGACCAAGGGCCCGACCAGATAGCCCTCGACGTTGTGGATGAAGACGGTCATGCCGACAACGACCAGAGCGGCCACGGGACCTTTCGCCACCAGCGCCACCAGCGCGGCGATGGCACCGCTGGCCACGGCCCCAACCAGGGGCAGGAACCCGCCGACGAAGGTGAGCAGAGCGATCGGCACGACAAGCGGAACCCGCAGGAGGTACAGCCCGCTCGCCATGAGCGAGGCGTCGACCAGCCCGTTGACGGCCGTGCCCCTCACATAGCCACTCATCGTGTGCCACACGGCCCGCCCCACCGCAGCGGCCCGACCACGCCAGCGTTCGGGCAGGACGGCCGAGAGCCAGGCGGTCATCTGGCTCCCGTCCTTGACGAAGTAGAAGGTGAGGACGAGGGTGAGCAGCAGGCCGGCGGCGGTCTCGAGCACCACGCTGGCGCCGGTCAGCCCGTAGCGGGCGATCGTCCCGGAACTCTTGGTCAGCTGGTCGCGGATCGAGGTCACGAAGGAGTCGATCTGGGACCGCGAGACGTGGAGGGGCCCGTTCTGCAGCCAGCGCTCGATGCGGTGGCCCCCTTGGGCCAATTCGTGTCCGAGCCGGCCGAAGTCTCCGGAGACGGAGGGGATCAGCAGGGCCACGACCCCGGCGATGGCCCCGAGAACCGCCAGGAACACGATCCAGGTGGAAACCAGGGCAGGCAGCCCCTTGCCCCGGAGCCACCGGGCCGGGGGGACGAGGATGCTGGTCAGGAGAAGAGCGGCGAAGACGGGCAGGAGGATCACCTGGAAGCGACCCAGGACGATCCCGACGACATAGAGGGCGCCGGCCAGCAGCAGGAGCCGCCAGGCGTAGGCCGCCCCGACCGCCAACCAGGACGGGACGATGCCGCCGCGGGCGGGCGGCCGTTGCGCTGCGTCGGACGCGTTCAGCACCATCGCCAGCCCATGAACCGGGGCATCCGTCTTCGGGCCATCAGCCGCTCCGTGTACACGTCCCTCGCCGACCAGTCTCGGGCCGGGGTGCTGCCAGGGGCAGAGCCGAAGGTCATGTCCGGCCGGATCACCCGGCAGGGAGGAAAGTCGCTGCCCTGGCCTGGCATTCCGACCTTCGGCCCTACCAGGTGTCCGATCCGGCCCGGAGGATGATTCCCAAGGTCGCTGGAAGGAGAGCGCTCGATGGCCGACGTCGTCCGCTTGGAGAGCCTCACCAAGAACTACGGACGTCACCGGGCCCTCGACGGGGTGGACCTGGTGGTGGGCGCGGGGGAGGTCTTCGGCTACCTCGGTCCCAATGGAGCGGGCAAGACCACCACCATTCGCCTCCTCCTCGGCCTGCTGCGGCCGACCTCGGGACGGGCCACAGTGTTCGGCCTCGATGCCTGGGCTGATTCCACCGCCGTGCATGCACGCACCGGCTATCTGCCGGGCGAGCCGGCGCTGTACCCACGTCTCACCGGGCGCGACCTGGTCGCCTACTTCGCCCGTCTCCGCCGTCGGCCGACCGACGTCGCCGCGGCCGTGCAGCTGGCCGAGCGCTTCGACCTGGACCTGGACAGGCGGATACGGGCGCTCTCGAAGGGGAACCGCCAGAAGCTCGCCATCGTGCAGGCGTTCATGTCGGAGCCGGATCTGGCTGTCCTCGATGAGCCGACCGCCGGCCTCGACCCGCTGGTCCAACAGGAGTTCCACCAGCTGCTCCGGGAGACGACGGGACGAGGCGCCACCGTGCTGTTCTCCTCGCATGTCCTCGACGAGGTGGAGCGGGTCGCCGACCGGGTGGGGATCATCCGTCACGGCCGTCTCGTGGCGGTGGAGCGCCTGGAGGACCTACGGACCAAGGCCGTCCACCGGGTGGAGGCTCGCACCTTCGGACCGGTCGATCTCGGCCCCTTTGCCGCCCTGGAGGGTCTCCGCCAGCTGAGCCTGGAGGGGGGGGTCCTCCGCTTCGGGGTGCCGGAGTCCTCTCTCGATGCCGCCGTCAAGGCCCTCGGGCGCTGCCGCGTGGTCGACCTATCCGTCACCGAGGCAGATCTGGAGGAGCTGTTCCTCACCTACTACTCGGAGGAGGGCGTCGATGCTGCTTAGCGTCTTCTCCCGGACCGCCCGCGACCAGCGCCGGTCGCTCATGGTGTGGATCGTCGCCCTGGCCGGGCTGGTGGGCATGTACGTGGCGGTCTATCCGGCCGTGAAGGGCAGCTCGTCGTTCGCCAAGCTCATCGACGAGATGCCGAAGACGTACCGCGCCCTTTTCACCACCGGCAGCGGGGTCGACTTCACCACTCCGGCGGGTTACCTCAACACCGAGCTGCTCACCTTCATGGGCCCGCTGCTCGTCCTCGTCTACGCCATCGGCGCGGGGGCCTCCGCCATCGCCGGGGAGCAGGACCGGGGGACCCTGGACCTGCTCCTGGCCAACCCGGTGAGCCGTGCCCGGGTGCTTCTCGAGAAGTTCGGGGTCATGGTCGCCGGGGTGACGGTGCTGATGGCCGCCCTTTGGGTGGCCCTCCTGGTCGAGGGATCGGCGGCCGGCATGGACGTTCCGCTGGCCAACAGCGCCGCTGCCCTCCTCCATATGGGGCTCCTCGGCGTGGAGTTCGGGGCTCTGGCACTCCTCGTCGGATCGCTCACCGGACACCTGGCGGCTTCCCGGGGAGTGGCCGCCCTGGTCGCCGTGGCCGCCTACCTGATCAACGCCTTCGCCCCGCTGGCCTCCTGGATACGGCCGGCACGGGCAGCCTCGCCCTTCTATCAGTACATAGGCAACGACCCCATGAGGAACGGGTTGTCGGTTTCGGGCCTGACGGTGTCGGCCATGACCATCGCCGCCCTCGTGACACTCTCGGTCGCGGCGTTCCGCCGGAGGGACGTCCTCGCCTGAGACTGGGGCAAGGATGTGAAGGGGGCCGGCCGCAAGGCGACCGGCCCCCTTCTCGAGCCTGAGCGGCGGCTGGGGAGACCGCTCAGGGGACCTGGTCGAACATGACCAGGGTCTGGTTGGGCTGAGGTACCCGGACGTAGGAGAGGTCGACGTTGCCCGAGGCGTCGACAGCATCGCTCTGGAAGTCCCCGAGCTCCCTGTCGGCGCTGCATCCGGTGCCGGCGGTGCATACCGCCCCCGTCTTGGCCGGCGTCGTATCGGCCGTGGTCAATGCGCCCCACGTCGAGCCGCCGTCGGAGCTCTCGAGATAGGACTCGAACCACTGTGTGCCGGCCGGCGCTCCGTCCGGAGTGCCCGAAGCACTGGTGTGGTACAGCGATACGGCAACCTTGGACCCCGATGCCGCCACCCAGGGGTACACCGAGGTGCCGGTGTTGACGATCGTCATGGGCGCGCTCCAGGTGGCGCCCCAGTCCACGGACCTGGCCAGCTTCACCGTGTCGGACGACGCAGCCACGTCGAGCCAAGCGGCGTAGAGGCTGCCGTTCCCGGCGTCGGTCACCACCGGGAAGTTGCTCGATGTCGTGTCGGACGAGGCGGGTGCGACCGTCGACTGACTGAACGTCAGCCCGCCGTTGGTCGACCGGGCGAAGTTCACGCCCCCCGAGGACGTCGCGTAGATGAGACCCACGCTGTCACCCGTCCCCAGGGCACCGGACCCTGCCCGAGCGATGAGGTTGCCGGGCGGGCAGACACAGCCGGTCTGGTCCAGCGGGGTGGCGGCGACGCTGCTGATCGGGAACGTCTTGGCCCCGTCCACCGACTTGGACACGATGAGGCCGCTCGGGATCTGGTGGGTCGCCTCGTACACGATCCCGCCGAGGGGACCCGAGCCGGTGGTCGCGATCCACTGCCGATCCTCGACCGGGACTCCGGCCACCGGGTTCGGAGTCCACGTGTTGCCCTGGTCCGTGGAGGAGGAGATCGTGGCGCTTCCCAGCCAGAGGTCCGTCAGGTAGATGGCACCCGAGGAGCCGTCCACGGCCAGATTCGAGTCGCCCCCGCCGGGCAGGTTGGCCCGCAGGCCGGCCGGGGTGAGCGTCCACGAGGAGCCCCCGTCGGTCGAGCGCCACACGTAGCTGGGGGAGCCCGGCACGTTCGACAGCAGGCCATCGGGGGCGTTGACGTAGATGACGCCGCCCGGCCCGACGGCCACGCCGGGCTCGCTCCCGCCCTGGCCGACCACTACGGGGCCCGTCGTGGCGGCGGTGCTGGAGGCCGTGGTGGTGGCGAAGACAGCGACGGCGGCCGCGAGGGCGGTCACGCCCGCCGTCAGCCGGGTACGCAGTTTGGTCATGAACTCTCCTGAGCCGGGACGGCCGGCGCCGTCTCTGATCCCATCAACGTGGGCCGGCGGGGGAACTTGCGGTCGAATGCCGAAAATCCGAAGCGGAGGCTCCCGGTCGGCCCTCACCGCTGGTGGCCGAGATGGAAGCGGCGGCGCTCGACTGACCCTCCTACACTCCCGGATTCGACGACCGGGGGGACAGGATGGCCGAGATCCACGGGACCTGCGAGGAGCGCTTCGCGGCAGTGGCCGAGGTGCTCTCCGCCAACCTCGACGCCGGTGCTGACGTCGGAGCCTCGGTCGCGGTGTTCCTGGAGGGGAGCCCCGTGGTCGACATCTGGGGTGGCCATGCCGACGCCGAGCGGACCCGGCCGTGGGACCGCGACACGATCACCAACGTCTTCTCCACGACCAAGACGATGACCGCCCTGTGTGCCCTGATCCTGGCCGACTGCGGTGAGCTCGAAGTTCACGCGCCCGTGGCGCGCTACTGGCCCGAGTTCAAGGCGGCGGGGAAGGAGTCCGTCGAGGTCCGCCACCTGCTCGGCCACACCGCCGGGCTCCCGGGGTGGACGGAGCCCCTGGAGCTCGAAGACCTGGCCGACTGGGAGAAGTGCACGTCGCTCCTCGCCGCCCAGGCTCCGTGGTGGGAGCCGGGAACGGCCTCGGGCTATCACGCCGTCACCCAGGGCTATCTGGTGGGAGAGGTGGTACGCCGGATCACGGGACGCTCGCTCGGAACCTTCTTCCGCGACGAGGTGGCCGCCCCGCTCGGAGCCGACTTCCACATCGGGCTTGCTCCCGAGCACGACGAGCGGGTGGCCAGGCTGATCCCCCATCCGCCCATCGACGTCGAGGAGCAGGCCGAGGGCCGCCAGTTGGCCGTCGACACGCTCGCCAACCCCCGTATCACCGGGGACACCTCGTGGCACGAGTGGTGGCGCCGGGCCGAGATCCCGGCCGCCAACGGCCACGGCAACGCCCGGTCGGTGGCGGCCGTCCAGTCGGTGATGGCCTGCGGGGGGGAGTCGGGAGGCGTCCGCCTGCTGACGGAGAAGGGGTGCCGGGCTGTGTTCGAGGAGCAGGCCGACGGCACTGACCTCGTACTGGGCACGCCGGTGCGTTTCGGGCTGGGCTACGGATTGGCGAGCGAGGCGATGCCGATCGGGCCCGGGGCGTGCTTCTGGGGCGGGTACGGCGGATCGCTCGTCTACGTCGACATGGACACCCGGCTGTGCGTCTCCTATGTCATGAACCGCATGGAGGGCAATCTTGTCGGAGACCGCCGCGGCGCCGACGTCCTCCTGGCCGCGGCGACCGCCTGAGGATCAAGATGACCGACCCTGTTCTGCTGGTTGACGTCGCCGACCGGGTGGCACTGCTCACCCTGAACCGGCCCGAGGCCCGCAACGCCCTGAACCGGGCCCTGCGCGCCGCCCTCGTGGACACCGTCGGAGCGCTCCAGGACGACCCGTCCGTCGACGTCATGGTCATCACCGGTGCCGATCCCGCCTTCTCGGCCGGGATCGACCTGAAGGAGCTGGGCGGCGGCGAGGACGACGGCCAGCGTCTGACGCCCTCGGGCCGAACCGCGACCCGGGGCCCGTTCCCGCCCCTCCGCAAGCTGCTGATCGGAGCCGTGAACGGCGCAGCCGTCACCGGCGGTCTGGAGATAGCCCTCAACTGCGACTTCCTCGTGGCATCGGACAGGGCGCGCTTCGCCGACACTCACGCCCGGGTCGGGATAATGCCGGGCTGGGGCCTAACAGTCCTCCTGCCCCAGCGCGTCGGCGTGGCCCGGGCCCGGGAGATGAGCGTCACCGGCAACTTCGTCGGTGCCACCACCGCCCTGCAGTGGGGACTGGTCAACCATGTGGTGCCGCATGCCGAGCTGGTGCCATTCACCCGGCAGCTGGCCCTTGACGCCACCTCCATCGACCAGCGGGCGGTGCAGCGGATGCTGCGGACCTACGAGGAGGTGACAGCGACGACGGCGCAAGAGGGCTGGGACATCGAGCTCCGCGTCAGCACCGAGTGGGAGGGTACCGGCTACGACCGCGGGGCCATCGAGGCCCGCCGCCAGGCGATCGTCGACCGGGGCCGCTCCCAGCTCGGCTCTGGATCTCCGCCATCGTCCCCCTAGGACTGGTCGGTGAAGACCTTCTTGTGGGGAGCCCACGGACTCGTGCCCTGCCCTCTTTCGAGGATCGTGACGTGGTCGCCGACGACGTGGATGTAGGCGTAGCCCACGTTGTCCCCTGTGTGCGCCGTCATAACCAGGCCGGCCGCGTTCACCGTCACCTGCAGCAGGTAGTAGCCGTCCCCGTCCCCGCTGAAGTCGACGTACTGCCCGGGGCGCTGCCAGCGGTAGACGTCACCCCAGCCGACATTCAGGCCGAGACTGGCCTGCCCGGGGTCGTATCCGCAGTTGGGCGTGAACGTCTTGGTCTCCTGCTGGTTGAAGGTATGCCAGTCGGCGAACAGCTCGTCGGCGGGGCACAGCCCCAGCTTGCTGCCGCTCCCGGCCGGCGTCAGGTGGTGGCCGGCGGCCACGTGGAAGAGTTGGAACTTGAGGAAGTCCAGGTAGTGGTAGTGGCCATGGACGGCGTGGAACTGGAAGCGCCCGGCCGGGCGCACGAAGGACGACCCGTCGCTGTAGTACACCCGCTGGAACGCCTGGCCCGGAGTCTGGACGCCCAGGCCGGCGCCGACGGGGTCGTAGTCGATCTCAAACGGCCCCGGGCCGGCGTTGCGGGGCCCGGTCGTGAAGCGGAGACAACGGGTGACGTGGTACTGGCCGGGCATGAGCGTGGCCCCGATCCCGAGGGTCTCGTCCGGCGTGCAGGACAGCGGCGCCTCCCCCGCCGCGGACAGCGGCGGGTTGACGGCGTCGGGGGCGTAGGCGTTGGCGGGGTTGGCCGGCGCCACGAAGGTTAACTCGTAGGGCGGGGTGACCTGTAGGTCGGGAAGCAGCATGGTCTTCCCCGTTCCGGGCGGGGGCGCCGACTCCAGCTTGGCCCGCAGGCGGAACGAGGCATTGTCGACGTACTGGGGCACCACGCGGACTGTCCACACGCCCGCCACCGGGTGCAGGGCGTAGACCTCCATGTCGAACTGCGACTGGCCGGCGTTGGAGGCGCTGGCCACCTGGTTGCCGCCCGGGTCGAGAAGGTCGAGCTCGAACTCGTTGGACCGGTCCGGCGTGTCGATGGCCACGCGGAGCCGGTATCCGCCGGCCGCGACCCGGACGGGATACTCGTAACACTGCTCGACCTGGCACGCGGCCGTCCCCGGCAGGTCCGTGTACGCCGACGCGATGTAGGCGCCGTCCCAGAAGTCGGCCTGCCCCGTCCCCAACTGGATGGCGGGGGTGGCGGCCCGTGTGGCCACCGCCGTCAATCCGCTTCCGAACACGAGCAAGGCGGCACCGAGCAGCGCCCGGCGCAGCGTGATCCCCAGCCTGGTCCCCAACTGTCCCCAACCTCCTCTTCGGTCCGGTGGCAACCATGGCGGGCGGATGTGTCGCCGATATGTGTCGGCCGTTACCAATCGGTTAATCCGACGCGGCGCGTCGGCCGGAGCCGGGCCCGGTCTCTGCCGTCAGCGGAGGTGGGACGTCCAGGGCCGGTTTGCCTCGGGTGAGTAGCGCCGCACCGCCCCCGCCGCCTGAAGGGCCATCGAATGGGCCCAGCGGTGGCAGGTCTCGCGGGCGAACCGCTCCTCGTCGACACCCCGTCCGCGCCCCTGCGCCTGCACGGTGGCGATGGTCACCTGCAGCTCGGCGACGAGGTCGGCCTGCTCGGCGGGAAGGAAGTCGTCCGCCGTCACCAGCACCCACGGTTGGTCTCCCATGCGCCGGACCACCCCTCGCAGCAGCTCTGGATCGCTGGCCCGGGCCATCCCCAGCTCGGCGGCGGCGGTCGCCGCCCGACCCCTGCCCTTGAGCTCGGTCGCGATGCGGCGGTTGAGGGACGCATCGAGGACCAGTAGTCGGCCGGGGCCGGTCACGCCGCCACCTGCTCGTAGCGGACCACGGCGTGCCACCAGCGCCGGGCATCCTCCACCTCGTCGCGCGTGAGCCCGTAGTCGTGCATCAGGAGATCGACGCCCTGGGGAGTCTCTGCCATGCGGGCGGCCAGCTCGGCCGGGACCCGCTTCCCCCTGATGACGGGGCGCCCCGAGAGGCGGTCGGGATCCACCTCGATATGCCGGAGCGACGGGATCTCGCGCGCCGCCCAGCCGCCCCGCGCCAGGTCGGCCACCAGCGTCTCCAGGTCGAGTCCGGCCAGGACGGGATGACCCGATACGAGGTCGGTGTGGCCGTCGTCCTGCTCGACCACGATCGTGCGCGCCCGCCGCCGGGGCGACCGCTCCCCTGCCGCCGGCACCAACAGCCGCGACTGCTGAAGGGGCCAGTTGGTCACCCGCTGCGTCCGCAGCCGGTCGGCGGCGGCCTTGATGGAACGCAGGCCGACCCCGCGCGCGATGAGCTCGTGGACGACCATCGCCTCGGCCACGTCCTGGAAGCAGTAGATGCGCGGCGGCCCCGAGGAATGCGAGGAGCGGATGTAGCCGCGGCGCGCCCACTGGCCGATCGTCGTTGCCGATACCCCTGCCAGCCGGCCGGCCTCGTCGGCAAGGTAGTGACCCCGGGGGCGGCCAGGCGGCGCAGCCATAGGACCGTGATGCTACGGGCGGCCTACGCTCCGGCGTCATGACCTCCCTCACGTTGGCCCGCGCCGAACGCCAGGCTCTCTGCGACCTGCTCACCGAGGTCGGCGCCGACGCCCCGACCCTGTGCGAGGGCTGGACGACCTTCGATCTCGCCGCTCACCTCGTAGTGCGCGAGCGCCGGCCCGACAGCGGTCCGGGGCTCGTGATCCCCGCTCTGGCCGGTTGGACGGAGCGGGTCCGGACGGGGGCCAAGAACCGTGGCTACGAGCGCCTGGTCCAGCTGGTGCGGAGCGGGCCACCGGTCTACTCACCCTTCGCCCTGCCCGGGGCGGACGGCGCCGCCAACACCATCGAGTATTTCGTGCACCACGAGGACGTCCGCCGGGCCCGGGCCGGATGGGAGCCCCGCTCCCTGGCGGGTGACGTGGACGAGGAGCTGTGGCGCCGGGGCGCCCGGGGCTCCCGCATGGTGTTCCGCAAGGTGGGAGCAGGGGTCGTGCTGCGCCGGCCCGACGGCACCACCCACGTGGCCAAGGCGGGCAGTCCGTCGGTGACCATCTCGGGGCCGCCGGCCGAGCTGGTCCTCTTCTCGAGCGGCCGGCGCGGCCACGCCCGGGTACAGATCGACGGGGATCCCGCCGCTCTCGAGGCTTTGGCCGCGGCCCAGTTGGGCGTGTGAGACTGCGGCCATGTTCATCGTCTCCCTGGTCATCGGGGGCCTGATCATCGGTGCCCTCGGTCGCCTGGTCGTGCCGGGTCCCAACCCGATGGGGATCCTTGGGACGATCGCGGTCGGACTGGCCGGTTCCGCCATAGGGGGCGTGATCGGCCGGGGCCTTCTCGGATGGCGACGGCGCTACTCGCTTGGTCTCGGCTTCCTCATTGCGGTGGCGTGCACCGCCCTCATCGTCTACGTCCTGCAGAACCGCCGCGGGCGGCACCCGCACTACTGACGGGAGACCAGCGATGACCGACCGTGTGACCGTCAAGGTGTCCGAAGGGGTGGCCGACGTCCGCCTGGCCCGGCCCGAGAAGCTCAACGCCCTGGACAACGCCATGTTCGAGGCGCTGGCCCGCACGGGCGAGGAGCTGGCCGCCGATCCGGCGGTGCGGGCCGTCGTGCTGTCCGGGGAGGGCCGAGGCTTCTGCGCCGGGCTCGACTTCAGCAGCTTCGAGTCGATGGCGGGATCGGGGGGCGGGGGAGGTGGTAACCCGGGCGGCCGGTCCGAGTCCGACGGACGCGGCGTCGGGGCGCTCGGCCGTACCGACGGGCGGATCACCCACCTGGGCCAGCAGGCGGCCTACGTCTGGCACGAGATGCCGGCACCGGTCATCGCCGCCGTCCACGGCGTAGCCCTCGGCGGCGGGCTCCAGATCGCGCTCGGCGCCGACATCCGCATCGTGGCGCCCGACGCCCGCCTGTCGGTCCTCGAGATCCGCTGGGGGATCACGCCCGACATGACCGCCACGATGATGCTGCCCCGCCTCGTCGGCCTCGACGTGGCCAAGGAGCTCACGTTCACGGGCCGGATGGTCGGCGGGGAGGAGGCGGCCCGCATCGGGCTCGCCACACGCGTGTCCGAGACACCGCTCGAGGACGCCCTGGCCCTGGCGGCCGAGATCGCCGCCAAGAACCCGCACGCCGTCCGAGGCGCCAAGAAGCTTCTCAACCAGTCCGGGCTGGTGAGCGTGGCCGACCAGTTCGCCGCCGAGCGCGCCACGATCACGTCGCTGATCGGGTCCCCGAACCAGGTGGAGGCGGTCACCGCCTACTTCGAGAAGCGGGACCCGGCCTTCCGGGACTGACCAGCAGGCGGCGGTGGGGCGGCTGGCGATGGTCAGCTACATGTCTCCGAACCTCACGCCTGTCCACCGTGAGCTGGCCTACCTGGCCGCCAGCCGCATCAACCACTGCCACTACTGAGTCCCGACCCACGTGGTGCTCGGTCGGGGCACGGGTATCCCGGAAGAGAAGCTGGCGCACGTTGCGGATGACCCGCTGCCGGAAGGCCTCTACGAGCCGTCCGAGGCAGCCGTCATCAGATACGCGCAGGCCTCCACCCGCCTTGATCCGATAACCGACGACCTCTACCAGGCGTTGGCGTCCCACTTCGACCAGCAGCAGATCATCGAGATCTGCCTGACGGTCGGTCTCTCCAACCTGGTGAACCGGTTCCACGCCACCTTCCTCACCGACGTGGACGCCGCCACGACGGAGGCCCTGCACGGGCCCGGTGACGCCCCGCCCCGGCCCTAGAGGTCAGCGCCCCAGGGCAGCGGCCAAGAGACCGACCATGTCAGTGGGGCCGCTGACGAGCGCGGCGATCTCGGCCGCCGTGTGCCCCCGCGTGAGTATGTCGGCCGCCTGCTGGGCCGGACCCAGGACCATGGGCCCGACGGCCCAGGCGCCGTCTTCCCCGCCGGGGACGATGGGCTCCATCCGGGCGATAGCGCCGACGACCTCGATCCCCGGCACCAGGAACCGGCGCTCCGCAGGGGAGGGCAGCCCGAGGGCCCGGCGGATCTGGGCGTGGTGTATCCACCGCTCGAAGTACTCCCGCGCTATGGCCTGCCAGAAGGGCGAGGCTTGCTCGGGGCGCGCTCCGAACAGTCCCACCGACTCACCCGGCGCCTCGGGATCGACCGCCCGGTAGTAGGCCTCGGTCCACTCCCCCGTGAGCCGGAGCAGCAGCATCACCAGGTTGGTGCTGAGGAAGGCCGCCGCCGCGACCCAGCGGTCGTTGAAGGTGTCCAGCAGGGTGCGGAACTCCGCCCCGGGCATCTCCCGGCCGAGGCGGGACAGCCCGTCCTCGGCCGCATCGCGCTGCCGGCTGAGCAGGGACAGATCGTCCCCGAGGACGTGGGTGGCCACGCCCTTGACGTCGTAGGCCGGACACTCCGTGGGCCGGCTCCAGTCCTCCGGGCTCAGCTCCCCGAGGAGCGTCAGCAAAGAGGTGCGCTCGGGCCCGTAGGCGTCCAACACGATCGGGAGGCTGGACGCGTCTAGCACCGCCGACTACCCCGGCCTGCCCGTTTCGCACGGCAGGTGCTTGATGCCGTTGATGAAACTCGAGCGCAGCCGCTCCGGCTCCCCGGTGGCGGTCAGGTCCGGCACCCGGCTCAGAAGCTCACGGAACATCACCGAGATCTCCCGCCGGGCCAGATGGGCGCCCAGGCAGAAGTGGGGGCCGGGACCGCCGAAGCCGACGTGGGGGTTGGGGTCGCGGCGCACGTCGAAGCGGTTCGGGTCGTCGAACACCGCCGCGTCCCGGTTGGCCGAGTTGTAGAAGAGAAGGAGCTTGTCCCCTGCGGAGATCTTCTCTCCCCCGAGGCTCGTGTCCCGGGTGGCCGAGCGGCGCATCCAGATCACCGGGGTGGCGTAGCGCACGATCTCCTCCACCGCCGTGGGGGTCACCGCCTCGATATCTGAGAGCCAGGCGGCGCGCTGGTCGGGGTGGTCGGTGATCAGCTTGAGCCCGTGGCTGATGGCGTTGCGGGTCGTTTCGTTGCCGGCCACCACCAGCAGAATGAAGAACGAGCCCAGCTCGGCGTCGTCGAGGCGCTCCCCCTCGACGTCGGCGTTCACCAGCGCCGACGTGACGTCGTCGGTCGGCTGCTCCCGGCGCATCCGGCCCAGGTCCTGGACGAGCATGGCCAGGTCCTGGCCGGCGCCGAGCAGGGCGGCGCCGATGTCGGCCCCCTCGGGGATGTACTCGGGGTCCCCCATGGACAGGATCACGTTGGAGCGGGTGAAGACCAGATCGTGCTGGGACTCGGGGATGCCCATCATGTCGCAGATGATCCGCAGCGGCAGGCGGGCGGCCACCTCGGTCACGAAGTCACCGCCGCCCTTCTCGATCAGGTCGTCGACGATGCCGGCGGCGGCGCGCTGGACGTCCCCCTCGAGCCTCTTCAGGATGCGGGGCGTGAAGCCGCGCGACACGATGCGGCGCAGCCGGGCGTGGCGGGGGTCGTCCATGTTGATCATCGAGCCGAAGAACTCGAGGAACATGTCGGGCATGTCGGGGATCGAGGTGGCGCCCCGGCCCGAGCAGAAGACCTCGGGCTGACGGCTGGCCTCGATGATGTCGGCGTGGCGGGTCACCGCCCAGTAGCCGGGGCCGACCTCGATGAAGTCCGGGACGAGGTCGGGCTCGGCGAAGAACGCCATCGGCCGCTCGTTCCGCAGCGTCTCGAAGGCGGCGTCGCGCTGCTCCAGCGGCGCCGACCAGAACTCGAGGTCGGAGAGGTCGATGCTCTCGAGCGGCACGTGCGGGGCCGAGGTGGTCATCAGCCCTCCTTCCGGGAGAGGGCCACCCCGGGCAGGCCGGGCAGCTCGTCGATGCTCACGGCGTTCTTCTCGGCCCAGTAGGCCGTGACGCCCTCGGCGCCCTTCTTCTCGGCCCAGTGGTCCATGTTCTGGCGGTGCTCCTGGAACGGCATCAGCGGCACGCCGTAGCCGCAGGAGTCCGAGACCCGCTCGACGTCGACCCGGATCACGGCCCGGAAGGAGAGATGCGGTGGGAACCGTCCGGCCAGCTCGTCGAAGCGGGGATGACCGGGGGTCACCACCTCCCCCCGACCGTGGAGGCGCACGATCCGGGGTGGTCCCTCGAACGTGCAGAACATCAGCACGATCCGCCCGTTCTCGCGCAGGTGGGCGATGGTCTCTACACCGCTGCCGGTCATGTCCTGGTAGGCGACCTCGTGGTCCCCGAGCACGACCAGGTTGTCCCGGTTCCCCTTCGGGGAGCAGTTGACGTGGCCGTCGTCCCCGGACGGAGCCGTGGCCACGAAGAAGACCGGCTGGGACTCGATGAACTGCCGAAGGCGGGTGTCGATGCCGTCGTAGACCTTGGCCATGGGCCAGTCTCTCAGGCCGGCCGGCGCCGGACCAGGTAGGAGCAGGCGTGGGCCCCGGCCACCATGTGCGAGACCCGCTCGATGTCGGCGTCAGGAAGGGCCTGGCGCAGAAAGGCGATCTCGCTCGAGCACGCCTGCCCGTACCGCGACGCCACGGCGAACACCGCGCAGTTGTGCTCGGTGATGCGCCACGTGTCGTCGTCCACCTGCTCGAAGTCGGCCAGGTAGCCGTCCTCGTCGAGGATGCGGGCCAGCTCGGCCACCCGCCCGGGGAGGTCGCGCCCCTCGAGGCGGGCCCGGGCCCCTTCCGTCCGGCGCCGGCCCCGGCGCTCGAACACCCGGTCCACCAGCTCGGGACTGTCCTCGGAGAAGTAGCCCAGCAGCTCGTTGGTCAGCTCCCCGTAGGCGGCCGGGAACAGGGCGTGGCCACGGGACGTCAGGCGGAACAGGTGCCGGGGCCGCCCCGGGCCCTTCACCGCCGGCCGGTGCTCCACCAGCCCGTCGGCAGCCAGGCCGGTCAGGTGCTGGCGGACGGCGGTGACGGTCAGGCGGAGGTGACGGGCGAGGTCGTCGGCGGCTGCTTCGCCCTGCATCTTGATGTGCTGCAGGATCTGCCGGCGGGTGGCCGGCAGGGAGTCGAGCGCCGTCGTGGCCTCGGGCATGGCGGTCAGGGTAGGAGAAGGTGGACGTCGCCGAACTCGTGCCAGAGGTACCCGCTGCGCAGGGCGGCCCGGTAGGACCGCTCGACCAGCTCGGACCCCCCCACGGCGTCGAGCATGTCGAGGTGCGTGCTCTCCGGCTCGTGCCACCCGGTGAGCAGCCCGTCGACAGCCCTCACCCCCCGGGCCGGCTCGACCACCACCTCGGTCCACCCCTCGGCCGGGTGCACCGTGCCGACCCGGTCCACGGCCGACTCGAGGGCCCGCACGGCGGTGGTGCCGACCGCCACGACGCGACCGCCGGCGGCCCGGGCCGAGTTCACCCGGCGGGCGGTGTCGACCGGCACCCGGTACCACTCCGGGTACGGCGGCTCCCCCGACTCGAGGGAGGACACACCCGTGTGGAGGGTGATCGGCGCCACCTCCACCCCCTCCGTCACCAGGCGGGTGACCATCTCGGCGGTGAAGGGCCGGGCCGCGCTCGGCATCTCGGCGCTGCCGGGATCCCGGGAGAACACCGACTGGTAGGCGGCCAGGGGCCACTCTCCCGCCGCGTGCGAGTAGCGGACGGGCCGGCCGTGCCGGGCCAGGTAGGCCCCCACGGCCGCCTCCGGCACGGACAGGCGCACGATCCAGAGGCGGCTGGCCTCGGTCAGCGGGGCCAGCAGCTCGGCCCCCTCCCCGCCGGGCAGGGCCAGGCGCGACCCGACCGACCCGTCCCGGTACCGGGTGCTCCCCGCTCCGTCGGGCCGGCGCAGCTCGGCGGCCCACAGCCCACCGGCGGGCATCCGGGTCGAGAGGTGGAAGCGCAGCTCGTCCCCGGACGGGCCGACGGCGGGAAGAGCGGCCGGGACCGTGGCCGAGGTGTTCACGACCAGCAGGTCCCCGGGCCCGAGCACGTCGGGCAGCTCCCGGAAGGTCCGGTGCTCGACGGCCTCGGAGGCCCGGTACGCCACCATCATCCGCACGTCGTCGCGCCCCCGGCCCCGCATCTCCGCCGGCTCGCGGGCGATCTGGTCCTCCCCGAGGGCGAAGCGCCCGGTTGCCGCCACCACCGTCCCCGCCCTCACCGGGCCCCTCCGGCGACCGTTTCCGGCTCCAGCTCGCTGACCCGGTACCGACCGCTCGGGAGGTTCCCGTCGATCAGCCGGCGCAGGCCGGGAACGGCCGTCTCGGGCGGGGGCCGGTCGGAGATGTCCTCCCCGGGGAAGGCGTCCTGGTGCATCCGCGTCCGCATGTCACCGGGGTCGACGGCGTACACACGGACGTCCGGCTCCTCGACCCCGAGCACGGCGCTCAGCTGCTCGAGGGCGGCCTTGGAGGCGCCGTAGCCGCCCCAGCCCTCGTAGGCCTCGGCGGCGGCGTCCGACGTGATGTTGAGGATGCGCCCCCGGGCCCGGCGCAGCATCGGAAGGGTCTCCTGGACGAGGCCCAGCTGGGCAGTGACGTTCACGTCCAGGATCTCGCAGAGGGCGTCGAGCGGGAACGCCGCCAGCGGGGGCAGCGGGCTCGGGCCCAGGGTGCCGGCGTTGTTCACCAGCACGTCGAGACCGCCCACCTCCCCGACCTCTCTCGCCAGGGCCCGTCTATGGGCGGGGTCGGCCACGTCCCCGGGGACGGCCCGCACCTCGACCGCCCCGGCCGACCGCAGCTCCTCCGCCGCCGCCGTCAGCGCGACCGGGTCCCGGCCGTCGACGACGAGGGACCACCCGTCCCCGGCCAGCGAGAGGGCCAGGGCCCGCCCCAGCCCCCTGCTGGCTCCGGTGATCAACGCTGCTCCCATCCGACCCCCTCCTTCGATTAGCGATTAAAAGCAGAATAAACTGTTTTTAATCGGAAGGGAAGGGTGTCCTACGTCACGCCGCCACGAGCGCAGCGTGGAGGACCTCGGAGACGTCCTCGGCGGAGTGGAAGGTCATGTCGGCCCGGACGGCCTCGGGCACGTCGTCGAGGTCCCCGATGTTGCGGGCGGGCAGCACGACCTCCCGCAGCCCGGCCCGATGGGCGGCCAGGACCTTCTGCTTCACCCCGCCGATCGGCAGGACCCGGCCCTGGAGTGTGACCTCCCCGGTCATGCCCACCTCGGCCCGCACGGGCCGGCCGGTGAGCAGCGACACCAGCGCGCTGACCATCGTCACGCCGGCCGAGGGGCCGTCCTTGGGGACGGCCCCGGCGGGGACGTGCAGGTGGAAGCGGCGACGGAACGCGGCCGGGTCGATGCCGAGGTCGGCGGCGTGGCTGCGCACGAACGAGAGCGCGATCTCGGCCGACTCCTTCATCACGTCCCCGAGCTGGCCCGTGACCTGGAGACCGGGCTCTCCCTCCATGCTCGTGGCCTCGACGAACAGCACGTCTCCTCCGACACCGGTCACCGCCAGGCCCGTGGCGACGCCCGGAACGGCGGTCCGCTCGGCCGGCTCGAAGAAGAACTTCTGGCGGCCCAGATAGGTCGGCACATCCCCGACTCCGACGGACACGGCGCTGCCCGAGGCAGCGCCGGACGACACCGTCACAGAGACCTTCCGCAGCAGCTTGCCGAGCTCGCGCTCGAGGCCGCGCACGCCCGCCTCGCGCGTGTAGTCGGAGATGACGCGGCGGAGGGCGTCGTCGGACACGGTGACCTCGCCGTCATGGAGACCCTGGAACGACAGCTGGCGCGGCAGCAGATGGTCGCGGGCGATGGCGACCTTCTCCTCCTCGGTGTAGCCGTCGACGCGGATGACCTCCATGCGGTCGAGCAACGGGGCCGGGATGGTCTCGATCACGTTGGCCGTGGCGATGAACAGCACGTCGGACAAGTCGAGCTCGATCTCGAGGTAGCGGTCCCGGAAGTGGTGGTTCTGGGCGGGATCGAGCACCTCCAAGAGGGCCGAGGCGGGATCCCCCCGCCAGTCGGCGCCCACCTTGTCGACCTCGTCGAGGACGAACACGGGGTTCATCGATCCCGCCTCGCGCAGGGCCCGCACGATGCGGCCGGGCTGGGCGCCGACATAGGTGCGGCGGTGGCCCCGGATCTCGGCCTCGTCGTGGGTTCCCCCCAGCGCCACCCGGGCGAACCTGCGCCCGAGGGCGCGTGCCACCGACTCGCCCAGCGACGTCTTGCCGACGCCCGGAGGACCGACCAGGGCCAGGATGGCGCCCTGGCCCCGACCGCCGGCGCGGGGCACGGCGTCGAGGCCGCGCTCGGTCCGCAGCTTGCGCACGGCCAGAAACTCGACGATGCGGTCCTTCACGTCCTCGAGGCCGTTGTGGTCGGCGTCGAGGGTGGCGCGCGCCTCACCGACGTCGAGGTGCTCCTCGGTGCGGACGTTCCACGGCAGCTCGAGCACCGTGTCGAGATAGGTGCGGATCCAGCCGTGCTCGGGGTTCTGCTCCGAGGTGCGCTCGAGCCGGCCCAGCTCGCGCTCGACGGCCTTGGCCACCTCCTCGGGCGCGCCCTCTCCTATGAGGCCGGCCTCACGGGCCCGGCGGCGGTAGTCGTCGGGGAGGTCGGCTTCGCCCGGGTTCTCTCCGAGCTCGCGGCGGATGGCGTCGAGCTGCTGGCGCAGCAGGAACTCCCGCTGGCTGCGCTCCATGCCCTCGGCCACGTCCCTGCGGATGCGCTCGCGCAGCGACAGGTCGGCCAGCACGTCCTTCATCCACGACAGGGCGCGCTCCAGCCTGGTCTCGACGTCGGTGGTCTCGAGCAGCTCCACCTTCTGCTCGAAGCTGAGATCGGGGGACCACCCGGCCGTGTCGGCCAGGGCGCCGGGGTCCGTGATGGCACGCAGCATGGCGGCCAGCTCCCCCGCCCCCCGCTGGTCGACGATGTTCTCCACCACCGCCCGGTACTCGCGGGCCAGCTCCTCGACGCGCTCGGACGGGGCCGGGGGGTCGGCCAGGGGCTCGACCGTCACCCAGAGCGCCGACCCGGTCCCGGGAACGCCGCTGCCGATCCGGGCCCGGGCCAGCCCGGTGACTACCAGGGCGTCCAGGCCGCCCCGGAGGCGGCGGCGCCCCTCGACCTGGGAGACGGTTCCGAGGGCGGCGTAGCGGGCCCCGACCTTGGGGACGAGCAGCAGCTGGCCGCCCGCCGCCTCGGCGGCGTCGGCGGCGGCCCGGGCCTCGGGGGTCTCCAGTCCGATGGTCACGGACATGCCCGGCAGCACCACCCCGCTGGACAGGGGCAGCAGCGGAAGGGTCGTCTCGGTGCTCAGGCTCAGGTCAACCACGGTTGTCACCTTTCGGATAACTGGTGACTTTCAAACCGCAAGTGACCCCCGAATGTTCCAGGGGTGCAAGGGGAGCACGCGCCCGGGCCGTGAGGGCGCGCCGTGGGGCTGGGGCCCCACGGCGAGCGGCGGGCGAGGTCCGAAGGACCCGGGTGCCCGCCGTTACGGAACAGTTCCCAGCTGGTACTGGCGGGCCTGGGGGGGATGGGCGGTGCCGGCCACGGCGTACAGGGTGTAGCCGGTGACCACCGCCGCCGGGCCGACCGGGACGCCCGTCGTGCCCCCCTGCACCGCCAGGGACATCCCGTAGAACGAGTCCACCCCGCTGGCCTCGAGGGAGGGGTCCGGGCCCAGGGACTTGTAGGAGCCGAAGAAGCGGGCGTCCCCGTAGGTGTAGACGGCCCCGTCCTGGCCGAGGAGGTAGTAGCCCCGCCCGCTCGGGGTGGGCACGAGTGAGCACACCGGGGCCGAGAGCGGCCCCCCGCCCGGACTGCCGGCGTAGACGGCGTCCCCGTAGGTGAACACGCCGCCGTCGGAGCCGAGGAGCCAGTAGCCCCGCCCCGTCGGGGTGGGGGCCATGGCCACGACCGGCGCCGCCGGGTGGGAGACGGCGGCGGAGCCGAAGTAGCCGGCGTCCCCGTAGGTGAAGATCCCCCCGTCGGCGCCGGCCAGCCAGTAGCCCCGCCCCGTCGGGGTGGGGGCCATGGCCACGACCGGGGCGGCCAGGCGCAGCCCGCCCGCCGACCCGTGGTACACGGCGTCCCCGTAGGTGAACACGCCGCCGTCGGAGCCGAGGAGCCAGTAGCCCCGGCCCGTCGGGGTCGATGCCATCGCCACCACGGGTCCGGCCAACGGCTCGCCGGCGGCGGAGCCGAAGAACGGCGCCCCGTCGAAGGTGAACACGCCGCCCTCGAGCCCGCACATCCAGTACCCGCTCCGGCCCAGGGGGGCGGTGGCCAGGCCGAACTCGCGCACGACGGCGGGCGGGGACTGCAGGCAGGGCTGGTTGTGGTTGGCGGTGGCCTCGTCCGTGAACGAGTTGGTCCCGCACGAGTTGTCGACGAGGTAGGCCGGGGTGCACGTCACCACCCGGCAGGCGATGCGCCCGGTGCACGCGATCTCGGTGTGGCACTGGCCGTAGCGGAAGGTGACGCAGCCGGCGGCGCGCAGCCCGCAGTCCCCGTGGGCGCAGCCGCACGACACGCCGTCGCACCCGGGTGGGCAGAAGTGCTCGTAGGTTCCGCCTCCGCAGCCGCACGAGCACTCGGACATGCAGTCGATGTAGTAGCGGGGGCCGCTGCAGAAGGCGGAGCCGTCGGCCTTCCACCACCCGCCGGCAAAGGTCCCCGACGGGCAGGTGTTCGACCCGTGGTTGATCGTGCAGCAGAACTCGGTGTACCCGTCACAGCAGGGCTGGCCGCACGCGCAGCCCCCACTGGCGCACCGGCACACGGCGGCGTAGGCGCTGACGGGCCGGAGGATGTACTCGGCGGGGGCGGCGGCCAGCGCCGTCGCCGCGATCGTGCTGCGGGCCAGGAAGCCCCGCCGGCTGGTGCGAACGGCCAGGGACGACGACAGGCGGTCGACCAGCCACGTGCTCATCCGTCCACTCCCCCGGGTGCGGTGTGGCGAAGGGCGGCCCGCGCCGCGACCAGGCGGGGAGCGGACGCCATGACGAGGTACAGCACGTAGGCGGCCGCCACCGAGCTCACCAGGAACACGGCGCCCCGCCCCGCCCCCTCCGCCGCCGCCGCGTCGGCCACGCCGGCAGCGGGAGCCGACGCGGCCGCCACGGCCAGGACGCCGGCCCCGACCAGGCACACGGCGGCGTGCAGCGCCGTCGGCGGCGTGTCGGGCTCCCCGAAGCAGCCGCAGCTGGCCAGGGGCCAGCGCCGGATCAACGCCATCGAGACGAACACGCCGAAGCCGAGGTAGCTGGCCGCCAGCAGCGCCAGCGCCGGCCGCCCGGCCCCGGCCAGGACGGCCACACCCACCGTCGCCTCCGCCCCGGCCCCGGCGCGCACCAGCGACGCCCCCACCGGCAGGCCCGCCGCCCGCAGGGCGCGCGCCGTGTCGGCGGGGCGGGCCACCTTGGCGGCGCCGGCCGCCGCCGCCAGCAGCGCCAGCGCCGGAACGGCGGCGTCCCACACCGGCAGGCCGCTCACGTGTCACCCGCCGGGGCGGGACCGATGTGCACGCGTCGCAGGGCGTCGGTGGCGAGCGGGACCAGGCGGCCCCGGTCGGCCCAGCTGCCGAGCACCACGTAGAGGCAGAAGGCGCGCCCGTTGTCGGAGAAGAAGGCCTGGGTGCCGGCCTGGCCGGGGAGGCCGCGCTGCAGCGACCCGGGACTGAACGCGCTCGGGTCGAGCGTCGACGGGCGCCCGTTCCGGGAGAACAGGGCGCTGTCGGTCGCGCTCGGATGGAACTCGAGGAGGGCCACGAAGACGTTGGCCGCCCCCATGCGCTCGACGGCACCGGAGCCGTAGTCGCCGCGGTCCCCGGGGAGAGCGAAGTTGCCGGCGTGCAGCACCGGATGGGTGCTCTCCGGCGGCGCCGCCGGGCGCCGGTAGACGCGGGCCTCCCATCCGGGCGGGACGTCGATGGACAGGCCGTAGGCCGAGACCACGCTCACGACGCGCCCCACCGCGGGCGGGCGGACTGCATGCGCTCGTGGAAGCGGCGCAGGCCGGCGGGATCGTTCGTCCGGCGGAGGAGCAGCGCCGGGGCGGCACGCGTGAGCCCGAACACCACCCCGGCGGCCAGGCCGGCCTCCGGCGCGCCGAGCAGCCCCAGCAGGAGGGCCAGCACGAACGTGAGCGGAATGGTGGCGGTGGTCACGATCGTGGTCAGGCCCGCACCCAGCTGGGCCCCGAACCCGGCGCCGTACACCCATCCCCGGTACCGGCCCAACCAGTCCTCGTTCACCTGGCGGCGGGGCGGAAGAGGGCGCCGCACACCCACGTCCCAGGCCGTGGCCCCGGCGGCGGCGCCGAGAGCCAGGGCGGCCACGAGCCCGGACGGCGGGGTGCCGAGCCCGGCCCGCAGTCCCCAGCCCAGGGCGGCGGCGGCCGCCCCGGCCAGGAGGCCGCCGGCGGCCGACCCGGCCAGGTAGGCCGAGACCGTCAGGGACCATCGGTTGCGCCGGGCCCTCTCCCCGAGAGGGTGGACGCTCGCGAGCATCGACTCCCCTCACGGGGACCAGCTCGAGCGGATGCCGGCCACCAGGGCCACCACGAGGGCGGCCACCGCGACCGCGGGGGCCGTCACCGCTGGCGGTCGGGGTACAGGCTGGGGTGGCCGGGATGGATCCCGGCGGCCAGGAGCTCCCGGTCGGCCCGGGCCTCCCGCTCGGCGTCGGTGTCCCAGGGCCCGGGCGCCACGACCGGTCCGGCGCCGTCGGCGGCGGCCTGGGCGCAGAGCGACAGCAGCTGGTCCCAGCGGGCGGCCGTCCCCTCCCCCGCCACCCGGCCCCGGCCGTCGACGTAGACGAAGTACGGGCTGCCCGGCACGGCATAGTCGTCCCAGGCCGGGCTGGACATGACCACGGCCACCTCCGCCACCCCTGCGGCCGGGACCAGGCCGGCCAGGGCCGACGGGCTCTCCTCGGCCGGGTCGCGGGTCACCGCCACCACCCGGGCCGGGGCCAGGGCGCCGGCGCCCCCGGACCGCAGCGCCTGCCAGAACCCGGCGCACGTCCCGCACCCGCTCGACAGGAAGGCCACGAGCATGGGACCGCCTCCGGCGGAGATGCCGGCCGCCTCACCCGAGGGCGTGACGCCGACCAGGTCCGGGGCCCGCCGGCCCGCCGGTCCCGCCACCCGGGCGGGGGCGGGCACGGCCGAGGAAGCGACTCCGGGCTCGGGCGCGCCGGGGTCCCCGATGCGCGCCCCCAGGGAGTGCAGGGCCCGCAGCACGTCGGCGTGGCTCCGGAGCAGGCCGGCCACGAGGACGGCCAGCAGAACGACCATGGCCGTCTCGAGCGCCACCAGCACCAGCAAAACGCCCACCTCCCGCCCGCACTCCTCGGTTGAGTCGGGGACTCTACAAAAGGCCAAGATGTCGGCAGTCGACCGGGGGAGGCCAGATGCCGGAGGTGCAGATCAGCGGGCGCGTCGAGCCCGGGTTCGAAGCGGTGCGCGCCGCGTTCGAGTCGAACTTCCGCGAGCGGGGCGAGGTCGGCGCCGCCTTCTGCCTCTACGCCGGCGGCCGCCCCGTCGTCGACCTGGTGGGCGGGACGGCGGACCCGAAGCGCGGCGCGCCGTACACCCCCGACACCCTGCAGCTGGTGTTCTCGACGACGAAGGGCGCCGCCGCCCTGTGCGCCCACATGCTGGCCGACCGCGGTGAGCTCGACCTCGACGCGCCGGTGAGCACGTACTGGCCCGAGTTCGCGGCCTTCGACAAGGAGCACATACCGGTCAGGTGGCTCCTCAGCCACCAGGCCGGGCTGCCGACGGTCGACGCCCGCCTGACGCTGGAGCAGCTGTGCGAGGTGACACCGGTGGTGCAGGCTCTGGCCGGACAGAAGCCGTACTGGGAGCCGGGGACCATGCACGGCTACCACGCCCTCACCTTCGGGTGGCTGGTCGGGGAGGTGGTACGGCGGGCGTCCGGTCGCACACTCGGAACGTGGTTCTCCGAGGAGGTGGCGGCGCCCCTCGGGCTCGACTTCCACATCGGCCTGCCTGAGTCGGAGGAGGAGCGGGTGGCGCCGCTGCAGCCGGTGCGGGTGATCATCCCCGAGGACCCCGCCATCATCGAGAAGATGCTGGTGACGCTCGATCCCAACCATCTGATGCAGCGCGCCCTCACGCTCAACGGCGCCCTGTCCTTCGGGGTCGAGGAGGGACGCTTCGACGCCGACTCCTCGTTCAACCGGCGCGACGTGCACGCCACCGAGATGCCCGCCGCCAACGGCATCACGACGGCGTCATCGCTGGCGCGCATGTACGCCGCCACCTTCACCGAGGTCGACGGCGTGCGCCTTCTGTCCGAGCGCGCTCTGGCCGACGCCCGCCGGCTGCAGGCCGAGGGGCCCGACGCCGTGCTGGTCGAGGAGACCCGCATAGCCAGCGGGTTCTTCCTCGACGGGACGGCGTGCCCGATGCTCGGGCCCGACTCCTACGGCCACTCCGGCGCCGGCGGATCGCTCGGCTTCGCCGACACCGGAGCCGGAGTGGCTTTCGGCTACGTCATGAACCAGATGAACCTCGGGCTCGGGGGGGATCCCCGCGCCATTGCCCTGGTGGAGGCGGTGCGCAGCTCGCTCTGAGGCGTACGTCGCTCTGAGGCGTGGCGGCCGTGGCTACGACCGCGGCCTCGTCGCGACCGGCACCGTCGGGAACCAGTCGTGCACCGCCATCACCGTCACACGCGCGCCCGGATGGGGAGCGTGCACGACGGCGCCGAACCCGGTGTACATGGCCACGTGGTAGATGGTGGCCGGGTTGTGCGGGTCCCGCGCCCAGAACAGCAGGTCTCCGGGCTGGAGCCGGTCGAGCGGGACGTGGGGGCCCGAGGTGTACTGCTGGGCGGCTACGCGGGGCAGGGCCACGCCCACGGCGCGCCAGGCGCGGTAGACGAGCCCGGAGCAGTCGTAGGCCGACGGGCCCGCCGCGCCGTACGCGTAGGGCTTGCCGACCTGGGACAGGGCGAAGCGGTCCGCCATTGCCCCTGTCTTCCCCGTTGCCGCAGCCGCTGCGGGTGGGGCGCCGATGGAACCGAAGATACAGAGCGTCGCTGCGGACGTGGCCATGAACGTGCCGGCCATCCGGCGGACGACGTGTCGCTTGGAGTGGTGCTTGCGCATCTCACGCCTCCTTGAACAGCGGGCCCGGATGGGCCCATCAGGTGTGGTGGAGCTGCGGGCAACCGCCTTTCACGCATTCAGCTCGCGACGCGCGCCCAGCGAGAAATTGCGCGTCGGGACTTGAAGTCGTCCGTACGAGGTGCAGACGGGAAACCCTGTCGTTTTCTTCGGCTCGGGGTCACCTCCGGGAAGTCGGCGGTCCCGGTGGTATCGGCGCCGCCGGCGTCCGAGGCAAGTTGAAAGCGCGAATTTCCCGCCCGATCGGGGATTCCGGTGGGCTCTAGTTGGTGGACAGATCGTCCGGATAGGACGCCAGGATCGCCAGGCTCTGGCGCCGCTGGCGGCGCAGCACGGCATGCCACAGGCCGGTGGGCTCGGGGCAGAGGGCGTCGTCGTCGGTGCGCTTCACCGCGAACCAGGCGCCCTGCTCCATCTCGGCGTCGAGCTGGCCGGCGCCCCAGCCGGCATACCCGGCGAACAGCCGGATCCGGTCGACCAGCCCGCTCAGCTCCTCGGCCGGGACGTCCAGGTCGACCGATGCCACCCGGCCGAACAGGTGGCTGGCGCCACGCCCCTCGGCGCCTGCGGCGCCCCGGCCCTCCACCCCCTCCCGCATCCGCCCCAGACAGATGGCGGCCGAGGGGGCCACGGGCCCGCCCACGTGGACCAGGCCGGGGGCGGCGGCCAGGGGAGCCAGCGGGGCGGCGATCTGCTCCAGCTGGGTGTGGCTCGGCCGGTTGAGCACCACGCCGACGGCACCCTCGGCCCCGTGCTCCAGGACGAGGACCACCGTGCGATGGAAGTTGTCGTCCCCCAGGGCGGGGCTGGCCACGAGCAGCCGGCCGGTGAGGTTCAGGACAACAGCTCCCGCAGCTCGGCCAGCTCCCGGCGCAGCCCGGCCACCTCCTCCTCCAGGGTGGCCACCCGGGCGGCCAGCCCTCCGGGGGCGGCCGGGGCAGGGGCCGGGGCCTCCCAGTCCGCCTCGTCGGGCTCCCCGGTCAGCAGCTGGGCGTAGCGGGCCTCCTTCTGGCCCGGCAGGCGGGGCAGGCGGCGCACCAGGGGCTCGGGATGGTCCTCGAACCGGGTCCGCTCGAGGCGCTCGAGGGCGGCCTCGACCTCGGCCGTGCTCCCGAAGGCGGCCAGCCGCTCCGAGCGGGACCTCAGCTCGCCGACCGTCTGGGGGCCCCGGAGGAGGAGCAGGCACAAAAGGGCCAGGCCCTCCCGCTCGACCGGGACGACCTCCTCCAGCACGTGGCGGTACTTGGCGGCCCGGTTGGAGGGGCTGTAGACGATCCGGACCAGCTTCCTCTCCCGCAGCGTCGCCAGGGCGGCCTCCACGGTGGCGTCGTCGTAGGACACGACCGGGACCCGGCTCGACGTCTGGTTGCAGGCGTTTCGGAGGGCGTTGAGGGTGAGCGGGTAGTACTCCGGGGTGGCCGCCTCCTTCTCCAGGAGCGAGCCCAGCACCCGGGCCTCCTCGGGGGACAGGACCTCCATACCGGGAGACTATTTAGACCTGAGCCCGGACAGCGCAAAGGGCCGGCGGGGGGGTGCCGGCCCTTTGCTCCTACCTGGGGGTCAACCGGAGGGGGGATCCGGGACCGCACCAGCGAGATCTATTCAACCCCCTTCGCTCCCATCTGTCCAACAGTAATCTCAGATCGTTACGATCTGTACTACAGATGGAGCCCGCACTCCGTCTTCTCGGTCCCGGCCCAGCGCCCGGACCGGGGATCGTCGGGGTCGAGGGTGGGCTGGGTGGTGGGGGCGCAGCCGATCGACAGGTAGCCCTGACGGGTGAGGGGGTGCTCGGGAAGCCCGTGGTCCGAGGCGTAGCCGGCCACGTCCCTGTCGTCCCAGGTGGCGAGGGGGTTGATCTTCACGGCGCCCCGGGCGGGGTCGAGCGAGAGGATGGGGGCGTCGGCCCGGGTGGCGGCGTCGGCCCGGCGCAGACCGGTCATCCACGCCTGGCGGTCCTCGAGGATCCGGGCGAGGGGCGCCACCTTGCGCAGCTCACAGCAGCGCGCCGTCCCGCAGGGCCACTCGTCGGCGCCGACCTCGGGCCGGACCACCCGCAGGTTGAGGTCGTAGCGCCGGCGCACCTGCTCGACGTAGTCCAGCGTCTCGGGGAAGTGGAAGCCGGTGTCGAGGAAGACGACCTCGATGTCGGGGGCCACCCGCACCGCCACGTCGAGCAGCACGCAGTCCTGGAACGACGAGGCCAACACGACCCCCCGTCCGAAGCGCTCCCAGGCCCAGCGCACGACCGAGGAGGCGGGCGCGGTCTCGAAGCGGCGGGACAGCTCGGCCAGCTCGTCGAGTTCGGGGAGGGTGAGTAGGTCGCTCATGAGCCTCTCGGTGGTCTCGGCGGAACCCTAGGCAATCCTGAGTAAGGCGGTCAACTTTCTCAGGTTTTGCCTGCCAACCCCGGCCCCGGCCGCCCCATTCCCGCCGGGGACCGAGATTACGGTGCCCGGCATGCGCCGCCCCCTGCTGGCCCTGGCCACCCTGGTCTGCGCCCTCATCGGCCCCGCCACCATCGCCGCCGCCCCGGCCCGGGCGGCAACCGTGGCCGGACTCAGCTTCGATCCGACCCCGGTGGCGCCGGGCGGGACCCTGGCTCCGGGGACCCCGGTGGTGCTGGCCCTGCGGGCCACCGACACCGGTGGCCACGCCGCCGGGGACGCCGCCGTCTGGCTCTCGTTCGGGTCCGACAACGGCCCCGACGGCGGGTCGGCCAGCGTCGGGGGGACCGCCCTCACCTCGAGCCCGCAGCAGTTCACGACCGGGCGGGACGGGGTGGTGGCGGTGACCTACACCACCGCCCAGCCGTTCTGCGGCGGGGGCGTCTGCACCGCCCCGTACCCGACGAGCGGGGCCGACACGGTGACGGCGGCCGCCACCTCCTCGGGTTCAGGTGCCGTCTCCGACACCTACTCCTACGCCTCTCCCGGCAGTGCCGGGCCCGACCGCTACCTGTTCTCACCGGACCCGGTGGCGGCCCCCTCCACCCTGGCCCCGGGCCAGCAGGTGCCCGTGACCCTGACCGTGCAGACGGCCGGCGGCCAGCCCGAGACCGCCGCCCCCGTCTACCTGGCGCTGGCCGCCGCCGGCGGGGGGTCGGTGGCGGTGAGCGCGGGGGCGTGCGCCGGCACCCAGCTTTCGGCCACGCCGCAGGTCTGCACGACCGACGCCAACGGGCGCATCGGGCTCACCTACACCGCCGGGCCGGGACCGGCGCCGGGGGCGGGCACGGCGCCCCGGGGCGGCGTCCGCGACGTCATCACCGCCCAGAACGGAGCCGGGGCCGCCCCCACCGAGACCGGCTCCGACGCCTACGGCTACACCCCGCCGGTCTACGCCCTCTCCCCCGCCCCGCTGGCGCCGGACGGCGCCCTGGGGTCGAGCCAGTCGGTCACCGCCGCCCTGGTCGTGACCGACACCGCCGGCCAGCCCCTGGCCACCACGCCGGTGTATCTGTCGCTGTCGGGAGGCGGGTCCGGGGCCGCCCCGGGCGGCTCGGGCGCCGGCGGCTCTCCGGTGGGCACGAGCGCGGGCGGCGCTCCGGTGGGCACGGCCACCGCCACCGGCACACCGGGAGCCACCAGGACGCTCGGGCCCACGCCGGCGGCCTTCCTCACCGACGCCGCCGGGCGGATCCTGATCACCTACTCGACCCCGCCGGCCTCTCCGGCCGGGGGAACCGACACGATCACCGCCGCCAGCGGGGCGTCGGCCCCCGCCACGACCGCCGCCACCTCCTACACGTACGCCGCGGCCCCCTTCGTGTTCAGCCCGGACCCGGTGGCGGCGCCGGGGGCGGTCGGCGCCGGCCAGACCGCCACCGTGACCCTGACCGTGCGCTCCGGTGACCAGCCCCAGCCGGGCGGGACCGTGTACCTGTCGTTCACGGCCGCGCCGGGGGGAGGCCGGGCCTCGGTGGGAGGCACGGCGCTCGGACCCGACCCGGTCCCGTTCACCGCCGACGGTGGGGGGCGGGTGGCCATCGTGTACCGCGCACCTGCGCCCGAGCCGGCGTCGGGAACGGACGTGATCACGGCCCAGGACGCCGCCAGCGGGCCGACCCGATCGGCGGCGGACCGCTACACGTTCGCCCCGGCGGCGGGAGGGTCCCAGGGCTACTGGCTGGTGGCGCGCGACGGCGGGATCTTCAGCTTCGGGGCGGCGGGCTACCACGGCTCGGAGGGCGGCGCCCGGCTGAACGCCCCGATCGTGGGGATGGCGGCCGCGCCCGACGGCGGCGGGTACTGGCTGGTGGCGTCGGACGGCGGCGTGTTCACCTTCGGGGGCGCCGGCTTCTTCGGATCGGCCGGCGGGGTCCACCTGGCCCGGCCCATCGTGGGGATGGCCCCGACCCCCGACGGCCGGGGCTACTGGCTGGTGGCCGCCGACGGGGGCATCTTCAACTACGGGGACGCCGCCTTCCACGGCTCGGAGGGGGGCGCGTCCGGGACGGCCGCCGTGGTCGGGATGGCCGCCACGCCGGACGGCGGCGGGTACTGGATGGCCGGCGCCGACGGGTCGGTGGCGGCCTTCGGGGACGCCCGCCTGTACGGCTCGGCCCGGGGCAGCCACCTGAACGCCCCCGTCGTGGGCATCGCGTCCACCGCCACGGGCAACGGCTACTGGCTGGTCGGGGCCGACGGCGGGATCTTCACCTTCGGGGACGCCTTCTTCTTCGGATCGACCGGGGCCCTGCGCCTGCAGGCGCCGATCGTGGGCATGGCCCCGACCGCCAACGGCGCCGGCTACTGGTTCGTCGCCTCCGACGGCGGCGTGTTCAGGTACGGCAACGCCGCCTTCCACGGATCGATGGGCGGCACCCGCCTGGTCCAACCCGTCGTCGGCATGGCGCTGGGATGACGTCATCCGTCCCGGCCCCGTACGGCGAATGACCCGTGGCCGATCTACCCTGGGCACCGGCCTCTAGAGACACCGGCCCGACAGACAGGAGCACGAGATGGTCGTAGGCAACATTCTCGGACCCGACGGCATCATCGTGATCGTCGTGGTGGCGCTGGTGCTGCTGTTCGGCGGCGCCAAGCTGCCCGGCCTGGCCCGGTCGCTGGGGTCCGCCTCCCACGAGTTCAAGCGCGGGATGGAGGAGGGCTCCGACGAGGCCAAGGCGGCCGGGAAGGCCGAGAAGAAGGAAGCCGGCCAGGACTGACCCCCGGGCCCCCGCCCGTCCGGGACAGGGGGCTCAGCGCGACGAGACGGCGGCTATGACGCTCGGCGGCACCGGGCTCATCGTGCAGGACGCCTCCACCCCGGAGCCGGTGACCCGCAGGCTCATGGCGCAGTCCTGGACCAGCGGGGTGCGGGCCAGGTCGACATTGAGGACCGGCAGACCCCCGGCCACGATCTGGAGGAAGTGCCCGGAGGCGATGGTGGCGGTGGCGGCCACCGTGCGGCCCCCCGGCATGTCCACGAGAACCTGGGGCTGGCCCGCGGGTCCGGGGGGACCGATGGTCACGGTCCGCCCCGACACCGCCGTCAGCTCGGCCACCGAGACGTCGATGACCCCGGTCCCGCTGGTGATCGACGTGACCCTGACCTTGCGGTGGGCCCAGAGGCTGTGCCGGTCGAAGTGGACCTGGGACAGGTCGACGGTCACCGACTGCAGGCGCAGGCCCGGTCCGGCCGGCACGTCCCCGAGGTGCACGTGGAGGCCCTGGACCCGACCCTGGCCGATGGCGTCGTACAGGAACGGAAAGCCCGAGATGGACGCCGAGCCCGACGTGGCGCCGGTCGACCGCTGGGCCTGGGCCGCCACCGCCCGGGCCGCCAGCCACTTGGCACCGAAGTCCAGGCCCACCAGGGCGGCCACCACGAGGATGACGACCAGGTAGACCAGCCGGCGGATCATCCCGAAGATCATGGGGTGAGCCAGGCCTCAACGGCCTCGGCCAGGGTCATGTCCCCGGACATCCGGAGCCGGCCGCTCATGAATGCCTGGTGGGGATCGAGCCGTCCGGACGCCATCAGGAGGAAGTCGACCAGATCGACGCTGTAGTTGAGGGCCGGCCGCTGGCTCGTCGGCCACTCGCCCGGCAGCGCCTGGTCGGAGGCGAACCGCACCTGCTGGGTGTGGACCCCGTCGGCGGCGCGGACCTCGAACTGCACCAGGAAGGGGCGCGAGCCGCGGTCGGGATCGAGCCGCCCCGGGCCCAGGATCGACATCACCTTCTCGAGCGCGACCGCCGGCGCGCCCAGCCGCTTCTCCAGCTCGGGCGCGGGGCCGTCGAGAAGGCGCGCCAGGCCCTCCCGATCGGCGAAGGAAGGCCCGCTTCCCGGCTCGCTCACCGCCAGGACCCTAGGGGCGGCGCCGTCTTGATCCGGCTCCACCCCCTACCGCTAGATTCCCCGGTCGTGACCGTTGCACCCGATCCTTCCGGGCCCCGCGCCCGGCGGTCGATACGGAGCCGGGCCCTGCCCGGCCTCGCGCTCCTGGCCCTGCTGCTGTCGGGCTGCACGTTCCACATGGAGAACTACACGGGCGCGACCAAGCAGGGGCACCTGATCTACCGGCTGTTCCAGGGCTTCGACATCGTGGCCCTGGCCATCGGGGTGTTCGTGTGGGCGCTGATCTTCTGGTGCATCCTCGCCTACCGGCGCCGCCACCGCGAGCACTGGCCCCCGCAGACCCACCACAATCTTCCATGGGAGGTGGCGTACACCACCATCCCGGTCCTCATCGTCGGGGTCCTGTTCGGCTACACCTACGTGGCGGAGAACTCGGTGAACAAGGTCGTGGCCAACCCCGACAACGTGATGACGATCACGGCCTTCCAGTGGGGCTGGAAGTTCGACTACAACCTTCCCGACGGGGGAAAGGCCGAGGTCATCTCCGACCCCAACCACTACGGCACCTTCGAGCTCCCCGACAACCAGGTGACCCGGGTCAACCTGGTGACCGCCGACGTCGTCCACGAGTTCGACGTGCCCGAGTTCGACTTCGAGCGGTACGCCCAGTCCGGTGTCGTCAACACCTTCGACCTCACCCCCACCAAGACCGGGACGTTCATCGGCCGCTGCGCCCAGTTCTGCGGCCTGCACCACGACCTGATGATCTTCTACGTGAAGGTCGTCCAGCCCGCCCAGTTCCAGACCTGGGTGCAACAGCTCGAGAGGCCCACTACATGAGGAAGGTGGCGCCATGACCCTCCTGGCCGAGCGCCGGCCCGCCGCTCCCCACGAGGAGCCGCACGAGGAGCACCGCCGCGGCCTCCTCTACTGGCTCACCAGCACAGACCACAAGGTGATCGGCAAGAACTACCTGGTCACCACGACGATCTTCCTCCTGTGCGGCGGCCTCATGGCCATGTTCATCCGGGTGCAGCTGTTCTGGCCCAACAGCCACTTCACCACCCAGGAGACGTTCAACCAGCTGTTCACGATGCACGGAACGGTGATGCTGCTGCTGTTCGCCGGACCGTTCGCCTTTGCCGGGTTCGCCAACTACATCGTGCCCCTGCAGGTCGGGGCCCCGGACATGGCCTTCCCCCGTCTGAACGCCCTGTCCTACTGGCTGTTCCTCTCCGGCGGGATCATCATGCTGTCCAGCTTCCTCGTGGCGGGGGGCGCGGCCAGCTTCGGGTGGACGGCCTACGCCCCGCTGTCGGACTCGCTCAACAGCCCGGGCGCCGGCGCCGACCTGTGGGTCGTCTCGCTGTTCCTCACCGGGTTCTCGGCCATCTTCTCGGGGATCAACCTGGTGGCCACGACGTTCGCCCTGCGGGCCCCCGGCATGACCATGTTCCGCCTGCCGATCTTCACCTGGAACATGCTCGTCACGGCCATCCTGATCCTGATCGCCTTCCCCGTGCTCACCAGCGCCCTGGTGATGCTGTACTTCGACCGCCACTTCCACACCCACATCTTCGAGGTGGCCGGCGGAGGGGCCCCGATCCTCTGGCAGCACCTGTTCTGGTTCTTCGGCCACCCCGAGGTGTACATCCTGGCCCTGCCCTACTTCGGCATCGTCTCCGACATCATCCCGGTCTTCTCGCGCCGGCCGCTGTTCGGGTACCGGGGCATGGTCTTCGCCACCCTGACCATCGCCGGCCTGTCCACCGGGGTGTGGGCCCACCACATGTTCACCACGGGAGTGGTGCTGCTGCCGTTCTTCTCGGCCATGACCATGCTCATAGCCGTGCCGACCGGCATCAAGTTCTTCTCCTGGATCGGCACGATGTGGCGCGGCGCCATCCAGTTCAAGTCCCCGATGGTGTGGGCGGTCGGGTTCCTGGTGGTGTTCCTGGCCGGCGGCCTCTCGGGCGTCATCCTGGCCAGCCCGCCGCTCGACTTCTACACCAACAACACCTACTTCATCGTGGCCCACTTCCACGAGGTGCTGATCGGGACCACGATCTTCGGCGGCTTCGCCGGGCTGTACTTCTGGTATCCCAAGATGACCGGCCGGATGCACCGGGAATGGTTGGCCAACGCCCATTTCGGCCTGGCGTTCATCGGGTTCTGGCTCCAGACCACCCCGCAGTACGTGGCGGGCCTGCACGGCATGCCCCGCCGGATAGCGATCTACCAGCCGTCGGACGGCTGGACCTCCCTCAACCGGCTGTCCTCGATCGGGGCCTGGTGCATCGGGGCCTCGTTCCTGTTCTTCCTCTGGAACATGTGGATCTCATGGCGCAAGCCGGTCCCGGCCGGCAGCAACCCCTGGGACGCCGGCAGCCTGGAGTGGGCCACCAGCTCCCCGCCGCCCCACCACAACTTCCACTCGATCCCCCCGATCCGCTCCGAGCGGCCGGTGTGGGACGCCAACCATCCCGACCTGGCCGAGCTGGAGGAGCCGCGCATCCCGGCCGAGGTCGGGTCGGGACCGTCGGGGAACGGCCATGGCTCCTGACGACGGCACACCCGAGGACGCCGGGCCCAGCCCGGGCGAGGGGCCGCTGCGCGGGGCCGGGCGCCACCACTCGGTCGCGGCGGACGAGCCCACGGCCAGCCATCCCGTCGAGGGCCTGAAGAGCGAGCCCCACCACCGGGTCAGCGGCCACTACCACTCCCAGCGCAAGGTCTGGAAGGGCTACCGGGTCGAGGCGTGGGTGTACCTGGGGGTGGCGGCGTTCTTCGTCGTCGTCTGCGCCGCCTACTGGTTCACGTCGAAGGAGCGGGCCGGGTCGGTGATGCTGATCCTCACCGCCTTCCTCGGCTTCCTCCCCGGCGCCTACCTCTACTGGTGGGGCGGGCACATGCACCCCCGTCCCGAGGACTCCGAGGCCGCCGAGCTCGAGGAGGGCGCCGGCACGGTCGGGGCCTTCCCGTCGTCCAGCATCTGGCCCTTCGTCATGGGCACCGGGGCGGCGTTCACCTGCCTGGCCCTGGTGTTCGGGGCGTGGTGGGGCGTCCTGGGCGGCGCCCTCGTCGTCGGCTGCCTCGTGGGCTACACCCTCGAGAGCCGCCGCGGCGGCTACGTCTAGACCCGCCGGTCCTAGCGAACGCCCGGCACGGTCACCGGCGGCACGCTGACGGGCGACGGAGCGCCTCCGCCCCCGCCGCTGCCGCCCCCGCCGCCTCCTCCACCGCCTCCACCGCCGCCGGCGGGGTTCGGGACCGCCTGCGGGGGCCGGGTGGTGGACGTGGTGCTCGTGGAGGTGGATGTCGACGTGGTCGAGGACGAGGTCGTGGTCGACGACGGGGAGGGCGCCGGGCTGGCCGGGCCGTTCGGGTAGCTCTTGACGACCGGGGCGTGGCCGAGGAGGGCGGCCATCATGGCCGGGGCGTTGCCGTCCATGCCGAGGGCCCAGATGCCCACCCCGAGGAGGTGGGCCGAGTCGGCCAGCTGCGCCTTGAGCCCGACCGACTGGGGATCGTCGTAGTAGAGCTCGTGCCACTGCCCGCCCGGGTCCTGGAAGGCGGTCCACGGCACCGCCCCCTGCGGGTCCCAGTAGGTCGTGGTGGCGCCGGCGGCAGCCACCTGGGCGTAGCTGACCGGGGTCGGCCCCGACACCGCCGCCGCCCGGGGGGCGTTGGAGGCCGTCTGCCACTCGTAGCCGTAGAAGGGCACGCCGAGGATCACCTTGCCCGCCGGTACGGCCGCCACGTAGCCCTGCACGGCCGCCTGGTCGCTCGGGGAGCCGCCGCTCAGAGGGGCGTTGGGGGAGGCCGTGCCCGAGCGGTACATGTCGTAGGCCATGACGAACAGGGCGTCCACGGCGGGGGCCAGGTGCCGGACGTCGAAGAAGCCGTTGGGGTCGGTGGCGGAGCCGGCGTAGGTGTCGACGGTGAACTGCCAGTGGGGGTCGGCCGCCCGCAGCCGGGCGCCCAGGTAGCCGACCAGGCGGACGAGCCCGGCCCGGTCCCCGGCCCCGGTTCCCTCGAAGTCGAGGTTGAGCCCGTCGAGAGCCTTGGCCCGGACGGCCCCGATCACGGCGTCGGCCAACCTGGCGTCGGCGCCGGGGTCGGCGGTGAGGCGGTCGAGGGCGGCCTGGTCGAAGCACTCCACCGTCAGCACCACCCGGTCCCCGGACCTGTGGGCCCGGGAGATCAGGTCGGCCAGGGCCTGGCTCTGGTAGCCGTTCCAGCCCGGGCCCGACTGGACCAGGCTGCCGTCGGCGGCGGCGTCCACGCCGAAGTAGGCGACCGTCGTGAGGTCTCCCACGTCGTAGCCACCGGAGGCGCCGAGGGTCCAGTAGGGGGCAAACCCGAACACCTCGTGGGGCCGCAGCACCGCCGCGCTCACCGCCGGCGGAGCGGGCAGGGGGGCGGTCACCGCCGCCGGCAGCGGGGGCGCCGGCGGGGCCAGGGCGGCGGCGGAGGCGTTGGGCCGGTCGGCGGGGGTCGGGTCGGCTATCACCACGTGGTGGTGGGGGCGGTGGACCGTCCCGGCCGCGCCGGCGTGCACGGAGGCGGCGGGCAGGATCGACCCCCCGCTCACCGCCAGGAGACAGGTGAGGGCCGCTCCCCCGACCACGTCACGGCGCCGGACGACCGCAAGGCGCATCCCCCGGACTTCGACGCCAGGGGCGCTACTCCTCCCCTAAGAGGGCTCTAACTTGCGGTGCGGGAACTTCCGGTCGGGCGTGGCGGCCCGGCTACTCGCCCCGGCGGCGGCCGAAGAAGCCGCGGGGGCGGCGCCCCGGCGTCTGCACCACGTCCTCCCGGCTGACCTGGCGCACCCCGGGGATGGCCGAGGGGGAGGTGGACGGGGCGGCGGCGGTGGCGGCGGACACGGGCGGGGCCGGGCCGCGCGGGACCCGGCCCGCCCCGACCAGCTCGGGCTCGGTGCCGGGGATGATCTCGGGCACGGTCGCCTCCCCCACCGGGGCCGGCTCGAGCTCCTCGATCTGCTCCCGCGGGTGCAGCTCGGCGGGGAGGGCCTCGTAGCCGCCGTCGGCGGTGCGCACGATCACGTTGGGGCGCGGGCGGAAGCCGGCGCTCGGAACGGCCGACAGCTCCTTGCAGAGGAGGTAGGTGACCGGGCCCACGATCAGCGGGGCCACGACCAGGCTGATCCGCAGGGTCCACACCACCGCCTGGACGGACGTGTCGAGGAACACCGCGATGACGTCCTCCGCCCCCCCCAGGAACATCACGAGGAAGAACGTCAGCAGCCCGGCGCCGACGGCCGTCCGCACCGGGCGGTCCCGGGGGCGGTCGAGCAGGTTGTGGTGGGCGTAGTCCCGGGTGAGGCGCGCCTCCAGGAACGGGTAGACGCCCAGGAACGTGAACAGGAGGCCGGGCATGAACAGGGCCGGCCAGAAGGCGTTGGCGATCATGTGCCCGGGGAGGTGCGTCTCCCAGTTGGGCATCAGGCGCAGGGCGCCGTCCATCCATCCGATGTACCAGTCGGGCTGGGTGAACGAGCTCACCCGGATCGGGTCGTAGGGCCCGAACAGCCAGATCGGGTTGATCTGGGCCACCCCGCCGAGGGCGGCGATGGCGGCGAAGGTCATGAAGAAGTAGCCACCGGACTTGGCCGCGTAGGCCGGCCACATCGGGGTTCCCACCACGTTGGTCTCGGTGGCGCCCTTCCCCGGGAACTGGGTGTGGTGCGTGCGCATGATGATCGCCAGGTGGGCGGTCAGGAGCACGGCTATGAGGATCGGCACCACGAAGACGTGGAGGATCAGCATGTGGGGGATGATGGCGTTGCCCGGGAAGTTGCCCCCGTACAGCAGGTACACGAACCACGGGCCCACGAGCGGTATCGACTCGAACACGGAGTAGAAGATCCGCAGGCCGGTGCCGGACACCAGGTCGTCGGGGAGCGAGTACCCGAGGAACCCGTTGAGGAGGGCGAAGGTCAGAAGGCCCAGGCCGATGGTCCAGTTGATCTCTCTGGGCTTGCGGAAGGCACCGGTGAAGAAGATCCGGCACATGTGGATGCCGATGGCCCCGATGAAGATCACCGCCGCCCAATGGTGCATCTGGCGGATGACCAGGCCGGCGCGCACGGAGAAGCTGAGGTCGAGGGTGGACGCGTAGGCCTCGGACATACGCACGCCCCGGAGCGGGACGTAGGCGCCGTGGTAGATGATCTCGTGGCCCGAGCTCACGAAGAAGAACGTCACGTAGACGCCCGTCAGGATCAGGATGATGAACGAGTAGAGGGCTATCTCGCCCAACATGAACGACCAGTGGTCCGGGAAGATGTAGTTGAGGAGCCACCGGCCCGCGCCGGCCAGGCCCAGACGCTCGTCGAGGTCCCGACCCTGCTTGACGGCCGCCGTCTTGCCGACCGCCGCCGCCCGGGCCCGCATGCCGATCGGGCGGTTCCGCCCGCCGATCATGCTCATCCGCCCCTGCTCCAGAACCCGGGTCCGATGGGCTCACCGTAGCCGCCGCGGGCCCGCAGATAGCCGTTGTCGTCCTGCATCAGGGGCAGCTGGGGCAGGGGGCGGGGGGCGGGGCCGAAGACGACGGCCGCCCCGTCGAGCACGTCGAAGGTCGACTCGTGACAGGGACAGAGGAGCTTCTGGTACTGCGCCTCGTACTGGCCCACCGGGCAGCCGGCGTGGGTGCAGACCTTGGAGAAGGCCAGGTAGCCGGCGGGGGACCACTTCTCGAGGTCGGGCCGGTCCGGCGGGGCCACCGGCGTCGTGGCGGCCCGGATGAGGAGGGTCTGGTCGTCGGCGGCGTCGGTGTAGCCGTGGGGGAACACGGTCAGCGAGCCGCCCACGTCGAGGGTGCCGATGTGCACCGGCTGGTTGGTCTCGTCCACCAGGAGGACGCCCGGCTTCCACTGGGTCTTGTAGAGCGGCCCGTCCGCCTGGGGCCCCTTGTCGGTCAGGGAGCGCAGCGGGAACAGGAGGATGGCGCCCATCAGACCGGTGGCGGTCACGAACATCTTGGCGAGGAAGGAGCGCCGTCCCTCCACCGCCACCCGGCCCCGCTGGAAGGTCTCGGAGAAACGCTCCTGGTTCTCCTCGCTCGTGAGGACCTCGCGCTCCTCCGCGAACGGGCCCTTGGGCATCAGGTACTTGCCCCATGCCGCCATGCCGAAGCCGATGCCGCCGAAGAGGACGAACAGCATCATCCCCTCGATCTGGGGCTGGCCCTTCTGGGTGAAGATCCACCCGAGGGCGAACACGGACAGGATCGCCAGGAAGAACGACAGTCCGACCACGATCTCCACCCGGCGGGGATGGCGGGCGGCTATGGCCATGTGCTCGGCCCAGGTGTCGGGCTGGTTGACGTCGCTCATCTCACTCATGGGTCAGCTCACTCACGGGTCAGCTCACTCGTGTCCGTGGCCCGTCACCGCCGGCTCGGGCCGGGCGCGGTCACCGATCCAGAAGGCGGCCAGCATCAGCAGACCGACGCCGAAGACGATCCCGACGAAGCCCTCGGTCACCGGTCCGACGTGTCCGAGGGACAGCCCGCCGCGGTCGTCGGGACGGGTGATGTAGCGCACGTACTTGATGATGTCGTTCATATCCTTGTTGGACATCTGCGCCGTGCTGAACCGGGGCATGTTTCCCGGGCCGGTGCGGATGGCCTCGGCTATGTCGATGGGTTGGTCGGGCTTCAGGGAAGGTGCATAGGCCCCGTAGGACAGGGCGCCGCCCACCCCCACGAAGCTGTGGCAGGTGGCGCAGTTCAGCCGGAACAGCTCCCCGCCCTGCTGGAGGTCGGCGCCCGCCAGGTTGGGCCTCGGGATCTGCACCCCGCCCGGGGCCAGCGACGCCACGTACCTGGCGATCTCCCGGGCCTGCTTGGCCGAGAGCAGCGGATTCTTGCGGATGGCCTGCTGGGTCGGCTTCTCGAGAGGCATGCGCCCGGTGCGCACCCAGAAGTCGACGGTGGCCGGCCCCAGACCGGTCAGGGTCGGGGCGCGCGCCGTGCCCTCGGCGTTGACGCCGTGGCATGAGGAGCACGTCTGGACGAACAGCTGGCGCCCGGTGAGCTGCTCCGGCGTGAGGGCGTTGTCGTTGTAGGCGGTGCCGCCGGTCTTGCCCAGCGGGCCGTCGCCCACGGGTTGGGGCGGGGCCTGGCCCTGGGCGCTGGTGCTCGACTCGCTGTTCTGGGCCCGGGCCCCGCTGCCGAACACGACAAGGGAGAGGCCGATGCCGAGGGCGACCACCGCCGCCACGGCGCCGGCCCGGCGCGCCACCCTCCTCAGTCCCGTCCGCGCGTGCACAGGCCTAGCCACCGAGGAGGAACAGGGCGCTGTAGAGGAAGATCCACACGATGTCGACGAAGTGCCAGTAGTAGGTGACGACCTGGAACACCGAACGTTCGCCGGGGTCACCGCCGGGCCCGAGCAGCCGGCCCATGAACATGGCCATGGCCACGAGGCCGACGAACACGTGGAGGCCGTGCAGCCCGGTCATCAGGAAGAACAGCGAGCCGAACGCGTTGGTGGAGATCCGGAAGTGGACGTGGAACCACTCGTATCCCTGGTTGGCCAGGAACAGCGAGCCCATCACGAACGTGATCACCACCCACCGCCGGGCCTGCTCCCGGTTGTGGCGGCGCTCCTCGGACCACAGGGCCCGCTGCATTGTGAAGCTCGACGCCACCAGGATGGCGGTGAAGATGCCCGACTGGATTACGTCGAGCTCGATGCCCTTGGGGGGCCACACGTGGTTGACGGTGTCCTGGGCCCGGATCGTGAAGTAGGAGGCGAAAAGCCCGGCGAAGAACATCAGCTCCGAGCCGAGCCACACCATCACCCCGACGTTGAGGGCGGGCGGGCGCGACGGCATGCTCCAGCCCGGCCGCACAGGTTCAGCGTGGGTGTCCGCCGCCAGCGCCTCGGTCACGGCCCCTTTACTAGTCGACGCGGGGCGGGTGGATCTAACCGACGAGACCGAGCTCGAGCGCCCGGGCGGCGGCCTCCTGGCGCCCCCGCACCTCGAGCTTCACGTAGATGTGGTTGAGGTGGGTCTTGACGGTGGCCGGGGACAGGAAGAGGTCCTCGGCAATCTCCCGGTTGCGCGCCCCCCGGACCAGGTGGCCCAGGATCTGACGCTCCCGGTCGGTCAGCTCGGCCGCCCCCTCCGGGGCGGCCGGTCCCCCGGTCGGCGCCACCACCCCCGCCAGCGCGGGGACCAGCGACGGGGACAGGGCCCGGCCCCCGTCGAGCACGGTGCGGACCCCGGCCAGCACCTCGTCCCCCGTGCTGGATGCGGCCAGGATCCCGTCCGCGCCCGCCCGGGCCAGGGCCACCAGCCCGGGGCGGCGGGCCCGGTCGACCAGCGCCACCACCCTGGCCCCGGCATCCCGGGCCACCTCGGTGACGGCGGCGGCGTCCTCCTCGAGGTGGGGCCCGAGGACCACCAGGGCGGGGCGCCGTGACCGGATCACGACCCGGGCGCGCCCGGCCGATCCCAGCTCCTCCAGGACCCGGAAGCTAAGGGTTGGCAGGGCCCGGCCGATACCCATGCGGACGAGGGGCCACTGGTCGACGACGACCACGGTCGTTGGCGCCATGGCCGTTCCAGGCTATTGCCACAGACCGTGGGGGCCGCGCCGGGCCTGACTAGTCCGCGCGGGCTACCCCGCCGCGGTGACGATTCCATGGCCCGTTCTGGTCATAAGCCGCGATCGGACCGACCGTCTGGGCGATGCCTCGGAAGTCCCGGATGTCCGATAACTGCATCCATGGCACAAAGGACCAAGAACCTCTCCCGGGTCCGCAGCACCAACGAGTACGGCGTCGACGAGGAGGAGCTGGTCGTCCAGCACCTCCCGCTCGCCCAGCGGGCGGTGTCGGACATGCTCCAGCGCGTGCCCCGTCACGTGTCCCGCAGCGACCTGCTCTCGGCGGCCATGGCCGGCCTGGCCCAGGCCGCCCGCTCGTTCGATCCCGACCGGGGGATCACTTTCGACCGCTTCGCATCGGCCCGGATCCGCGGCGCCCTCCTCGACGAGCTGCGCAGCCGCGACTGGGCCAGCCGCTCGGTCCGGGCCCGGGCCCGCAACGTGGCGGCGGCGGTAGACGACCTGACCGCCCGCAACGGCGTCGTGCCCAGCTCCGCCCAGGTGGCCGAGCACCTGGGGATGGAGAAGCAGAGCCTGGAGAGCCTCTCGGGCGACGTCCACCGGGCCGTGGTCCTGAACTTCGACGCCCTGGTGGCCGACGGGGACGGCAGCTCGGTCCTGCCGGCCGACGAGCGCGGGCCTGACACCCAGATCCTCGACCGGGAGCGCCGCTCCTATCTGCTCGACGCCGTGGCCGCCCTCCCGGAGCGGATGCGGCACGTGGTCGTGGGCTACTTCTTCGACGAGCGCCCGATGCGTGAGCTGGCCGAGGAGCTCGAGGTCACCGAGTCCCGGATCTCCCAGATCCGCGCCGAGGCCCTGGTCATGCTGAAGACCGCCCTCGACGCCCACCTGGACGAGGGCCAGCCCCTGATCGACCTCTCCCCCCGGGCGGCCCGGCGCACCGCCGCCTACCTGGACGCCGTCGGCTCCGGGTCCGACTGGAAGTCGCGGCTCGACCCGGTGCCCTCGAAGCCCCGCCTCACGACGCTGTCGTAGCCGACTCCAGGTCGCTGAGCACGCCCGGGAGGTCCCGGGTGTGCACGACGGTAAGCCGACGGGTGGCCCGGGTCAGCGCCACGTAGAGGGCCCGCAGGCCCTGGGCCGCCTCCTCCACCACCGCCGCCGGCTCCACGACGAGGACCGAGTCGAACTCGAGGCCCTTGGCCAGACCGGCGGGCACCAGCGTGACCGGCCGCTCCAGGCCGTCGCGCTCCGGCAGCCCGAGGTGCACGCCCCGGCGCGCCAGGGCCGCCTCGAGCGGCTCGGCCAGCCGCTGCGCCCAGGAGTCGGGGCAGATGACCACCACGTTGCCCGGGGTCACCGCGGCCAGCTCGTCGGCGGCCACCCCGGCCAGGGCGGACGGGAGCGACTCCCCACCGGGCACCGCCACGGCCACCGGGCGGACCCCCGTCTCCCGGACCGAGCGGGGCGGGGTGAGGCCGGGGGCGGCCGCCTCCAGCACCCGTCCGGCCACGTCCATGATCTCGGCCGGCGTCCGGTAGTTCACCGACAGCTCGACGACCGTGGGCGGCCGCCGCGGCGAGAGGTGCCGGGCCACCTCCTCCCACCCCGAAGGGGCCTCGGCCCCGGTGGCCTGGGCCACGTCCCCGACGACGGTCATCGACCCGGAGATCGAGCGCCGGGCCAGCATCCGCAGCTGCATCGGAGAGAAGTCCTGGGCCTCGTCCACCACGATGTGCCCGTAGGCGCGGGGGCCGTCGTCGGCCTCCCCGGGGCCACCGCCGCGGTGCACGGGACCGAGCAGCACCTTGGCCTCGTCGATCAGGGCCAGGTCGGCCGCCGTCCACGGGATGTCCTCCAGCGCCGCCGACCGGGGGCGGTGGAGGAGCTCCGCCTCGGCCGCCGTCAGCACGCCCCGGGCGGCCAGTGACAGCAGGGGCCGGGCCCCGAACAGGTCGTGGACCAGCTCCTCGGCGCTCAGCCGGGGCCACATCCGGTCCAGGGCGCGCACGACGTCGGGCTGATGGCGCAGCCGGGCCCGGAGCTCGGCCTCGTCCAGGGGGCCGGCCCCCTCGAGGGGCTCCTCCTCCGGTTCGGGGAACAGGGGCACGATCGGGGCCAGGCCCGGCTCGGGCGGCGCCTCCTCGACGGCCCGGGCACCGGCCTCCTCGGCCGCCGGAGCGCTCTCGACCGCCTCCAGGTAGCGCTGGTGGAGGAGGCGGAACAGCTCGGCCTCGACGTGGCGCCGCCGGGCATTGTGGGTGCCGTGGCGGCGCCGGCCCGCCGCCACCACCGCCGCCGTGTCCTGGGCGCTCAGGCGCAGGATGTAGGGGCCCAGGCCGACCTCGAGGCCCTGGGGCAGCGGGCGCTGGCGGTCCCGGACGGCCCGCCGGATCAGCCGGGCCATGCGCTCCTGGCCCTTGAGAGCGGCCAGCTCCGGGGGGTCGGTGGCGCGGACCTGGACCTCCGCCACCAGCCCGCCGAGGGTCGTGAGCGCCACCCCGCTCTCCCCGAGCGAGGGCAGCACCTGCTCGATGTAGCGCAGGAAGACCTGGTTGGGCCCGACCACGAGGACGCCCTGGCGCTCCAGAGGGAAGCGGTGGGTGTAGAGCAGGTAGGCGGCCCGGTGCAGGGCGACCGCCGTCTTGCCCGTGCCGGGGCCGCCCTGGACGATCATGAGGCCGGCCAGGGGGGCCCGGATGATCTGGTCCTGCTCGCTCTGGATCGTCGCCACGATGTCGCGCATGTGGCCGGTCCGGGCCCGGTCCAGGCTGGACAGGAGGATGCCGCCGATGGCGGCGTCGCCACCTGATCCGTCCCCGAAGACCTCCTCCTCCAGAGCGAGGAGGGTGCGGCCCTCGGTCAGGAAGTGGCGCCGGCGGACCAGGCCCATCGGGTGGGCACCCGTGGCCCGGTAGAAGGGCTCGGCCACCGGTGCCCGCCAGTCCACGACGAGGGGCTCGTGGTCGGGCCCCGACACCGCCAGGCGGCCGATGTGGAAGCTCTCGAGGGCGTCGGCGCCGCCGGCCGCCCCGACCCCCGCGGCTCCGCCCGGGCCGCCGGCGGCCCGGTCGATGCGCCCGAAGCAGAGCGACTCACGGCCGATGTTGAGCCGCTCGAGACGGGCCAGGCTGGAGCGGACGATCACGTCGCGCTCCTCCCGGGCCTGGTGGGTGCCTCCGCGCCCCTGCGAGATGACCGACGAGATCATCCGCCGGGCCGCTTCCCGCATCCTCTCCAGCTGTTCGTAGGCACGGTCGATGTGGGCCTGCTCGGCCGCTAGGTCGGGGTGCGTCGCCAAGTGCTCCTGACCGGCTCCTCTTCCGCTTCCGGGTCGTATATCCGGCCCAAGGGGGTCGACAAGCATACGGCAGCCCGCACCCGTCACTGCTCCCGGGCCGCCCGGACCTAACGTCCGGCCGTGGCCCTACCGGAGGACTCCCCCTTCCTGCGGGCGTGCCGGCGCCAGCCCACCGCCCGGGTGCCGGTGTGGTTCATGCGCCAGGCCGGCCGGGCGCTGCCCGAGTACCGCCGGCTCCGGGGCGAGGGCAGCATCCTCGAGGCCGTCACCGACCCCGCCCTGGCCGCCGAGATCACGCTCCAGCCGGTGCGCCGCTACGGCGTCGACGCCGCCATCCTCTTCTCCGACATCGTCGTGCCCCTGGCCGCCATCGGGTTCGGGGTCGACATCGTGCCCGGCGTCGGCCCCGTGATCGAGCGACCCTTCGAGGGCGAAGCCGACCTCTCCCGGCTCCGCCCCCTCCTGCCCACGAGCGACGTGCCCCATGTCCTCGAGACCGTCCGCATCCTCCTGGGTGAGCTCGACGTGCCTCTCATCGGCTTCGCCGGCGCCCCGTTCACGCTGGCCAGCTACGTGATCGAGGGCGGCCCCACCCGGGACTTCGCCAGGACCAAGAGCCTGATGCACTCCGATCCGGGTCTCTGGGACCGGCTGCTCGGCATGCTGGCCGAGCTGTCCCTCGGCTTCCTCCGGGCCCAGGTGGATGCCGGCGTGGCCGCCGTGCAGCTCTTCGACAGCTGGGCCGGAGCGCTCTCCCCCGCCGACTACCGGGACCGGGTGCTGCCCCACAGCCGCCGGGTCCTCGAGGGGCTCGCCGGGACCGGGGTGCCCCGCATCCACTTCGGCGTCGGCACGGGCGAGCTGCTGGCGCTCATGGCGGAGGCCGGCGCCGACGTCGTCGGCGTGGACTGGCGGGTCCCCCTCGGAGAGGCGCGGCGCCGGGTCGGTCCCGACCGGGCCGTCCAGGGCAACCTCGACCCCGCCGCGTGCCTGGCGCCCTGGCCCGTGGTGGAGCGCCTGGCCCGCCGGGTGCTGGCCGAGGCCGGCCCTGACCCCGGCCACGTCTTCAACCTCGGCCACGGCGTGCTGCCCGAGACGGACCCGGCCGTCCTCGAGCGGCTCGTCGAGCTCGTCCACACGGAGACGGCGACCTCGGAGAGCGGCCGGTGACCACCGGCGTTCTCCTCATGTCCTACGGATCCCCGGACTCACCCGCCGACGTCGAGCGGTACTACACCGACGTCCGGCGGGGCCGGCCGCCCAGCCCGGAGCAGCTGGCCGACCTGCGCCGGCGCTACGACGCCATCGGGGGCCTGTCCCCCCTGGCCCGGCGCACCCGCGACCAGGCCGCCGGCGTGCAGCGGGCGCTGGACGAGGCGGCCCCGGGCGCCTTCCGGGTCTTCTGCGGGACCAAGCACTCCCGACCCTCGATCGAGGAGGCCGTGGAGGCGGTGGCCGGCGCCGGCGTGCGAGACCTGGTGGCCCTGGTGCTGGCCCCCCACTACTCGCCGCTGTCCGTGGGCGAGTACCTGGACCGGGCCGGAGCGGCCGCCGGGAAGGCGGGCATCCACGTCCGGACGGTGGAGAGCTGGCACCTGGAGCCGGGGTTGGTGTCGGCCCTGGCCGGCCGGTTGCGGGCGGCCCTGGACGAGGTCGACACCCCCCCCGACCGCACCGAGGTGCTCGTGACCGCCCACAGCCTCCCGGCCCGCATCCTGGAAGCCGGGGACACCTATCCCGACCAGCTCCGCCAGACCGCCGAGGCCGTGGCCGCCGCGGCCGGCGTGGAGCGGTGGCGGGTGGCCTGGCAGAGCGCCGGGCGAACGCCCGAGCCCTGGTTGGGCCCCGACGTCCTCGAGGCCATCGCGGACGCGGCCTCCGCAGGGGCGGCCGGCATCGTGGTCTGCCCCGCCGGCTTCACCTCCGACCACCTCGAGGTCCTCTACGACCTCGACGTCGAGGGCCGGGCGGCGGCCGAACGGCACGGGGTGCGCTTCGCCCGCACCGCTTCACTCAACAACGATCCCGAGCTCTGCCGCACCCTGGCCGCCGTGGTCCTCCGGGCCGCCGCATCGTGACGGTCCCCCGGGGAGAGACCTCCCCGCCTTTGGAAAAGCACTTTGGGCGGCCGTATAAGAAGCTTCAGATACGGCCGGATCTCGCCGCCGAAAGCGAGCCGATCGGTGCGCTCCGCGGCCGATTCTGCTCCTGTGATCGACGGAGCGCGGTCGGTACAGCACCCGGTGTCGATCGGACCGCCGGTCGTATAAGAGGATTCAGATACGGCCGCAAATTTCATTTCGCGGAAGTCGGGGAGGTCTCCCGCGACCAGGTGACCGGGGCAGCCCGTTGAGACCGGCTGTGGTCGTGGTGGGGGGCGGCATCACCGGGCTGGCGGCGGCGTGGGAGCTGAGCCGGGGAACTCCGAGCTGCCGGGTGGTGCTGCTCGAGGCGGGCCCGGCGCTGGGGGGCCGGATCCGCTCGGGAAGCGTGGCCGGCGTGGAGGTGGAACTGGGGCCGGACGCCTTCCTGGCCCGGGTCCCCCATGCCGTCGACCTCTGCGCCGAACTGGGGATCAGGGACGAGCTGGTACCGCCCGCCGCCAGCCACGCCTACGTGTGGTCCCGGGGCCGCCTCCGGCGCCTCCCTCCCGGGCTGGTCCTCGGCGTCCCCTCCGACCTGGGCGCGCTGGCCCGCTCGGGCATCGTGGGTCCGGCGGGTCTGCTCCGGGCCGGCCTGGACCTGGTGCTGCCGGCGGCCCGGAGCGAGGCCGACCGCTCGGTCGGCGAGATCGTGACGGGGCGCTTCGGGCGGGAGGTGCACCAACGCCTGGTGGATCCCCTGGTCGGCGGCATCAACGCCGGGCGCAGCGAGCTGCTCTCGGCCCGGTCCGTGGCGCCCCAACTGGACGCGGCCGCCCGCTCCCACCGCAGCCTCCTCCTCGGCCTGCGCGGCCAGGCCCCCCCGCCGAGCGACCAGCCCGTCTTCCTGACCCATCCTGATGGCCTCACCCACGTCGTCGGGACGCTGGAGCGCCGGCTCAGGGAGGCCGGGGTGGAGATCCGCACGGGCGTGGGGGTGACGGCGCTGGAGCGGCGGCCGGGTGGCTGGGCGGTGGCGACGGGCCCGGCGGCCGGGGCAGCGGCCGGAGGGGAGCCGCTCGACGCCCGGGCCGTGGTCGTCACCACGCCGGCGCCGGTCACCGCGGCCCTGCTGGCCGACGTCTGCCCCGAGGCGGCGGCCGAGCTGGGCGGCATCGAGCAGGCCTCGGTGGTGGTGGTCACCTTCGCCTACCGGCCCACCGCCTTCCCAGCTCCACCCGACGGGAGCGGCTTCCTCGTGCCCCGGCCCGAGGGCAGGCTGATGACCGCCGCCACGTTCCTGTCGAGCAAGTGGGCCCACCTGGCCCGGCCCGACCTGGTCCTGGTGCGGGTGTCGGCCGGCCGGTACCGGGACGACCGGGCCTTCCGGCTGACAGACGCCGAGGTGGCCCGGGCCCTGCACGAGGAGCTGGCCGAGGCGACCGGCCTGACCGAGCGTCCGGTGGGCACGACGGTGACCCGATGGCCCGAGGCCTTCCCCCAGTACGCCGTCGGCCACCTCGACCGGGTGGCGCGCATCGAGGCGGCGGTGGACACGGCGCCGGGGCTGGCCCTGGCCGGCAGCGCCCTGCGGGGGATCGGGATCCCGGCGTGCATCGCCCAGGGTCGGCAGGCCGCCGAGCGGGTGCGGGCCGGCCTCGGCGCCGGTGCCGGCGTGCGAGCCTGAGCACGACGGAGCGCCGGATCGTGGGGAATCGGGGCCGGGGCGCGCTGAGGGTCGGCCGGCTGCGCCTGCCCCGCCTCGGAGCGCCGCACGCCCTGGCGCTGGCGGGAGGCGTCGTGGCGTTCTTCTCTCTGCCGCCGCTCGGGTGGTGGCCCCTCGGGCCGGTCGGGGTGGCGATGTGGTGCGTGGCCCTGGGGCGGCCCCCCGCAGGGGAAGGGGGGTGGCGGGAGGGAAGAGGCCGCTTCGCCGTGGGATGGCTGTTCGGGGCCGGGCTCCTCGTCCCGGGGCTGTGGTGGCTGATCGGCTTCACCGGGCCGGGCTACCCGATCGCGGTCGTGGTCCTCGCCGCCGTCTACGGCGCCGCCGGCGTGGTCACCCCCGGGGGGCGGGGGCGGATGGTGGCGCTGCCGGCGGCGGTGGCGGGGGCGGAGATGGTGCTCAACAACTGGCCCTTCGGGGGGGTCCCGACGGCCGAGCTGTCGCAGGGCCAGGCGGCGGCCCCCCTGGCGCACCTGGCCCGGCTGGGGGGCTCGGTGACGGTCACGGCCGGGGTGGTCCTGGTGGGCGTGGCGCTGGCGGCGCTGTGGGAGGCGACGGCGGGCCGGCGGCCCCACACGCTGGTGGCGGGAGCGGCGGCAGCGGCCGTCGTGGTCGGTGCCACCGCCGCCGGCGCCCTCGCTCCCGACGGGGGGGCAGCAGTGGGGAGGCTGCAGGTGGCGGTGGTCCAGGGCGGAGGGCCCCGGGGGCTGCGGTCGGTGGACCGCGACCCCACGGTGGTGTTCGGTGCCCAGGTCGACGCCACGGCCCGGGTGCGGCTGCCGGTCGACCTGATCGTCTGGCCCGAGAACGTGATCAACCTGGCCGGCCCGCTCGACGGCTCCGCCGCTGACGCCGCCATGCGGGGGCTGGCCCGCTCGGAAGGAGCCACGATCCTGGCCGGCGTCACCGCCCCCGTGAGCGGCAACCGGTTCGTCAACGAGGTCTTCGCCTGGACGCCGGCGGGGGGCCGGGTCGGCCCGTTCGTGAAGGTCCACCGGGTCCCGTTCGGCGAGTGGATCCCGTTCCGCTTCCTGCTGCGCCATCTGGCCGACCTGTCGGCCGTGCCCCGGGACGAGGTGGGGGGCCACGGACCCGGCTACCTGGCCACCCCGGCCGGCCCGGTGGCTATGACGATTTCCTGGGAGGTGTTCTTCGACGAGCGGGCCCTGTCGGGCGTCCGGGCCGGGGGCCAGGTGCTACTGGTCCCGACCAACGCCTCCTCGTACACCAGCGCCCAGGTCCCGTCGATGGAGGTGGCGGCGGCCCGGCTGCGGGCCATCGCCACGGGACGGGACGTGGCCCAGGCCGCCCCCACCGGGTACTCGGCGCTGATCGACGACCGGGGCCGGCTGCTGGCCCGCAGCGCCCTCGGCGCCCGGGCGGTGGATCAGGGCGTGCTGGCCCGGCGCGAGGGCCGCACCCCGTTCGACCGGGGCGGCCTCTGGCCCCCGCGGGCGCTGGTCATGGGCGGGGTGGCCGCATCCTGGGCGCTGGCGGCCATCTCCGGGTCGCGGTCCCGCCGGTCGAGCGAGGCGGAATCACGTTCCTCCCTGGGAACGTGATGGTCCACGAAGAGGAAGCGGTTGAAGATCAGGAACTTGGCGAACCACAGCGTCCCGAAGGAGCCCAGGTAGGCGGCGGCCAGGATGGCGGTGTGCTCGACGTGGTTGTGGATGCCGGCGGTGTGGGTGTGGGTGAAGTCCACCGCCCAGGTCGAGAAGACCAGGCCGACGATGGCCAGGAACCAGAAGGGCAGCACCTCTTTGACCAGGTGCGACCGGCCGGACTTGCCCCAGGCCCAGTTGCGGTTCAGGTAGTAGGACGGGATCGTGCCCATGCAGGTGGCGAAGATGGCCGAGCCCCGGGCGCCGAAGACGCTGAAGACCCCGTAGACCAGGATGAAGGCCGCCTGGCTGAAGGCGGTCGAGATCACCGACACGGCGGTGTACTTGATGGCCTTCTTGCCCTCGCTGGAGCGCGTCCAGTCCAAGAGCGCGCCAGGCACGAGGTCCACGGACCGCCATTCTAGTTGCGCCCCACCCGGGCCCCTAATCCAGGGCGTTGCTCCTGGCGATCCGGCCCAGCCACTCGGCGCTGGGCTTGGGGCGGCGCTCGAAGGTCTCCCGGTCCACAGCGACCAGGCCGAAGGTGGGCACGTAGCCGAGCGCCCACTCGAAGTTGTCCATCGTCGACCAGTAGACGTAGCCCCGCACGTCGATGCCGTCGTCCCGGCAGCGGCCCACACCCTCCAGGGCGCGCCGCACGTACTCGATGCGCCGCTCGTCGTCGGCGGTGCCGATCCCGTTCTCGGTGACCACCACCGGGAGCCCTCCGGTGCGTTCGTGGGCCCGGCGGATCGTGGCCTCGAGCGCCTCGGGCCAGAACTCGTAGCCCATCTGGGTGACCTCGACCCCCTTCTCGGGCCCGAGCGGCCCCTTGGGGCCGATCCGGCCCCGGCTGTAGGTCTGCACCCCGATGAAGTCGTCGCCTCCCGTGGCGTCGAGGAACATGTCCTCGATCACGGCGCGGACCCGCTCGGCCATCTCCTCGCCGCCCTCCACGGGCTGGAAGTCGGTCATCGACAGCGTGAGCCCGACCGGGGCGTCACCCGGCCCGGAGCGGATGGCGTCGACCGCCTTGCGATGGGCGTCGACGAACACGTCGCTGACGGCCAGGTGGAGACCGTCGTCGGTCCGCCCCGGCGGGAACAGGCCCAACCGGTAGCCGAGCAGGGCCACCACGTTGGGCTCGTTGATCGTGCACGCCCACCCCATGAGATCCCCGAGGTGGGCGCTGGCCCGGGCGCAGAAGCGGGCGAAGAGGTCGGCCGTCTCCGGGTCCTCCCACCCGCCCCGATGGGCCACCCACCGCGGCGTCGTGAAGTGGTGGAAGGTGACGATCGGGGTGAGACCCCGCTCGTGGCACGCCGCGCACACCCGGCGGTAGTGCTCAAGGCTGGCGCGGGACCACTCGTCGGGCTCGGGCTGTATCCGGCTCCACTCCAGCGAGAAGCGGTAGGAGTTGAAACCGAGGCGGGCCAGCAGGTCGAGATCGTCCTCGTAGCGGTGCCAGTGGTCGACCGCGTCTCCGCTCACCTCGGCGCACTTCCCGGCGGGGTCGTGCTCCCACATCCACCAGTCGTTGTTCCAGTTACCGCCCTCGACCTGGTGGGCGGCGGTGGCCGTGCCCCACAGGAAGCCGGCAGGGAAGCGCAGCGCCATGGCCGGGGACGGTAGCGCTCGGACCTCCTCGGAGGTCGGGTGAGCAGCGCGCTCTAGCCTGCGGACCCGTGACCGCCGCCCTCGACGAGCTGGTGAAGCTGCTGGACCTCGAGCCCATCGAGGTCAACATCTTCCGCGGCTCGAGCCCCGACGAGCGTCGCCAGCGTGTCTTCGGAGGACAGGTGGCGGGACAGGCGCTCGTCGCGGCCGGGCGGACGGTCGAACGGGGGCGCGTGCACTCGCTGCACGCCTACTTCCTGCGGCCCGGGGACCCGACGGTGCCGATCCTCTACGACGTCGACCGGATCCGGGACGGGCGCTCGTTCACCACCCGGCGGGTTGTTGCCATCCAGCACGGCCGGGCCATCTTCAACCTGTCGGCCTCGTTCCACGTCGACGAGCAGGGCTTCGACCACCAGCTGCCGATGCCGGACACGACCGACCCCGACGAGCTCCCCACCTTCGAGGAGCGCATGAGGCCCTACGCCGAGAAGATGGGGGACTGGTACACCCGGCCCCGCCCCTTCGACCAGCGCTACGTGGCCGACCCCCTCCGGGCGGCGCCCCACAAGGGGCCTCGCGAGCCCCACCAGCAGGTGTGGCTGCGCGCCGACGGCAGCCTGGACGACGACCTGCTCCTGCACGCCTGCATGGTTGCCTACGCCTCGGACATGACCCTTCTGGACTCGATCCTCATGCCCCACCAGCGGGCGTGGGACGACCCCGGGGTGATGATGGCCAGCCTGGACCACGCCATGTGGTTCCACCGCCCCGTCCGGGCCGACGAGTGGTTCCTCTACGACCAGCACAGCCCGACCGCGACCGGCGGGCGGGGGCTGGCGATGGGGCACATCTTCACCCGCGACGGCCGGCTGGCCGTCTCGGTGGTGCAGGAGGGGCTGGTGCGTCTGGTCGACCCCGAGCGGGCCAAGAGGCCCGGGAGCTGACCTACCCCCGCTGGTCCATCGGCACGTACTTCCGCTCCGGCTCACCCACGTAGAGCTGGCGGGGCCGGGCGATCTTGGAGTCCTGGTCGAGCATCTCGGACCAGTGGGCCAGCCATCCCGACGTGCGGGGTATGGCGAACAGCACGGTGAAAACGTTGAGGGGAAAGCCCATGGCCTGGTAGATCAGGCCCGAGTAGAAGTCGACGTTCGGATAGAGGCGCCGGGACGTGAAGTACTCGTCCTGCAGCGCCACCTCCTCCAGCTTGAGGGCGATGTCGAGAAGGGGGTTCTTCCCGGTGACGGCGAAGACCTCGTCGGCGGTCTGCTTGATGATCTTGGCCCGGGGGTCGTAGTTCTTGTAGACCCGGTGGCCGAACCCCTGGAGGCGGCCCTTCCCGGACTTCACCGCCTTCACGAACTCGTCGACCTGGTCGATGGAGCCGATCTCCATCAGCATGCGGATGACCTGCTCGTTGGCACCGCCGTGGCGGGGCCCGTACAGGGCGGCGCAGGCCGCCGCGCACGCCGTGTAGGGATCGGTGTGCGACGAGCCCACCACCCGCATGGTGGTCGTGGAGCAGTTCTGCTCGTGGTCGGCGTGCAGGATGAACAGGATGTCGAGAGCACGGGCCAGCACCGGGTTGTCCCAGGCCACCTCCTCCCGGGGCTCGAACATCATCCGCAGGAAGTTGGCGGTGAAGCCGAGGTTGTTGTCGGGGTAGACGAACGGCATCCCCACGCTGAACCGGTAGGTGCAGGCCGCGATCGTGGGCATCTTGGCGATCAGCCTGACGGTCGACCAGTACCGGATGTCCTTGTCGAAGATGTTCTTGGCCTCGTCGTAGAAGGTCGAGAGGGCCGCCACGCTCGATACGAGCATCCCCATCGGGTGGGCGTCGTAGTGGAAGCCGTCCATGAACCGCTTCCGCATGTTCTCGTGGATGAACGTGTGGTACGTGATGTCGTGGCGCCACTTCTCGGCCTGTTCGGCCGTGGGCAGCTCCCCGTTGAGCAGCAGGTAGGCCACCTCCAGATAGGTGGACTGCTCGGCCAGCTGCTCGATCGGGTACCCCCGGTAACGGAGGACGCCGCCCTCCCCGTCGAGATAGGTGATGGCGCTGGCGCACGCCGCCGTCTGCATGAACGCCGGGTCGTAGAACCAGGTGTCCGGCAGGAGCTTGTGCCACTCTCCGGCCGCGACCCCGCCGTTCTGGAGAGGGATCTCGATGGACTCCCCGGTGCGGTTGTCGGTGATCGTGACACTCTCGGCCATGAGGTGATCCTAGTGTCCCCTTTGTGGCCGACTCTCTGGCGGGTCAGCTGCGCGGGGCCCTCGGTCCGGAGGCGGTCGTGGACGACCCCGAGCTGCTCGTGGCGTACGAGACCGACTGGATGGGCCGTCGCCCGGGACGGGCCCGCCTGGCGGCGCGACCGGCCGCCACCGGGGAGGTGGTGCAGGTCGTCGACGCGTGCCGCCGGGCCGGTGCCGCCGTCGTGCCCCAGGGCGGCAACACCGGCCTCGTCGGCGGCGGCGTACCCCGCGACGGTGAGGTGGTCCTCACCACCCGGCGCCTCGACTGGGTCGGGGACGTCGATCCTCTGACGGCCACCCTGGCCGCCGGCGCCGGGGCCCCGCTGGCGGTGGTGCGCGACCGGGCTCGTGCCGCCGGATTCGACCTGGGCGTGGACCTCGGCGCCCGGGACTCGGCCACCGTCGGGGGAATGGCGGCCACCAACGCCGGGGGCCTGCGCGTCATCCGCCACGGCCACATGCGCGCCCACCTGGCGGGCCTGGAGGCGGTGACGGCGGGGGGACAGGTCGTCAGCCGCATGGCCGGGCTCGTGAAGGACACGGCCGGCTACGACCTCACCGGCCTGCTGTGCGGGAGCGAGGGCACCCTGGCCGTCATCACCGCCGTGCTCCTCCGGCTCGTGCCGGCCACGCCGGCGCGGGTGACCGCGGTGGCCGGATTGGCCTCGCTGGACCGGGCCATGGCCGTGCTGGCCGTTCTGCGCCGGCGCCTCCCCGAGCTCGAGGCGGCCGAGGTGGTGCTGGCCGACGGGGTGCGGCTGGTGGGCGAGCTGTTCGGGGTCACCCCGGCGGTCGACCGGTCGTGGCCCTGCCAGCTCCTCGTCGAGGTGGCCGGCGCCGACGACGCCCCGCTGCTCGACCGGCTGGCCGACGCCCTCGACGCGGCCGGCCTGTCCGCCGAGGACAGCGACACGGCGGTGGCCACGGACCCGGGCGGGCGGACCGCCCTGTGGGAGGTCCGGGAGCGCCACCCGGAGGTGGTCGGGCGCGTCGGCGTGCCCCACAAGCTCGACGTGTCACTTCCGCTCGGGCGGCTGGCCGCCTTCGAGCAGGAGGTGCGGGCCCGGCTGGCGGCGGCCGCACCAGGCGCCACCCCGGTCCTGTTCGGCCACGCCGGGGACGGGGGTCTACACGTGAACGTGGCCATGCCGGCCGGGGAGCCCGATCGGGCCGAACGGATCGACGAGGTCGTGCTGGAGCTGGTCGGAGCGATGGGCGGGTCGGTCAGCGCCGAGCACGGCATCGGCACCGACAAGGTGCGCTGGGTCGGCCTCACCCGCGGCCCCGCCGAGCTGGCGGC
>DASSEU010000031.1:0-153419 GCA_035695125.1 Acidimicrobiales bacterium
ACAGCCCGGCGTCGGCCAGCCGCCCCCACCACTCCCGGACCGTCAGGGCCGGATCCCAGCTCTCCTCGAGCCAGGCGGTGAGGGCTACGGGATCGTCGAGGTCGGCAGCGGTGGCCGTCAGCGGAGGGACCCGGTGTCGGTCACGGCGTGGACAGCTCGGGCTGGCGGTGCTCGGCGGCCACGAAGAACTCGGTGGGCGCCGGCGTCCGGTCGACCTCGGGAGTGGCCGCATCCAGGCGCAGGCGGGCCCGGGCCCGATCCTCGGGCCCGAACACCCGGGTCGTGCAGCAGAACTCGACCATCGTCCCATTCGGGTCGTTGGTGTAGATCGAGACGCACCAGCCGTGGTCGATCCGGACCACGTCGTGGCCGTGGGCCAGCCAGCGGTCCTTGTGGGCGTCGAGCTCGTCGAGGCCCCCGGCGCCGAAGGCGATGTGGTTCACGAAGTTGGGCAGGCCCAGGCCGGTCGACAGGGCGGGGTCGAAGTCCGGGAGCGCCTCGTCGTGCAGATCCCAGATGGCCAGCATCTCGCCATTGCCGGTGTCATAGAAAAGGTGCCGCGCCCATCCGTGCTTCATGTACGGGATGACGTCGACGTTGACCAAATCGAAGGCCATGGCCCCGGAGTAGAAGCGGTGGGTGGCCTCCAGGTCCCGGGTCGCCACCGCCACGTGGTGAAAAGACATCTCTGGTTCCCCCTTCGGGCCACTCCCGGCCCGGCCTTGAGATTGCCACAACCGGTCCCGCCCGGCGAGCGCTCGTTCTCCAGACGACCGGCGCCCTTCGCGCTCGCGTCCGGCGCACGCGGTCATCCAGCACGGGCGCCGGTGACGAACCCATCTGCCATCGGAACCGATGGACACGTCCTCAGGAGGCTCATCATGTCGCTCGTCAGGCTTCTTCCCGCCTGGTTCCACGCCGTGGCGGACTACGCCGTCGGCGCCCTGCTGATCATCGTTGCGCTGGCCGTCGGAGGATCCGCCGGGGCCGTCGGCACGGGAGTGGTGGTCGGCGCCACCGTCCTGGCCGTGAGCATGCTCACCCGTTACCCGCTGGGTGTCGTGAAGGTGCTGCCGTTCACCCTCCACTCGGCCGGGGACTACCTGGCTGCCGCCCTGCTGCTGGGCGCGCCGTGGGCCCTCGACTTCTCGCCGGGTGACGGCGGCCTCACCGCCTTCTACGTGGCCGCAGGCATAGCCGTTCTCGCTGTCAGCCTCATCACCAACTACCAGTACAGCCCCCGTCGCACGTGGGCGCCGGGCCCGGCCGAGCCGGCGGTCTCGGCCTGAGCCGAACGGTCAGCGCCTCCGCAGCGTGACGGGGGCGCTGACCTCTTCGAAGAAGTCGTTTCCCTTGTCGTCGACCACGATGAAGGCAGGGAAGTTCTCCACCTCGATGCGCCAGACCGCTTCCATGCCGAGCTCGGGGTACTCGAGCACCTCGACCGCGCGGATGCAGTCCTGGGCCAGCCGGGCGGCGGGGCCTCCGATGGAGCCGAGATAGAAGCCGCCGTGGGCGGCGCACGCGTCGGTGACGGCGCGGGAGCGGTTGCCCTTGGCCAGCATCACGTAGGAGCCGCCCGCCGCCTGGAAGCGCTCGACGTAGGAGTCCATGCGCCCGGCGGTGGTGGGCCCGAACGAACCTGACGCGTAGCCCTGGGGCGTTTTGGCGGGACCGGCGTAGTAGACGCAGTGGTCGCGCATGTACGCCGGCATCGGCTCCCCGGCGTCGAGGCGCTCGGAGATCTTGGCGTGGGCGATGTCGCGTGCGACAACCATCGGGCCGCTCAGGGAGAGCCGGGTCTTGACCGGATAGCGGGACAGCTCGGTGCGGATCTCGGCCATCGGCCGCGACAGGTCGAGGCTCACCACCTCCGACGCCAGCTCGTCCGCCCCCGGTTCGGGCAGGTACTGGGCGGGGTCGGTCTCGAGCTGTTCGAGGAAGGCGCCCTCGGCGGTGATGAGCGCCAGCGCCTGGCGGTCGGCGGAGCACGACACCGCCAGTGCCACCGGGCACGACGCGCCGTGTCGGGGCAGCCGGATCACGCGTACGTCGTGACAGAAGTACTTGCCGCCGAACTGGGCGCCGATCCCGAAGCTCTGAGTGAGAGCCAGCACCTCGGCCTCCAGCTCCTCGTCGCGGATGGCGTGCCCGGAAGGGTCCCCGGTGCGGGGGAGCGTGTCGAGGTAGCGGGCCGAGGCGTACTTGGCGGTCCGCAGGGCGTATTCGGCCGACGGGCCGCCGATCACCAGCGCCAGGTGGTACGGCGGGCAGGCCGCCGTGCCCAGGGTGCGCAGCTTCTCGTCCAGCCAGTCCCGAAGGCGGGTCGGGGTCAGCAGGGCCTTGGTCTCCTGGAACAGGAGGCTCTTGTTGGCCGATCCGCCCCCCTTGGCCATGAACAGCAGCTCGTACCCGGCGCCGGCCGTGGAGTGGATCTCGATCTGCGCCGGCAGGTTGGATCCGGTGTTGACCTCCTCCCATGTCGTGATCGGCGCCATCTGGGAGTAGCGCAGGTTCAACTCGGTGTACGCCTCGAACACACCCCGGCTGATGGCCTCCTCGTCGGATCCGCCGGTGAGGACCAGCTCCCCCTTGTGTCCGCTGACGATGGCGGTGCCGGTGTCCTGGCACATCGGCAGCACCCCGCCCGCGGCCACGCAGGCGTTCTTGAGCAGGTCGAGGGCCACGAAGCGGTCGTTGGCGGACGCCTCGGGGTCGTCGAGTATCCGGCGCAGCTGGGCCAGATGGCCGGGGCGCAGGAGATGTGAGATGTCGCGGAACGCCTCCCGTGTCAGGGCGGTGAGAACGCCCGGGTCGACCTCGAGGAAGCGGCGCCCGCCGGCGTCGAAGGTCGTTATCCCGTCGCTGGTCACCAGCCGCCACGGCGTGCCCGGATGGTGGCGGTCGATCGGCAGCAGCTCGGTGAACGTGAACTCCGGCACGGACCAGACCCTACCGGCGCCGGTATGCTGCAGACTCCTTCCTCATGGCCGTTGGGGGCATGCTGACCTTGGAAAACGTCAACCGACGAGGCGCGCGTACAGGCGGGGGACATCTGTGAGCTCGACGCGCCGCGAACGGGTGGCGCCCCGATCCGACTGGATGCAGGTGGCCACGACGGGCGCCGTCCTGGCGGGGGTGTTCGTGGCCCTGGCCCTGGTCCTGGCCGCCCTCGGGCTGGGCGTTGTCGGACGGCACGGCGGCGGCGCCATCCAGGGTTGGGACGACACGGTGGCCCGGTGGTTTCTCCACCATCGGACCCATCTGGTGAAGGTCTCGAAGGTCATCGCCAAGGTCCTCGACGCCGGCCCGCTCGGGCTGATCGTCATCGTCATAACGGCGGGTCTCCTCGCCCGGCGCCAGGGCGCGCGCGCCCTGATACCGCTCGGCGGTTATGTGGGGGGTGAGGCCCTCGTGTACCTCACCCGGGCCTACATACACCGGCCCCGTCCGCTCACCGCCGTCTACCCGGCCCCGGGAGCGATACAGGGTGTCCACGAGACGAGCTACTCGTTCCCGTCGGGTCATGCCACCGGCGCCGCCGCCACCCTCATGTGCCTGGCCGGCCTGGCCGCGATCACGTGGCGGATCTGGTGGCCCTGGCTGATCGGGGCCCTGGCCGCTCTGGCCGTGGGCGGATCGCGCCTGGTCCTCGGGGTGCACTGGTTCAGCGACGTCGCCTTCGGGCTCATCGTCGCCTTCCCGCTAGCCCTGGTCGTGACTGCAACGTTGGCGAATCTGACGTGGCCCTTCCCCTGGTTGCGGCCCCACCCGGGGCCCGGAACCGAACGGTCAGAGGCGGCCTGAGTCCGGCCCGGCCGGAACCGTCGCTCAGAGGTCGTACGCAGGGCGTAGACCTAGCGTCTCCGGGCATGCCCGGTCTGGTCGTCGTCGGTGACGGTCCCGGCGCCCCCGCCGTCGACCCGGTGCTGGCCGCCCGCGTTGCCGGCGTCGACGAGCCCTCCCTCGTCCTCGGGTGGATGGTGGACCGGCGTCCCTGGATCGGCGCGCTCGGCCCGGCGCGGGCCCTGACCTACCAGCCCGCCAACGCCCTGGCCGAGGCGGCCCGTGCCGGCCGGGTCCGCTACCTACCGGTGCGCCTGGCGTCGATGCCCGCCCTGCTGGCCGGTCCCCTTGCACCGGAGGTGGCGGTGGTGACGGGAGTGGTCCGCGGCCGCGGCTTCGCCTTCGCCGACTGCGTGGGCTACTCCGACACCGCCGCCCGCCGGGCCCGGGCGGTGGTCGTCCAGGTGGCCGACGGCCCCGACCTCGGCGGCCCCCCCGTGGAGGGTCCGGTTGCCCACGTGCTCGAGGGCGGGGAGCGGGCCGCACCGCCTGCGGCGCGCGAGGCCGGGCCCCTGGACCGGCGGATCGCCGAGGCGGCGGCGGCCCTGGTGCCGGAGGGGGCGACGGTCCAGTACGGCCTGGGGCGCCTCCCCGAGGCGGTGATCGGGTCGCTCTCCGTTCCCGTGGCGGTGGTCTCGGGGCTGGTGACCGACGCCCTGGCGGACCTGGCCGACAAGGGACTGCTGATCGGGCCGGCGCTGGCGTCCTACGTGTGGGCCCGGCGCGCCGCCGACCTGGTGGCGGACGACCGCCTCCGCCTGGTCGGGCTCGAGGAGCTGCACCGCGGCCAGCGCATGGCTTCCACCCCCAGGTTCGTGGCCGTCAACGCCGCCCTGGAGGTGGGCCTCGACGGGGCGGTCAACGTCGAGCGCGTCGGCCCCCGCCTGGTGGCGGGGATCGGCGGCCACGCCGACTACTGCGCGGCGGCGGCCCAGTCACCGGGCGGCCTTTCGCTGATCGTGCTGGCGTCCACCCACGGGGAGCGCTCCTCGATCGTGCGGACCCCTACCGTGGTGTCCACGGCCCGCAGCGACGTCCACGTTGTCGTGACCGAGCACGGCGTGGCGGACCTCCGCGGTCTCGACGAGGAGGAGCGGGCCGAGGCCCTCATTGCCGTGGCCCACCCTGCCCACCGCGCCGCTCTGCGCAGCGGCTGACCGATCAGCCCGAGAGAACGGCGTGGGCCTCCTTCTCACACGGGGTGCCGTCGAAGAACGTCGGGTTCATGCCCCCGTGGAGCCGCACCGCATTCGAGAACACGAACGCCTCGAAGCGCTCGGCGGGCAGCCGTCCCTCCTCGACCGCCTCGTAGGCCTCGGGGAGCACGTCGGCCATGACCGGCGCGTCCCAGTGCGAGACGTCGGTCCCGAGCATCGCCTGCAGGCTGACGTCCCGGCCGCCGATGGCCAGGTCGAAGGCCAGCGGGACCAGGGGATCGTCGGCCTCGCATCCGAACCAGGACCGTCCGGCCAGCGTCTCGATCAGCTCGGCGGCGCCCGCCACCCCGGCAGCGGCGAACTCGTCGAGCTCCGCCGGCCGGCCCGCCCGCCGGGCCAGGAACTGCTCGATCCGCGGCGCCGCCTCGCGCATCTCGTCGGTGCCGTGGCGGAGCACCAGGTCCATGACCGCCGCCACGTCGAGACGGTCGGGATCGAGGGTGGATATGGCGTGGCCGCCGCGCTTGTCCCAGTGGCCGAGCAGGTCGGCCAGCATGCTGGCGCCCCACATCACGCCTCCCTCGAGGTAGCCGAAGCGAAGCTCGGGGAAGCGGCGGTACACCCCGCCCATGAACAAGGCCTTGCAGAGCGCCTCGTGGGCGTGGGCGATGCCACCGACGTGGTTGTAGACGTAGTTCGACACCGAGCGGGCCGGATGGGTCTGCTGCAGCGAGCTGTGGAACACGGGGGCCACCCGGTTGCGGACGCACGCCGCCCACACCGGGTCGTAGTCGGCGTCGCTGTCGATGCCGAACACGTCCAGCCGGAAGGCGCCGGGTTCGGCGCCGAGCCGGCGGGTGGCGTAGCCGGCCAGCACCACCAGGGTGTGGCCGAGCACTCCGACGGCGTGGTCGATCTCAGCCGCCGCCTCGGCCGGGTCCTCCATCGGGATCAGCGCCACCGACCGCAGCCGGTCGCGGTAGGGCGCGAACAGCCGGGCCGTGTAACGGTTGACGGCCCGGCACACCGGCGCGCGCAGCTCAGGATCCGCCCCCATCAGGAAGCCGAGGGTCCAGGACGGATAGGTCAGCATCACGTCGATGCCGAGCTCGTCAAGGCGCTCGTAGAGGAGCCCGGGCAGATGGGCGGTGGCCCGGTCCCGAGCGTCGGCCACCGGGTTCCCCCACCACGACGGCATGCTGCGCCACTCCGCCCTGACCGTCGGGTCGTTCCGGTCGGCCGTGAACTGCTGGGTGTCCAGGTGGCGCACCGGCCGGTCCCGGTAGCGGTCGCGCAGCTCGGGGCCTCCCGCCTCCTCGAGGTAGGCCAGGATCTCGTCCTCGACCAGGGGCATCAGCTCCATGAAGTGGCCGTCGGCGTCGATGACCGGATGGCCCAGCCGATCCCGGACGGCCGCGGCTCGCATGGTGGAGGTCATCGTCGGAACGTACCGCGGGAGGCGCCGGCGGTGATCCATGATCAGCGCATGGCCAAAGACGACGCCCTGCCCATCCGCACCCTGCTGTTCGTGCCCGGCAGCGACGACGCCCGGCTCGGCCGCGCCGCCGAGCACGGGTCCGACGCCGTGATGATCGACCTGGAGGAGCCCCGGACACCGTTCCCCGAGCCGGAGCGGGTGCAGGCCCGGGCGGCGGTCCGGGCCTTCCTGGACGGTCCGGCCGCGGCGGCGGCCTCGCCCCGCTGGTTCGCCCGGGTGCAGCCGCCCCACACCGGCCAGACCCTCAAGGACCTGCGCGCCGTCATGGGACCGACCCTCACGGGCGTCCTCCTGCCCAAGGTCGAGGGCCCCGAGGACGTGCACCGGGCCGAGTCCCTGCTCACCTGCGTCGAGGCCGAGCTGGGGTTGCGTCTCGGCTCCACCGCCGTCTACCCGATCCTCGAGACCGCCCAGAGCCTGCGCCTGGCCTACGAGATAGCCGTCGCCTCGCCTCGTGTGCAGTACATGGGCGGCGCCGTGTCGCGCTTCGGTGACATCCATCAGGCACTCGGTTACCGCTGGACGGCGGAGGGGCGCGAGACGCTGTTCCTGCGGTCGAAGGTGCTTATCGACGCCCGGGCCGCCGGGATCCGCTACCCGATCAGCGGGATGTGGGGAGGGGCCACCGACGACGTCGAGGGGCTGCGTCGGTGGGCCACCGAGCTCCGGGACCTGGGTTACTACGGGATGATGCTCGGAGACCCCGCCCACGTACCGCTGGTGAACGAGGTGTTCAGCCCCACCAGCGACGAGATCGCCTACTGGCAGGACCTCGACCGGCTGGCCACCGAGGCCGAGGGCCGGGGCGGCGGGCCGATCATCTACGGGGACGCCAACCAGGGGGAGGGACACGTGGTCCACCAGGCCCACGTCGGCTCGGCGCGCCGGAACCTGGCATGGGCCCGTGACCTCGGGCTGGTCGGCTGAGCTACGCCCGCGTGCGGGCCCGCTCGTCGACGAGCAGGCTGAGCGCCAGGCGGGGGCACGCCTTGACGGCCCGCCGGGCCAGAGGGAGGAGCGGGTCCGGAAGGGCGCCGCGCGGGACGATCGGGTAGCCCCACTCGTCGGTAGCGATCCACTCCGGGAGGAGCTCGGCGCAGGACCCGTAGCCGTCGCACGCCGTCGGATCGACGACCAGCCGGCGGCCCCGTCCCCTCACGCCGTCCTCCCGGCCGGTGCCAGCCGGCGCCGGCCGCGGGCATCGGGGACCGCCAGGACCGGAGGCGCGTCGGCACCGGGACAGGGGCCGCCGTTCAGATGGGCGTCGACATGGTCGGCGAAGGCCCGCAGGCTGCTCTCGACCAGCCGTACCGCCCCGTCGGGGTGATGGCATGCGCCCCGCCCGGCTATCTGGGCCCCGAGGTGGCCCGCCCGTTCGACCAGGCGGGTCTGCCGGGACGGGTTCCACGCCAGGGCGGCGGCCACAGCCGCCAACGCGGGGAGGCCCCGGACACAGGGGCCGCACTGGCCGGCGCCGTGGGCGGCCAGGTAGGCCGAGATGTGGGCGGTCTCCGCCAGGGGGCAGGCGTCAGGCGGAAGCACGCCGATCACCCCCGCCCCGAAGGCGGCGCCGAGGGGACGGAGCCCCTCCTCGGACAGCAGCGCCCGACGTGCGTCCCCGGCGCCCAGCCACGTCCCGCCGAATCCCCCGATCAGTACGGCGCCCACCGACGCCGGATCGGCGTCGAGGAAGCGCAGCACCGAGCCGAGCGGCGTGCCCAGCGCGATCTCGGTGACCGCCGGGGGTCGTCCGGCACCCGAGACGGTGAGGAGGGCCGAGCCGGGGGACTCGGCGGTACCCAGCCCCCGGAACCAGGCCGCGCCGAAACGGGATATCAGGGCGGCGTGGGCCAGGGTCTCGACGTTCTGAACGAGCGTCGGCCGGCCCTGGACCCCGCGCTGGTAGACCGGTCGCACGGCGGTGAACGAGGGCCGTCCTCCCGGCCCACCGTTGAGGTGGTCCACGACGGCCGACTCCTCCCCGGCCACGAACGACGGAGCCGCCGGCACCACTTCGATGGGGGTCGGGTCGAGTCCCCGCCGGGTCCGCTCGGCCGCCGCCGCGGTAACCGTGGGGACCATGTCCGGCGGGACGTAGGCGACCACCCGCCCGGCACCCACGGCGGCCCCCGCCAGGCTGGCTCCGTCGAGCACGAGGTGGGGGGCCCGGGCCAGGAGCAGCCGGTCCTTTCCGCTGGCCGGCTCGCGCTCGGCCCCGTTGGCCACGACGACGGCGCCACGCATGCGCCGCGACGAGACCGCCCGCCACTTGACGGCCGTCGGGAAGCCGGCGCCGCCGCGGCCCCGAAGTCCCGACCGCTCGATCTCGGCCATCACGTGCCCGGGCCGCCAGGTTGCCGGCCACGGCCATCCCCACTGCTGCAGGTGAGCGTCGAGATCCACCCGACCAGCGTCGTGTCGCAGACCGGCGAGCAGGCGGGGCAGGCCCGCCGGCGGTCCCGGCGTCATGCCGAGCTCGCTGACATCGCCAGCCTCCAGCCCCCGGCTGCGACCACGGCGGCCAGGCACGCCAGGTCGAGAGCCAGCACGGGCCCCAGACGCCGGTCCGTCCCCGTCCCGAGCCCGTGCAGCACGGCCAGCGGCCAGGACCCGTAGGCGAGCCAGTGGATGGCCTTCCAGGTGCGGTAGCCGAGGCGGTGGCGGACGGCGCTGGTGAGGGCCAGGGCCACCAGCAGATCGAACGACAGGGCTCCGAGCCCCAGCCACAGAGGCCGGTACGGGGAGTGGAACGGGACCACGGCGTCGACGTAGCCGATCGGCACGTAGCCGTCGGCGACCGTCGTGACGATGTGCAGTCCGATCAGGAGCAGACAGAACAGCGAGAGGTTCCGGTGGAGGGCCTGTGAGACGAACCGGGGCCATCCGGGCCGGCTCCAGCCCCGCGCCGTCAGGACACCCATTACGACGACGGCGGTCAGCAGGACCAGGGCCACGATGCCGGTGCCGCGCGTCAGGTACCACAGCGCGGTCGGACCGGACGACGCGAGCACCGCTGCGGTCAAGGTCGTGCGTGCCCCGGCACGGGCCACGAGCCGACGGCCGTGACCGCGCCCGAGGTCGAGACCAGGCGGGCGGGCAGGCACCGCTCGGACAACCAGCCCGGCGCGTCGGGCCCGAGCACCACGGCGGCGGTGGCGGCGATGTTGGCGTCCACACACGATCCCGCCGCCACCGTCACGGTCCGCCAGCAGGGAGCCGCCGGCCGGCCGGTGCGGGGATCCACGAGGTGGTGGATGACGCGCCCCTCGCGCCTCCACGCCCGGCTGGCCGTGCCCGACGTGGCCAGGCCTCCGGTCGCCACGATCACGACCTCGTCGGTGTCCCGGGCCGGGGTGTCGCACCTGTCGGCCAGTCCGATCGACCAGCCTCCGAGCGGAGCGTCACCGGCCATCGCTACGTCTCCGCCCAGTGACACGAGCACGCCGCATCCGACCGCAGCCGCGGCCCGGGCGGCTATGCGGTCGGCGGCCCACGCCTTGGCGGTGGCCCCGAGGTCGAGCTGGACCCCGGCGTCGACGCGCACGGTCCGTCCCGGCTCGTCCAGGACCACCGCCTCCCAGGGCGGCACCGGCGCCATCGGCGGCAGCGGCCCGGGTCGGTCGGAGGGGAGAGCGGCAAAGTCCCGGTCGTACCCGAGGGCCACCATGGCCGCTCCGACCGTCGGTGTGACCGCCCCTTCCGTGAGGCGCGCCGCGCGCAGTGCCACCCCCAGCGCCTCGGCCAGGTCGGCGCTGACGGGGAAGGTCCCCCCGCGGGCGGCGTTGAGGCGGGACAGCTCGGAGTCGGCGCGGAAGCGGCTGGCCAGGAGGTCGATCCACTCGAGGCCACGGTCGAGGGTGATGGCGGCGGAGCCGGCCGCCCCGGGGTCGGTCGTGAGGATCTCGGCCGTGGTGCCGAGGCCGCGGGTCCGGTACGAGCCGAAGGGCGGCGCCGGCGCCATCGTCATCAGCTGGACCCCGACACGACCTGGGGCCGCGTGGCGGGCCGGGGAGCGGTGGTGGGCGGGGCCAGGGGAGCGGGTGCCGGGACCGCCGCGCTCCCCCCGACGGAGCTCCCGTCGTCGCCACCGGCGCTGCTGGGGGCCCCGCTGTCGTCACCGCCCCCGGAAGGCTCCAGGGTGGTCGGCGGCGTGGTCGGTGGCGTGGTGGGCTGCAGGGTCGTGGCCGCCGAGGCGTGGTGGCCGGGCCGGGCGTGAGCCACGTAGCCGGTGGCGACGACCACGGCTCCGGCCGCGGCCGCCGCCATCCCCTTGGTCAGGCGGCGGATGCGCGTGAGGCCGGCCTGTCGCTGGGCCACGGCGGGGATCGAGCGCGCCCGGTCGGGCGGGTAGGGGCCGGTCGGCATGCCCAAACGGTACGGAACCCGCCTTACGGCGCCATGAAGGCGGGCTGTGCCGTCCCTGTGGGAAGTCCCCAGATGCTGGCTATCGGCCCGCCGAATGTTCAGAATGGCAACTCAGGGTGCTCGGGGGCACGAGGGGTGCCGCCGCCGCCCGGAGGGGGGACATGACGACGACCACGGGCGCCGCCGCGGGGGTGACGGCCCACCGGACGCTGCTGCGTCGGGACATCGGCTTCATCGGGCTCATCTGGGCGTCAGAGGGCTCGATCATCGGATCGGGCTGGCTGTTCGGCTCTCAGGGCGCCCTCCAGTCGGCGGGGCCCGCCGCCATCATCTCATGGGCCATCGGCGGGGTGGCCATCCTGATCCTGGCCCTCTCCCACGCCGAGCTGGGCGGGATGTACCCGGTGTCGGGGGGCACGGCCCGCTTCCCGCACTACGCGTTCGGGGGGCTGGCCGGAGGGTCGTTCGGCTGGTTCTCCTGGCTGCAGGCGGTCACGGTGGCGCCCATCGAGGTCCTGGCCGCCATCCAGTACGGCCAGCACTGGTCCTTCGCCCGGCACTGGGAGAAGCTCTCGGGGACCCCGCCCCAGCACGTCCTGACCGGCTCGGGGATCATCGCCGCCATCGTGCTGATGGCGTTGTTCGTGGCCATCAACTTCCTCAGCGTGCGCCGGTTGACCATGACCAACAACGTGGCGACGTGGTGGAAGATCGGGGTGCCGCTGCTCACGATCTTCGTCCTGGCGATCGTCAACTTCCACACCGGCAACTTCACCGCCGCCGACGGGTTCAACCCCTACGGGGCCAAGGGGATCCTGTCGGCGGTCTCGACGAGCGGGATCATCTTCGCCCTGCTGGGCTTCGAGCAGGCAGACCAGCTGGCAGGGGAGAGCGCCAACCCCAAGCGGGACATCCCCCGGGCCGTCATCGGATCGATCGTCATCGGGGCGGTCATCTACGTGGTCCTCCAGGTCGTGTTCCTGGCCGCCCTGCCCGCCGGCTACACCCACGGGAAGTGGGCCACCGCCGCCTTCAACGCCCTCACCGGCCCCTTTGCCCAGGTGGCCACGCTCGCGGCGGTGGGATGGCTGGCCACCATCCTGTACATCGACGCGGTGGTGTCTCCCTCCGGAACGGGTCTCATCTACATGACCGCCACCTCGCGCGTGTCGTACGGGCTCAGCCGCAACGGCTACTTCCCGGTGGCCTACGAGTGGACCGACCGCCAGGCCGTGCCCTGGGTGGGCCTGATCACCGCCTTCGTGGCCGGCTGCATCTGCTTCCTTCCGTTCCCGGGATGGCGCCAGCTGGTCGGCCTGATCACCGGGGCCAGCGTGCTCATGTACGCCGGCGCCCCCCTGGCCCTGGGGGCCTTCCGTCGCCGCCTTCCCGACGAGGAGCGGCCCTACCGGATGCCGTGGGCGTCGGTCCTGGCGCCGGCCGGCTTCGCCGTGGCCAGCCTCCTGATCCTGTGGTCGGGCTGGACCACGGTGTGGAAGCTCGGTGTCGGCATCGGCATCGGCTACGTCGTGCTGGTCGCCAACCGGCTGTTCCGTCTCAATCCGATCCAGCCCGTCTGGGACGTGCGCGCCGCCAGCTGGCTGCCGGTGTACCTGGTGGGGATGGGCGTGCTCGAGTACGGCAGCACGTTCGGGCCGATGAAGACGCCGTGGTTCGGGACCGACGCGGTGTGGTGGGACATCGTGGCGGTGGTCGCCTTCAGCCTGGTCATCTACTACTGGGCCATGTACGTGAGCCTGCCGGCGGACAAGATCAGGCAGGTGATCGGCAGCGTCGTGGTGCCCGAGGAGGCCGGCGCCAACTAGGGCCGACGACGGATCACCCCTCGCCGCCCGACTGGGCGGAACGGCCGTGCTTCCAGTAGCCGCGCACCGTGGCCCGGCCCCGGGGAACGGCCCTCTCCTCGAACAGGAGCCGCCGGATGCGCTGGACGGCGGCGGCCTCTCCGGCCACCCATACGTGGGTGTCGGCTTCCACGGCCGCCCTGCGCACGGCCTCGACCAGGGCGGTCCCCGGTGGCCGGCCGGGCGCCAGGTCGTGCCAGGCCACCGTGGCCCCGACCCGTTCCGGCAGAGGGATGCGGGCGTCGGGGGCGGCCAGCTCCACGTGCACGGCCACCGCGGCCCCGCCCGGGAGCGCCTCCAGGAGCTGGACGATGGCGGGCAGGGCGGTCTCGTCACCGGCCAGTAGGAACGAGGCGGCACCGGGAGGGACGGCGTAGCCCCGGCCCGGGCCGGAGACCGCCGCCGGCCGGCCGGGCCCGGCCGCCCGGGCCCACGCCGAGGCGGCCCCGGTGCCGTGGACGACCACGGCCACGGTCAGCTCCCCCGCCTCGGCATCGAAGTGGCGCGGGGTGAGGGTGCGGATGGTCGGTCTGGTGCCGTCCGGAAGGAGGAACTCGTTCCCGGTCCAGGTCGGTACGACCAGGCGGTCCGTTCCCGGTTCGGGGAGGAGCACCCGCACGCTGGCCGCCGGTTCGTCCACCGAGAAGCCGACCAGCTCAGGGCCGTGCAGGGTGACCTCCACCATCCGGGGGCTCAGCTCCCCGACGCGGGCCACCGTCACCTGCCGGAAGGGCGACGGCTCCCGCCTCAATCGCTCCGGCGCCACGGCCCCCATCAGAACACGCCCCGCCCGACGTAGGAGACTGGGGCCGTGCAGCGCCGCTCCGACCCCGACCACGACGCCGAGGCCCGCCGCCGCTACGACCGCGACGGCCTCGTCCGGGCGGGCGGCCCCGAGGTCCGCCGCATGGTCACCGTGGTCGACCAGGCCGGCTCCCTGTCCCGCCAGCGCTGTGAGGAGCTGGCCGCCGCCTTCCGGCAGGTGAGCGACTCCCCGAAGGGGGAGCTCGAGCCCAGGTGGTTCGAGGTCTTCCGCTACGCCTGGCCCCATCCCCAGCATCCCCCCGACCTCTACGCCATCGACCCCGTGTCGCGTGCGGTCATGAACTACGCCGGGATCGTGGGTCGGGAGCGGGCCGCCCACGTGATGGGACCCGGTGCCGCGGGCGTCGGGCTGGTCGAGAGGGCCGTGGTCGGTGCCGTCCTGGCCCTGGCCGCCGACCGGGCCGCCGCCGGCGGCTGGTACACACCCCTCCCGGCCGAGCTGGTCCCCCTGCTGCGCCGGCCGTGGACCGACGTCATGGGTGCCCCGGCCGAGGCCGCCGCCGCCGAGGTCACCTCCGGCGGGGGTGGGGAGCCCGGCCGGCCGCCCGGGCCCATGGTCTCGCATCCCTGTCGGGAGGCGGACCTGGCCCTGGCCTCCTTCGAGCACTGGGCCGAGGCCATCCGACCCGGTTGGGACGGGGAGCGCACCGCCCCGGGCGTCATCAGGCACCGCAAGCTGTGGGAGTGGCTGTTCATCATCCAGGCCCTCGACGAGCGGGGCATGCTCGAGCCGGGGAAGAGGGGCCTCGGTTTCGGGGTGGGCACCGAGCCGCTCGTGTCCTACTTCGCCGGGCGGGGCTGTCACATCGTGGCCACGGACCTGGATCCGCTCGAGGCCGAGGCGGTGGGCTGGGACCAGACCAACCAGTACGCCGGCAGCATCGACGGCCTCAACCCCTACGGGCTGTGCGACGGGGCGCAGTTCCGGGCCCGGACCTCGTTCCGGGTCGTGAACATGAACTCCATACCACCGGACCTGCGGGACTTCGACTTCAACTGGTCGTCGTGCGCCTTCGAGCACCTCGGCTCGATCGAGCTCGGCATCCGGTTCGTCAACGAGCAGATGGAGACGCTGCGACCGGGGGGCGTGGCCGTCCACACCACCGAGTTCAACGTCGAGTCCGACGACGCGACCGTCGAGTCGGGGGGGACGGTGATCTTCCGGCGGCGCGACATCGAGGAGATGGCCGCCCGACTGCGCCGGTCGGGGCACCGGGTCGAGTGCGACTTCTCTCCCGGTCAATCCGAGGCCGACCGCCACGTGGACGTCGAGCCGTACACGACGACCCATCTGCGGGTGTCGCTGGGGGGCTATGTCACGACGTCGTTCGGGCTGATCGTCGAGAAGGGGCAGCGGTCCGTGCGCTCCCGGCTGACCACCGCCCGCTCGTGGGTGCCGCGGCTGACCGGTGGGATCAGGCGGTCCCCGCCAGCGCCCGCAGGGACTGGCGGAGCGAATTGGCCGTCGCCATGACCGCGGTCGGCTCGTATCCGCAGTGGGCCATGCAGTTGGCGCAACGCGGGTCGCGGCCCCGGCCGTACGCCGACCAGTCGGTTGTGTCCACCAGCTCCCGGTAGCTCGACGCGTAGCCGTCGGCCATGAGATAGCAGGGCCGCTGCCAGCCGAGCACCGAGTAGCTCGGGATTCCCCAGGCCGTGCACTCGAAGTCGGCCCGCCCCTCGAGGAAGTCCAGGAAGAGCGGGGTGTGGTTGAGCCTCCAGCGCCGCCGGCCGCCACCCGAGAATGCCTCGCGGAACAGGCGCGTGGTCTGCTCGACGCCCAGGAAGTGCTCCTGGTCAGGCGCCTTGTCGTAGGCGTAGCCCGGGGAGATCATCATGGCGTCGACCTCGAGATCGTCGTTGAGGAAGTCGAGCACCTCGCGGACCGTCTTGGGTGAGTCGGTGCTGAAGAAGGTGGTGTTGGTGGTCACCCGGAAGCCGCGCTTCTTGGCCTCGCGCACGGCGGCCACCGCCTCGTCGAACACGCCCTCGCGGCAGACCGACTCGTCATGCCGCTCGCGCAGCCCGTCGACGTGCACGGCCCAGGAGAAGTAGGGGGAGGGCCGGAAGCGGTCCATGCGCCTCGGCATGAGAATGGCGTTGGTGCACAGGTAGACGAAGCGCTTGCGTCGGACCAGGGCGTCGACGATGTCACCGATCTGGGGGTGCAGAAGCGGCTCCCCGCCGGCTATGGACACCACCGGGGCGCCGCACTCCTCGACCGCCCCCACCGCCTCGTCGACCGTCATCCGGCGGCGGAGGATGTCGACCGGGTGCTGGATCTTCCCGCATCCGGCGCAGGCCAGATTGCACGCGAAGAGCGGCTCCAGCTCGAGCACCAGCGGGAACCGGCGGTCCCGTCGGAGCTTGCGGGCCATCAGGTAGGCCCCGACCCTCAGGTTCTGGCGTAGCGGCAGCGACATCAGCGCACCTCCGGGGGCAGCTGGAAGAAGACGTCCTCGTCGACGACGTCACGGGTGGTCACCTCGACGGGCCCCAGGCCGCGCAGCCGGTCGACGACACCGGTAACCAGCGCCTCCGGCGTCGACGCCCCGGCCGACACGCCCACCCGTCCGGCCCCGTCGAGCCAGCGGGGGTCGACGGCGCCGGCGTCCTCGACCAGGTGGGCCCGGGCCCCGGCCCGCTCCGCCACCTCGACGAGGCGGTTGCTGTTCGACGAGTTGGCCGAGCCCACCACCAGGACCACGTCGCACTCCGCCGCCACCGCCCGGACCGCGTCCTGGCGGTTCTGGGTGGCGAAGCAGATGTCGCTCGAGGCCGGCACCGCCGTGCCCGCGAACCGGGCGCGCACGGCCCGGGCTATCGGGGCCACCTCGTCGGGGGCCAGCGTGGTCTGGGTGAGCAGCCCCACCTCGGCGCCGCGATCCAGAGGCAGGGCGTCCACGTCGGCCTCCGACTCGAGGAGAAAGGTGCCGGGCACCTCCCCCAGGGTGCCGTCGACCTCATCGTGGCCGCGGTGCCCGATCAGCAGCACGTGGCGGCCCTGGCGGCTGAACCGCCGCGCCTCGGCGTGGACCTTGGCCACGAGCGGGCAGGTGGCGTCGATGACGTGCAGGCCGCGGGCCGAGGCGGCGGCGCGCACCGCCGGCGTGACGCCGTGGGCGGAGAGGACCACGGTGGCCCCCTCCGGTACCTCGTCGAGCTCCTGCACGAACACGGCCCCGGCCCGCTCCAGGCCGGCCACCACGTGGGAGTTGTGGACGATCTGGCGGCGCACGTACACCGGCGCTCCGAAGCGGGCCAGAGCCCGCTCCACGATCTCGATGGCCCGCTCCACGCCGGCGCAGAACGAGCGCGGCCCCGCCAGCACGACCTGCAGCGGCGCGTCCGCCGACCGCACACTCATGCCCGCCCCGCCGCGGCCAGCCAGCGGCCCAGCGCCATCACCGGGAACACGAGCCGGTACAGGTGGTAGTTGATGTAGAAGTCACCGGGGAAGCCGGTGCCGGTGAACCAGGGCTCGTCCCACGACCCGTCGGGACGCTGGTTCTCCACCAGCCACGACACGGCCCGGACGGCGGCCGGCCCCCGTTCCCCAGCCGCGATCAGGGCCAGCAGGGCCCAGGCCGTCTGTGACGGCGTGGACGCGCCCCGCCCCCGCCAGGCCGGGTCGTCGTAGGAGCGCAGGTCCTCGCCGAAACCGCCGTCGCTGTTCTGGTGGGAGACGAGCCACTGCACCGCCCGCCCGATCCGCGTGTCGGACGGGGACACGCCGGCGGCCACGAGCGCCGGTACGGCGGCACCCGTGCCGTAGACGTGGTTGGCCCCCCACCGGCCGAACCACGAGCCGTCCTCCTCCTGCTGGCTCCACAGCCAGTCGACGCCGCGGGCGAGCACAACGGGGTCGGTCCCCGGCTCGGCCGCCAGCATCTCCACCACGTGGGCGGTGACGTCGGCGCTCGGGGGGTCGATCACCTCCCCGAAGTCGCAGAACGGGAGGCGCCGGCACGCCTCGCGGTCGTTGTCGACGTCGAAGGCGCCCCACCCGCCGGCGCGGCACTGCATGCCCTCGACCCAGGCCAGCGCCCGCCGGCACGCCGCCTCGGCGTCGGGCCCATCCGGCCCGGCCCGGCGCAACGCCATGACCACCTCGGCGGTGTCGTCGATGTCGGGGTAGCTGTCGTTCTCGAACTCGAAGGCCCAACCGCCGGGAGCCAGGAGGGGTCGGCGCACCGCCCAGTCCCCCCGCACCCGGATCTCCTGGGTCAGCAGCCAGCGGGCGGCCCGGGCCGTCGCCTCGGACACGGCGCTGCGGTCGGGAGCGGTGACGTCGGCCCGGCCCGCTCCGGCGTCACCGAGGGCCACCAGGGCCAGGGCGGTGTCCCACACCGGGGACTGGCACGCCTCCAACCGGCGTCCCCGTTCGTCGCGGACCCTGAAGCGCTCGAGACCCTCCAGGGCGGCGGACAGGGCCGGGTGCTCGAGCGGGTAGCCCTGCAGGTGCAGCGCCAGCACCGAGTAGACCCACGGCGGCTGGATCCCGCCCCATGAGCCGTCGGCCTCCTGGCGGCGGAGGATCCACCGCTCCGCCCGGGCCAGGGCCAGGGCCCGCAGCGGGTTGGGCCGGACGCGGCCGTAGGCGTGCAGAGCCCGGTCGAGAGCGCCCCATCTCCCGGCCGGACGGCGCCGGGGCCGGCCCGTACGCAGCTCGTCCAGCGTGAACGGGAGGGGCCGGACGGGCCGGTGGGTGGCGACGATCGTGAGGGGGACGATGGTCTGGCGGGCCCAGCAGGCGAAGTCGTAGATGTTGAGCGGCACCGACGGCGGGAGCAGCACGATCTCGGGTGGCAGGGCGGGGAGGTCCTCCCAGCGCCACTCCCCGAACAGGGCCAGCCAGATGCGCGTGAACACGCGCGACGACTCGAGACCGCCGGCGCCCCGGACCCAGGCGGCGGCGCGGAGGAGATGCGGAGCGTCGGCGGGCTGGCCCGCCAGGCGGAGGGCCACGTAGGCCTCGACCGTCGTCGACAGGTCGGGGGGTCCGCCGTGGAAGGTCGACCACGTGCCGTCGGCGCGCTGCTGGCTGCCGATCCAGCGAGCGGCGTCCCTGGCGTCGTCAGCGGTGAGGATCCCGAGGAACTGGAGCAGCAGCAGGTCCTCGGCATCCATGGTGACGTTGGTCTCCAGCTCCCCCTTCCACCATCCGGCCCCGTCCTGCAGCTCGAGGAGCCGGTGCACGGCGCGCTCGAGGGTCCCGCCCGCCCGCTCGGCCGCGTCGGGGCCGGCGAGGGTGGTTGCGACGGTGCCCGTCGAGTCGACGGTGCTGGTCGAGTCGGCGGTGTCGGCGGTGAGGGCCACGGCGCGCCTAGAAGTCCCGGTCGACGACGAAGCGGGCCAGGTCGGTGAGCTCGGCGCGGGTCGGCTCGGGGATCTCGACGTCGTCGATGGCGTCCAGAGCGGCGGCCAGGAAGCCCCGCGCCTGTCGCTCGGTCTCGTCCCGGCCCCCGCAGGCCTCGACGAGCCCGGCGGCGCGCGCCACCTCCTGGTCCCCGAGCAGATCACCGCCGAGGAGGGCGCGCAGCTCGTCGACGCCGGTGTGGCCCGAGGCCAGTGCCACCGCGATCGGGAGCGTCTTCTTCCTGTCCCGCAGGTCGCTCCATGTCGGCTTGCCGGTGGTCTCCGGGTCCCCCCAGATGCCGAGGATGTCGTCGACCGCCTGGAAGGCCAGACCCACGTTGAGGCCGTAGTCGGCCAGAGCCTCGTAGAGCTCCACCCCCCCCTCGGCCAGGAGCACGCCGATGGAGGAGGCGCAGGCCAGCAGGGCACCGGTCTTGCCGATGGCCATCTCGAGGCACTCGTCGACCGACACGTCGAGGCGCTGTTCGAACGCCATGTCATCGGCCTCGCCCCCGATGAGGGCGGTGGTCGCGCAGGCAAGCGACCGGGCCGCCACGCGGGCGCCGGCACCGGGCTGGTCGAGCAGCGTCTGGTGGGCCAGCGCGAGGAGGGCGTCACCCGCTATGACCGCCGTGGCCACGCCGAACTGGGCCCACACCGTGGGTCGGTGACGGCGCTCGGCGTCACGGTCGATGACGTCGTCGTGCACGAGCGAGAAGTTGTGGAGCAGCTCCACCGCCACCGCGCCCGGGACTCCCACGTGGGCGGGCGCCCCCGCCGCCTCGGTCGAGAGGACGGCCAGGGCGGGACGGACGAACTTGCCCGAGCGCCCCGCAACCGGGGCCCCGTCGGGGGCGCGCCAGCCGAGGTGGTACTCGACCGGCAGGCGCAGCTCGTCGTTGAGCCGGGCCACGGCGTCCTCCAGGGCGGGAACGACGAGGGCCCGGGCCCGGGTGAGTACGTCCGGGGCCGTCTGGACGGTGGTCAAGCGGGAACCTCCTCGGGTAGTCGGGAGGCCGGCCGCACCGAGAGGAGGAGGCGGCGGGCGGCAGCGGAGCCGCTGCGCACCGCGCCCTCCATGGTGGCCGGCCATCCCGTGTCGGTCCATGCCCCGGCCACGCACAGGCGGGGGTGGGCGGTGGCGGGGCCGGGCCGCAGCGCCCCGGTGCCGGGCACCGCCCGGAAGGTCGCGGCGTGCTCGCGCGTCACGACGGTGTCCTCGATGCGAGCGGCGGCCGCGCCGGGGAGGAGCCGCGCCAGCTCCCCCACGAGCTGCTCGCTCAATGCCGGCGCCGGCCGCCCGAGGTGGGCGTCGGCGGCCGAGAGGGAGACCGTCAGGGCCTGGCCCCGCTCGAGGCCGGCCGGCTCGGTGTGGTCGAACACCCACTGCACGGGGCTGTCGACGGCGGCCAGGACGGCGTGGTCGGTCACCCGTCGGTCGTAGACGACGTGCACGTTCACGATCGGGGAGGTGCCGAGGTCGACCAGACGGGACTGCAGCGGCACGGTCCCGGGCGGGAGGAGACCGTCCACCTTGTCGTGGGGAACGGCCACCACCACGCCGTCGTACTCGGCAACGGACCCGTCGGCGGTGACGACCCGGACCGACGAGCCCCCCGGCTCGATCGCGGCCACGGCGGTGCGCAGGCGCACCCGGCCCCCCGCCATCTCGACGGCCCGCTGTCCGGCCTCACCGTGCAGCCGCCCGAGGGGCAGGCGCGACCAGCCGATGTCGGCGGCGTCGGCGTCCTCGAGCAGGCCGGTGCGGAACACCTTGGCGGCCATGGCCAGTGACGCCTCCGCCGCCGGCAGGTTGACCGTCGGCAGCGTGATCAGGTCCCAGAGGCGCTCCACCGCCGCGTGGCTCTGGCCCCGGGCCGCCAGCCACCGGCCGAACGTCATCTCGTCGGACGCGGGCGCGCCGGGGTCGACGTTGCGCAGCGCCAGGGCGGCAGGGAACAGGCGGACGCGCTGGAGGGGGGAAAGGTGGCGGTACCCAGCCAGGGCCGCCCCCAGATGCAGCGGGGCCGGCAGCCGGACCGAGCGACGCAGACGGGTCGTCCCGCCCGAGGGGGAGATCACCGGCACGTCCAGACGGCTCTGCAGGTGCACCTGACCGGAGACGCCGAGCCGGTCGAGGAAGCGCCGGTACTCGGTGCAGCACCGGAGGAAGACGTGCTGGCCGTTGTCGAACCACGCTCCATGCCGGCGGAAGGACCACGTCGCGCCCCCGAGCCGGGGACGACTCTCGATGAGGGTGACCCGCGTCCCGGCGTCGGCACACGCCAGCGCCGCGGCCAGGCCGGCCAGTCCGCCGCCCACCACGGCCACGTTGGCGGTGTGGGGCCCGCGTCCGACGTCCGCGCTCATGCCGCCTGCCCCATCAGGCACCGTGCCGCCACCCACAGCTTCTGGCCCGTCGGCACCGAGACCCGTCCCCGCAGCACGGCGGCGGGATCGTCGACGATGCGGTGCAGCAGCTGCCTGTAGATCCCGGCCATCGTCCCGACGCACGCCCGGCTGCGGCGCTCGAGCAGGGGGAGCAGCTGGTAGCCGTGGCCGAACAGCTCCTCGGCCCGCCCGGCCTCGAAGACGATCAGGGCGGCCACGGCGTCGACCGGGCCCGACAGGTCGGGCCGGCAGCCGAAGCGGGCCAGGTCCTCGGCCGGGAGGTAGATCCGCCCCAGCTGGTCGCGGTCCTCGATGATGTCGCGCAGGATGTTGGTGATCTGCAGGGCGGTCCCCAGCGAGTCGGCCATGGGATCGGTGACGGCCCGGTCGGGGGTGCCGAACACGCCCAGCGACAGGCGCCCGATCGAGCCCGCCACCCGCCGGCAGTAGCCCCGGAGGTCCTCGTAGGTGGCGTAGGTCGCGCCGGACGCGTCCATCTCACAGCCCTCGATCAGCTCGTCGAAGGCCTCCATGGGGATCGGGTAGCGCACGGCGGCGTCGGCCAGCGCCACCAGCACGGCATCGCCGGCAGGGGGGGGAGTGCCGGCGCAGACCGCGGCGAGTGCGGCCCGCACCCCGGCCAGCGCCCTCAGCTTGGACGGCGCGTCGTCGGCGCTGTCACCGATGTCGTCGATGCGCCGGGCCAGCGCGTACACGGCCGACAGGGCCCGCCGCTTCGGTGGGGCCAGGAGCCGGATGCCGTAGGCGAAGTTCTTGGCCTCCCGGTGGGTGATCTCCTCGCAGCGGTCGTAGGCCCGCTCCACCGCGTCCCCGCCCGCCGGCGGGCGCACCGCCGTCACGGACGTCCCCGGCGGCGCGCCAGCAGGGCCAGGGCGTGGCGGGCCATGCGGGGCCTGCGGGGGCGCGGCGGCCCCGCCAGCACGTCGTAGCCCCGCCCGGCCAGGGCGTCGGCGGTCGCCAGCCCGCCGGCCACGAAGCCGGCCACCGCCAGACGGGGACGGCCGGAGAGGCGGCCCACCAGGCCGGCGCCCGTCTCGAGCAGCTGCCGGGCCCGTGCCGTCTCGAACTCGATCAGGGCGCGGAGCCGGGCCGAGGCGGGGCCCCCTGGTGCCCCCGCCCCCGCCGACCCGGTCCCGGCGGCCAGGACGTCCGCCTCGGTCACCCCGAAGGCCTCCATGTCCTCGAGCGGCAGGTAGATGCGCCCGGCGGCGGCGTCCTCGACCACGTCCTGCCAGTGCTCGACCAGCTGCAGGCCGGTGCACACCGCGTCGGAGAGCCGGGTTTCCTCCCCGCCTTCGACGCCGAAGACCGCCAGGACCAGGCGTCCGACCGGATCGGCCGACAGGCGGCAGTAGCCGCGCAGGTCGTCGAACGTCGCATAGCGTCCGACCGACTGGTCCCGCCGGTTGGCCTCGATCAGGTCCCGGAAGGGCTGCAGGGGCAGGCGGCAGGTGCGGATGGTGGGCGCCAGGCGGGCGAAGACGGCGTGGTCGGGACTCCCGGCCGCCGCTCTCTCGAGCTCCGACTCGGCCCAGTCGAGGAGGGCCAGGCGGTCCCCCGGGGCGCGGTCCCCGAGCTCGTCGACCAACCGGGCGAACCCGTAGAGGGCCAGCAGATGGTCGCGGTGGGACCCGAGGAGCCAGCGCGAGGCGACCGGGAAGTTCTCACCCGCCGCCCGGCCGAGGACCTCGGCCTCGGTGGGGACACCGGCCGGGGTCCGCGCCGGTTCACCCAAGAGGACCACGCGACTCCTTTACGTACAAGTATGCGACCGATCGGTCGCACAGTTGTATATGCCCCCCGGGGGCCCGTCAAGGATTTGGTGGTCAGAGGCCGAGAGCCGCTCCGACCGCGTTCTCGAAGGCCGAGACGAGCACCTCGAAGCCCCGCTCCAGGGGGTCTCCCCGGCCGTGCACCCGCTCCCCGACGTGGGTGGCCAGGAGCAGGAGGAAGCGCTGGGCGGCCTCCTCGTGGCCGGGCTGGTGGCGAAGGGCCCCGCTGACCAGGTCGAGGACGATCGGCAGGTGGGGACGGAGCTCGACGGCCAGGACCGCCGCCGCTTTCTCCCGCTGCATCCGGCCGTTCCCGCCCTGCTCGTCGAATGCCGCCACCACGTCGGCGACCACGGTCCCGGCCACGGCGAAGAACAGCTCCTCCTTCGACGCGAAGTGCCGGTACACCGTCCCCTTGCCGAGGCCGGCGGCGGCCGACACGTCACTAACGGTGACCTCGGCGTAGCCGTGCCGGGCGAAGGCCCTGGTGGCAGCGGCCACCAGCCGGCCCGCCGCTGCGCCCCGCCCCGAGGACCGCAGCTCGCGTGCCGCCCGCTCCCACATGTCGGGCCGAAAGGCCTCTTCCTCCGAAGCCATCAGATCTGGGAGGATCTCGGCAATGGCGTCCAGAGAAAGCTCGCGCTCCCGTAGCCGCCGGATCAGCAGCAGGGCCTGCAGGTGCCGGTGGTCGTAGAGGAAGCGGTTGGGCGCCACCTCCTGGGCGGGAGGAAGGAGCCGCAGCCGGCGGTAGTGGTGGATGGTCGCCACGGGAACGCCCGAGCGCTCCACCAGCTCACGGATGGTGAAGCTCGATCCGCCGCTCGTGGGTTCGTCCGGTTCGGCGGCTGAGGCGGTACGGGGGCTCATGGCAACTTTCGTCGTGACCGATTCCAGCGCGTGTCTGGCCCCCAGGGTGGCACGCCGGCTTCCCGTGCGCGTGGTGCCGATCGGGATCGTGTTCGGCCACGGGCCCGACGCGCGTGACGACACCGTCGATCCCGAACGCGTCCACCGTGCCCTTGCCCGTCACCAACCCGTGAAATCGGTCCCGCCGTCGGTGCTCGACTACGTGGCCGCCATGGAGGCCGGTCCCCCCGGGGACCACGTACTGGTGCTGACGCCGGCCACCGAGTTCACCGTGATGTGCCGTACGGCCCGGCTGGCCGCCGGCCTGGCCGACCGCCGCGTCGACGTGGTCGACACCCGCACGGCCGCGTCGGCCCAGGGCCTGGTCGTCGAGGCGGCGGCGCGCTGCGCCGCCGCGGGCGCTCCGCCCGCCGAGGTGCTCGAGGTCACCCACGACGCCGTGAGCAGGGCCCGCCTCATCGCCGCCCTCGACACCCTCGACACGCTCGAGGAGGGGGGGCTGGTGCCGTCCCCGAGCCTGGAGGCGGCGCGGCGGGGCGGGGCCAGCCCGATGTTCGCCTTCCGGGACGGCGCCGTGGAACCCATCGGGCACGACGAGGACGGGGACCTGGCCGCGGCCCTGGTCGACGAGTGGGACCGGCGCGGGGGACGGACCGGTGGTGACGCCCGGGTGTTCCACGCCGGCGCCCTGAGGGTGGCCCAGGACGTGCGGGCCCGGCTGGGTGCGCCCGTCGGTCCGCCCGCCCGCTTCAGCCCGGCCATGACCCTCCACACCGGCGTGGGGCTGGTGGGCATCGCCTGGCTCAGCGCGTCGACCTAGTTGGACCGTCGCGGCTGGCTCCTGTTCGCGGCCATGGGGGTGATCTGGGGCATCCCCTACCTGCTGATCCGCATCTCGGTGCGCGAGCTCTCTCCCGGGACGCTCGTGCTGTTCCGCACCGCGCCCGCCGCGGTGGCCCTGCTCCCCCTGGCCTTCCGGCGGGGCCTGATCCGTCCCCTGCTGGCACGCTGGCCGTGGGTGGTGCTGTACACCACGGTCGAGCTGGCCGTCCCCTGGGGCCTCCTCTCGTCTGCCGAGCGGCGCATCTCGAGCTCGCTGGCGGCGCTGCTGATCGCCACCGTGCCCCTCATCGGTGTGCTGTTGAGCCGGCGGTCGACCCGTTTCGACGGGCCCACGGTGGCCGGTCTCCTGGTCGGCCTGGTCGGGGTGGCGCTGCTCGTCGGTGTCGACGTCCGCGGCGCCAGCTGGGGCGCCGTCGGCCAGATCGGCGTCACCGCCTTCGGCTACGCCTGCGGTCCCCTGATCATCAGCCGGCGGTTCTCGGACCTCCCGGCCCTGGGCCTGGTCGCGGTCTCGCTGGCGCTGACGGCCCTCGTCTACGCGCCATGGGGCCTGTCCCATCTGCCCCCGCACGTCAGCCTCGAGGTGGCCGGGTCCGTCGCCACCCTGGCGGTGGTGTGCACGGCCGTGGCGTTCCTGGTGTTCTTCGCCCTGATCGGGACCGCGGGCCCGGTGCGGGCCACGATGATCACCTACGTGAACCCGGCCGTGGCCCTGCTGCTCGGGGTGGCACTGCTCGGAGAGCGATTCACCGTCGGGATGGGGGTGGGCCTGCCCCTGGTCCTCACCGGCGTCGCGCTGACCGCAGAGAGGCCTCGGCTCCCTCGAGCAGCTCGCGGACTATCTCGGCGGCGGGCCGGACGTCCCGGACGGCGCCGACCGACTCCCCCGCGTACAGCGCCATGGCCGTGATCTCGCCTTCGCACGCGTCCGTGGGCGGCAGTGGGGAGAAGCGGGGGATCGGCACCGGCTCGTCGCGCCCGGGCAGGTGCATGCGGCCCACCATCGGCTCGGCGGCGGCGGCGCGCTCGTAGGCGCGACGCAGCACGCGGTTCGGCGCGTCCGGCCACCCCGTCTCGCGGCCGTACTCGTCGCTCAGCACCGTCTCCCCGGCGGCGGCGTCGACCAGGGCCCGCTTGTACTCGGGATGGGCCCGGGACTCGGCGCTGGCCACGAACCGCGTGCCGACCCGCACGGCGTCGGCGCCGGCGGCCAGAGCGGCGGCCACGGACCGGGCCGAGCCGATCCCGCCCGAGGCCACGACCACGGTCGACTCCCCGATGGCTCCGAGGACGGCGTCGAGCAGGGCCAGCAGGGGCACGGTGCCGCGCACGTGGCCGCCCGCCTCGACGCCCTGGGCCACGACCATGTCGCAGCCGACCTCGGCGGCGGCGCGCGCCTCGCCCAGGGAACCGACCTGCCAGCTGGCCAGAGCGCCGGCGGAGTGGATGCGCCCGACGAGGGCGGCGTCGGGCTCACGCCAGAAGATCTCGATCACCCGGGACCGGGCCGCCGCCAGCTCCAGCTCGGAGACGTCCAGGAAGGGGCCCAGGAAGTTGACGCCCCACGGCGGCCGGCCGAGCCGCTCGAGGGCGTCGAGCCGCTGCACCAGGGGATCCCCACCTACGCCGATCATCCCGAGGCCACCGGCGCCGGACACCGCCGCCGCCAGCTCGGGTGTGCCGACCTCCCCCATGCCCGCCAGCTGCAGCGGGGCCCGGCATCCCACCAGCTCGGTGAACCTGGTCTCCACGACCCCCCGACGTTAACGTCCGGACCGATGCGCGTCGTCGACACCCTGCGCTCGGTCCTGCGCTTCCGCCGCATCGAGTGGGACGCCGCCACGCGGCGGCTGCGGCGGGCGGCATCGGTCGAGGACCTCCGGCGCCTGGCGCGCCGGCGGCTCCCCGCCGGGGTCTTCGACTACATCGACGGCGGCGCCGAGGACGAGCTCACCCTCGGTCGCAACGTGGCGGCGTTCCGCGACCTCGAGTTCCGCCCGCGCGTGCTGGCCGATGTCGGAAAGGTGGACCCTTCGACCACCCTCCTCGGCCGCCCCCTGCCCCTGCCGCTGGTGCTGGCTCCGACCGGCTTCACCCGTATCGCCACGCCGGGAGGGGAGCTGGACGTGGCCCGGGCCGCCGCCCGGGCCGGGCTGCCCTACGTGCTGTCGACGCTGTCCACCCGCTCCATCGAGGAGGTGGCAGCCTGCTCGCACGGCCCGAAGTGGTTCCAGGTCTACGTCTGGAAGGACCGGGGCCTGGTGCGGGACATGCTCGGGCGCGCCGCCGCGTGTGGGTACGAGGCCATCGTCCTCACGGTCGACACGCCGGTGCTCGGACGCCGTGAGCGCGACGTCCGCCGCGGCTTCACCCTCCCGCCGACCGTCGGGCCCGGGACCCTGCTCGACGGCCTCCTCCACCCGGGTTGGACCTGGGCCTTCGTGCGGTCCGAGCCGATCCTGTTCGCCAACGTGGCGGCCAGCGTCGGCGCCGACGCGCCCTCGGGTCCCGGCGCCGGGGAGGCGGTGACGCTTGCCGACTACATCAACGAGCAGTTCGACCCGTCGCTGTCCTGGTCGGACCTCGACTGGATCCGCGAGGCGTGGTCGGGGCCCATTGTCCTCAAGGGCGTGCAGCGGGTCGAGGACGCCGTTACGGCCGCCCGCGCCGGAGTCGACGCGGTGGCCCTTTCGAACCACGGGGGGCGCCAGCTCGACGGCGCACCGCCGCCCGTCGAGCTGCTCGGGCCCGTCTCCGACGCCGTGGGGGACTCGTTGGAGCTGATATGCGACGGCGGGGTGCGCCGGGGGTCCGACATCGTCAAGGCCATGGCCCTCGGCGCCCGGGCGGTGATGGCGGGACGGGCCTACCTCTATGCCCTCGGCGCGGGGGGTGAGCGGGGGGTCGACCACGTGATCGGGCTGCTCGACGCCGGCGCCCGCCGCACCATGGCCCTGGCCGGATGCCGGACCGTGGACGAGCTCGGTCCGGACCTCGTGCGGATCCGGGACCGTTGAGCTCGGGCGGAGGCACGGCGCTGCGGCTGGCCGGCAAGGTTGGCATCGTGGTCGGCGCCGGCCAGACGCCCGGGGAGACCATCGGCAACGGTCGGGCGGCGGCCGTCCTGTTCGCGCGCCAGGGCGCCCGGCTCGTGCTGGTGGACCGGGACCTGGGCTCGGCCGACGAGACGGCGCAGATGATTGCCCTCGAGGGCGGGGTGACCGAGACCGTGCGCGCCGACTGGACGCGGGCCGAGCACTGCGCCCGCTACGTCGACGCGTGCATGGATGCGTTCGGCCGTGTCGACTTCCTGCACAACAACGTCGGCATCGGGGGGGGAGACGCCAGCCCCAACCACCTGACCGAGGAGGCGTTCGACCGCATCCTGCGCGTGAACCTCAAGGGCTGCCTGCTGTCGTGTCAGGCGGTCCTGCCCCGTATGCGCGAGCAGGGCAGCGGGAGCATCGTCAACATCTCGTCGCTGGCGGCGGTGGCGGCCACCCCGCTCACCGCCTACAAGGTCTCCAAGGCCGGCATGAACGCCCTCGGTCAGTCTCTGGCGCTGGCCAACGCCCGGCACGGGATCAGGGTCAACACGATCATGCCGGGGCTCATCGACACACCGATGGCGGTCGAGGGCACCGCCGTCGAGCAGGGGCTGCCGCGCGAGGAGGTCCGTGCCCGCCGGGACCGGGTGGTCCCGCTCCGGGGCCGGATGGGTACCGCCTGGGACGTGGCCCACGCCGCCCTGTTTCTGCACTCCGACGAGGCCGGGTTCGTCACCGGCGCCGTCCTGCCCGTCGACGGGGGCCAGAGCGCCCGGGTCGGCTGATCCCCGTAAGATCCGTTCTTTCGCTGCCCGGACCCAGGGAGGGACCCGTCGTGGGGGAGTACAAGTACGTCACCTATGAGACGCTGGACGAGGGCCGGATCGCCCGGATCATGCTCAACCGGCCTGAAGCCCGCAACGCCCAGCACCGCGGGCTTCTCGTCGACCTGGGGGACGCCTTCCTCGAGGCCGAGGCCGATGACCAGGTCCGCGTGGTCATTCTCGGCGGGGCCGGCCCGCTCTTCTCATCAGGCCACGACATGGGTTCCAAGGAGTCGATAGCCGAGCGCGAGCCGGGTCCCAACCAGCACCCGAGCCACCGGTCCAACGGGGCCACGCGGGCCGGGGCCGAGGGCCGGATGCTCCAGGAGTGGCACTACTTCTTCGAGAACACCCGGCGGTGGCGCAACCTGCGCAAGATCACGATTGCCCAGGTGCACGGCACCGTCTACGCCGCCGGGCTGATGCTGATGTGGGCGTGCGACCTGATCGTGGCCGCTGACAACGTCCGCTTTGCCGACGTGGTGGGCACGCGCCTCGGGATGTGCGGCGTCGAGTACTTCGCCCACCCGTGGGAGTTCGGGCCGCGCAAGACCAAGGAGCTGATGCTCACGGGTGACTCCATCGACGTCGACGAGGCGCACGCCCTCGGGATGGTCTCCAAGGTGTTCCCCCAGGACGAGCTGGCGGAGCGGACCCTGGAGTTTGCCCGGCGCATAGCCGAGGTACCGACGATGGCGGCGTTGCTCATCAAGGAGTCGGTCAACCAGAGCCAGGACAACATGGGCTTCTACAACGCCCTCCAGGCCTGCTTCACCATCCACCAGCTGAACCACTCCCACTGGGCCGAGATCCACGAGAACAAGTACCCGGTGGCCCTTCCGGAGGACGGCATGGACTGGCGCACCGCCCCGCCCGTCGTGCCGGCGGTGAAGGACCTGGTGCGGGCCCCGGCCCCGGCCCGGTAGCGGGGCGCCAACCCGCTACGGGTAGCTGAACTGCCGGTCGATCCGGTTCCCTGACGTGACGATCTCCTCGGTGAGGGGACGCCCCGCCCCGTCCAGGGTCAACGTGTCCCATACCGGGCCGCCCGGGAGATAGACGAAGACGCCGGGGCCGCCGGGTAGGGCAGTCACGTAATCGGCGCCACGGGCCCACGGCTCGTCCCGGAGCAGGGCGGCGCCGGTCACGTCCTCCGCGGCCGGGGGCGCCTGTGCCCCCGCCGTCCGGACGGTCTCGACGACATGGACGCGGGGCAGCCCGGCCACGGCCGCTGCCACCCTCCGCAGCCCGTCCTGGTCCTGGGCGGGCGGGGGCCAGGTCACGTCCGCCACCCAGACCCCGCCGCGCCAGCCCGGCGCCGACGCCGCCACCGCTAGCCGTTCCGTCCCCGGGGGCGGGACGAACCGGGCCGAGAAGCAGCCCGCCCCGCACCCGGCCACGCCGTCGATCGGACCGGCCCGGCCCGGCCCGGCCACCCGGGAGACGAGGACCGTCGTCCCGACCAGCTGGGCCTGGCCGGCGTAGACGTCGATCTCCAGCCGGCGGGGGCCGAGAGCCAGGCCCACGGTGAGGTCCCCGGCCAGGCCCCCGGACCGCAGCAGCGGCCCGGCCAGGGGCGCCGGGCCGAGGAGCGCGGTTGCGGCCACGCCCGGAGATGGAGGTCCGACCTGGGCCAGGACGGCCCCGGCCGCCACGGCGGCCAGGGCGGCGGCGGCCTCGGCCCGGAAGCGCAGGGCCACCGCCAGCCCGACGGCCCCGACCAGCAGCACCGTCTTGGCCATGAGGATCCGCCCGTAGGTGCTGGACAGCACGGACCCGGGGCCGGGCAGTACCTCGAAGGCCAGCGCCACCCCGGTCCCCGCCACCCCGACCAGGGCCAGGGCCGCCAGGCGGCCCTGGGCCGCCCACGCCCCCCCGGGATGGGCCCCCTGGCCCCGACGGAGCCACCGGATCCGGGTGATGGCCGCCTGGAGGACGATTCCCACCCAGGCGCTGACGGCCACGACGTGGGCGCCCTCGGTGACCCATCCGAGCGCCCCCGCCTGGGCCGGTCCGTGACCGGCGCCCACCCACGCGACCAGGGCGGCCACGGTGAGGGCCAGCGGCAGCTCGCGGCGTCCGGTCCAGGGCAGCACTGCCAGGGCGGCCGCCACGGCGGCGGCGGTCCCGACGGCCAGATAGGCCAGGCGGGGCGGCGACGTGCCGGCGCTGGCCAGGACCACGACGGTCTGGATGGCGGCGCCCGTCAAGGCCGACCCGAGGCCTCCGAGCACGAGACGGGACGCCCGAACCCCCCGCCCGGGCGCGGTCAGGCCCCCGAGGGCGGCGGCGGCGCCGCCGACGACCAGCCACGAGGCGATGGTCTCCAGCGGGTTCGGGAGCGGGCTGCCGGTGGTGGGGGCGGGCAGGATCCCCGAGAAGCGGCCGACGCCGAACGAGAAGCTGCCGGACGTCAGATGCCCGTCCACCGCGGACACCGCCCGCCAGGCCACCGTGTACACGCCGGCGTCGAGCCGGGCCCCGCCCCGTTGGGGCAGGCGCGCCTCGATGGCCGTGCCGGCGGCGGTGAGGCTGATGGCCAGCGCCCGCCTGCCGCCGCCGGCCCGGGCCAGCTCGATCCCGGAGCCGTGGCTGCTCAGGGCCTCGCTGAACCGCAGCGAGATCCGGGCGGGGGCGGTCGCCAGCCGGGCGCCCGGGGTGGGGGTGGCGCCGACCAGAAAGGCGTGGGCGCCGGCGGGCCGGACGCCGAGGAGGGCCACGACGGCCAAGGAGGCGACGACCACGCCTGCCGCCAGACCGGGCCCGACGCGTCGAGGCCTGCGGTGTTGCACCGACCCATCGTCCCAGGCGGGGCCGGAAGGATGCAGGCACCGCCGCGGATAGCGTCGGGCCGATGGGTGACTCCCTCGCCACGGTCACGGAGGTGCTCCAGTCCCTGAGCGGAAGAGGCTATGACACCGACTTCTTCCTGGACGGCAACCGGGTCCGCTGCGGCGCGTGCGGGGGGGTGATGTCCGCCTCCGACCTGACGATCGACGAGGTCTACCGCTTCGAGGGGCAGAGCGATCCCGGGGACGAGATGATCGTCGTGGCCGTGGAATGCCGGCAGTGCGGGAAGCGGGGGACGCTGGTGAGCGCGTACGGACCCGACACCTCCCCGGAGGAGGCGGAGGTGCTGCTGGCCCTGCAAGACGGCCGCCCGGGAGAGCCAGGAGCCTGAGCGGGTCGGGTCAGTCCCGGTGGTGCCGACCCGTGGCGCGGAACACGAAGCGGGCGGCGTACACACCGGCCACGACGGCCAGGATCGGCATCACCACGTGGCGCAGGACGGCCAGCGCCACGTACGCGGTGGAGTAGACCGCGCCCGCCACGACCAGGAAGGTCAAGAGCGTCGGCACGGCCCGGCGGCGCACGGCACCGTGCTCCCCTGATCGCTCGATGCTCACGCGCACCAGTGTGGCAGGGTAACGACCGTGGCGTTGCGCGTCGGCATCCAGACCCCGATCCTCGTTCAGACACCCCGGGGTCACGCCGGATGGGAGGAGACGGCCGGCCCCGACGAGCTCCGCCACCTGGTTCAGGCCGCCGACCGCTTCGGATACCACCACGTCACGTGCAGCGAGCACGTGATGGTGCCCGCGTCGGAAGCGGGCAGGAGGGGAGCGGTCTACTGGGACCCGGTGGCCACCCTCGCCTGGGTTGCCGCTCTGACCGAACGGATCCGGCTGGCGACGAACGTGGTGGTCCTCGGCTACCACCACCCGGTGGCCCTGGCCAAGCGCTACGGCACCCTCGACCGGTTGAGCGCAGGCAGGCTCATCCTCGGCGTCGGGGTGGGGTCGATGGAGGAGGAGTTCTCCCTGCTGGGCGCGCCGTTCGACGACCGGGGGCCCCGGGCCGATGACACCCTCCGGGCCCTACGGGCCTGTTGGGGCCGCCCCGACGTGATCTACGACGGCCCCTACCACCGTTTCGGCCCGTTCACGGTGGAACCGCACGGAGTCCAGCCCCATCTGCCGGTCTGGGTCGGCGGGTACACGCGCCGCTCTCTGGCCCGGGCGGTGGAGCTGGCCGACGGGTGGACGCCGTTTGCCCTCCGCCTGCCGGCGGTGAGGGAGCTGCTGGCGGCCTTCGAGCTTCCCGAAGGCTTCGACGTGGTGCTGGGGCCGCCCCGCCCGCTCGACCCGACCGGGGACCCGGACGGCACGCGGCGGACGCTGGCCGACATGGAGGCGGCCGGCGCCACCGCCGTGCATGCCGGCTTCGTCCACCACTCCGTCGAGCACTACCTCGAACAGCTCGAGGCGATGGCGGCGCTCATCCGACCCTGACGGGCGGCGCGCCGCCCGGCGTCCCTTCGGGGGCTACGGCGCCGGCGGGATGTTCTGGTTGTGCCGGAAGAGGTTCTGAGGGTCCCACTTCCGCTTGAGCTCCCGGAGCCGCGCGTACTTGTCGGGACCGAAGCCCGCCTCGATGCGGCCCTGACCCTCGTCGGCGAGGAAGTTGAGGTACACCCGCCCCGTGGTCCACGGCTTCATGGCCCCGCTCAGGCCCTTGGTCCAGGCGATGTTCTGCTCGTCGGCGCCCGCATCGGTCCACATCCCGAGGTAGTGGATGTTGAAGGCGTCCTGGCGGTTGCCGAAGGCCATGGCGTCCTCGCCGACCCGGGCGATGGCCCCGCCACCGGGGATGAGGATGGTCTGGGTGAAGGGGGACACCGGCTTGGTGGCCCGCTCCACAAGCACGTCGATGGCCTCGTCGGGCAGCTCGGCAAAGAAGTCCCCCGACCAGTAGCCCCGCAGACCCTTGGGGTTGGCGCCGTCGAGCAGCTGCTGGACGGCCACGTACGGCATCGGCTGCACCATGGCCAGGCCCGGGGGCCCGAACTCGAGAAGAGGGGCGTAGGCCTTCTCCCCGTCGGCGGGATCGCCGGCGTAGCAGCAGACGACCCCGATCACGGGCTGGCCCCGGACCGGCTCGGGCACGAACTCCTCGGGCGGAGCGGTGATGAAGGCCAGTCCGGAGCCGACCTCGTCCGGAGCGTCGCGCATGAAGTCGCGCCAGAATCGGACGAGCTCGTGGCCCTGGGCGGCGGCGTACATCAGCAGGCCGCCGTACACGATCGGGCCGATCGGATGCAGCCGGAGGTGGAAGGCGGTGACGACGCCGTAGTTCCCCCCGCCGCCCCGGACCGCCCAGAACAGGTCGGCGTTCTCGGTCTCGGACGCGACCACCTGGCGGCCGTCAGCCGTCACCATCTCGACCTTGACCAGGTTGTCGCACACCAGGCCGAGCTTGCGCTCGAGCCACCCGCTCCCGCTGCCGAGGATGAGCCCGCCGAGGCCGGTCGTCGACACGCGGCCCCCGGTCACGGTCAGACCGTGCTCCTGGGTGGCGGCGTCGAACTCCCCCCATGTCAGGCCGCCCTCGGCCCGCGCCGTGGAGTTCTCGACGTCCACGTCGATGCGCTTCATGCCGCGCATGTCGACGCACACTCCCGCGTCGCACACCGCAGCCCCGGTCGCGCTGTGGCCGCCGCCGTAGACCGAGAGAGGCAGATTCTGCGCCGCTGCCAGCCTGACCGCGGCCGACACGTCGTCGGCGCTGGAGCAGCGGGCTATGAGCACGGGGGAGCGGTCCACCATCCCGTTGAAGACCTTGCGCGCCTCGTCGTAGTCCGCCTCTCCCGGGTGCATGAGTGTGCCGGCGAAGCCGGGAAGCTCGAACCGCTCAATCTGGACATCTGCCATCGGGATGCTCCTACGAAGGGTGCGTTTGTCGGACGGGGTTCGTCGCCGCCGATGGTGCCAGATCAGAGGTCGCAGATCACGCGATCAGTCGAGAATCTGCCCCATGGGCCAGGAGGCCCCTGGCCCGATCGGACTAGTTGCAGAAGGCGGTGCGCCCGGGGTTCACCAGACGGTGCCGGCCGGCTGCCTGGTGGCGGTGTTGATGCGGTTGAACAGGTTGGTGGTGGCGATCCAGAGGACCAGGCCGGCCAGCTGCTTGTCGTCGAAGTGCCGGGCCGCCTCCGCCCACACGTCGTCGGCAACGGCGTCGGGCCGGTCGGACAGCCTGGTCATCGACTCGGCCAGGGCCAGGGCGGCCCTCTCGGCGTCCGTGAACAGCTCGGTCTCCCGCCAGGCCGCGACGGCGAAGAGCCGCTCCTCCCTCTCACCCGCCTTCCTCGCGCTGACCGCCCCGCTGAATACGCAGGGGCTGCAGCCGTTGATCTGGCTCGCTCTCAGGTGGGCCAGCTCCATGGTCGCCTGCGGCACACCTGCGCCATGGGCGGCCCTGATGATGGACTGGATCCCCTTCATCGAGTCGGGGAGGAAGTTGGCCGGGTTGTCCATTCTCGCTGTCATGCCCCTTGTGACGCGCCGGGCCCGGAATCTGTGACAGAGGCTCCCGGAGGCCACCTGTCACATCCCGGTCCGCCGGCGCGTCAGCTTCCCCGACGGTGTCGACCTGAGGAGGAAGAGTGAAGACGATGACGTGTAGGGAGCTCGGCGGAGTCTGCGACCTCACCCACCGCGGCGCCACCGCGGACGAGGTCATCAAGGCTCAGGACCGGCATCTGAAGGAGGTCGTGGCCGGCGGGGACCGTGCCCACGCCGACGCCCTCAAGGCCATGAAGGGCCGGTGGCGCCATCCCATCTCGGGCATGGGCTGGTACCGGGACACCAAGCGCCGGTTCGCGGAGCTCCCCGAGGACTGACCCGTCGCCGGGTGCGGCGCCTGTCGACCCGCCCTTGTCGGGCTGTCGGTGACCTGTTAGAACAGGTTTCAGTCAGGGCGGCGCCCGGCCACCACGTCGGGCCCGGTTCGACCGGCATGGGAGGCGAGATGTCCGTGGACACTTCGGTTGTCGAATCCCCGGCTCGGGGCCCGGTGGGCTCCCGTCATGTGGTGATCACCGCTGACAGCCATGCCGGCGGCAGCCACGCCCAGTACCGCGAGTACCTCGACCCCGCCTATCTCGAGGACTTCGACGCCTGGCGCAACCGGTACCGGAATCCGTACAAGGACCTGGCCCCCGGAGACGACCGCCGCCTGCGCAACTGGGACAACGACATGCGGAACTCCCAGCAGGACGCGGACGGAGTGGTGGGCGAGGTCATCTTCCCGAACACCGTGCCCCCCTTCTTCCCGGGTTTCGTGCTCTTCGCCCCGCCGCCGACCCCGAAGGACTACGAGCACCGCCTGGCCGGGATCAGGGCCCACAACCGCTGGGCCGTGGACTTCTGCGCCCAGTTCCCCAAGCGGCGCATAGCCCTCGGCCAGATCTTCCTCAACGACATCGACGACGCCATCGCCGACGTCAGATGGATAAAGGAACATGGCCTCGGCGGCGTGCTGATCCCCCCGGTGCCCCCGGACGCCCACGACTACATCCGGCCGCTGAACGATCCCGAGTACGACCGGCTGTGGGCCGTGTGCGAGGAGCTCGACGTCCCTTTGCACACCCACGGCGGAATCGGCTCGCCTTCGTACCCGCCGTTCCCCTCCTCGACGATCCTGCACATCTCGGAGCTGGGCTTCTACTCACAGCGCACCCTCGTGTGGATGGTCCTGTCCGGGATCTTCGAGCGGTTCCCGGGGCTCAAGCTGGTGATGACCGAGCAGGGCTGCTACTGGCTCAAGGACACGGGACAGCGCCTCGACGACCTGATCCGGAACGTGAAGCAGGGTAGCCAGGGGGAGCTGCGGTTCACCTCGGACATGGCGCCCCCCCGCCTCGCCACCGAGTACATCCGCGACAACGTCTACCTAGGGGTCAGCATGGCCGGCCCGTGGGACGTGGCCAGTCGCGACGTGGTGGCCGAGGGACACTGGATGTGGGGCAGCGACTACCCCCACGACGAGGGGACCTATCCCTTCTCCAAGGAGCACCTCCGCATCAGCATGCGCGGCCTGTCCCACGAGGAGCGCCACAAGCTCCTGGCCGGCAACGCCGCCGCCCTCTACGGGTTCGATCTCGGGGCCCTGGCCCACGAAGCGGAGCGATTCGGGCCCGGCGTGGAGGAGCTCGACGTCCCGCTCGACGACCTGCCCGACGGGGCCAATCAGGCCCTCACGGGCCTGTTCACCGGTAGCCGGGATCCCCGGCGTCAGATGATCGACTGACGTCGGTACGATGCCGGACATGGCGGAGTCCCGACGCGTCGACGTCATCGTGATCGGAGCCGGGGTGGCCGGGCTCTACGCCGTCCATCTGCTCCGTGAGCGAGGTTTCTCTGTCCGGGCGCTGGAGAAGGGTGACGGCGTCGGGGGCACCTGGTACTGGAACCGGTACCCGGGGGCCCGCTGCGATGTGCAGAGCATCGAGTACTCCTACAGCTTCGACAAGGACATCCAACAGGAGTGGGTGTGGACCGAGCTCATGCCGGCCCAGCCCGAGATCGAGGCCTATCTCAACTTCGTGGCGGACAGACTCGACCTGCGTCGCGACATCCAGCTGAGGACCGCTGTCACCGCCCTCACCTACGAAGAGGCCGACGCCACCTGGCTGGTCGAGACCGACGGACCCGACACCTACGTCGCCCGCTGGGTGATAGCTGCCACCGGATGCCTGTCCGCCCCACTGGAGCCGGACATACCCGGACTGTCGTCGTTCGAGGGTGTCACTCTGTACACCAACCGCTACCCGAAAGAGGGGTTCGACTTCACCGGCCTCCGCGTCGGCGTGGTGGGCACCGGTTCGTCGGGCGTGCAGTCCGTCCCGGTCATCGCCGAGCAGGCCGACCACCTCTACGTCTTCCAACGCTCGGCGGCGTACACGCGCCCGGCCAACAACCGTCCTCTGCGTCCCGGCGAGCTCGACGAGGTCAAGGCCGACTACGAGAACCTACGTCAGCGCCAGCGGGCCGCCTTCGCCGGCCTGGTGAGCTTCGGGGCGGTGTCGTTCGAGGGAGTCGCGCCTCCCACCCGGCGCATCCTGGACACGCCGAGGGAGGAGCGCCTGGCCGTTCTCGAGGAGCTGGGCTGGACCGGCCCCAGCGCCTGGGCCGACGTGATGTTCGACCTCGAAGCGAACCGGGCCGGGACCGAGCTCTACGGAGAGCTGGTGCGCAGGGAGGTGCAGGATCCCGACGTGGCCGAGTCCCTCATCCCTCACTACCCCATGGGCTGTAAGCGCCAGATCCTCGACACCGGCTACTTCGCCTCGTTCAACCGCGACAACGTCACCCTGGTCGATCTCCGTCGGGATCCGATCGTGGAGGTGCGCCCCTACGGCATCAGCACCAGAGACAGGGAGATCAGCCTCGACGTCCTCGTCATGGCCACCGGCTTTGACGCCATGACCGGGGCGCTGAACGCGATCGACATCCGGGGCCGCGGAGGCAGGTCGTTGCGAGACGTCTGGGCCGCTGAAGGCCCGGTCAGCTACCTGGGCCTGCAGGTGGCCGGCTTCCCGAACCTCTTCACGGTCACGGGACCGGGCAGTCCTTCGGTCCTCACCAACATGATGGTGTCCATCGAGCAGCACGTCGAGTGGATCTCCGACTGCCTTGATCATCTCCGCGCCCATGATCGGCGCAGCATCGAGGCGAGCCCCGAGGCCCAGGAGGCGTGGATCGACCACGCCGCCTCCCTCGTCTCCGGGCTGGTGCGGGCATCGGACGCCTGCAACTCCTGGTATGTCGGGGCCAATGTCCCCGGCAAGAGGCGGATCCACATGCCCTACATCGGCGGAATGCCGGCCTACCGTCAGAGGTGCGAAGAGGTCGTTGCCGCCGGGTACGAGGGGTTTGTGCTGACGTAGGGTGCTGTGACCTTCGACCGCCGACTCCTCACCGAGGCCGCCGACGCCAGCTCCATCGAGTTCACCGCCGCCCTGTTGCGCGGCGACGGCGGCGTAACCCACGTGGTGGCCGTGCTGCGCGATGTGACCGAGCGGCGGGAGCAGGACCTACAGCTGCGCCGGCGGCTGGCCGAGCTCGGGGGATAGGTCCCGAGGATCGAAGTCAGGCCGCCCGAGCGTCGGCCAGCCGGTGGCGGCGGGCCGTCCGGCGCAGCTGGGCCATCCGGATCACCCCTGGGATCAGGACGATCAGCGCTCCCGCCACGGCCGAAGCCAGGAGGCCAACGGCCAGCGGGACATGACCACTCGCGCCGATGAAGTGGACGGGAACGCTCCGGGCGTTCTGGAGGATGAAGACCAGCAGCAGGATGGCCAGGACCACGGCCGTGCCGACCGCCGTCCAGAGACCGCTGGCGCGCGTGGAGCGCACCCGGTGTCTCTCGGGTTCGGGTCCGAGTACGCCGGCGGGCTCAGCGCGGACCGCCTCGGGCGCCGGTCCGGAAAGGTCGTTGCTGGGCTGATGATGGGGTAGAGCCGCCATGGCCCTGCTCTACCCAGTCAGTCCCCGCCTCAGGCAGCCGGGCGGCACAAGACCCCGGCCGGCTAGGCCGCCTTCTCGAGGATGTGGACCCCGCAGGCGCTGCCGAGGCCGATCACGTGGGCCAGGCCGACCTTGGCGCCCTCGATCTGGCGGGGGCCGGCCTCACCGCGCAGGTGGGTGCAGACCTCCCAGATGTTGGCGATGCCGGTGGCGGCAATGGGATGGCCCTTGGACTCGAGCCCGCCCGACACGTTCACCGGCGTCTTGCCGTCCCGCCACGTCGCGCCCGAGTTGAAGAAGTCGACGGCGCCGCCCTCCTCGCAGAGCATCAGGTTGTCGTAGTGCACCAGCTCCGCTGTCGCGAAGCAGTCGTGCAGCTCCACCAGGTCGAGGTCCTGGGGGCCGACGCCGGCCGCCTCGTAGGCCTGGTTGGCGGCGTTGCGGGTCAGGGTGTTGACGTTGGGCAGGACCTGGCAGGCCTCCTCCCACGGGTCAGTGGTGAGCACCGATGCCGCCACCTTGACCGCCCGGCGCCGCTGCTCGGCGGAGAGCGTCTTGAGCTTGGAGTCGCTCACGACCACGGCCGCCGCCGCCCCGTCGCAGTTGGCCGAGCACATCGGCCGGGTGTTGGGGTAGGCGATCATGACGTCGTTCATGATCTGCTCGAGCGACATGCGCTTGGTGTAGGCCGCCAGGGGATTCAGCGTGGAGTGGGCGTGGTTCTTCTCGCTGATCTTGGCGAACAGCTCGAAGCTGGTCCCGCCGTACTTGTGCCCGTACTCCATCCCGATCTGGGCGAAGACGCCCGGCATGGTCTCGGTCCCCACCCGCCCGTCGAGCGGGGCCACGGCGCCGTAGCGGCCCTTGGGCTCCCACTTGTTGCCGTCGGACGCCCGGCTCCCGCCGGAGAGAAGCCCTGCTCCCGCCAGCTTCTCCACACCCACGGCCAGGCCGTAGTCGACCTCTCCGGCCTTCACCGCCATGACCGCCGTACGCAGGGCGGTGGCGCCGGTGGCGCAGGCGTTGGCCACGTTGTACACGGGGATGCCCGTCTGGCCGATCTGCTTCTGCAGCTGCTGGCCGATGCCCGCGTTGGCGGCCATCAGGTTCCCGGCCGCCAGGATCCCCATGTCCTTCATGGTCACGCCGGCGTCGGAAAGGGCGCCGAGGGCGGCCTCGGTGGCCAGGTCGACGGTGTCCTTGTCCAGGTGCTTGCCGAACTTGGTCATGTGGATCCCGAGGATCCAGACGTTCTCAGCCATTTCTCTCCTCCAGTGGAACGGAAGCCCTAGGCGGGCTCGTAGCCGAAGCCGACGGCCTCCACGCCGTCGTCATCGGTGCCCAGCGAATAGGTGGCCAGACGGACCCGCATGCCCGTGGTGACCGCCTCGGGTGTCGGGTCGACGTTGATCAGATTGGCCCGGACCGAGGTGCCGTCGCAGTCGACCACCGACGACACGAACGGGACCGGCACCCCTGGTGCCGCGAACGTCACGATCGTGAACGCACGGACGGTGCCCTCGTTCGCGACCCGCACGCGCTTGAACTCGGTCCCCGAGCAGGACGCACAGGCGTTGCGTCGGTCGAAGAACCGGGCCTGGCACTGGGTGCACTCCGAGGCCTCGAGATGGGGATCGTCTCCCAGGACCAGGTAGTCGACGAGCGGGACCGGCCGGCCCGCGGCCGCCGGCGCTTCCGATTGGGACATGTGCCGCATCCTAATCGGAGTTAACGCGCTGTTCCCCGGGTCGCTAACGGTCCGAAACATCTCTTCCGTAGGGTGGTCGGCATGGGCATCCGCTATGAGAGACCACCCTCCCGCACCCCGGTGGCCCGGGACGTCACCTGCCCCGAGTGTGACCGGCCCCTCGAGTGGGGCGGGAGGGACCGCCGCGACCAGCTGGTCCTGGTCCACCTGCGGTACTCCTGCCCGGCGCCGGGATCGGCGGACGAGGGAAGCGGACGCTCCGCCGCCTGACGGCCGGTCCTCAGCGCCGAGGACCGGTCCTCAGGCCACCCTGCCGGCCAGCGCCGTCTCCCGTCCGGACGGCTCCGGCGCCGGGCCGGCCTGCTCGGCCGCCGCCAGACCCCGGCGGGGGACGATGATCTCGTCGACCAGGCCGTAGACCCGCGCCTCCTCGGCGGTCATGAAGTAGTCCCGGTCGATGTCCCGCTCGACCCGGTCCAGGGGCTGGCCCGAGTGGTGGGCGATGATCTCGGCCATCCTGTGGGTCAGGGACAGGACCTCGCGCAGGTGGATCTCCATGTCCCGCGGCGCTCCCCGCGCGCCGGCCGATCCCTGGTGGATCATGATCTTGGCGCTCGGAAGGGCGAAGCGCTTTCCCGCCGCCCCGCCCGCCAGGATCATGGCCGCCGCCGACATTCCCATCCCGACGCAGATCGTCGACACGTCGGCCTGCACGTGCTGCATGACGTCGTAGATGGCCATCCCCGCGTAGGCCAGGCCGCCGGGGGAGTTGATGTAGAGGTAGATGTCCTTGTCGGGGTCCTGGGCGTCGAGGTACAGGATCTCGGCGATGAGGAGGTTGGCTATCTGGTCGTCCACCTCCTGGCCGAGGAACACGATCCGCTCCCGGAGGAGCAGGGAGTAGATGTCGAAGGCCCGCTCACCGCGGGCGCTGTGCTCGACAACGGTCGGGATCACTGTCATGCCTCCGATGCTATCGCATATTCGAGATAGCACAAGTGTGATAGAGTCGTGCCGACGTGAGTGAACGCCGTCACCAGCGCTTCCTGCCCGGGTTCGCCGAGATGGCGGAGCGCCGCCGGGCCCTGACCGATGCACTGATCGCCCGTCGCGTCCACCTCGGCCTGTCGCAGACCGAAGTGGCGGCCCGCATGGGCACCTCCCAATCAGCGGTGGCGCGGCTGGAGACCGGGCAGGCCGACGTGCGGATGTCGACCCTGGAGCGCTACGCCGCCGCCCTCGGCCAGGTAATCGACTGGCGTCTGGGCCAGCCCCGGGACCTGCGGTGACCGATCCCGAGCGCCTCCAGGCGGCCATGTCCGATCGGCTGCAGGCGGCCATGTTCGAACGGCGCCTCATCATGCTGTCGGGGGACGTGGACCCGGCCCGTGCCGGAGACGTGGTGGCCAGCCTGCTCACCCTCGACGCCCTGGGGGACGATCCCATCGACCTGCGCGTCGACGCCCACTCCGACAGCCTCGACGCCGCCTTCTCACTCATGGACACGATCGACGCACTGGGCGTTCCGGTGCGGGTGGTGTGCGCCGGGACCCTCTCGGGCACCCTCGTCGGGTTGCTCGCCACCGCCGACGGCCGGGTCATGGCGCCGCACGGCCGGATCCGGTTGAGCGAGCCGCGGGACTCCTTCGGAGGCCGGGCCGCCGACGTGGCCGCCCGCGCCGCCCACGAGCAGCACCGCCTGGGACTGTTCCAGAGGCGCCTGGCCGAGCGCACCGGGCGGCCCCTCGAGCACATCGAGGCCGATATGCAGGCCGGCCGGTATCTGACCGCCGAGGAGGCGGTGGCCTACGGCCTGGTGGACGCCGTCGGCTAGGCGCACGGCCGCCGGCGGGGGTGGGGCCCCGCCTGGCGGAGGAGCCGGGGCGTAGGGGACCCGGCGGGCTGTGTCAGAGCCAGCCGATGCGGGCCGAGGCCACCGGCTCGGTTGGGGCCGCCGCCAGCTCTCCGGCGTGCACGCCGTCCAGGAGCCGGCGGGTGGCGTCGACGATCTCGGGTACGGCCCGACGCAGGTCCGAGGCGTCGCGGGGGTCGACCGCTCCGGAGTCGAGGTCGGCCTCGGCCAGGAGCCCGTCGAGGTCCGACAGGCGCTCGGCCAGCCAGCCGAGCGGATCGGCGCTCAGCTCCGGCTCGAACTTCCGGGACCCCGGCTCCCATCCGCGCATCCCGGGATGGTGATGGGTGCGGTCGAAGCTGCCCGGCGGCCCGGATGCCGACTCGAGGAGATCGGCCCGCCACACCGGCTGGTCGATCACGATGGGGCGGGACGCATAAATGGTCCCCTTGTGGTCGGGCTGCTCGAGCAGCCGCACCTCCAGGCGGACCCCCCGCTCGGCGCCCTCCTGGCCCGGGCCGGGCTCAGGGTCGACGAAGTAGAGGTCCGACAGCACCACTCCGACCCGATGGAAGCCGAACAGGTAGAGCATCTCCCCAGCGTACGGGGGACGGCCGCCGGCGGGGCTGGGGGCCCGCCCGGTGGAGGAGCCGGGGTGCAGGGGACCCGGCGGGAATGTGAACGGCCGCCGGCGGGGCTGGGGGCCCCGCCCGGTGGAGGAGCCGGGGTGCAGGGGACACGGCGGGAATGTGGTCGATCAGGTGCCGCTCGGCGCGGGCGGGGTGGACCCGGGCGCCGGGCCGTTGGGGCCCCGGTAGCCCCAGGCCTGGTGGAGGGCCTCCAGCCTGGTCTGGTCGTTGATCCTCTGGGCCGTGGCGGTCCCGTTGGACACGACGGCCTCGATCATGACGGTGTCACCGCTGCTGATGTTGCCGACCCCGTCCCGTCCGGCGTCGACCAGGGTGTTGGTCGTGACGGCATAGGTCCTGGTCGTGCCATCGGCGCTGGTCACGCTGATCGACGAGGTGTAGGGGGAGCTGCTGGTCACCTTCCCGACCTGGAAGTCAACGGTCTGGTAGCCGCTCCCGCTGGGGTCGGGCCTGACGAACTCCCCGCGGATGGCGCCTCCCATGCCCGGCCCTCCGGGGCCCCCGAATCCGAACCCGTGTCTCATGAACGGCCGTGGCGCAGCCGGCGCGGTGCCGCCCGCCGAGCCCGACGACCCGGGGGAGGAACCCGACGCCCCCGACGAACCCGACGACCCCGAGGTGGCGGCCGCCGCCACCCCGGCCCCGATGCCACTCAGGGCACAGGCGCCAACCACGGCCAGCACCGCCGTCCGGCCCGGCCGGCGCCGCCCCCGGGGGCCCGGGGGCGGCGGGTCGGCGGGAGCCGGCGGCTCCTGCCAGGTGAAGACGTCGTGTGGATCCAGCTGCTCGGGTTCCCAGTCGGAGGCCATGGGGGCATTGTGGCCCCCCGACCTGAGAATCAGAGCAATCCGACCTGTGAATGTCGGCTCAACGCTTCTCGGGCGTCCACCCGTTGATCGGGAGCATGTCCCCCGGGCTGCAGATGAACCCGCTGCTCGGGGAGGGTGACACCCGGACGATCTTGTTGCTCTTCACCTGGGCCAGCAGCCAGCAGTGGGCGGGGATGTTCTGGGCCGGGTTGGAGGGAGCGATGAGGCCCCCGGCGTCGAAGTTGGTGATGTTGTTCAGCGCCGCCACCAGGCTGGCCCGGGTCGGGTTCTTGCCGGCGTTCTTCAGGGCCTGGACGAACAGCGCCGCCGCAGACCAGGCCGTGGCACCCCAGAGGGCTATGGAGTCCTTGGAGTCGATCTGCTTCATCCACTTGGTGAAGGTGCCCACCGCCGGGATGGCCTTGGCGTCCTCCCCGAGGAACAGCGCCGTGCCGAGTGGCAGGTAGGCGCCCTCGGCGGTCCCGCCGGCCAGCGGCAGGAACTGGCTCCCGTACCCGGCCGTCTCCCAGTTGAGCGGGTGGAAGTTCTGCTCGGAGAACTCCCGGGAGATGGTGGCGGCGTAGTTGTCCGGGAAGGCCACTCCCATGAAGATCTTCACTCCCTTGGCCTTCATGGCCAGGACGTCGGACGTGAAGGTTGTCTCGTTCTGGGAGAACCCGCGGGCGTAGACGATCTTGTACCCGAGGTGGTCCAGGGCCTGCGACTGCACCGTGAAGGCCTGCTTGGTCGAGGCGGTGGCGGCGGCGTACAGGATCCCGACGTGCTGGGTGGCATCCGCGTTGTGCTGCTTGAGCCACTCGTACGGGCCTAGGGCGTAGTCGTTCCCGGTCGAGGGCGTCGGGCTGTAGGTGTTCGGGTCGTTGCCCAGGTCGTTGCCGATGGCCACCGAGATGTTCGGCACGTGGCCCGAGTCGATGGCCGGCTTCATCCCGATGTCGAAGAGGGTGTAGTTCCCGACGAAGGCAAACTCGTTCTTGGCGATGTCCTGGGCGTCACTGGTGATCTTGCCGGGGTTGAAGGCGCTGTCGCGTGAGTCGATGATCAGCTTGCGCCCGTTCACGCCACCGAGGCTGTTGATGTAGGCGAAGTAGGCCTGGACACCGACCTGGGCGCTCTTGAAGAGCCCGGGAACCGGCTCCGAGATGTCGGCGATCTGGCCGACCGTGATCGAGGTCGGGGTGATGCCGGGCGCCGAGGCGGTGTTGCCCGAACTCGACTGGGACGACGGCGTGCTCGATCCAGCGGTGGTGGTGGTGTTCCCCGCCGAGGTGGAGCCGGACGACCCGCATGCCGCCAGCGTGAGGCCGGACAGCACCGCCACCGCGGTGATCCCGGCCACGCCCCGGCGCACCCGGAACTTGCCTGCGAATTCGAGCGCCACGACTTCCCCCTGTTCCGGCCGCCACCAGGGCGAAGCGGCAGCCTCTCGGGCATGGTACAGAAGCAGCGGGCAGATGGGAACGTGTTCTCGTCCGCCCGGAGGAAATCCCCCGTGGCCAGAACTGGAGGCGGCGTGCCCCATCCCCTCGACGAGTACCCGGTCCACCAGGCGCCGCTCTCCATGCGCCAGGTAGCCAGCAGCGACCGCAACTTCTACGACCGCAGCTACTTCAACGCCCACGACCGCACCGGTGAGCTGTTCCTGATCACCGGCCTCGGCGTCTATCCCAACCTCGGTGTGACCGACGCCTATGCCACCGTCCGCAAGGGGGGCCGCCAGTGGGTCGTGCGCTTCTCGGACGCCCTGGGTGACGACCGGCTGGGGCAGCGAATCGGTCCTTACCGCATCGAGGTGCAGGAACCGCTGCAGAAGGTGCGGATCGTGTGCGACGCCGATGACCACGGGATCGCCTTCGACCTGGCGTGGGAGGGGTCGTTCCCCGCCGTCGACGAGCCCCGCCACGTGGTCCTGGCCGGGGATCGCGTGACCCTGGACGGATGCCGCTTCGCCCAGGTGGGGACGTGGTCGGGGGACCTGCGCGTGGACGGCCAGGACATCGGCGTCGACCCGACGGTGTGGGTCGGGACCCGCGACCGGTCCTGGGGGATCCGTCCCGTCGGGGAGCCCGAGCCCCCCGGACGGACGGCCGAGGCCGCCCCGGGTGGGTTCTGGTGGCTGTACGTGCCCCTGCGCTTCGATGACTTCGCCGTGGTCGTCATCGTCCAGGAGAAGGCGGACGGCACCCGCACGCTGAACGAGGCTGTCCGGGTGTGGGCCGACGGACGCCACGAGCAGCTGGGCTGGCCCGAGGTCGACATCACCTACCGGCCCGGGACGCGGCATCCCGAGCGGGCCCGGATCGGGCTGCGCGCGCCGGGCGGCCGGTCGCTCACTCTCGAGGTCGACGCCATCGGGTACGCCGCCCTGTTCCCTGCCGGCTACGGCGCGATGGGGGAGGAATGGCGTCACGGCCAGTGGATGGGCAGGAACTGGATCGATGCGCACGTCTACGACCTGGCCGACCCGGCGGTGACCGGCCGGCTCGCCTTCGGGGTCGTGGACCACGTGGGCCGGGCCCGCCTCGACGGGGCCGAGGGATGGGGGCTGTTCGAGCACGCCACCATCGGCCGCCACGACCCGAGCGGGTTCTCCGATCTCTCATCGGTGGCGCCTTAGAACAGGTTCTATGCTGGTGCCGGCGCGCAGCTCGTGGGGCGCGCCCGCGAAGGGGGCCTCAGCACATGCACGACCTCGTGATCCGGGGCGGGACACTCGTCGACGGCACCGGGGACTCTCCCCGGGTGGCCGATGTGGCCGTCGACGGGGACGTCATCACCGAGGTCGGGCGCCTGTCCGGGGCGGCGGCTCGCCGGACCATCGACGCCGACGGCCTCACCGTCACGCCCGGATTCGTCGACATCCACACCCACTACGACGGCCAGGCCACATGGGACCCGCTGCTGGCGCCCTCGGCCTGGCACGGGGTGACGACGGTGGTGATGGGCAACTGCGGGGTGGGCTTCGCCCCCGTTCGGCCCGGCGCGGAGCAGTGGCTGATCGGGCTGATGGAGGGGGTGGAGGACATCCCCGGGACGGCGCTGGCCGAGGGCATCACCTGGGGCTGGGAGTCGTTCCCCGAGTACCTCGACGCCCTCGACCGTCTGCCCCACACCATCGATGTGGGCACCCAGGTCCCCCACGGGGCCGTGCGCGCCTACGTAATGGGGGAGCGGGGGGCGCGCAACGAGCCGGCGGCTCCGGACGACATCGCCGCCATGTCGGCCATCGTCGAGCAGGGGCTGCGCGCCGGGGCGTTGGGGTTTTCGACCTCGCGCACCCTGGCCCACCGGGCCATCGACGGGGAGCCGGTACCGGGCACCTTTGCCGCCGAGGACGAGCTGTTCGGCATCGGTGACGCCCTGCGCCGGGCCGGGCGGGGGATCTTCGAGCTGGCGCCGGCCGGCTCGGCGGGGGAGGACATCGTCCGGCCGAGGGACGAGGTCGACTGGATGTGGCGGCTGTCCAAGGCCGTCGGGCGCCCGGTGACCTTCGCCCTGCTGCAGGTGGACGCCGCCCCCGACCTGTGGCGGGAGCTGTTCGACGTGTCCGTCGGTGCGGTCGGCGCCGGCGCCCAGGTCTACCCGCAGGTGGCGGGCCGTCCCTTCGGCCTGCTCGTGGGGCTGCAGACGACCCACGCCTTCGTGGACCGCCCGTCCTACCGGGACATCGCCGCCCGGCCGCTGGCGGATCGGGTGGCGGTCATGCGGGACCCGGCGTTCCGGGCGCGCCTCCTGGCCGAGGCCCCGGAGGGTCGGGACGCCTTCGCCGGCTTCGTGCGGTCGAGCTACCACAAGATGTTCGTGCTAGGTGATCCGGTCGACTACGAGCCGGGACCGGAGCGCTCGATCGCCGCCATGGCCGCCGCCCAGGGACGCAGCCCAGACGAGGTGCTGTACGACGCCCTCCTGGCCGACGACGGACAGGCCTTCCTCGTGTTCCCGCTGCTCAACTACAGCGAGGGGAACGCCGACGCCATCCGGGAGATGCTGCTGCATCCCCAGGGCGCCCTGGGGCTCGGGGACGGCGGCGCCCACTGCGGGATCATCTGTGACGCCTCGATCCCCACGTTCATGCTCACCCACTGGGTGCGCGACCGCACCCGGGGCCCGCGGCTGCCGATCGAGCACGTTGTCAGGAAGATGACCCACGACACAGCCCGTCTGTACGGCATGGCCGACCGAGGCGTGGTGCGTCCCGGGTCCAAGGCCGATCTCAACGTCATCGACCTGCCCCGCCTGCGCCTCGACGTTCCGCGCCTGGCCCACGACCTGCCCGCCGGCGGCAGGCGCCTCCTCCAGCGGGCCGAGGGCTACGTGGACACGATCGTCTCCGGACATGTAGTGCTGCACGAGGGAGCAGAGACCGGTTCCCGCCCCGGTCGACTGGTCCGCTCCGGCTCCTGAGACGGGCGGGGAAAGGGGAAAGGGCCGATGGCCACCACCACGACCGAGGCGGCCGCGCCGGACGCGGCCACCACCGAGAAGCTCATCTCGTCGGACTCGCACGTCACGGTCAAGCACGGCCACGTCAAGAAGTGCCTGGCGTCGAAGTTCCACGAGGACTACGACGACGCCTACCGGCGCTTCATGGCCGTCTTCCTCGGGGGCGGGGCGGCCAAGGCCAACCAGGGGGCCATGAAGTTCCCCGGCCGCGCCCTCGGTCGTCCCGGCACCTACGACCCTGTCGAGCGGCTCAAGGACATGGACCTCGACGGGGTGCACACCGAGGTCATGTACTGCGAGCTGTCCGCCTACCGCTACCTGTACATGATGGAGCGGGGCAGCTTCGAGGCCACCCGGGCCTTCAACGACACCCTGCGGGACTTCGAGGCTACTGACCCGGCCCGCCTGGTCGTCAACTACCAGATCCCGATCAACGACATCGGCTTCGCCGTGGGCGAGGTGCAGCGCCTGGCATCCGTCGGGGCCAAATCCCTTCAGCTGCCGGTGTTCCCACGCGAGGTCGGCATGCCCGACTACTGGGACCCGGTCTACGACCCGCTGTGGTCGGCGGTCCAGGAGACGGGCCTGCCCATGACGTTCCACATCGGGCTCAACACCGCCCTCGACGACATGGCCAAGCGCGATCCCACCCCCAATCTGGCCGCCACCATCCCGTGCATCCCGCCCAGCACGACCGAGGCCCTGGGGATGTGGCTGCTCACCGGTGTGCTCGAGCGCTTTCCCGACCTCAAGATCGTGTTCGTGGAGTCCGGCCTCGGTTGGGTGGCCTGGTACCTGTACTTCGTCGACGACATGGTGCAGTGGCAGGGCTACGAGTATCCGGAGCTCAAGGAGCTGCCCAGCTTCTACTTCCATCGCAACGTGTACCTGACGTTCATCAAGGAGCCCGACGCCGTCCAGTTCCTCCGCCACCGGCTCGGTGTCGAGAACCTCATGTGGTCGACCGACTACCCCCATCCGCCGACGACCTGGCCCGAGTCGCGCTCGATCGTGGCCGACCAGTTTGCCGGGGTGCCGCAGGCCGATCGTGACCTGATGGTGTCCGGCAACGCCCGCCGCGTCTGGAACCTCTAAAACCACAGGAGCTGAGCATGGCCCACATCGACTTCAAGGCCTTCGACGCCGACAACCACTTCTACGAGGCGCGTGACGCATTCACCCGCCATATCGAGCCCGAGTTCCGCAAGCGGGCCATGCAGTGGGCCGAGGTGGACGGCAGGACCCGGCTGCTGGTCGGCGGTCGCGTCAACCGCTTCATCCCCAACCCGACGTGGGACCCGATCTCGAAGCCGGGGGCGCTCGACGAGTACTTCCGGGGCCGCAACCCGAAGGGCGCCGACACCCGAGAGCTGTTCGGGGACCTCGACCGGCTGGCGGACCATCCCGAGTACCAGAACCGTGACGCCCGCCTGGCGCTGATGGACGACCAGGGGATCGAGGGTGCCATCTTCCTGCCGACCCTCGGCGTCGGGATGGAGCAGGCCCTGATCGACGACGTACCGGCGCTCATGGCCGCCTTCCGGGCCTTCAACCGCTGGATGGACGAGGACTGGGGGTTCGCCTACCGGGAGCGGATCTTCGCCGCTCCGTACATGACCCTGGTCGACCCGGACAACGCTGTGGCCGAGCTGCAGTGGGCCCTGGACCACGACGCCCGCTTCGTCGTGATGGTGGGGGGGCCGGTCGTGGTGAACAGGCGGGGCATCTCCCCGGCCGATCCCGTGTACGACCGCTTCTGGGGCCTGGCCAACGAGTCGGGCATCACCGTCTGCTACCACGGCGGGGACAGCCGCTACTCGAGCTACCTGGCCGACTGGGGGGAGAAGGCCGAGACCGAGGCCTTCCGCCAGAACCCGTTCCGGGCCCTGGCCTCCCCGCAGGCCATCCAGGACACCTTCGCCAACCTTCTGGCCCACGGCCTGTTCGCCCGTTTCCCCAACCTGCGGCTGGCCGCCATCGAGACCGGCTCGGACTGGGTGTTCCACCTGTACGAGAAGCTCACCAAGTCCTACGGCCAGACGCCACAGGCGTACCCCGAGGATCCGCGGGAGACGTTCCGCCGCCACGTGTGGGTGTCTCCGTTCTACGAGGACCAGCTCGGGGAGCTCAAGGAGCTTCTCGGCCCCGACCACCTGCTCATGGGCTCCGACTACCCCCACGCCGAGGGGCTGGCTGATCCGATCAGCTACGTGAAGGACCTGCAGAACTTCGACTACACGGACGAGGAGTGCCGGCTGGTGATGCGCGAGAACGGCCTGGCGCTGTCACGCCGCCGGCCTACTTAGCGGCCCGGGCCAGCTCCCCCAGCAGGTCAATCGTCCGGCGCATCTCGTCCGGGCTGCCGTACGGGGCGGCCTGGAAGTCGGTGGCGCCGGCGTCCGCGAGGGCGGCCAGCTGGCGGGCCACGGCGTCCTCGTCCCCGACTATCGCCACGCTGCCGGGGCCCTCCGCCCCCTCGCGGTCGAGCATGGCCCGGTACGACGGGAGCTGCCCGTAGATCGAGAAGGTCCGGTCGGCCTGGGCCCGGGCCGCGTCGGTGTCGGCCGTGACCGACACGGGCAGGGCCACTACCACCCGGGGGGCGGGACGGCCCGCCGCTGCTGCCGCTTTGGTGATCCCGGGGACGATGTGTGATCCGATGGTGGCCGGTCCGGTCATCCACGTGACCGTCCCGTCTGCCAGGGTGCCCGCCAGCTCGAGCATGGTGGGGGCCAGGGCCGCCACCAGAACGGGGGGCGCGGGCGTGTCGAACTCCAGCGGCATGATCGTGGTGGCCTTGAGCGTGGGGCCGGTGTAGTCGACCTTGCGCTCGTGCAGCAGCGGCATCAGCGCCTGCAGGTAGTCGCGCATGTGCCGGGCCGGGCGCTCGAAGCTGTGACCGAACATGCCCTCGATCACGATTTGGTGGGACAGCCCGATGCCGAGGGTGAACCGTCCCCCCGTGGCCGCCTGGACCGTGAGGGCCTGGGCGGCCATCACGATCGGGTGACGGGGGTAGGTGGGCACGACCGCGGTCATCAGCTCGATGTCGGGCACCTGGCTGCCCACCACGGCCAGGAGGGTCATGGCGTCGTAGCCGAAGATCTGCGAGCAGCTGGCCGAGCGGAACCCCGCCGCGGCCAGGCTGCGCACCTGGTCGACGACGTCGTTGACGGATGCAGAGGTGTCGATGCCGGCTCCGTAGCGCACGCCGGGATCGTAGGCGCGTCGGGAGGCCGCGGATCAGTTGACGCGCCGGGCCGCTGTCCCCCAGTAGAGGTCGCGCAGCGCCTTCTTGTCCGGCTTGCCCAGGCCGGTGACCGGGATCCGCTCGGAGAAGTCGACGGACTTCGGCGCGTATACGGACCCTTTGCGCTCCTTGACCAGGTCGATGAGGTCGCGGCTGTCGACATCGGCCCCGGGACGCACCACCACCACCGCCTTGACCGACTCCCCCCAGCGGTCGTCGGGAACGCCGATCACCGCCACCTGGGCCACGGCCGGGTGGGTGCCGATGACGTCCTCCACCTCGCGGGGATACACGTTGAACCCCCCCGTCACGATCATGTCCTTCTTGCGGTCGACGATCGTGAGGTAGCCCTGCTCGTCGGCGGTGGCCACATCCCCGGTGTGCAGCCAGCCCCCCCGGAAGGCCTCGGCCGTCTCCTCGGGCTTGTTCCAGTACCCCTTCATCACCATCGGGCTCTGCACGCAGATCTCGCCCGGCTGACCCGGCCCGACCTCGTTCATGTCGTCGTCGAACAGCCCGGCCCGTACCCACGGAACCGGACGTCCGCAGGTGGCCAGGCGGCCCGGGTCGTCGACGAGGTGCTCCTCCCGCCGCAGGGCGGTGATGGCCATCGGGCACTCGGCCTGGCCGTAGAACTGGAAGAAGACCGGGCCCAGCCGTTCGATGGCCTCGCGCAGGCGGACGGGGGAGATGGCCGATGCGCCGTAGTACACAGCCTCCAGGCTGGACAGGTCGGCGTGGTCAAGGCCCGCGTGGTCGAGCAGGGCGTAGATCATCGTGGGAACCAGCATCGTGGCGGTGACCCGGTGGCGCTGCACGGCGTCGAGGAACCGCTCGGGATCGAACCCGGGCAGCACCACCAGCGCTCCGCCCCGCAGGAGGGTCGGGGTGAGGAACGCCGCCCCGGCGTGGCTGAGCGGCGTGCTGATGAGGAACCGCGGGGCGGCAGGGATGTCCCACTCCGCCATCTGGATCATGGTCATGCGGGTGGCGCCCCGGTAGGTGCCCATCACCCCCTTGGGCCGCCCCGTCGTGCCGCCGGTGTAGGAGAGCCCCGACACGCCGTCGGGATCGACATCGGGTGCGCGCAGCGGCCGGGGCGTGAACCGCTCCGCCGCCGCCATCAGATCCCCGCCCACGTCCGACGGGCCCATGGCCAACAGACGGCTGAGCCGGGGACAGCGCTCGAGAAGCTGGGCGGCCCGCTCCGAGTAGGGGCCCGGGTCGAAGACGAGCGTCTCGATCTCGGCGTCGTCGACGACATAAGCGTGGTCGTCGAGCGAGCCGTACGGGTGGAGAGCCAGGGAGCGCACCCCGGAGACCTGGTTGGCCTGGCCGACCGCCACCACCTCGGGCCGGTTGGACGACAGCACCGCCACCGGGCTGCCCGCGCCGATGTCCATCGACGCGTACGCCTGGCTGATGCGGCTCACCTGCTCGCGCAGCGCGCCGACCGTCAGCACCGAGTCCCCGAGGAGGATGGCGGGCTGGGCCGCGGGCTGGGAGAGGGCCCGGATGACCAGGTCCGCCGCGGTCAGTTCCCGGCGGGGATCGCTCATCGGCGCAGGATACGGCGCGCCGGTGCGGCCCCCGCCCGGCGTGCCTAGAGTCTGCGCCCATGCCGACAGGATCAGCCGAGATCGCTCCGTTCACCATTGCCGTGGCCGAGTCCGAGCTGGCCGATCTGCGGGGCCGGTTGGGGCGGACCCGGTGGCCGGACCGGGAGACGGTCGACGACTGGTCGCAGGGCATACCGCTCGACTACGTGAAGGACCTGTGCTCCTACTGGGCACAGCGCTACGACTGGCGGCGGTGCGAGACCGCCCTCAACGGCTGGGGGGGCCACCGCACGCAGGTGGACGGTGGGGGAGAGGAGAGCCTCGGCATCCACTTCCTCCACGTCCGCTCCCCGCACGCCGACGCCGTCCCGCTGGTGCTCACGCACGGCTGGCCCGGCTCGGTCGTCGAGTTCTCCAAAGTCATCGGGCCGCTCTCCGATCCCCCGTCCCACGGCGGCCGTCCCGAGGACGCCTTCCATGTGGTCTGCCCGAGCCTTCCCGGCTACGGGTTCTCGGACAAGCCCGCCCGTACCGGTTGGGGGGTGCAGCGCGTGGCCCGGGCCTGGGCCCAGCTGATGGCCGCCCTCGGCTACGACCGCTACGGCGCCCAGGGCGGTGACTGGGGCGCGATGGTCACGACCTCGATAGCTCAGCAGGACCCCGACCACTGCATCGGCATCCACGTCAACATGGCCATCTGCCCGCCCGGCCCCGACGACCTGGCCGAGCTGACCGAGCGGGAGCAGTCGGCGCTGGACGCCATGGGCCACTACGACCGCTGGGACTCCGGCTACTCGAAGCAGCAGTCGACCCGGCCCCAGAGCCTCGGCTACGGGCTGGCCGATTCCCCGGCCGGTCAGGCTGCCTGGATCGTCGAGAAGTTCTGGGCGTGGACCGACTGCGGCGGCCACCCCGAGAACGTGCTCACCCGCGACGAGCTGCTCGACAACGTGATGCTCTACTGGCTCACCGACTCCGGAGCGTCGTCGGCGCGGATGTACTGGGAGAGCTTCAGCAGCGTGGGCCTCGATCCCGTCACCATCCCGAGCGGGATCTCGGTCTTCCCGAAGGAGATCTTCCGGACGTCGCGCCGGTGGGCCGAGAGGCGTTTCACCGATCTGCGCTTCTTCAGCGAGCCCGACAAGGGAGGCCACTTCGCCGCGTTCGAGCAGCCCGAGCGCTTCGTGGAGGACGTGCGGGCCTTCTTCCGGACGGTCCGCTGAGGGCGGTGTGCCCGGAGGCGGAATGTGACAGCTCCGCGAAGATGGTCCGGAACCCTTGACTGGAGGTACCGGTCGGTGGGCAAAATGACCACAGGCCATCGAAAGGAGCTTGCACGTGCACACGACGAGCTCGAGCGAGGAGAGCGGTCCACCCGGCTGTTCCCTGCCCCAGGGCCGGTAGCGACCTGGGGCACTCCCGGCTGACACCAGGGTAGGCGCCGCGGACATTTCCTAACGCGGGCCGTTGCGCACCGCCTCCATCCGAGGCGGCCGCCGACAGCGCGGCTCCCGAACCGACGGGCTCCGTTGGTCGCTTCTCCTGGTGATCGGTGACACCCAGAGATTCTTCGACTGGAGCCGGCCGAGAGGCCGGCTCCGAGTCGTTGTGGCCCCGGAGGAGATGGAGCCGCGCCGGGTGTTCCGACGACTGCGTCGTGACCGGTCCGTCGGGGGGACACTTGGTAGCTTCCCGGGGCCATGGCCCCGTCCGCACCGTCGCGACAGGCGGCCCGGGCAGCCGGGCGCCGGGCCGACCGCAGGGCTGAGGAGCGGGCCCGACGCCAGGACGAGCGTCAGCGCCGGGCGGCGCGCAGCCGGCGGGTCACCGTCCGGCGGCGGCGGTTCCGCCAGATCCGCGTCGCCGCCCTCGTTGGTGCCGCCACGTTTCTCCTGGCCGTGCTCTGGGCCGGGCCCCCCGAGCCCTTCCGCCAGCCCTATCTGCCGCCCGTCGAGGCCACGACCTCCTACGCGGTGACCTACGCCGTCACCTACGAGGGCGGGGTCCACAACATCGAGCAGATGACCGTCGAGCGCCCGTGGTACGGCAAGGACATCACCTGGCGCGACGGCAGGATCGTGGCGGCTGAGCTCACCAACGACCAGGGCCTGTGGGACTGGTCGGCCAACGGCAGCAGCCCGGGGTGGTTCCTTCTCAGCCAGGGCCGCCAGCGCGCTGTGTCCGACGCCCAACCGGTGCTTCCGCTGGACTGGGGGATCGACCGGGCGGCGGCGGCGGTCGTCGGCACGGACCGGGTGGCGGGGCGAGAGTGCACGCGCGTCCTCACGGGGCAGCCGGCCGGCCAGCAGGTGTCCGCTCCGACCGACTCGAGCCGGGTCGAGCTGTGCATCGACCGCACCGGGGTCCCGCTGCGCCAGGTGTGGTACCTGGACGGGAAGCTGGCCGAGAGGATGGTCGCCACCTCGTTCCAGCCCCACTTCGCCCCGAAGACCGACACCTTCGCCCCGAACCCCCGTGTGCCCACCACCGGTAGGCCGCCGATCATCTCGGCTCCGCTCGATGCCAACCACCGAAGGCACATCACTCCCCGCCTCGACCCGCCGGCGGGGTTCTCCGCCGGACCGGCCTACATCTCCGGGCAGGTGTCCCAGCAGACCGGCCTGCCCTCGTTCACCACCAAGGAGATGTACCTGGGCCCCGGCCACCAGCTTCTCGAGCTCGACTACGGAGCCGGTCCCGGTCCCCACCGGGGCATCCGGGAGGAGCTGGCCGGGGGTCGGATCGGTTGGCTGTCGCTCGACCTCTACGCCAGCTCGTTGAGCATCGACGTCAACGACGGGGCCTCGCTGGTGATGTACGCGCCCGACCCCGCCCTCCTGATCCGCGCCGGCAACCGGCTACACGGCTGAGTAGCGGCCGGCCCGGTGTCAGGCCGTGGCCGTCTCGACGATCTCGCTCTCGGCCTCGTCCCCGACGCCCAGGTAGGCCGCCCGGACGGCCTCGTTGCGCTGGATCTCGGCCGGGGTGCCGACGGCCAGGATCTGGCCGAAGTCGAGGACGTGGATCCGGGTGCACACCGCCATCACGAGGTCGATGTCGTGCTCGACGAGGAGGATGCCCAGCCCGCCGGAGGCCAGGTTGGTGAGCAGCTGGCCGAAGGACTCCGACTCGGATTCGTCCAGACCCGAGGACGGCTCGTCCAGCAGCAGCACGCGCGGGCGCGTGGCCAGGGCCCGCCCCAGCTCCACCAGCCGGGCCAGCCCGGTGGGCATGGCGTCCACCTGCTCCTCGGCCACGGAGGTGAGGCCGACGAGCTCCAGGATCTCGTCGGCCACGGCCCGGGGGTCGCTGCCGTCGCGCGCCCATCGCCGGCGCACCTCGGCCGCCACCAGGATGTTGGCGCGGGCCGTGAGCGATCCGAACACCTCGAGGCGCTGGAAGGTCCGGGCTATGCCGAGCCGGGCCCTTTGGTGCGCCTTCTTCCGGCCGATGTCCTTGCCCTCGAGCACAACCGACCCGGAGTGCGGCTCCTGGAGGCCACAGACCACGTTGAAGAGGGTCGTCTTCCCGGCGCCGTTGGGACCGATGAGCCCGGTGACGGTCCGGTCCTCGACGGTCAGGTCGACCCCCCGGAGGGCGTGCACCCCGCCGAAGCGGACGTCGACGCCGTTGACGTCGAGCAGCGCCACCGCCTAGTCCTCCTCGAGCGGCCGGCAGATACCGCAGGGGCGCAGGCCGTCGTCCACCGACACCTCGCGCAGGCTCTCCTTGCCGGCCACGGCCGGGCACTCGGGCCGGTGCATCATCGTTCCCGACGGGGTGGCCACCAGCGCTCCGGGGCGGGCCGCTCCGCCGGCGACAGGCGGGGCCGTTGTTCCACCCGTGGTCGACCGGAACGCCGCCCCGACCGGAGCCCCCGTGCTGTTTCCCATCACCTCGACCACCGCCGCCAGCGACCGGGTGATCTCCCCGAGGCTGTCGCGCAGCCGGGCCAGGTCGTTGCGGTCCTCGGCGGCCTGCTCGCGTCCCTCCCGCACGAGCAGTGCCATCCAGTGGCCGAAGTAGAGGAAGCCGCCGAGGAAGATCAGGCCCAGGCCCAAGAGGCCGCCCGACACGACGTAGGGGATCTGGCCCGCCACCAGCACCGTGCGCGAGGTGCCCACCCACCCGACGATGACGGCTATGACGCCCGCGACGGCCAGCGCCCCCCCGATGGCGAACAGCCACCGTTCGGTCATGAGCAGCCGCATGCGCCCCGATGCCCGGCCGAGGACGTTCACCAGCCGGTCGTCCCGGTCGGTGGCGGCGGCGGAGGGGGCGGGAACGGTGGTGGAGGTCATTGTCGGGGCTCCCTCGGTCAGGGTCGGCGCTCGCGGGGGCACGCCGCCGCCGCCGTCTTGTCGAACAACCCCGGCACCAGCGGCAGTGCCAGGGCACCGGCGATCCCGCCGAGGACGATCAGGGCCCAGAGTCCCCAGCCCAGGCCGCCGGGCAGCGCCGCGCCGGTGAGGACGCCCGCCGAGCGGGGCCCGGTCGTGCCCCGGCCCACCCCCGCGCTGATCGACGCGCCGGGAGAGCTGCTCGGCAGGGACAGGTCGGTCCCGGACGGGGGCGGGCCCAGGGCAGCCGCCAGGGCCGTCTGGGAGACGTCGGGGCCGGCCGGGCTCGTCGGCGCCTCCGGCGCGGTGACGGTGGGCAGGGCCGGATTGGCGGCACCGGCGGTGACGCCCATCGACACCGCCGAGCCGCCCATACTCAGCGTGAAGCTGTCCTGGTTGCTGTCCCCGGGAGGCGCCCAGAAGAACAGCACCGACCCAGCCACGTAGTACTGCACCCCCCCGATCGGAACGGTGTGCGGGTCGGTGAAGTACACACTCATGCCCGCCCCCTTCAGGGCGGCGTCGATCACGGCCTGCTCGGTCGGCGGGGCCGGATGTCCGGGGCTCCCGGCGTGGACGCCGGACCCGTCGACGTAGGACTCCTGCCCGGCGATCTTCATGTCCTGGACGACCGTCGAGCCGCTCACGGCCGGTGTCGCTGCCGCCTTGGACACCGCCTTGGCCGTGGACGTGACCGAGCCTATGGTCACCACCCCGCCCGCTAGCGAGATGTTCCCGGCGACCGTCTGGGCCGTGGATGTGAGGACGTTGCTGGCGGGGTCGAGCACCACCGAGCTCGACGAGGTGGACTGGCCGACGGTGCCCAACGGGCCCAGGGCACCACCCGCCGTCTTGGTCTGGGCCGTGGACGACTGCTGCCCGGGCTTGGCCGGCTCCACACTGGCGGACATCTGGGTGCCGCTCGGCGTGGTCACGTCCTGTTTGGTCTGTGAGGTGCCCGAGACGGCCTCGGCGCGGACGGGGTAGGAGGCCGCCCCCGCCTGCGGGGGGGCGCCCAGCAGCACGAGCAGGGCACCGGCGTTGGCCGCTGTGCCGCCGGGCCAGTACAGGGAGGCCAGGCCGTAGCCCCGCGAGGGATCCAGTGTGGCCTGGGTGTAGTTGTAGTTCCCCTCCCCCTGGGGGTGGAAGGTGGCGGTGGGGGCGTCCTCGGTGATCTGGAAGACAGGTGCCTCGGCCCCGGTCTGGAAGGACTGGAACGAGGCGGCGCCGTCGGCCCAGGCCGGGTGGGCGCCGGCCCCCGACATGCCCACGGCCAGAGCTCCACCCGAGCCCATGCCCAGCAGCGCCCCGAGTGCGGCCCGCACGGCGCGGCGCCGGGACCGGCGCCCTTGGAGAGGGAAGGTCGCGCGACTCATGCCATCACCCCCAGATAGGCCTCGGACAGGGCGTCCTGCACGTCGGCGGGCTCACCGAGCACCTCGATGCGACCCTGGCGCATGATGGCGGCGTAGTCGGCCACGCGGAGGGCGGCGGCGGCAAACTGCTCGACGAGCAGGATGGCGATCCCCTCGGCGGCCAGCTGGCCCACCTTTTCGTACAGCTCGCTGACGATGATCGGCGCCAGGCCCATCGAGATCTCGTCCAGGAGGAGGATCGAGGGCTGGCTGAAGAACGCCCGGGAGAGCGCCAGCATCTGCCGCTCCCCGCCCGACAGGGTGCCGGCCAGCTGGTTGCGCCGCTCCCGCAGCCGCGGGAAGTTCGTGAAGGCGCTCTCCTCGGCGGCGTCGACGTCCCCGTTGGCGGCGTGGGTGAACACCCGGATGTTCTCCCGGACGGTCAGGTTCGGGAACACGCCGCGTCCCTCGGGGATGCTGCACACCCCGGCGCGCGAGAAGACCTCGGGGGACACTCCGTTGACGTGCATCCCGGCCACGTGGACGCAGCCGCCCGTCGCCGGCAGGAGGCCGGCGGCCACGTTCAACAGTGTCGTCTTGCCGGCGCCGTTCGGCCCCATCAGCGCGACCACCGATCCGCGCGGGACGACCAGGTCGACGCCGTGGAGGACCTCGACCCGCCCGTAGCCGGCCCGCAGGTCCATGATCTCGAGTGCCGGGATGGCCGCCAGCCGCTCGGCCAGGGTGGCGGCGGGGGCCTCAGCCGGTGACGACAAGTCCACCCTCCTCCCTCGAGGGGCCGAACCCGTCTTCCCGCCCCGGAGTGATCCCCGCCGGCGCGGCCCGTCGCTCCTGCCTGGCCCGGAACGAGCCGCGCAACGAGCGGATGTTCTCCACGGCGTCGGAGAGCTGGGTGGCTATCCCGCCCGGATTGCGGCCGAGGGTGATGGCGCCGAGGCCGACCAGCAGCAGCTGGAAGTTCGGGATCGACTGCAGGTGGCGCTGGATGACGGGGCCCGAGGCGTAGAAGACCGACACGAGGAAGGCGCCCGGGACGCTGTCGATGCCGCCGAGGGCCACGAGCAGCAGCACGATGAGGCTGGTCAGCCACTGGAAGTCGGTCGGGCCGACCTCCCCCTGCCAGCCCCCGTACATGGCGCCGCCCAGCCCGGCGATGCCGGCGGCCAGGACGAAGGCCACGACCTTGGTGGCGGTGATGTTCATGCCGATCGAGGCGGATGCCGCCTCGCTGTCGTTGATGGCGGCCAGGCGCCGCCCGAACGGACCCCGCTTGATGGCCATCACACCCACCGCCAGGGCGGCGAACAGGATCGACACCTCCATCAGGAACGCCTTCTGGGAGTGGACGAGGAAGCGCCCGACGTTGAGGATCCCCCCGAATCCGAGGAGCTTGTTGAAGAACAGGTTGTCCATGCCGTAGGCGAAGGCGAACGTGGCCAGGGCCAGGTAGAGGCCGCGCAGGCGCAGGACCACGAGGGCCAGGACACCGCCGACGGCTGCCGGCAGGGCAAAGGCCGCGATCAGCCCCACGATCGAGTGTCCCCCCGCCACCTTGCCCATGAAGTAGGCGCCGAGCCCGGCGAAGGTCATCTGGGCCAGGGACACCTGGCCCCCGTAGCCCGCCAGCAGCACGAGTGACAGGACCACGATCCCGATGCAGAGCCCCGAGCCGAAGGTGAGCAGGTTGCCGGCGGACAGGATCTGGGACACCACGAACGTCCCCGCCACGAACAGCACGGCTATCAGGAGGGACGGCATCAGCCCCACCGCCTGGCGGCTGCGGCGCAGGGCCAGGCGGGCCGTCTGCAGGCGTTCCTGACGCAGCAGCAGCAGGGCGGCGAAGAGCACCGCCATCGGGATCACCGGGTTGAGGTTCGACAGCAGGTCGTTGGGCAGGTAGCCGACGGCGTATGACCACACCAGCCCGAGGAACAGGCCGCCCGCCACAGTGAGCGGAAGGCTGCGCAGCCGCCCGGCCACGGCGGCGGCGTAGCCGAAGACCACCAGCAGAGTGAGGTTGAGCTGGTCGAGGTACTGCAGCGGGGCGATCAGGATGCCCGCCAGCGCCGCCAGTGACGCCCCGAGGGCCCAGGACAGCTGGGCGGTGCGCTGGGGGCTGGCGCCGGCACGTGCCGTGAGGTCGCGGTCGTCGACGACGGCCCGCATTGTCATGCCCACGCGGGAGCGGGTGAAGAGCACCCGGAGCAGGACGGCCACGCCGATCGCGATTCCCAGCACCATGAACTGGTAGTACGTCACGACCACCCCGAACAACGAGACCTGGCCCGGGACCAGCGACGGCAGGTGGCGGGTCACGGTCGGGTTCCACAACCAGTCGGCCAGGCCCAGCAGGAACAACAGGATCCCGAGGGTGACGACGAGCGTGACGCCCAGCGACGCCCCGTACAGGGACCTGATGAACAACCGTTCGATCAGCGCCCCGAAGAGAGGCGCGATCACGAACAGGACCACGATCAGGCCAACCACCACTGGCACGTGCCATTGCACGGTGAGCTGCCAGTACGTGAACGTCATGAACATGCCGATGGCGCCGTGGCCGAAATTGAAGATGCCCGATGTGGTGTAGGTGACCACGAGGCCGGTGGCGGTCAGGGCGTACAGGCAGCCGTAGATGATCCCGAGGACCAGGTAGGACATGAAGAGGCTGTGCACCGGACCTACTCCCCGGCTCTAGACATTGGCCCGGAAGAAGGCTCCATCGCACCGGAACCCGGACGGTGGATCGTCGACCTTGGTGTACTTGCCACCCTTCAGCTGCAGAATCATGTAGCAGTGCCCCGGCGTCTTCGCACCGACGTCGGTGTCGGGGAACATGTTGTTGTCGGAGAAGTGGTGCATACCGGCCAGTGCCGCCAGCACCGCCTTGCGGGTGAGGTGCGGCCCCACCATCTTGAGCGTCTGCACGAACAGGGCGGCATTGGCCCACGAGGTGTCGGCGAACTGGTCGGGCTCGAAGCTCGGGTACGCCTGCTTTAGCCATTTGTCGAACAGGGCCACCTCGGGCACGGTGGCGGCGTCCTCGCCCAGGAAGAGCTCCTGGACAACGGTGGCGTAGTGGCCCTCCACGGGCCCCGGTCCGCCGGACTGGCTCACGTACCCGCCGAAGTAGCACACCGGGCAGTGCCACAGCTCGGGCTTCCAGTTCTGCTGGGCGGCCTCGTTGGCGAAGTCCGCCGCATCGGGGGCGTTCACCGACTGGAGAAACACCTCCTTGACGCCCTGGGACCGCATGCGGACCACGTCGGCGGTGAAGTTCGACTGCGCCGGCGGGAAGTCGTCTTCGTAGACGACCTTGTAGCCCTGCGCCTCCATATCGGCCCTGATGCCCTTCCAGGCCGCCACCGCCGCCGGCTGATTGCCGACGAGCGTGCCGACGGCGCTGATGGCGTCCGGGTACTTCGACTTGAAGTACTGGAAGGTCCCGGTCGGACCCCCGTAGGCGAAGGGGTTGATGCTGTACTCGTTCGGGAGGGCCGCCATCTGGGGGTTGAGGGCCTGCTGGATGAGCGGGATATCGGTGTGCCCCTGGGAGAGGATCTGGGCCCCGCAGTTGTCGTCGAGTGACCAGCTCCCGACGAAGGCGAACACGCTGTTGACCAGGTTCTGGTAGTCCGACTCGTTCTGGTTGCACTGCAGGCCGTCGTCCGACGCCACCAGCTTGAGCTGGCGTCCGAACACCCCGCCTTGGGTCTGGTTGATGTAGTTGAAGTAGGCCTGGGTGCCGTTGGGGCCGCCCTGGAACAGGCCGGGGACCGGTCCTCCGAGGTCGGACACGTTCCCGACGGTGATGGTGTTCCCGGTCACTCCGACGTCGGTGGCCCCGCCGTTTCCACCGGCGGGCAGTGTGGTGGCCGAGGCGCCCCCGCCCCCGCCTGCTCCGCCGGCGCCGCCGCTCGTGCCCGCCAGCCCGGCCGAGGTGCCTCCGGCGCCGGCCGTTCCGCCGGCCAGCCCGCCCGAGGTGCCTCCGCCCCCGGCGGCCTCGACCCCGGTTCCGGACCCGCCGCCGCCGCCGGTCCCCAGGCCGCCCCCGCCGCCGCCCTGGCCCTGGGCGGCCTGCAGGGCGGCCTTCACCTGGCCCGATCCGACGCGCAGGCCGCACCCCGACATGGTCAGGGTGCACACCACGAGCAGCGCCGCCCGCGTCCTGCGGACGGTCCCCCGGCTCCGCCGGCCCCGGCCCGATCCGGTGTCAACCGGCACTCGTCCCCTCCCGATCCCCAAGTCTGGTGGCCCCTTACCCGCCGCCCCGGCCTATTCGCCCCTGGCGGCGGGTAATCCTGTCATGTCCGGGCCCAAATCTGAAACCGGTTCCAATCATGGCGGCGGGCACCCGGGGCCTTCGGACCACGCCCGCCGCTGTCGGCGGGGACCCCAGCCCCGCCGACTCCCTTCCACCGGGCCGGGTGCGCCCCTTTCAGGGTCAATCCAGCTTGAGGACCCGGGCGGCGTTGTCGTGGAGGAACTTCGGCCACACCTCGTCCCGGAAGGGGACGGAGGGCATCTCGGTCATGATCCGCTCGATCGACAGGCCCATCGGGAAGTAGCCGGCGTAGATCACCTTGTCGGCGCCCCGCGTGTTGGCGTAGTCGATCACCGCCTTCGGGTAGTACTTCGGGGCGAAGGCGCTGGTCGAGTAGTGCAGCCCCGGCCACTTGAGCATGAGCTTCACGGCCAGGTCGGCCCACGGCTCGCAGCCGTGGCGGGTCACGAAGACCAGCTCGGGGAAGTCGTACATCACCTCGTCGATCAGCTCGACGTGCTGGGGGGCAAATCGGATCCGCGGTCCAGGCACCCCCGCGCAGCAGAAGATGGGTATGCCGAGCTCCACGCACTTGGCGTAGATCGGGTACATCTTCTTGTCGTTGATCGCCACCTGGGGGAAGGTGCCTGCCGGGAAGCAGCCCACGGCCCGGGTCCCGTAGGTCTCGTGCTCCCGCACCAGGCGGCGCACCCCCTCCATCCCCTCGTTGGGGTCGCAGCTGGACGACGCGATGAAGCGGTCGGGATGCTGCTTGAGGGCCAGCTCGCCCGTGCCGGCGGGGTCACCGACGCCGATCATCCCCTTCTGGATGCCCCAGTGGTCCATCTCCGCCAGGGTCACGCTGATCGGGTCGTCGCTGTTGGTGAGCGCCTTCTCCGGAACCTGCTTGAACATGTACTCGACCGGGAACGCGAACTCCTCGCGGGACTGGCGGTCCTTCGTCTGGCGGGTGATGAAGGCGTAGGTCTGCGCCATGTCACGGTGGGGGAACCCGATCATGGTGTCGATGATCGGCACGCCCTGGGGCATCGGCACGGCTCGCTCCTCTCGTGCGGGGGGCGGACGGGTCTCACCCCGCCGGCCCGTGCGTACAGTAGGCGGCCGTGTCGCCGCTGCCCCTCGACGGAGTGCGCGTCGTCGACACCACCGACGAGCGGGGCGAGATGTGCGGGCGCATCCTGGCCGATCTCGGCGCCGAGGTCGTGCGGGTGGAGCCGCCGGGCGGGGCGCCGTCGCGGCGGGTCCCGCCGTGGCACGGGGACCGGGGCCTGTTCTTCGCCCTGCGGAACCTGAACAAGGCGAGCGTGGCCCTCGACCCCGCTGCGCCCGCGGACGCCGCCGCCTGGCGGGCTCTCCTCGGTGAGGCCGACATCTGGGTGGAGTCCAGCCGCCCCGGGCGGGCCCCCGCCGGCATGGACCCCGTCGTGGTGGCCCGGGAAGCCCCCGGCCTGGTCGTGGTGTCGGTCACCGACTTCGGGCACAGCGGGCCGTACCGGGACTACGCCGGCAGCGACCCCGTGCTGGTTGCGCTGTCCGGGATGCTGTTCCGCGCCGGGATCCCCGAGCTGCCGCCGGTTCTGCCGCCCGGGAACCTCGCCTACGACGTGGCGGGTGTGATGGCCGCCTTCGCCGCCCTGACCGGCCTGTGGCACCGCCTGAGGCGGGGCTCGGGCGCCCACATCGACCTCTCCGTCATGGAGGCGTGCGCCCAGACGACCGACTGGGGCCTGACCAGCTTCAGCTTCATCCGGCAGTTCGGCGTCTACGCCGAGATCCGCAACGGCGGGGGGCCCATCTACAACGTGTATCCCTGCAAGGACGGCTACGTGCGGGCCTCGGTCGTGACCAAGCGGGAATGGCACCGCATCCGCGAGTGGCTCGGGGATCCCGAGTTCCTGATGGACCCCCACTGGGACACGGGGGCGGCGCGGATCGAGGCGCGCGACGTGCTGGAGCCTCTGTACCGGGAGCTGTTCGGCCGGTACACGAAGATCGAGCTCTCGATGGAGGGCCAGCGCCGGGGCCTCGGCATCACCCCGCTGCTGGAGCCGTCCGACGTGCTCGCGGCCGAGCATTTCGCCCGGCGGGGCTCGTTCCGGTCCGCCCCCGTGATCGACGCCCTGTCGGGCCCGGTCCCCGACGGCTTCCTGACCGTCGACGGCGTCCGGGCCGGCGTGCGGTCGCCCGCGCCGGAGGTCCCCGGTCGGGGCGCCCCCTTCTCGTGGTGCCCCCGGGACCCGCTGTCCGATCCCGTGCCGGCGCCCCGTCCGCCGGTCGGAGGGGGGGGAGCGCCGACGGACCCGTCGGGGCCGCCCCGGCCGTTCGCCGGCGTCCGCGTGCTGGACTTCGGGGTGGCGGGGGCCACCCCCGAGATCGCCCGCCTCCTGGCCGAGTACGGAGCCGAGTCGATCCGGGTGGAGAGCCGGCTGCGCCCGGACCTCTTCCGCGTGATCCAGGGTGGGGAGATGAGCGCGGTCTTCGCCTCTTCCAACCGGTCCAAGCAGAGCTTCGGGGTCGACTTCGCGACTCCCGAGGGCCGGGAGCTGGTCCTGGATCTGGTCCGTCACGCCGACGTGGTCGTCGAGAACCTGCCCCCCGGGACGATGGAGCGCCTCGGCCTGGCGTGGTCCGACCTCTCCGCGGTGAACCCCCGGCTGGTGATGCTGAGCAGCCAGCTGATGGGCCGGGGCGGGCCGTGGGAGGACTGGCGGGGCTACGGAGCCAACACCCAGCCGGTGGGGGGGCTCACCCACCTCTGGAGCTTCCCCGACACGGGCCCGGTCGGCGCCAACGTGGCCTTCCCCGACCACGTCGTCGGCCGTCTCGGCACGGTGGCGGTGCTGGCCGGCCTGTTGCGCCGGGCCCGCACGGGGGCCGGCGGCTACATCGAGATAGCCCAGGTCGAGACGGTGCTGAACCTCCTCGGGGACCTGTACCTGAAGGAGGCGCTCGAACCTGGATCGGTCCGGCCTCGCGGCAACGAGAGCGACCGGGGCTTCCCGTGGGGCGCGTACCCGTGCCGCGGCGAGCAACGGTGGTGCGTCATCACCTGCCGCGACGACCACGACTGGGCTGGCCTGGTCAGGGCGCTCGGCAGCCCGGCGTGGGCCACCGCGCCCGGGTTGGCAGACGTGGCGGGCCGCCGGGAGGACGCCGCCGAGATCGAGGCCGCCCTGTCGGAGTGGACTTCCGGGCGCACCGACCGCGAGGTGATGGAGATCCTCCAGGCACAGGGAGTGCCCGCCGGGATGATGATGTACATGAGCGACGAGCCGGACGACCCCCACCTGCAGGCCCGGGGCTACCTCCGGGAGCTCGACCAGACGGGGCTCGGCCCGGTGCTGTTCGAAGGTCCGGCCTTCCACTCGGTGGCCCTCCCCGACGTCGACCTCTTCCCGGCCCCCCTTCTCGGCCAGCACACCCGGGAGATCTGCCGCGCTCTGCTGGGAATGGACGACGAACGCATCGAGACGCTGATCAGCCGGGGAGTGCTGTTCCAGCCGATCTGACTGCGGCGGGCACCCGGGTCCTGCGGACCACGCCCGCCGCGTGCGCCGGGGCCCCCACCCCGGCGCGTCGTCTCTACGTCCCCGGGGGCATCGGCACCCCGATCGTCAGCCCGCCGTCGACCACGAACTCGGCCCCGGTGCAGTAGCCGCTCTCGTCGGACGCCAGATAGAGCGAGAGCGGCGCCACGTCCTCGGGCTGGCCGATCCGCCCGGCGGGGGAGTGGTCGAACAGCCGGCGGGCGGTCTCCCCGGGGATCGGGAGGATCGGGGTCTCGATGAAACCGGGGTGGATGGAGTTGACCCGGATGTTCCGTGACGCGTACTCGAGGGCCGCCGTCTTGGTCATGCCCCGCACCGCCCACTTGCTGGCGACGTAGCCGATGCAGTTGGCCATCCCCCTCAGCCCGTCGACCGACGAGATGTTGATGATCGATCCCCTCTCCGCGCGGAGCATGGCCGGGATGACGTGCTTCATCCCCAGGAAGACCCCGACCTGGTTCACCCCGATCACCGCCATGTAGTCGTCGAGGCTGTGCTCGGCCACCGGTCCCGTCCGGGCGATGCCGGCGTTGTTCACCAGCACGTCCACCCTCCCCCAGCGCCGCTCCGCCTCCGCCACCACGTGGCCCCAGCCCGATTCGTCGGCGACATCGTGGTGCAGATACACCGCGTCGACGCCGAGCTCCTCCGCCCGCCGGGACCCCTCCTCGTCCACCACGTCGGTGAGAACGACCCGGGCCCCCTCCGCCACGAACAGCCGGGCGGTGACGGCGCCCTGACCGCGTTCGTGGGCGGCCCCGGTGATGATGGCCACCTTTCCGTCCAGACGTCCCACGCCGCGCTCCTCTCCCGGGCCGCCGGTCGCGGACCGTACCAGCCGGTTTCCGCTCCGGTAGGGTCGAAACCGTGAGGTTCGGACTGCTGTACGAGATCGAGCCGAAGCGGCCGTGGGGGGACACGACCGTCTCGGACTGCTACTGGGACGCGCTGGAGCAGGCCAAGGTGGCCGAAGACGTCGGCTTCACTCACGTGTTCTCGGTCGAGCACCACTTCCTCGACGAGTTCTCGGTGGCGTCGGCCCCCGAGGTCTGGCTGGCGGCGGTGGCCCAGCACACCTCGACGATCCGTATCGGCCACGGCTCGCGGCTCCTGCCGTTCAGGTACAACAACCCCATCCGCTCCGCCGAGATGGCGGCCGTGCTCGACATCATGTCGAAGGGCCGCCTCGAGTTCGGCACCGCCCGCTCGGCATCCGGTCTCGAGATCCACGGGTTCGGCATCGACCCCAACGCCACCCGGGCCCAGTGGGACGAGGCGTTGCACATGATCCCCCGGATGTGGACCGAGGAGGAGTTCTCGTGGGACTCCCCGACGTTCCGGATGCCGACCCGCAACGTCCTGCCCAAGCCGGTGCAGAAGCCCCATCCGCCGATCTGGGTGTCGGGCACCCAGCCGTCGTCGTCGGTCATGGCGGCCGAGCGGGGGATCGGCTACATGCACTTCTCGGTCTCGTCCACCGACGACCTGGCCGACCAGGTCTCCGACTACAAGCGCCTGGTCAAGGCGCCCACCGATCCCGTGGGCCTGGCGGTCAACGACCAGTTTGCCGCTTTCACCCTGATGTTCTGCGGCCGGGACGACGACGATGCCGTGGCGCGGGGCTTCGAGGGACTGTGCTGGTACGCCAACATGGTCGAGCACGTGTACGCCCAGCTGGCCGACCTCGAGGGTGCCACCGACGACAGCTACCGGTGGTACAAGGAGCGCTTCGGCGGCGCGGCGGCGCGGGTGCGGGAGCTCGACGAGATGCGCGCCAACCATTCGATGATCCTGGGCGGCCCCGAGTCGTGCATCCGGGGGGTCGAGTGGTATGCCGACCAGGGCGTCGACCTGCTGCTGATGCTGGTGCACGCCGCTCCGATGCGCCACGAGGACGTGGTGGAGTCGCTGCGCCGCTTCGGCACCGAGGTCATCCCCAAGTTCAGTTGAACGCGAGCGAGGCTGCGGCCCTGGCCGCCTGGCTGGCCCCCCGTCTGGACCCGCCCGGGGGTGACGGCGCTGCCGTTTTGGTCTCGGACGTCGAGCCCCTGTCCACCGGGTTCTCGGCCGAGACGATCTCGTTCCGGGCCACACGGCCGTCCGGCGGCGCCGAGGCCCGGCGCCTGATCCTGCGCCGGGAGAGCCCCGATCCCGCCGTCTACCCCCAGCAGGCGCCCGGGTTCGACGTCGAGGTGGACATCCAGTACCGCGTGATGGCGGCGCTGTCCGCCCACTCCCCCGTGCCACTGGCCCCTCTGGTCGGGTACGAGTCCGACCCGTCCGTCCTGGGTGCGCCCTTCTTCGTCATGGGCTTCGTCGAGGGCCAGGTCCCGCTCGTCACCCCGAGCTACGCCGAGTCCGGCTTCTTCGCCGAGGCGGCGCCGACCGACCGGCGCTCCATGATCGAGAGCGGCATCGGGGTGCTGGCCTCCCTGCACGCGGTCGACTGGCGGCGGGCCGGTCTCGACTGGCTGCTCGGAGGGGGGACCGACACGTCGGCCGAGCGCCAGCTGCGGATCTGGCGCAGCTACGCCGAGCGGGAGCTCGGGGGACGGGAGCACCCGCTGTTGGATCGGGCCTTCGCCTGGCTCGAGACCCGGAGCCCCGCCACAGGGCCGCCTACGCTCAACTGGGGGGACCCCCGCCCGGGGAACATGATCTGGCGGGAGTTCCGGTGCGTGTGCGTCACCGACTTCGAGGCGGCGTCGATCGCGCCCGCCGAGGTCGACCTGGGGTGGTGGCTGATGTTCGACCGATGGTCGCACGAGTCCGCCGGCGTGCCCCGCCCGGAGGGGGAGCCGACCCGCGAGGAGCAGGCCGACCTCTACCGCCGCCTATCCGGGCGGGAGGTGGCCGACCTCCACTGGTACGAGGTCTTTGCCGCCCTGCGCTACTGCGCCATCGTCGTGCGGGTGATGAACCGAACCGTGGAACGGGGCCTGATGCCGGCCGACAACTCGGTCTGGCTGGAGAACCAGGCGACGGTCTGCCTGGAGGAGCTGCTGGGCTGAGCCCGACCCTCCCCCCTGAGCGGCGCGCCCCTACCCTGGACCAATGGACGACCTCGACGACCTCGACGACCTCGACGGGGAGCTCGAGGAGGGAGCGGGCGGCCGGACCGCCCTGCCGCCCCGGGTCGAGGCATGGCGGCGCCGTACCGCCACGGGGGCCCTGCTCACCGGGATGGTCCGTGGGTTCGGGGAGGTCTTCGAGCCGGAGCGGGACCAGCCCGCCATCGTGGCCGAGGCGCCGGGCGAGCCGTTGGGGCCGCCTCGACCGCTCGAAGCCGTCCTGGATCCCGACGACCCCTCGGCCAGCAGCCTCGTCGTGCGCCGCTGGCTGATGGAGGGGGCGGACCCGGATCCGGCGCCCGGGAACGGGGCCGGATCCCCGCGATCCGGCAGCTGAGACCTCCGACGCCGGCGCGGGGGCCGGGGTCCTCCGATCCGGCTCACGCCGCCCGGCGTCGGTGCTGCGCACCTAGTACCCCGTAGCGCCGTCCGTTCAACCCCCGCCGGCCCGGTCCCAACTGCCGGCCCCGGGGACTCTCCGCCAATAGGTTGTGCCGGTGGGCCGCTTCGACGACCGGGTCGTGCTGATCACCGGGGCGGCACGCGGCCAGGGGCGCTCGCACGCCGTGGCGCTGGCCGGCGAGGGAGCGGCCGTGGCGCTGCTCGACGTGGCCTCGGGCGCGTGCGACCACCCGCCGCTGGCCGTCGCCGACCGTGCCGACCTGGAGGAGACGGCCCGGGCCGTGGAGGAGGCGGGAGGCCGGGCCCTGGCCCTGCAGTGCGACGTGCGCGACGAGGACCAGATGGCGCGCGCCGTGGCCGCCACCGTCGAGGAGTTCGGGGGCATCGACCACGTCGTGGCCAACGCGGGGGTCGAGAACGCCTTCATGCCCGCCTGGCAGATCCCGAAGGCCGACTGGGACGCCGTGCTGGCCACGAATGTCACCGGCGCCTGGCTGACCTGCAAGCACACGGCCCCGCACCTCATCGAGCGGGGCCCGGGCTCCTCGATGGTGCTGATCGCGTCCGGGGCCGCCCTCCGGCCCCTGTCCTGGAACGCCGACTACACCACCTCGAAGTACGCCGTGGTCGGCCTCGGCCTCAGCCTGGCCAATGACCTCGGGGAGCACGGGATCCGGGTCAACGTGATCTGCCCGGGCGCCACCGACACCCCGATGATCACCGAGCTGGCCCGGGTGGCCGGCATCGAGCGGCGGGACTTCCTCCGGCAGTTCGAGAGCAGCTACCTGCTGCCGACCGGCGTCCTTCCCGCCGAGGCGTCGACCACGCCCGCTCTTCTCTGGCTGCTGTCCGACGACGCCCGCTGGTTGACCGGGGTGGTGCTCCCGGTGGACGCCGGGGCCTGGATCCGCACCGCGCCCCGCCGGCGCCGGACGGAGGGCGCTCCGTGAGCCCGGACCCGCCCTACCGCTACGAGGTGACCGCCACCGCCGCCGAGGTGGCCGAGCGCTTCGGTGACCTCGAGGCCGGGGCCGGCTCGGGCCAGGAGGTGGCCGTGGCGGGCCGGGTCATGCTCCACCGGCCCCAGGGCAAGCTCGACTTCGCCGAGCTGCGGGACTCGAGCGGGCAGGTGCAGCTCTTCGCCGGCGCCGGATGGACCGATCGCTACGAGGCCTTCACGGCCCTGTCGCTCGGGGACTGGGTGGGCGCACGGGGGGAGGTCGTGCGCACCCGCCGGGGGGAGCTGTCGGTCAGAGTGGCGGAGTGGGCCCTTCTGGCCGAGGCCCGCCGGGGCTTCGGGGACAAGTGGCGGGGCGTGACCGACGTCGACACCCGCTACCGGCAACGCGAGGTCGATCTCTGGGCCAACCCCGACACCCGCCGGGTCTTCCTGCTCCGCAGCCGGGTGCTGCACGTCGTCCGCGAGTTCCTCGACGAGCGCGACTTCGTCGAGGTGGAGACGCCGACGCTGCACCTGGTGCCGAGCGGGGGCCACGCCCTGCCGTTCCGCACCCATCACAACGCCCTCGATCTCGACCTGTTCCTGCGCATCGCTCTCGAGCTCCACCTCAAGCGGCTGATCATCGGGGGCTTCGAGAGGGTGTTCGAGATCGGGCGGGTGTTCCGCAACGAGGGCATCTCCCCGCGCCACAACCCCGAGTTCACGATGCTCGAGCTGTACCAGGCCTACGCCGACTACCACGACATCATGGCCCTGGTCGAGGAGCTCGTAGCCCACGTGTTCCGCCAGCTGCGGGGGACCACGGCTGTGACGTTCGGGGGCCGCCCCATCGACTTCGGCCCGCCGTGGCGCCGGGCCACCATGGCCACGCTCATAGCCGAGGCCACGGGACGGGAGGCCAACCTCGAGCTCGGCCTCGAGAAGCTCCGGGCCGTGGCCACCGAGGTCGACGTCCCCCTTCGCGACGAGTGGGGGGCGGGGAAGGTGATGCTCGAGATCTACGAGAAGACCACCGAGCCCAACCTGTGGGGGCCCGTGTTCGTGTGCGACTACCCCCAGGAGGTGTCCCCCTTGGCGCGCGCCCATCGGAGCGCGCCGGGCTACGTCGAGCGCTTCGAGGCGGTGGTGGCGGGCCGCGAGCTGGCCAACGCCTTCTCCGAGCTCACCGACCCCGACGAGCAGCGGGCCCGCTTCTCGGAGCAGGCCCGGGAGCGGGCCGCCGGGGACCAGGAGGCCATGCCGGTCGACGAGGACTTCCTGCGCGCCCTCGAGCACGGCATGCCTCCCACGGGCGGGCTGGGTATCGGCATCGACCGGCTGGCGATGTTCGTGGCCGACGTCCAGAACATCCGCGACGTGCTGCTGTTCCCGACCCTGCGCCCGGAGAGCTGAGCTCTCTACCCGCCGGCGGCCGTCCCCTCCATCCGCCGGCGGATGTCCGCCCGCAGCTGGCCCTTGGCCACCTTGCCGCCGGAGGCCGTCGGCAGGGAGTCCACCACGACCAGGTGCTCGGGCAGCAGCTCCTTCCCGACGCCCCGGCGCAGCAGGTGGTCGATGACGTCCTCCAGGGTGGGCACCGGCCCGGGCCGGGCCACGACGTACACGCACACCCGCTCCCCGAACACCTCGTCGGGCATGGCCACGGCCGCCACCATGGCGACGGCGGGGTGGGTCCCGACATCGGCCTCGACCTGCCCGGCGCTGATGTTCTTCCCTCCCCGGATGATGATGTCGGACAGGCGGCCGACGATCCGCAGGTAGCCGTCGGAGTCGAGCTCGGCCAGGTCCCCGGTGCGCATCCAGCCGTCCGCGGTCAGCAGCCGGGCGTTGGCCTCGGGGTCGTCCCAGTACCCGAGCGACGTGGCCGGGCCGCGGCACACCGGCTCCCCGGGCCCGCCGGTGGCGGTGACGTCCTCCTCCCCGTCTAGGAGGCGTACGTGCATGCCGGGGATGACCCGACCCGCGGTGCGCAGGCGGTGCTCCCTGTCGTCGGCCAGCGACGTGTGACTGAGGGCCCCGGTCTCGTTGGACCCGTAGAACTGGAGGACGCGCGCGCCGGTGCGGTCCTCGAACTCGGCGGCGCGCTCGTAGGGGACGGCCTCCCCGCCGGTGAACACGGCGCGCAGCGCCCCCAGGTCGGCGCCGCCGAGCCCCGGGTCGTTGAGCATCATCACGAGCTGGGTGGTGACGCACGCCAGCACCGTCACCCGGAGGTCGGCGGCCAGCCGCACCGCCTCGGCGGCGCTGAACCGGGGCATCACCGCCACCGGCGCGCCCAACAGCGTGGGGGTGAAGTGGGCCGTCCATAGCCCGAACCCGAATGGAGCGGGGAGCAGGCTCATGAACACGTCGTCCGCGGTCATGCCCCCCGCCTGCACGGCCAGCTGGTGGAAGTACATCCAGCGGCTCTGGGTGTGCATCACGCACTTCGGCAGCCCGGTCGTGCCGGACGTGGAGTTCAGCAGCCACAGCTCGTCGGGACCCACGCCGGGCCCGTCCCCGACCGGCCCCCCCTGGGGTGGGTCCACCGCGGCCGGGATGTGCAGGAGATCGAGACCGGCGTCGCCCAGCCCGGCCACGACCTCCCCGGCATCCCGGCCCGCCAGGACCGGGGACGAGACCAGGGCCCGCGCCCCGCTGCGCTCGAGCAGGTGTCGGACCTCGGCCTCCCCGGCCCGGGGCCCGATGCCGACGATCACCATTCCGGCCCGCTCGACGCCCAGGAACCACTCGTGCACGCCGGGACCGTCGGGCAGGACCACCGCCACCCGGTCACCCCGGGCCAGTCCTGCCTCCACCAGCCGGCCGGCGTTGACCCGGGCCGCCCGGTCGTAGTCGCTCCAGGTGGTGACCCGACCCTCGCACAGGAAGGCCGGGTGGTCGGGGCGCTCGGTGGCGTGGCCCGCCACCACCTCGGAGAGCGAGGCCGTCAACGCCTCAATAGCTCTCGGGATCAGTCTGGACCGACTCCGGGACGGGGTGTCGATAGAGCTCGGAGGCGTTGCGCCAGGTGATGCGCTCGACGTCGGCGGGCGGCAGATGGCCGATCTCCTCCGCCAGGACTCGCTGGGTGTCGGGCCAGGTCGAGTCGCAGTGCGGGTAGTCCGACTCCACGAGGATGTGGTCGACCCCGATGCGGTCCCGCACCGCGAACGACGTCTGGTCCTCCACCGCGCAGAACCAGAAGTTGCGCTGGAGAACCTCGGCCGGCGTGAGCTCGATGCCCGACCACGTGCCGTACATCTCGTGGTAGGAGAGCATGTGGTCGAGGCGGTCGAGCAGGCCCGCCACCCAGCCGATGCCGCCCTCCGACATGCAGAGCCGCAGGTCCGGGTACCGCACCGGGATCCGGGAGTACAGCCAGTCCACAGCCGCGAACATCGCGTACCCGAAGAACAGCACCCCGATCACGTCCGGGGGGGCGTCGTCGGCCGTGGACGGGCTGATGCCCGACGAGCCGATGTGGAGGTTGACCACGGTCCCCGTCTCGGCGCAGGCCCCCATGATCGGATCCCAGTGGCCGGTGTGCAGCGACGGCAGCCCGAGGTGCTGCGGGCCCTCGGAGAAGGTCACGGCCTTGAAGCCCCGCTCGGCGTTGCGGCGGATCTCCGCCGCCCCCACCTCCGGGTCGAGGAGATACGGGATCTGGCACGGGATGATCCGGTCGGGGCGGGCGCCGGCCCAGGCCTCGATGTGCCAGTCGTTCCAGGCCCGCACCGCGGCCAGGGCCAGGTCGGTGTCGGGCGTGGAGAGCTGCAGGCGCTGGCCGCAGAACCCGGGGAGGAACGACGGGAAGTTCACCGACGCGTACACGCCGTTGATGTCCATGTCGCGGATGCGCTCCTGGATGTCCCAGGCCCCCCGGCGCATCTCGTCGAAGCGGGCGGGCTCGAAGCTGTACTCGCTCACCGGCCGCCCGACGACGGCGTTGAACCCCACGTTGGGGATCTCCTGGCCGTCGTAGACCCAGACCTCGGCGCCGTCGTCCTTCTCGACGACGCGCGGCGCCCGCTCCGCCAGCGAACGGGGCATCCGACCGAGGAACGTGTCGGGCGGCTCCACGATGTGGTCGTCGGCCGAAATGACGGTGTAGCGCCGGGGGCGCCGTTCCGGTTCGGGCAGGAAGGTGGCCCGGCCCCGTTTGCCCCCGGTCGTGAACGACAGGTTGCGCTGGAGCTCCTCGATCGAGGCCACGGGCGGATCCCCCTCAGTCCAGGACGTCGGGCTCGTCGCGCAGGAGGCGGCGCACGGCCCCGTTCCAGTACAGCTCGCTGCCCCTACCGAGGAGCGACTGCTTCATCGCCTTCTGCACGTGCCCGGCTATGTGAAGCGGCTCGACACCGAGGACCTTGACGTCGTAGTAGAGCCGGCACATCCGCTCGAAGCTGGCCGAGCGGTACACGGCCTCCTCGATTGTCGGGGCGGTCACGATCACGCCGTGGTTGGCGAGGATCACCACCGACTTGTCCCCGATGCGCCCGGCCAGCTCGGCGCCGAGGACGGGATCGTCTATCTCCCCGTCGTACTCGGCCACGAACCCGAGGTCGTCGAGGTACATCGAGCCGGTCTGGTGGAGGGCCTCGGGCACCATGCCCACCGCGGCCAGGAGGGTGACGTGGTACGGATGGTTGTGCACGACGACGCGGGCGTCCGGGCGGCGGCGGTGGAGCTCGGTGTGGATCGGGATGGCCGGCGTCACGTCCCACCGCCCGTCCAACACGGTGCCGTCGGGATCGATCCGGCACACGTCCGACGCCGAGACCTCGTCCCACCACAGGCCCCAGGGGTTGACCAGCAGGTCTCCGGTGGAGTCGGGGTCCCACGTGATGTGGCCGGCGATGTTCTCGCTGAAGCCGGCCCGGGCCAGGATCCGGAAGGCGCAGGCGAGCTGCTGCTCGCGCGTCAGCTCGGCGCCGATCCCGGGCATGGCCCGGGGCCGCCAGGCGGCCCGCTCGGCGTCGGACTTCGTCATCGGGTCGAGGTTATGTCGCCGCGGGGACGCACCAGGACCTCGGGCAGGCGGCCGTCGACGTCGGTGAACCCGTAGCCCCGGGCCAGCTCGGCGGTGGTCCACGCCCGTCCGCTGCGTGTCATCACGGTGGGGTCGGCGGCCAGGGCCACGACCGCCCGCCCCGAGAAGCGGGGTGACTCGGCCTGGCCCAGGTCGAGGCCCGGCCCTCCTCCCACCGACAGGACCAGCCGGCCGTCGTCGGTCTCCACCGCCCCCATCGAGGTGAACTCGGTGCGCACCAGCGCGGGCCAGATCGACACGACGGCCACTCCTTCGGGCTCGAGCTCGTGGGCCATGTCGGCGGTCATCTTGTCGACGGCCGCTTTGCCCGCCCCGTAGACGACGTTGTGGGCGTACTGGGCCGCGCCCGACGACGAGACGTTCACGATCACCCGTGGGGCCTGGCCGAACATCAGCGGCACCCCGAGGACGGTCGCCACGTAGTGGGAGCGCGCCCCGATCCCGACGACCTGATCCCACATTCCCGGGTCGAGCTCCCAGAAGCGCTTGTTGAGGGCGGGCGCCAGGTCGGGTGACGAATAGACGTTGTTCACGAGCACGTTGAGACGACCCTGCTCGGAGCGCACCTGCTCGAACAGGGCCCGCACCTGGCCGTCGTCGTGGTGGTCACAACGCACGGCTATGCCCTTCCCGCCGAGCTCGTCGATCCCGGCCGCGGTCTCCCCGATGGTGCCGGGCAGCACGCCCCCGGCTCCCGTGGTGCGCCCGGTCACGTACACCGTGGCCCCGGCGGCGCCCAGTTCGAGGGCTATGCCTTTGCCGATGCCCCGGCTGGCGCCGGTCACGACCGCCACCGCGTCCTTGAGTGCTGCGCTCATCGTTCCCTCCCCGAGACGGCCGTCGGCGCCCTGCCCATCGATCCCCACGCCGCGCGCGGCCCCGCCAGCGGATCCCCGACCTGGCGCACGGGATCCGCCAGCACCAGAGTGGAGCGCCCCTCCGGCTCCCACCTGTCCCAACCGCACGGCAGGACGCGCCCGGGCCGGCCGTCGCGCGCGAACGCGGCCCAGGCCCGCCGCATCGTCGCGGACAGGGCGTCGGCATCGGGGCCGGCCCCGAGGAACTGGCGCCACCCCTCCCGGTCGAAGGTCCCGAAGGTGAACGGGAGGTCCACGGCATGGAACGACCGCATGGCTGCCGCCCGCCCGCCGGGCTTCCATGCGAACGAGTAGGCCCGGGTCTCCCCTCCGCCCCCCGCCGCGTGGGCGGTCAGCAGCTCCTCCGCCGGCAGCCGCATGAGGCCGTCGGTCATCACGGCCCCCCACACCTCCGCCGGCCCCCCGTCCCGCTCGGAGACCCAGGCCTCGTAGCGGGTCACCAGCTCGTCCACGGCGTCGGGACCGGGATCGCCGCCGAGGGCACCGGTGACCACCGGGTGGAGCACCGCCACCAGGCGGGCGTGGTCCAGGGAGTCCATCCCCGCCACCGCGAACAGCTGCATCTCGTCCTCGCACGTCCCGACCACGGCGTCGACGGGGTGGGCCCGTCCGGCCCCGATGGCAGCGAGAGGGGGCTCGGTCACCACCCGGCCGTCGGCCACCGGATGGAACGGCATGGCGCCGACCGATGCCGCCACCTCGGCGACCACCGCCTCCTGGGCGGCCACGAGCCGGTGCACCTCGACCCGGCGCAGGCCTTCGACGGCGCCCGCCCCCCCGGGGGGCAGCTCGAGGCGGTGGAGCAGGCGCTCGGCCACCAGCGCCGCCCGCTCCCGGTCCAGGGCTTGGGCCACTCCGGGACTCTGGAGGATGACCCGCCGGCAGAGGCCGGCGGAATCGGGCATGGCCAGCAGGTGGAGGATTGCCCCCGCCCCGGCCGACTCCCCGAACACGGTGACGTTGGCCGCGTCCCCCCCGAACGCGGCGGCGTTGGCGGCCACCCACCGCAGGGCCAGCACCAGGTCGGCCAGCCCGCAGTTGGCCGCCACCCCGTCCCCCTCAGAGGGCATGTAGAGGAAGCCCAGCGCCCCGAGCCGGTAGTTGGGGCTGACCACCACCACGTCCTGCTCCGCCGCCAGGCGCCCGGCCTCGTAGGTCGGCAGCGACGCCGCCCCGATGCGGAAGGCGCCCCCCGGTATCCAGACCATGACCGGGCGCCCGGCCGCGGGGCCGACGTCGGCCGGGGCCCACACGTCGAGGTTCAGGCAGTCGGCCTCCGACGTGGCGGCCGGGGAGGCCCCGGGGACCAGGGCCGCCAACGGGTCCCCGGCCGCCTGGGGCGCTGCCGGCCCCGGCTCCACCGCCGGGCGCACCCCCGCCCACGGTCGGGCGGGCTCGGGGGGACGGAAGCGGAGGGGCCCGACCGGCGGCGCCCCGAACGGGACCCCCCGGAATGACGCCACCAGAGGGCCACCGGGCCAGGCCGGGCCCGTCCTGCCCTCGACCAGGCCGGACGTCGTCTCGACGACGGGGCGGGCGGGACTGGAGGACGGCATGGTCGTTCCAGCATGCTCGACCTGTGACCGCCCCGCTCGACCCGCGCCTCCCTGTCGTCGTCGGCGTGGCCGCCGCCGGGCCCGACGACGGCGGAGACGACGCCCTCGACCTCATGGCCGTCGCGGCTGAGAAGGCGGCGGCCGACGCCTCCTGCGCCGCCCTGCTCCCCGCCCTGGACCTGGTGCTGTGTCCCCGGGGCAGCTGGCCGTCGACCGACCCGGCCGGCGCCCTGGCCCGCCGCTTCGGGGCCGCAGGGGCCCGCACGGTGGTGGCCGAGCTCGGCATCCTCCAGACCACCCTCCTCTCCCGGGCCGCCGCCGCTGTCGCGGCGGGGGAGGCAGACGTGGTGCTGGTCTCGGGGGGCGAGGCGCGCCGTCGCGCCCCCCGTCACCCGCCGGCCCCTGCATCTCCCGCCGCCGGCCCGGACGGCCCCGACGAGCTGCTCGCGCCCACGGGACGGATCATCTCGGCCGAGGAGATCGGCGCCGGGCTGGTCAACGCCCCCAGCCACTACGCCCTCCTCGAGAACGCCCGCCGGGCGGCCCTGGGCATCAGCCGGGAGGCCCACCTGGCCGCCATAGCCGAGCTGTGGTGCCGGTTCAGCGCCGTGGCGGCCGGCAACCCCCGCGCCGCCTTCGGGAGCCCGTGGACCGCGGTCGAGCTGCGCTCGGAGGGCGGGGACAACCGGATGATCGCCTTTCCCTACCGCAAGTGGGAGGTGTCCCAGTGGAACGTCGACCAGGCCGCCGCCCTGCTGGTGTGCTCGGTGGAGGCGGCCCGGGCCCACGGCGTGGCCCCGGACCGGTGGGTCTTCCCCCATGCGGTGGCCGAGTCCGACCACATGGTGCCGGTCACCGAGCGGCCGGCCCTGCACCGCAGCCCGGGGTTCTCCCTCGCGGGGCGGGCGGCGCTGGAGGCGGCCGGGACGACCGTCGACGAGCTCGACCTCCTCGACCTCTACAGCTGCTTCCCGGTGGCCGTGTCCATCCAGGCCGCCGAGCTGGGGATCCCCCTCGACGGGCAGCTGACCGTGACCGGTGGCATGACCTTCGGGGGGGGACCTCTGAACAACTACGTGCTGCAGGCCGCCGTGGAGATGTGCGGGCGGCTGCGCGGCGGTGACGGCCGGCTCGGACTGCAGACCGCGATCAGCGGGATGGTGACCAAGCAGGGTGTGGCTGTCTGGGGCAGCGAGCCGCCGGCGCGGGGCTGCCGGCTCGTGGACGTCACGGCCGACGTGGCGGCGCGGGTGACCCCGCATCCGGTCGTCTCCGACGGGGCCGGCCCGGCCACCGTGTCCACCTACACCGTGATGTACGGCCGCCCCGATCCCGAGCGGGCTGTCGTGCTGGCCGCCCAACCCGGTGGGGTGCGGGCGCTGGCGGTGAGTACCGACCCCGAGGTGATGAGCGCCATGGCGGACGACGACTGGCTGGGTCGGCGGGTGACCCTCGACGGCCGGGGCGGCTTCACCGCCTGAGTCGGCCGGGTGGGTGGGCCGCGCTCCGGCCGGGGCGCCTCACTCCTGGTCGAGGCTGGGCGCCACGACCTCCCGGAAGATCAGCTGCACCGCCGCTGCCGTCGGGATGGCCACCAGGGCCCCGACGATCCCGAGCAGCGCCCCGCCGATGAGCACCACCACCACCGTCACCAGACCTGACACCTCCACCGTCCGGGCCATGACCTTGGGCGTTATCAGGTAGTCCTCGAGGAAGCGGTAGAGCACGTAGAACACGGCTGTGGCGATGGCCACCGGCAGCGACTTGGTCAGCGCCACGAGCGACACGATGATCCCGCCGATGGTGGAGCCCACGATCGGGATCAGGTCCATGAGCGCGACGAAGATCGCGAGGAGCAGGGCGTACGGCACGCCGAAGATGAGCAGCCACACGAGCGTGCCCGCCCCGGCGATGACCGACGTGAAGATGTTGCCGAGCACGAACCCCCCGACGCGGTCCAGGATCTCCTCCGAGAGCGCCTCCACGCGCGCCCGGCGGCTGGCCGGCACCAACCCGTAGGCCGTCCGCTTGACGCGGGGTAGGGAGCCGAGGAAGTAGACGGTGAGGACGATCGTGATGATCGTTTCGGTCGTGGTGCGCGCCACGAACTTGCCGACACCCAGGGCGCTGTTGGCGACCTTGGAGACGGTCGAGCCGGTGCTGACCTTTTTCTGGATGGTCGAGATGATGTGGTAGCGGGCGTCGAGATGGCCGAGGAAGCCGTTGTGCCTCTTGATGCTGTTCAGGTACCTGGGCAGCTCGTGGGCAAACTGGGTGATCTGGCTCGACAGCGGGGGGATGGCGGCGGCCAGGAACCCGGCGAAGGTGACCACGGCCGCCAACGACACGACCAGCAGCGCCGCCCACCGCGGCATCCAGCGGGCCACGTAGCGCACGGCCGGATCGAGCCCGACCGCTATGAACAGGGCCAGTCCGATCGGGATGAGCACCTCGCGTAGGTGCCGGATGCCGAGTACGAGGCCGAGGGCCACCACCACCCCGAGGGTGGCCGTGAACCCGACGATGAACGGATGGCCCCGGTCGAAGGCCCGGCCCCGCGGCCCGAGGTCGGTGGTGCGCTGCTGATGATGGGTCAGCGCGTCGAGGCGGCGCTTGGGCTCCTCGGCACGGGCCACCCGGCCACGCTAACCGTGGGCCGTCACCGGACCGCTCATCCCCGGAGCTGGTCCACGACCTCCGTGGCCCGCTCCCAGGACGCCTGCTCCTCGACCAGGGCCCGGAAGCGCATCAGCCGCCCTGGGTTGCTGAGGGCCACGGCGGCGTGGAGCCGGCCGCCCCCCTCGTACAGGGCCACCAGGCGCCCGTCCTCCTCGCTGCCGAGGACCAGGTGGGCGCGGTCCCCGGGCTCCGGCAGGCCGAGCATCTGGATCCGCTTTCCCTGCTGGTCCGACCAGACGTAGGGGACCGGCGCATAGCTCCCGTCCCGCCCGAGGATCTGCTCGGCGGCGAAGGCACCCGACTCGGCGGCGTTGGTCCAGTGCTCGACCCGGACCGACCGCCCGAGGCCGGGATGGTGCCAGCGGGCCACGTCCCCGACCGCGAGCACGTCGGGGCGGCCCCCGGCGCGCAGCCTCTCGTCACAGACGACGCCGTTGTCGACCTCCACGCCCGAGCCGTCGAGCCAGCCGGTCTCCGGTACCACCCCGATGCCCACCACGACGATGTCGGCGGCCAGCCGGGTGCCGTCGGTCAGCACCACCTCCTCCACCCGACCCGATCCGACGATGGCCTCGGCGCCGATCCCGCAGCGGACGTCCACGCCGTGGTCCCGGTGCAGGCGTTCGACGACCGCCCCCAGCTCCGGGCCGAGGGCGGCGTACAGCGGCGTGGGCAGGTACTCCACGACGGTCACCGGGAGGCCCCGCGCCGCCGCCGCCGACGCCACCTCGCAGCCGATGAACCCCGCCCCCACGACGACGACGTTTCCGCCGGCCTCGAACGCGGCCCGCAGGGCCAGGCCGTCCTCCATGGTGCGCAGCACGTGCACTCCGTCCAGATCGGCGCCGTTGCGTTCGACGGGAAGGAGGCGGGGCCGGGCCCCGGTGGCCAGCACCACCCGGTCGTAGGACAGGGCCCGGCCGTCGGCCAGCTCCACGCGACGGGCGGCGGGATCGAGACCCCGGGCCGCCACCCCGAGCTCGAGCTCCAGGTCGAGCTCCTCGAGGTCGGCCGGGCTGGTCAGGGCGGCGAAGTCGGGCTCCTTGCTCCCGAGCAGGATCTCCTTGGACAGCGGGGGCCGGTCGTAGGGGAGCTCCTTCTCGGCCCCGACCAGCACGATCCCGTCTTCGAATCCACCCTCGCGGAGGGCCTGGCAGACGCGCAGCCCCCCCAGCGACGCACCCACGATCACGACCTGCACGCAACCTATGCTTCCACGGTGAGCCCTATCGACCCGTCCGCCGCGGACCTGGCCCTCCTTGTCCTCCGCCTGACCGTGGGCGCGGTGTTCCTGGCCCACGGGATCAACCACATCTTCGGGGGCGGCAAGATCGCCGGGACGGGGCGGTGGTTCGAGTCGCTGGGGATGCGCCCGGGCTGGGTCCATGCCTGGACCGCCAGCCTCACCGAGGTCGGCGCCGGCGCCCTCCTCGTGCTCGGCCTGCTCACCCCGGTGGCGGCCGCCGGCGTCGTGGGGGTCATGCTCGTGGCCTGGATCACCAACCACCGCGGCAACGGCTTCTTCATCTTCCGCCCCGGTGAGGGGTGGGAGTACGTGATGACCCTCACGGCCCTGGGCGTGGTCCTGGCCATGCTCGGTCCGGGGGGCTGGAGCGTGGACCGCCTGGCGGGGCTGCTCCGGCTGGACGGGTGGACTGGTCTCTGGATCGCTCTGGGAGCGGGAGGGGGCGGGTCGGCCCTGCTCCTGGCCACCGCCTGGCGCCCGCCGGCGCGCGCCACCACGGGCTGACCGCCGGGACGAGGACCGGGGCGGCGGCCGTCGTCAGGCGGGAGAAGGCGGCCTCCCCCGGCACGGCCAGGGCCAGAAGGGCCAGGGCCACGGCCGCGTCGAGCCACCAGTGGTTGCCGGTGCCGACCACCACCGCCACCGTCGCGACGAGGTGCAGCGGGCCGCTCCAGCGTCCGTGGCTCCGGGTTGCCTGGAGGACCGACAGCGCCACCAGCCCGGCCCACGCCACGTGGACGGACGGCATGGCGATGAGCTGGCCCGGGTCCGAAAGGCCCCCGGGGTCGTAGACGGACTGCCCCAGGCGGCGGGCCACATCCACGACCCCCGCCCCGGCCACGAGCCGGGGCGGAGCCACCGGCACGGCCTGGATCAGGGCCGCCGCCAGGGTCACGAGCACCAGCCGGCCCCGCGCCCGTCGGTAGTCGTCCCGGTGCCGGGCGAACATCCACGCCAGGAAGATCCCCATCACCGTGAAGTGGGCGGCGCCGTAGTAGACGTCGGCCGCCCGCCCCATGACGGGGTGGTGGAGGAAGGGGCGCTGGAACCAGGCCTCGCTCGGCCAGTGCAGGTCCTGCTCCACCCGGTCCACCCAGCGGCCGTGGCCCACGGCCCCGGCGGTGTGGACGGCCAGGTGGTCGAGGACCACCTGCCAGGCCGCGTACAGGGCGGACAGCACCGCCGCCTCGCTCAGGTAGTCGGCGGAGAAGCGCAGCCGGGCCGGGCCCCGCCGGAGGACCACCGCCCCGGCCAGGAGGCCGGCCCCGAGGACGAGCGCCTGGGCCCAGGACAGCACCGCTCAGCGGTCCCGGGCGGTCCGGCCGGGGCTAACTGTTCGATAGCCTAACCATGTGGGCGCCAAAGCATCTCTCCTACCCGGGCGGGTGGCCGCCCGGCTGGCCCGGCAGGTCGAGGTGGGCCTGGCCCAGGTCGACCTGTCGGTTCCGCAGTACCGCATCCTTATGTTCCTGGACGAGGGGGCGGCGGTGGCGTCCAAGCTGGCCGACCACCTGGCCGTCAGCCGGCCCAGCGTGACCGCGGTCGTCGACGGCCTGGTGGCGCGCGGGCTGGTCGAGCGCCGCCACGACGAGCAGGACCGGCGCCGGGTGGGCCACGTGCTCACGCCGGAGGGAGCCCGCCTGCTGGCCGCCGCCGACCGCGAGGTGGACGCCCGCCTGCGGGACATCGCCGGCTACCTGGCCGACGAGGGTGAGGCCGCCGCCGCCTTCAGCGGTCTGGACCACTGGCGCCGGGCCCTCGACTCCTACCGGGCCACGCGGGTCGCGGCCCGGGAGGGGGGCAGGCGGTGATAGCCCGCTACGCCGCCCCGACGGCCGGTATCGACACCGACCGTCAGAAGACCTGGCTGCGCCGGGCCCTCCCGATCGTCATGGCCCACAAGGTGATGTTCGCCACGTCACTGCTGGCCTCGTTCGTCGGCCTGGTGCTGCAGGTGCAGATCCCGAACATCATCGGAACCGACGCCATCGACCAGTCGATCCTGCTGCACAGGGTGCCACTGGGCCACTACGTGCGCCTGGCTCTGCTGCTGGCCGTGCTGGCCGGGCTGTGCGCCTACGTGTCGCGCCTGTACCTCATGCGCACCGCCTACCAGATCGAGTTCGACCTCCGGAACATCATCTACGAGCACCTGAGCCGGATGTCGTTCTCGTTCTACGACCGGGTGCAGACGGGACAGCTGATCTCGCGCGCCAACTCCGACATCCGCTCGGTGATGATGTACCTGACCTTCGGGCCGTCGATCCTCGTGCAGTGCCTGATGGCGGTGGTGGCGTTCGTGTTCATGCTGCGCATCAACGTCCCGTTGGCGTTCGTGGCGATGGTGACGATGCCGTTCATCTACGTGGGCGGCGTGCGCATGCGAAAGGTGATGTTCCCGGTCTCGTGGCTGATCCAGTCCCGGCTGGCCGATGTGGCCACGATCGTGGACGAGAACATCAACGGGGTGCGGGTGGTCAAATCATTCGCCGCCGAGCCCCAGCAGCTGCGCCTGCTGGCCCAGGCGGCGGAGCGTCTGCGCTGGGCCTACGTGCGCGACGCCGATCTGCGGGCCCGCTTCACCCCGTTGGTGCAGAACCTGTCCCAGGTCGGCCTGGCGCTGGTCCTGCTATTCGGCGGCTATCTGGTCGTGCACGACGACATCCAGGTCGGCACCCTCCTGACGTTCAGCTTCTGGATCGTGATGCTGCAGATCCCCTTCCAGATGCTCGGGATGCTGATCATGATGGGCCAGCGGGCGGCGGCGTCGGCTGAGCGGATCTACGAGATCCTCGACGAGCGTCCGACCGTCGTCGAGCGTCCCGGCGCCACCGATCTGGTGGACGTCCGGGGTGACGTGGTGTTCGAGGACGTGCGGTTCTCCTACTCCGCGGACGGCCCGGCGGTCCTCGACGGCTTCGACCTCCACCTCCGCCCGGGGGAGACCGTGGCCGTCGTGGGGCGGACCGGATCGGGGAAGTCGACCGTCGTCCGGCTCCTCGACCGCTTCTACGACGTGACCGGCGGGTCGGTGCGCATCGACGGGCGGGACGTCCGCGACGTCAGCCTGACCAGCCTGCGCTCCAACGTCGGCCTGGTGCTGGACGAGCCGTTCCTGTTCTCGGTGTCGGTCAGGGACAACATCGCCTACGGGCGGCCCGACGCCGACTTCGCCGACATCGAGGCCGCCGCCCGCGCCGCCGGCGCCGACGGGTTCATCCGGTCCCTGCCCGACGGCTACGACAGCGTGGTCGGGGAGCGGGGCTACACGCTCTCCGGCGGGCAGCGCCAGCGCATCGCCATCGCCCGCACCCTGCTCGAGAACCCGCCGGTCCTCGTGCTCGACGACGCCACCAGCGCCATCGACGTCAAGGTCGAGCTGGAGATCCACAGCGGCCTGCGCCGGCTGATGGAGGGCCGGACCACGCTGATCGTGGCCCACCGGCTCTCCACCATCAGCCTGGCCGACCGGGTGGTGCTGATGGACCGGGGCCGGGTGGTGGCCGAGGGCACACACGCCGAGCTGATGGCCACCACGCCCCTGTACGGCGAGGTGCTGGCCCAGGCCGAGGACGTCACCGCCGATGCAGCCGGGGAGGGGAGCCGCTGATGGCGTTCGGTGGGATTGCCGGCGGCCACTGGGGGGGACCGGTCGGAGGCCCGCGCCAGGCGTCCAACCCCGGGGGCGGCCTGCCCTTTGCCGGGGTCCCGTGGGAGATGCAGGCCGGCGTGGACAAGCTGCTGGCCGACGAGCCCGACCACGGGGAGCCCGACGCCCGCTTCACCTACCGGGCCGGCACCGACGAGGCGCGGACCCTCACCCTCCGGGGGCTGATCGTGCGCCACTGGCGCCTGGGCGCGCTGGCGGCGGCGTTCGTGGCCCTCGTCAGCGTGGCCAACCAGGCCGGGCCCAAGCTGATCAGCTACGGGATCGACCACGGCATGGCCCGCCACAAGGACTTCCGGGTTGTCGTGGTGGCCGCCGGCCTCTACCTGGCGGCCATCGTGGTCACCGCCGCCGGCCAGCGCAGCATGGCCCGCACCACCGGTCGGTTGGCGGCCGGGGTCATGAACGACCTGCGGGTGAAGGTCTTCACCCACCTGCAGCGCCTCGGCCTCGACTTCTACACGGACGAGAAGGCCGGCGTGATCATGACCCGGATGACCAGCGACATCGAGAACCTGCAGCAGCTGATGCAGGACGGCCTCGTCCAGTTCGCGGTCCAGGGCCTCACCATGGTGGTCATAGCCGCCATCCTCTTTGCTACGAATGTGAAGCTGGCGCTGATAACGGTGCTCCTGATCGTCCCCCTGCTCACGGTCATGTCACTGTGGTTCCGGGCGGCATCGGAGCGCGGCTACGACCGGGTCCGCGACGGCATCGCCAACGTCCTGGCCGACCTGTCCGAGAGCCTCCACGGGGTGCGGGTGGTGACGACCCACAACCGCCAGCGTCACAACGTGGTGCACCACCGCAACGTGGTCGGGGAGTACCGGGACGCCAACAACTACACCGCCCAGATCACCGCTCTCTACGGGCCCGGGACCCAGCTGCTCAGCTGGCTGGCCCAGGCCGCCCTGCTCGCCATCGGCGGCAACATGGTGCTGCACCGTTCGGTCAGCGTCGGGGACCTGTTCGCGTTCTTCCTCTACCTCAACCGCTTCGTGGCCCCTATCCAGCTGCTAGTTCAGCAGTACAACACCTACCAGCAGGGCCAGGCCTCGATGATCAAGCTGCGCAGCCTGTTCGGGGTGGCACCGAGCGTTCCCGAGAGCCCGACGGCCGTCGAGCTTCCCCCCATCCACGGGGAGATCGAGTTCGACGACGTGACGTTCGGATACGACCCCGCCACGCCGGTGATCAGGGACGTCAGGCTGCGCGTGGCCGCCGGGGAGACCGTGGCGTTCGTGGGACCGACCGGGGCCGGCAAGTCGACCATGGCCAAGCTCGTCACCCGCTTCTACGACCCGACCTCCGGACGGGTGCTCATCGACGGCCACGACCTGCGTGAGGTGACGGTGGGGTCCCTGCGCCGCCAGCTGGGGGTCGTCCCCCAGGAGCCGTTCCTGTTCGCGGGGACGATCCGCGACAACATCGCCTTTGCCGTACCCGACGCCAGCGACGAGGAGGTGTGGGAGGCGGTGCGCGCCGTCGACCTGGCCGAGGTGATCGAGCGTCTGCCGGACGGCCTGGACACGGTCGTGCACGAGCGCGGGCAGTCGCTCTCATCCGGTGAGCGCCAGCTCCTGGCCCTGGCCCGGGCGTTCATGGCCCGGCCCCGGGTGCTGGTGTTGGACGAGGCCACGTCCAACCTCGACCTGCTGTCGGAGACCAAGGTCGAGGCGGCCCTCGACGTGCTGCTTCAGGGCCGCACCGCCATCCTCATCGCCCACCGCCTCACGACCGCGATGAAGGCGGACCGCATCGTCGTCGTCGACGAGGGACGGGTCGTCGAGTCCGGCTCGCACGCCGAGCTGGTCGGCCGGGGCGGGCGGTACGCCGAGATGTACGCCACGTGGATCAGCCACACCGAGGGCAGGGCGGCCTGACGGAGGGTTCGGCCCGGCCCGGCCCGGGGGGACTGCGGCCCGTGGGCGTCGGGTTCTCCCTCTTCGGGTTCTTCTGGGGCTCGTGGGCGGTGGCGGCCGCCGACCTCGAGCGGGCCCTCGGCGTCAGCCCCGGCGGCTTCGGGCTGCTCCTGTCGCTGGCGCTGGCGGGGGCCGCCGTCGGCAATGCCTTTGGAGGGGCCCTGACGGAGCGGCGGGGCACGGCCCGCGTCCTGGGCGTCACGCTGGTCGTCTGGGCGGCGTTGATCGCGGTCATGGCCGCCGCCCGGTCCCGCCCCGCCCTCGGGGCCGCGCTCGTCGGGGTGGTCACGGTCGGGGGGATGGTGGACGTGGCCATGAATGTGGCGGCCACCGCCGCCCTGGCCGCCACCCCGGGACGTCTGGTCCGGTTCCACGGCCGGTTCAACCTCGGCGCCGCCGGGGGAGCCGCCCTTACCGGGACGCTGATCGGAACCCACCACGGATGGCGCTGGCCATGGGTCGGGGTGGCGGTGGTGGCGGCCCTGCTCGGGCTCGTGTGCCTGCGGGCGCCGCTCCCGGCCGGGGAGGCGGGGGAGCGCAGCGGCCTTCGGGCCACGGTGGCAACGCTGCGCCGGGAGCGGCTGGTGGTGGTGGCGGTCGCCTTCGCCGTCGGGGCCATGGTCGAGGGCGGCATCGAGCTGTGGGGCGTGCTGTACATGCGGACCCGGCTGGCCTCGGGCCTCCTGGTCGGGGCCGGAGGCGCGGTGGCCGCCTACCTGCTGGCTGCCTCGGCCCGGCTGGCGCTGGGGCCCCGGGTGGGGCGGAGCGGCCCGGTGCGGGGGGTGGCGGTCGGGGCCGGCACGGCCGCCGCCGGCACCACCCTCATGGCGGTGGCCCCGACCGCCTGGGTTGCCGCCCTCGGGCTGGTCGCGGCGGCCGGGGGGGTCTCGATGTGCTGGCCGCTGCTCCTGGCCCACGCCGGCGCCGGCCGACCCCGCCCCGGCCTGGTGGTGGGGGCGGTGTCGGGAGTGGGCTATCTCGGTCTGGTCCTCGGGCCCACGCTCGTCGGCGTGGTGGCGGAGGGGGTAGGGCTCCGGGCCGGGCTGGGGCTGCTGGCGGCGGCGGCGGTGTTCGTGGCCATCGTCCCGGCGCTGGCCGGGCCGTCGGACGTTGACCGGGCCGTGGCCGCGCCGTCGGGCCCGACACCCTCGACCTCCCGCCGCAGCCAGCCCAGGTCGGAGCGGCCCAGCGCCCCGGTGACCAGCACCGCCACGGGAGCGGTCACCAGGCCGAGGGCCAGCTGGACCAGGGGGGGCAGCAGGTAGCCGACGGCCAGGACCGCGGCCAGGACCGCCCCCGCCCGGAGAGCCTGACCGAGCCGGTCGAGGGGCCAACCGAGGCCCAGCCGGCGCCGGATGGCCACCGCCAGCACAACCACCGACACCGCCTCCCCCGCCGTCGTGGCGGCCGCCGCCCCGACGTAGGAGAAGGCGGGGATCAGCGTGACGTCCAGCAGGCCGTTGAAGGCGAGAACGGCCACGGCTATGCCGAGCAGCGTCCGCTGCCGGTGGGCGGCGAACATCACCGCCGACGCCACCGACCCCAGCAGGATCAGCCCGGCGGCGGGACACAGCACGGCCAGCACCACCCCGCCCCCGTGGTAGTGACGGAAGGCGTGCAGGGCGGGCAGGGCCCGCCAGGCCGTCATGGCGCCGCCGACGCCCACGATCACGGTCGGCACGGTGGCCAGGTGCATGACCGTGGCGTAGCGGCGGCGCAACACCTCCCGGCCGGCGGCGTAGGAGCGGGCCAGGACGGGGTTCAGCACCGCCACCATCAGGCCGGGGAAGACCGCGACCGCGTCGATGAAGCGGTAGCCGGCGCCGTACTGGCCCACCGCCCGCGACGTCTGCACCCACGCCAGCACGAAGATGTCGAGCCGGTAGTACAGCCCGGTCACGACCCCGGCCGCCCCGAGGGGAGCCGCCGCCCGGACCAGGGGCCCGAGTACCGCCGGGTCAGGGGAAAAGCGGAACCTCCCCAGCGTCAGCGCCCGGGCCGCGCTGATCCCGAGGCTCAGGCCGTTGGCGGCAACGTAGAGCCACACGAACGCCATCACCCCCGCGCCCCGGTGGCTGAGGACCACCACGCCCGCGACCAGCACGAGCGACTCGGCCAGGTTCCCGATGGCCACCCAGCCCATCCGCAGGCGGACCTCGAGGCTGACCTGGAACGACTGCAGGGCGGTGAGGAGGGTGATGGCCACCGCCACGGTCGCGGCGTGCACGTCCCCGGCGCGGTACCCGGCGGCGTGCAGGACGGCCACGGTGACGGCCGAGAGGGCCACCGCCACCACCAGCCGCAGATAGAAGAGGTTGGGCACCAGCGTCGGCTCCCGCCGCGGGTCCTGGGCCACGTCCCGGGCGGCGATGGCGGTGAAGCCGAAGTCGACGATCGGACCGAGCAGGTCGGGAACCGCCACCGCGAAGACGTAGACGCCCAGGCCGGCCGAGCCCAGGTGCGAGGTCAGCAGGGCAAACCACACCAGGTGCAGCAGCGAGTTGGCGCCCTGCGCCCCCGACAGCGCGAGGACGTTGCGGGCCACCGGGCGTCCGACCCTCCCGTCCAGCGAGGCGGCTATCGGGCTCCCGTCCCGGTCCATTACACGGCCCCGTCCCGGGCCATCACACGAGCCCGTCCCGGTCCATCACACGAGCCCGTCCCGGGCCATCACACGAGCCCGTCCCGGGCCATCACACGAGCCCGTCCCGGTCCATCACCCGAGGCTGACCAGGCGCCCGAGGCCGATGTGGCGCATGGCCGCCTCGAGCTCGATGGTGACCCACGACAGGCGGTTGACCGTCAGCAGGATCCCGAAGCCCACGATGAGCGCGGCGGAGCCGACGGTCAGGGCCCGGAAGTGGCGGCGCACCCACCCGAAGGCGCCGGCCATGCGCCCGAGGGCCAGCCCCGCCGCCAGGAACGGCACCGCCAGTCCGAGGGCGTAGGCCAAAAGGAGTGCTGCTCCCTGGGTCACGCTGCCCCGGCTGGCCGCCACGGTCAGCACCGATCCGAGCACCGGCCCGATGCACGGGGTCCACCCGAAGCCGAACGCCGCTCCCGCCACAGGCGCGGCCAACGGCCCCAGCCGGGACGGTGCCATATGGAAGCGGGCCTCCCCGTAGAGGGCCGGGAGCCGCAGGAACAGGCTGCCCGCCAGGTACAGGCCCATCACGATCACGACCCCGCCCAGGGCCCGGGTCAGGATCACGTGGTCCTGGACGGTGGCCCGCCCCACCGCCGAGGCGGTCAGCCCGAGCAGCACGAACACCACGGTGAACCCGCCGATGAACAGCGCCGTGTCCCGGGACACCCGGGCCACGTTCCGCCGGCGTTCCTCTCCCTCTCCCGGCGCCGACAGGTCCAGGCCCGTGATCACCGAGAGGTACGCCGGGACCATCGGCAGGGTGCACGGCGACGCGAACGACACGATGCCGCCCCCGAACGCCGCCAGGTAGCCGACGCTGTGCACCACACCAGCCTCAGCCACCGGAGGCGCCATGGCAAGCTGGCCCCTTCGTGCGCCTCTCCGTCGTGGCTGCCGTCTTCGGCCTCGTGTTCCTCGGCGAGCTCCCCGACAAGACGATGTTCGCCTCCCTGGTGCTCGCCGCCCGGGGTCGGCCCGGCGCGGTCTGGGCCGGGGCGGCCCTGGCCTTCCTGGTCCACGTGGTGATCGCGGTGTCGGTCGGCACCGCCCTGTTCCACCTGCTGCCCCGGAGCGCCGTCGACGCCCTGGTCGCAGCCCTGTTCCTCGGCGGCGCCATCTACGCCTGGCGGGCGCGGGAGGATCCCGAGGAGGAAGTGGCGGTGGTGGCCACGATCTCCCGGCGCCGGACCGTCGCCACGGCCGCCGGCGTGATCTTCCTGGCCGAGTGGGGGGACCTGACCCAGGTGCTGACGGCCAACCTGGCCCTGCGCTACCACTCACCCCTCAGCGTGGGGGTCGGAGCGGTGGTGGCGCTGTGGGCAGTGGCGGGGCTGGCCGTGTGGCTGGGGCCCCGTCTCCTGGGGATCCTCTCGGCCCGGGACGCCCGGACGGTGGCCGCCGTCGTCCTGCTCGTGCTGACCGGCGTCTCGGCCTGGCAGGCGGCCGGGGCCGCATAACCTCCGGCCCGTGGCCGCCCGCGCCCCCCGGTTGACCGAGTTCAGCCCCGGCGCCGGCTGCGCCTGCAAGCTGCCGGCCGGGGACCTGGCCCGTCTGATGGCGCCGATGGCGGGGCTCGGCCATCCCGACCTGATCGTGGGCTCCGACACGTCCGACGACGCCGCCGTCTGGCGGGTGGCCCCCGACCGGGCGGTGGTGCTCACCGCCGACTTCCTGACCCCGGTCGTCGACGACGCCCGCACCTGGGGGAAGGTGGCGGCGGTCAACGCCGTGAGCGACGTGTACGCCATGGGGGGGCGGCCCCTGGCCGCCCTCAACCTGGTGGCGTGGAACGTCGACGACCTGGGCTTCCCGCCCCTGGAGGAGGTCCTGGCCGGGGCGGCGGAGGCGGCCCGGGAGTGCGGGTTCCTCGTGGTCGGGGGCCACTCGATCCAGGATCCCCACCCGACGTTCGGCATGGCGGTGATAGGGGAGGCCGATCCCGAGCGGCTGCTCACCAACGACCGGCTCCGGCCCGGTGACGACCTGGTGCTGACCAAGGCCCTCGGCGTGGGTGTGATCACCACCGGCATCAAGTCCGGCGCATCCGAGCCGGAGTGGGTGGAGGCCGCCGTGGCCTCGATGACCCGCCCGAACCGGGACGCCTCGGAGGTGGCCCTGGCCCTGGGCGGGTGCTGCGCCACCGACGTGACCGGCTTCGGCTTCCTCGGCCACCTCCGCCGGCTCCTCGACGCCTCCGGGCTCGGGGCGGAGGTCCGCGCCGGTGCCGTCCCCCTCCTGCCCGGCGCCCGGGCCCTGGCCGCCGCCGGCGTCGTGCCGGGGGGCACCAGGCGCAACCTGGAGTGGGTCGGGCCCCTGCTGCGCGTCGACGGGTCGGGGCCGGACGCCCCCGACCCGGTCGACGTCACCCTGCTGGCCGATGCGCAGACTTCGGGTGGGCTGATCCTGGCCCTGCCGCCCGGCGCCGCCGGCGAGGCGGTCGACCGCCTGCGCCGCCTCGGGCATCCCGCCGCCGTGGTGGGCCGGGCCGTCGAAGGGGACGGGATCAGGATCCTTCCCTGACCGGGGCAGGAAGCCGCCTCCCCTCCGGCGAAAGTTAGAGACCGGGTACCCATGGCTCTCGTATCGCCGCGTGCAGCGGCCGCTCGGAGCAGCATCGGCGGAGGCGGGCAGGAGGCCGGCCGGGTTCACCTGTGGACGGCGGTCGTGGTGGCGGCGGTGCTCGCTGTGGTGGCCAGCTCGACGACCTACGTGGTGAGCTCGCTGCGCTCGGTCCCCCCCCACATGCCCGCGGCCCCTCCGGTGATAGCGCTGCCTCCGCCGGCCCCTGCCCCGCCGGCCGTGGCCGCCCCGGCGCCGTCCACCGAGACCACGCGCCGCGCCGCCGGGCGGTCGCGCTCCGCCGCCACGACCTCCTCCGCAGCCGCCGCCGGCGTGGGCGTGGTCACGACCACGACACCCGCCGCCCCGCCGACCGCATCGGTGGCGGCGCCGTCCGCTCCCGCCTCTGCGGCGTCCCCAGCGTCCACCGGTCCGGGCAGCCAGCCCACCCCGACCACCCCGACCACCCTGCCGGTGCCGGTCCGGAACGCCTCGGACAGCCACTTCATCGGACTGATGGTGGTGGCCGAGTCGGTCTCGCCCCCCGTACTGGTACCCGCTCCGACCCCGTCGGTCCCGGTGGGAACGGTGTCGTCCCCGGTGGTGACGTCCCCGGCGGTGACCACCTCCGGATGGCCCGTCCCTGAGACCCCTCTGACCACCGCGGCGGTGACCGCCCCGGCCACCACGGACGCGGATTCCACCGCCGCCTTCTCCGAACCGGTGGTGACCGCGGCCGCCACGACCTCGCCTGTGTCCGTCTCCGCCACCTCGGCCGCCTCGACAACGGTCTCCTCCGTGGCGCTCCCGGCCCTGCCGGCCGCTGCCGGTGACGACCTGAAGGCCGCGCCGGGCCACGTCCGCGCCGCCCGGCCCGCCGCCCGGCCCGCCGCCCGGGCCCTCGCCTCGCCCCGCGCCGTCGGCCGTGCGGTCGTTGCTCCCGCTGCCGTTCCCCTTGGCCACCGGGACCATGGCCCCGGAGGCGACGGTCATGGCCGCCCTCACCACTGAGCTAGGTCGGCGGGCCGGGCGGCTGACCGGCGTGGCGCCCCGGCCCCGGACCTCGGGGCGGCTCGGCGTCCTCATGCGCAGCGCCCGGGGCCGGATCCTGGGCTGGTACGTGATCCTGCTGGCGGTGGCCATCGGCGCCTCCCTCCTGGTCGAGCGCCAGCTGCTCATGCACCGTCTCGACACCCGGATCGACTCCCAGCTCTCGGTCGAGGCCGCCGCCCTCAAGAACGAGGCCGGCCAGCAGAACGCCGGGGCCGGCTCGGTGAAGGGGCTGTTCGACTCGTTCCTCCGGTCCCACGTGGCCGGCCCCGACGGGGAGTATCTGACTCTGGTCGGCGGCCGCCCCTTCGAGGCCAGCTTCGGGGGGCGCTATCCCCTGGAGCGGATCCCCGGGCTCGTGCCGGCCGTCGACCATGTCCGGGCCGCGACGTGGGGGAGCATCCCGAGCCCGGCGGGGGCGGTGCGCTACGTGGCGATCCCGGTGCGCCAGCCCGGCTCCTCACCCGGCACGTTCGTGGCCGCCGACTTCGTCGGCCCGCAGCTCAACGAGGTGACCGGGGACGTGGGCGTGGCCGCCGCCGTCTCGCTCACCATGCTCCTGGTGATGACGCTCATCGCCTGGCTGGTGGCGGGGCGCGTGCTGGCGCCGGTGCGGCTCATGACCGACGCCGCCCGCTCGATCAGCGAGACGGACCTGGCCCGGCGTATCAAGGCGGGCGGGGACGACGAGATCGGCGGCCTGGCGCGGACGTTCAACGCCATGCTCGACCGTCTGCAGGCAGCCTTCCTGAGCCAGCGGGACTTCGTGAGTGACGCCGGCCACGAGCTGCGCACGCCGATCACCGTGATCCGGGGGCATCTCGAGCTGCTCGGGGACGACCCGCAGGAGCGGACCGAGACGATGGCCATCGTCAACGACGAGCTCGACCGGATGAGCCGGATGGTCGACGACCTGCTGCTGCTGGCGAAGGCCGAGCGCCCCGGCTTCCTGCGACTGTCGCTCGTGGCGGTGGACGACATGGTCCGCGAGCTGATGCCCAAGGTGGCCGCGCTGGGCGCCCGGCGGTGGGAGTGCCACGTGTCGGGGGTGGTCACGTCCCAGGCCGACCGCCAACGCCTCACCCAGGCGCTGATGAACCTGGCCGCCAATGCCGTCGCCCACACGGGCGAAGCCGGCCGCATCACCATCGGCCTCGATGCCGCCCGCGACGAGTACCGGCTGTGGGTCTCCGACGACGGGATCGGCATCCCGCCCGAGGACCAGGAGCGGATCTTCGAGCGCTTCGCCCGCGGCCGGAACGGGCGCAGGCGGTCGCAGGGCGCCGGTCTCGGCCTCTCGATCGTCCGGGCCATAGCCGAGGCCCACCACGGGCGGGTGGAGCTCGCGAGCTCCCCCGGACGCGGCTCCACCTTCACCTTGGTACTACCCATCCAGAACCCGCAGGAGGGAGCATGGCAAGAGTCCTGATCGTCGAGGACGAGGATCGCATCGCCTCGTTCATCAAGAAGGGCTTCGAGGCGAACGGATACGCCACCACCGTGGTCGACGACGGGCTCCGGGCCACCGAGGAGGCCCGCGACACCGCATTCGACCTCATGATCCTGGACCTGGGCCTGCCCGAGCGCGACGGCCTCGACGTGCTGGCCGACATCCGGTCCCGCGGCGAGAAGATGCCCGTGATCATCCTCACCGCCAAGGGCGAGGTCGACACGACCGTGGCCGGGCTCGAGGGTGGCGCCGACGACTACATGAAGAAGCCCTTCAGCTTCGAGGAGCTGCTGGCCCGGGCCAAGCTCCGCCTGCGTCAGGCCGAGGAGATGACGGACTCGCTGATCACCGCCGGCCCGCTCACCCTCGACCTGCACCGCCACCAGGTGATCGTGGGTCGGGACGGCAGCGAGAAGATCGAGCTGCCCGGGCGGGAGTTCGCCCTGGCGGAGGTGCTGTTCCGGAACCAGGGCCGGATCCTGTCCCGCCAGGACCTGCTCGAGGCGGTCTGGGGCGAGGATGCCGACCCGTCCTCCAAGAAGCTCGAGGTGTACGTCCTCTACCTCCGCCGCAAACTCGGGGACGAGGTCATCGAGAACATCCGGGGCCAGGGCTACCGGCTCCGCCCCGACCTGGTAGGGGTGTAGCGGTCCCGGGCGGCGCGGTAGGCGGCCCTGACGGCGGCGGCGTCGACCGTCGGGTCGGGCTCGACGACGACCGCCGACCCCCGGCCCCAGGCCGCCGCCACCTCGGCCGGCGGCCGGCCGGTGACCACGGCAGCGGCCTGGACGCAGGCGCCCGCCGCCACGTGCTCGGGGGCGTCGGGGACGACCACGGCCGTCCCGGAGAGGTCGGCCAGCACCCGCCGGTAGGCCGCCGACCGGGCCCCCCCGCCGATGAGGAGGGCATGGCGGGCCGAGGCCGCGGCCGGACACGCTTCCCCCAGGGCCTCGTAGCCGTCGAGGAGCCCGCAGACCACGCCTTCGAAGGCGGCCCGGGCCAGCTGGGCCCGGGTCACGTCGGAGCGGATCCCGGTGAGGGTCCCCGTGGCGTCGGGGCGGTCGGGCGTGCGCTCCCCGTCGAGATAGGGGACCAGCACCAGCCCGCCGGCACCCGGGTCGGCGGCCAGGGCGGTATCGGCCAGCACCTCGGCGGTGATCCCGAGGAGGCGGCCGGCGGCGTCGGTCACCCGGGCGGCGTTGAGGGTGCAGACGAGGGGCAGGTACCGCCCGGTGGCGTCGGCGAAGCCCGCCACCGCCCCGGTGGCGTCCGCGGTCGGGGCCTCCGCCACCGTGTAGACGGTCCCCGACGTGCCGATCGAGAAGGCCACCTCCCCGGGCTCGAGGCCCAGGGCCATGGCGGCGGCCATGTTGTCCCCGGTGCCGGCGGCCACGGTGATCCCGGGCGGAAGGCCCAGGGCCCGGGTGAAGGCGGGGTCGGCGGGGCCGGCGGCCTCTTCGGGGCCTAGGACCTCGGGCAGCATCTCGGGCCAGGGCTTCTCGGCAGAGACGATCTCGAGCAGGTCGGGCCGCCAGCTCCCGGTGGCCGGTGACCAGTACCCCGTGCCCGAGGCGTCCCCCCGGTCGGTCACCAGCCGGCCGGTGAGCATGGCGGTGAGCCAGTCGTGCGGGAGCGAGACATGGGCGGCGGCGGCGAAGGTCCCGGCCTCGCTGCGGTGGAGCCACGACAGCTTGGTGATCGTGAAGGCCGCCGTCGGGACGCTGCCGCAGGCGGCGGCCCAGGCCGCGGGGCCGCCCAGCTGGGCCAGGAGCCAGCCGGCGTCCGGCGCCGACTCGGTGTCGTTCCACAGCTTGGCCGGCCGCAGGACGCGCCTGTCCCCGTCGAGCACCACCAGGCCGTGCTGCTGGCCGGCCACCGCCATCCCGGCCACCGACCGGGCCACCGAGGCCTGGGAGCACGCCTGCCCGACGGCGTCCCGGAGAGCGCCCCACCAGGCGTGGGGGTCCTGCTCCGAGCGGGGGGGAGTGGTGGGCGGGTGCGGGGCCCGTCCCGAGGCGATCAGGGCGCCGGAGTCGGCGTCGCGCACCTCGGCCTTGGTGGCCTGGGTGGAGGAGTCGATCCCGATGACGAGCGGCACGGGGGGTCGGGACCTACTCGGGGCGGGGTTCCCGCCACATCAACCACAGCGGCGGGGCGCCGGGCAGGCGCAGCTCCTCGGTCACCTCGAAGCCGTGGCGGCGGTAGAAGGGGACGTTGCGCTCCTTCGACGACTCGAGGTAGGCGGGGATGCCCTCGGCGTCGCAGCGCTTCAGCACCGGCTGCAACACCGCCGAGCCGAGCCCTCGGCCCTGGGCGGGGGGATCGGTGCCCAGGACCCCGAGATAGAAGTGGGGCTGACGGGGGTGGCGGGAGTCGACGGCGGCCAGCAGGCGCAGGGTCCGCGGGGTGCGGGTCCGGGTGTGGCGGACAAGGGGCGCCAGCCGCAGGGCGGCGGCGGCGCCGAGCGGGGGGCGCCCCGGGGGGACCCAGAGCGCGGCCGAGCTCAGGTCCCCGGTCACGTACGACTCCTCGGCCGGGAGGAACATGTGACGCAGCTGGATGCCGAAGAAGCTGCGCAGCCCGGCCGGTCGGACCCGGTCGCTCGGGAAGATGTAGCGGGCCAGGGGGTCGTCGTCGAAGGCCCGGGCCAGCATCCGGGCGGCGGCGTCCCGGTCGGACGCCGCCAGCGGACGGACGCTGCTCACAGCTCGAACTGCCAGGCCGGCACGTACTCCCGCGCCTCTGCCGCCCGGTAGCACGCCGCCAGGTGGCGGAGGCGGTCGGCGCTGTCCTCCCCGCCCCCCGGCCGGTTCCGCCCCGTCCACAGCTGCAGGTGGGCGGCGGCCAGGGCCTCGGCGGTGACGGCCAGCTCGGCGCGCACGGCCGCGTCGATCGAGCGGAGCGAGCCGTCGCCGGCCAGGCGGCCCCGGGCGTCGGCCACCGCCAGGCGGGCGATGTCCGCCACCAGCTGCATCTCGGGGCCGACCGGGCCGGCGGGTCCGTCGTCCCCGAGCCCGCGGAGGGCGGGAAGGGCCCCGGCCACCACGTCCTCGTAGGCGTCGAGCTGGGCGGCGTCGAGGCCCTCGGTCACCCCCCGGCCGACCCGCAGGCGGGGGTAGACGAGGTGGAGGACGACCGAGGCGAAGTTCTGCACCTGGGGCCGCACCGCCAGGTGGGCGTCCCCCAGGCGGAGGAGGGCGCGGGCGGCGGGGACGCTGGTGAGCACGGTGCCCAGGGCGCCGGCGAAGTCGGATCCGGCCGCCCCGCCGCTGTTCCACGCCGCCGCCGCGGCCGCCGCCAGGCCGGGAAGGCTCACGGGCAGGGGCTGGAGGTGGCCGTTGTCCCCCCAGTCGGTGACGAGATAGCCCGCGGCGCCGTGGGCCAGGCCCTCGGCGGCGGCGGCCACGCAGTTCTCCCGGGAGTTGGTCCAGCGCCCGAGCAGGCTGTCCCAGCTCGAGGTGCCCGGGCACACCCAGAACGGCCGCCCGGCGTCGGCCAGGACCCGGCACCGCTCGGCGAAGGGGTGGTCGGCCTCGTAGCCCCACTCGCACACGGTGACCCCCTCTGGCAGTCCGGGCGCCAGCTCGGGATGCAGGGCCACGATGTCCCCCCAGACGAGCATCTCGTGGTCGGCCAGCTCGGGGGCGGCCCGCAGGGCCGAGATGTAGGCCCCGTAGTCACCCGCCCGCTCGGGGGGAAGCTCCCAGGGCTCGTCCAGCCCCACGTGGGCGCGCCGGCTGCGCATGCGCGGCAGCAGCTCGGCCAGCAGGGCCCGGGTGAGCTCGAGCGCCCCCGGGTTGTTGGGGTCCATGGTCGTGGGGTGGTGCAGCTGGCCTGTGTGGTCGGGCCACCCCCCGGGGGTGATGGCCAGGCCGCGGTAGCGCTCGTGGGCCAACCACCTCTCCATGTGGCCGAGACAGTTCTGATTGGCGGTCAGCTCGACGTGGCGCTCGGCGCAGTAGGCGTCGAGCTCCTCGACCTCGGCCGCCGTCATCGGGCTGGCGTTGCGCCACACCTCCTCGTGGCCCGGATAGGCGTAGGTGTGCTCGGTGTAGAGCTCGAGGTGGTTGAGCTTCCATGCCGCCATGAGGTCGACCAGCCAGCGCAGCGTCTGCATGCTGGGGACCTTGTCGCGGGAGATGTCGAGCATCAGGCCCCGTACGCCGAAGTCGGGCCAGTCCGTGACCTCGGCCTCGGGGACGGTGGTGCCGTCCTGGAGCTGGGCCAGGGTGGCGCGGGCGCGGGCCACCCCCACTTCGTCGGAGGCGGTGATCCGGACTCCGTCCGACCCGGCCCGGAGCCGGTAGCCCTCAGGGCGGTGGCCGCCCTCGAGGACGACCTCGGGGCCCCCGGCGGACAGCTCCACGCGCGCCGTGCCGATGCTGGCCTGGCGCGGCGGTGGGAGCAGGGCAGGGGCGCTGTCGGCCGTGGCGCTCATGACTGGTGCGCCGGCGTCAGCCGCTTGCGGCACACGATGAAAACGGTCCCCATCACGGCGCCGACGTTACGGGCGTAGAAGCGCACCGGGCTGATCCAGGCGATCTCGGCCCGCGTCCGGCCGTCGGCGCGCATGCGGTGCAGGGCCCCGAGGAGCAGCGGGACCCCGATGCGCTTCCCGATGGCCGACGGCCGCACCGCCACCGGACCCAGCCACCCGCCCCGGTTGACGTCCCACGCGCAGAAGCCGGCTATGCCCTCGTCGTCCCGGGCCAGCAGCAGCCGGTCCTTGTGCAGGGCCGCCTCGACCTCGTCGGCCCACCAGGACCAGTGGCTCCGGGCCCACTGGCCCACCTCGGCGGCGTCGGCGTCCGTCGCCAGCCGGGGGCCGCCCGGGTCCGGTGGCAGGGCGGTGAGGTCGACGGTCATGTTCAGGTTGGCCTCGCCCCGGTCGTAGCCGCGCGCCTCGAGGAGGCAGAGCATCGGCGTGAGGTGGGCGGGGACGCCCGGGAACAGGTAGTCGGGCGCGTCGGCGCCCACCGTGATGGCAGCGCCGTCACCGGCGCACTCCTCGGCCAGGTCGGCCTCGGCGGCGGCCAGCAGGGCATGGCCCACCCCGCGGCGGCGGTGGTCGGGGTGCACGGCCAGCAGGCGCACGTAGCCCGCTCCCGACCGCACGGCGGTGGCGACCACGCCGACGTCCGGATCGCCGCGGACCGTCACCGGGAGCGGTCCGAACAGGTTGGCGGTCAGGTCGGCGGCCTCGGGGGCGTCGGCCCCGAGCGCCACGCGGCAAAGCTCGGCCACGGCCGGAGCGTGCTCGGGCCCGAGCCGGTCGACGACGGTCACAGCGGCGTGTTGCCGTGCTTGCGGCCGATCACGTGCTCGCGCTTCGACTGCAGCGAGTCGAGGGCGGTGGCCAGGACGCGCCGGCTGTGGGCGGGATCGATGACGTCGTCGACCAGCCCCCGCTCCGCCGCGATCCACGGAGTGAGGTACCGGTCGTTGTAGTCGGCCTCCAGCGCCGCCACCTCGTCGGGAGACGCCCGCCGGTGCAGGATCTGCACCGCCCCCCGCGCCCCCATCACCGCAACCTCGGCCGACGGCCAGGCGACGCAGAGGTCGGACCCCATCGGGCGCGAGTCCATCACGATGTAGGCGCCCCCGTACGCCTTGCGGAGGATCATGCAGAGCCGCGGGACGGTGGCGTCGGCGTACGAGAACACCAGCTGGGCGCCGTGGCGGATCATTCCCCTCCACTCGAGATCCTTTCCCGGTAGGAAGCCGGGAGTGTCCACGAGGGTGACGATCGGTATCGAGAAGGTGTCGCAGAAGGTGACGAAGCGGGCCGCCTTGTGCGACGCGGCGATGTCGAGAGTTCCCGCCATCGACTGGGGCTGGTTGGCGACGACGCCGACGACCCGCCCGCCGATGCGGCCCAGGCCGGTGACGACCTGCATGGCCCACCGGCCGCGCAGCTCGAGGAACGGGTGGTCCCGGTCGAGCACCGAGCTGATCACGCGCCGTACGTCGTAGGACCCGGTGGCGGAGTCGGGGACGACGTCGCGCAGCTCCGGACAGAGCCGGCCGGCGGGATCGGTGGTCGGGCGCCGAGCCGGCTCGCTGTCGGCGTGGTCCGGGAGCAGGTCGAGCAGCTCGACCACCAGCTGGCGGGAGTGCTCGTCGTCCTCGGCCTCCAGCGCCGCCACGCCGGTGCGCCGGGCGTGGACCTCGAGTCCGCCGAGGCGGCCGGCGTCGGTCTCCACTCCGGTCAGCTGCTCCACCATGGCCGGCCCGGACACGAAGGCGTAGCTCTCGGGCGTCATGACCACCACGTCGGCCAGCCCCAGCAGCAGGGCGGGGCCCGATACGACCGGCCCCTCGACCGCCATCACGACCGGTACCACGCCCGAGCACGCCGTCAGGGCCCGGGCGGCCCGGCCCCACGCGTGCAGGGCCTCGAGGCCGTGATCGACCGCCGCCCCACCCGACGCCAGGAAGCCCGCCAGCGGGAGCCGGGCGTGCAGGGCCAGGCGGCAGGCTTCGGCCAGGGTGTCGCTGTCGGCGGGGGTGAGGCTACCGGCGGCGATGGTGGCGTCGACGCGCAGGACCACGACGTCGCGCCGGCCCAGCCGCTCCACCCGGGCCGAGGCGGCGCCCCCGACGCCCGTGCGCAGCCTGACGTCCCGGGAGGGGGCACGCAGGGGCACGGTTGGAACATACCGTCCGCCTGCCAGCCGGGTGGGCGCAACGGTCGGCGGCCCGGTGACCCGTAGGATCGCGGTCGTGCGTGCCGCCGTGATGAGGGGCTCGGAGCTCGTGGTCGACGAGGTCCCCGATCCGGTGCCCGCGTTCGGCCAGGCCCTCGTGCGGGTGCTGGCGTGCGGGATATGCGGCTCCGACCTGCACTTTCTTCGCCACGGCCGGCGGATGGCCGAGCTGTCGGCCGGGATCGACCCCGCCGTGGACACCTCGCTCGACGTCGACCGCGACATCGTGATGGGCCACGAGTTCTGCGCCGAGGTCCTCGAATACGGGCCCGACACGCAGGGGCCGGCGCCGGGGACGATCGTCACGTCGATGCCGGTGATGCTGACGCTGTCCGGAGTGGCCAACCTGGCCTACAACAACGAATTCCCGGGCGGCTACGCCGAGCGCATGCTCCTCTCCGCCCCGCTGATGCTGGCCGTGCCGGACGGGCTCGACCACCGGCGCGCCGCCCTCACCGAGCCCATGGCCGTCGGGATCCACGCCGTGGCCCGGTCCGGCATTGCTCCCGGGGAGGCGGCGCTGGTGATCGGCTGCGGGCCGGTGGGACTGGCCGTGGTGGCCGCTCTCGACCGGGCCGGGATCGAGCCGATCGTGGCGGTCGACCCCTCGCCGCGGCGGCGGGCGCTGGCTGCCGGGCTCGGCGCCCACGAGACGACCGATCCCGGGACCGAGCCGGGCATCGACGCCTGGCGGCGCGTCGACGGGCGGCGTCCACTCGTGATGTTCGAGGCGGTGGGCAACCCGGGCATGCTCGACCGGGCCATGCGGGACGCTCCCCGGCTGTCCCGGCTGGTCGTGGTTGGTGTGTGCATGGAGCCCGACACCATCCAGCCCTTCCTGGGCATAGCCAAGGAGCTGAACGTCCAGTTCGTGCTGGGCTACGACCCGGGGGAGTTCTCCGACTCGCTGCAGGCCATAGCCGAGGGCCAGTTCGACGTAGGACCGCTCATCACCGGCGTCGTGGGCCTCGACGAGGTGCCCGCCGCGTTCGAGGAGCTGTCCCGCCCCGACCGTCACGCCAAGATCCTGGTCGAGCCGTAGGAGGCGCGCGAGATGCCCATCTTCAAGCGGGAGTTCATCGCCGTCCCCGACGACCGGAAGAACCAGATCGTCTACAAGTGGCAGGACAACAGCATCCGCCGCTTCAGCCGGGCCATCGTCGATGCCGACGAGGAGGCGCTGTTCCTCAACCAGGGCCAGGTGATCGGAACCCTGGAGCCGGGCCAGCACCAGATCGACGCCGACGAGCTGCCCTTCCTCGGCGCGTTCATCGACCGCGTTTCGGGGGGCAACGCCTACCGCGCCGAGCTCTTCTTCGTTGGGACGCGTGAGTACACGGGCCAACGCTTCGGTGGCCGCATAGACGACGTCAAGGACCCCCAGACCAGGCTGATCGTGACCCTGCGGGTCTTCGGGGAGTACTCGCTGCGCGTCACCGACCCGGTGAAGGTCGTGACGGTTCTGACCGGCACCGTGGACGTGACCGACAACGGCGCCATCACGGGCTGGATCGCGGATCAGCTGCTCAAGGTGATGCGCAGCCAGGTCACCACCCAGATCGTGCGCAACGGCTGGCCCGTCCTCGGGCTGTCGGCGTACACGGCCGAGATCGAGCCGCCCGCCATCGCCACGACCAACGAGGTGCTCGACACCTACGGGCTGGCGATCGTCCGCATGGGGAACTTCGACGTGAACCTGTCGGAGGACGACGAGGAGTCCCTGAAGCGGCTGGCCAAGGACACCGCCTACAGCCAGATGGCGGGCGGCTTCCAGCAGTACGCCGCCGGGGAGGCGCTGCTCGGCGCCGGGGAGGGGATGGCCAAGGGCGGCGGGGCCGCCGGGGGCGCCATCCTGGCCACCGGCCTGGGCGTGGGCCAGCAGGCCGCCGGCCAGGTGGCGGTGCCGCCCGCGGGCGCGGCGGCCGTCCCCCCCGTCCCGGCGCCCCCCTCCCCGACGCCGCCTGCCTCTCCGGCACCCGGCGCGTCCGCCTCCGGGCAGGGGGAGCCGGCCGCCGGTCACGGCCACTTCTGCGCCAGCTGCGGCGCCGCCCTTCCCGGGAACGCCCGGTTCTGCCCGTCCTGCGGGACGGCGGTGCAGGCGGTCCCGGGCCCGTGAGCGGTGCGGTGATCCTGGCGCGTGCCGGTGGCGGCCAGAGCTTCGGGGGGTTCGGTGGCGGAGGCGGCGGCGGTCTCGGCGGGGGAGGGGCCGTGAGCGGCGGACACGGCATCGGCTTCCCGATCTTCTTCGGCGGAGGCTTCGGTGGCGGCGGCGGCATCCTGGGCCTGGTCGTGATCGTCGGCCTGGTGGTTCTGATCGGCGTGGCCGCTGCCCGCCGCCGGAGCCAGCCCCTCGAGCCGCCGATGGAGGACGAGGGCCTGTCCGGCCGGCCCGCCTGGCCCCTCCCCGGCCAGCCGACGGGGGATCCCGGATCGTCTCCCGTCCCGACCTCGTCCGGGATCGAGGCCATCCACCAGCACGATCCCGCCTTCGACGAGAACGCCTTCCTCGCCTCGGCCGAGCGCGCCTTCTTCCTCGTCCAGAAGGCGTGGTCCGAGCAGAAGCCGGACCTGTCCCGGCAGGTGATGTCCGACGGGGTGTGGCAGCAGCACCGCTCCCAGATCGAGGCCCAGCAGGCGGCAGGCACACGCAACCTGCTCGACGGGTTGGCGGTCGGTTCGGCCCAGGTGCAGTCGGCGACGTCGGACCAGTCCTACGACACCATCACGGTCCGCTTCCTGGCGGCCAGCGCCGACTACGACGTCAACCAGGCGGGCAAGGTGGTGCGCGGTGACCGCCAGATCCGCCAGTGGGTGGAGGACTGGGTGTTCCAGCGGTCCTCGTCGGCCACCACGCGTCCCGGCGGCGGGACGCTCGACCAGAAGTGCCCCAACTGCGGGGCTCCGCTCGACCTGGACCTCGGTGGGGTGTGCCAGTACTGCCATGCTCCGGTGATGAGCGGGAAGTACGACTGGGTGCTGTCGCGGATCGAGCAGGTGCGCGGCACCTACGGCCTGGGGGCCTGAACGCTCCAGGGCCGCCCGTCGAGGCGATGGTCCCGAGCCTGGCGCTACGCCCGGCCCGTTCTCAGCCTGGGGCTCCTCGCTCTGGCGATCGTGGTCCTGCTCGGCCGCAAGGGGGAGCTGTCGGGGACGGCGGCGTCGTTCTCGCACATCGAGGCGCCGTGGGTGGTGCTGGGGGTGGGGGCCGAGGCCCTGTCGATGATGTCATTCGCCCTGATGGCAGGGAGACTGCTGGGAGAGGCGCGCTCTCCCCTGAAGGCCCGCTCGCTCCTGGTCATCGCCCTGGCCAGCAATGCCCTCACCAACTCGCTGCCGGCCGGCCCCGCGTTCGGAGCGGCGTACTCGTTCCGGCGCTACCAGGAGCGTTCCGTGCCCGACATCGTGGCGGGTTGGGCCGTGGTGGCGGTGACCGTCCTGGCCGCCGCGGGGCTGGCCGTGCTGGCGTCGGTGGGTGTCATGGCCGCCCTCGGCCAGGGAACGGCCCTCGACCTGGTGGGCGTCACGGCCGGCACGCTCGTGGTGGCCGGGCTCCTGATGGCCGTGGTCCGGGAGCCCCAGATCGTGGCCCCCCTGGTGGCGGGGGCGGTCCGGCTCTCGCGTGCACTTTTCCGCCGACCCCGGGTTGACGGCCACGAGGTGGCCCGACGCCTGCGCGAGAGGGTCTCGGTGGTGACGCCCAGCTGGATCGGGCTGTGGATCGCACTCGGATGGGCTCTGGCCAACTGGGCCCTCGACCTGGCGTGCCTGGTCTGCGCCTTCGGCGCCGTGGACGCCCCGGTTCCGTGGCGGGGCCTGCTTCTCGCCTACGGTGCCGCCCAGCTGGCCGCCAACCTCCCGATCACCCCGGGAGGCCTGGGCGTGGTGGAGGGCAGCCTGACCATCGGGCTGGTGGCCTACGGCGGGGCGGAGGCATCGAGCGTGGCGGCGGTACTCGTCTACCGGGTCATCAGCTTCTGGGCTCTGTTGATCGTCGGCTGGTCGTGCGTCGGGGGACTGGCGGTCGTCGGCAGGCGGCGCCGCGCCCGGGAGGCGGCCGAGCTCGAGGAGGTGACGGCGTGAGTCGGTCCTTCCGACCCGGTGGGCGCCGACGGCTGGCCGCCCTGCCGGTGGCGGTCGTCGTCACGGCCGCCCTGGCGCTGTCCGGCTGCGGAGGCCGGGGTGCCTCCCTCGGCACCACGTCGAGCCCCTGCTTTCACGCGCTGCCGCCGGCGGTGGCCTCTCTCCACCACCCGGGCCGCCTCTTGGGCGTGCGCCTGGTGGACACGGGCCGGCTGCGCGATCCCGCCCTCCGCGCCGCCCTGGCACCCCGCCGGAAGCTCTGCCTGGTGGCCTTCTCGGGGAAGTTCAGCCCGGAGGACGTGGCGCTGCCGATCGACCGGCGCAGTGGAAACTTCGTGATGGTGGCGGTCCGGCCCGACGGCTCCGCCGTCCTGGCCAGTCTGATCGTCACCCGCCTGCCGTTGGGCTTCCGGCACAGCCACTCCCTCTGACGGTTCGGCTCAGCCGGCCCCGCTCTTGCCCTCCAGGCGGCGCAGCTCGCGCTCCACGTCGTCCCAGCTGAGGGTCCCCGGGGGAAGGTCGTCCTCGCTGCCGGCGTCCCCCCGCAGCAGAATGGCCCCCGCCGCCCCGAGCAGGACGGCCAGTCCGACCACCTTGGCCAGGGCTCCCGCCAGCTGCTGGTCGGCCACGGGGGAGAGACCGACCGAGCGCGCCGAGTCGCGGAACACGTCGTACACGGGGTGCCGGGCGAAGATGAAGATCAGCGAGGCGAAGCTGGGCAGAACCGACTGGACGATCAGGTACGCGGCGCGCCCGGCGTGGCTCAGGGGCCGCCCGGTGGCCGGCCCGATGCGGAGTGCGGGCGCCCACATGACCAGCCCGGCCAGCAGAAGCATCAGGTCCATCCCGGCGGCGGCGGCGCCGTTGCGGACGACACCGTTCATGACGGCCGGGAGGAAGCTGACGATCACCACGGCGTTGAACACGAGCGTGGCGCCGGTGGGGGACGACACCCGTGTGAGTGGTCCGGGCAGGTGCAGGCGCGCCGTCCACGCCCGCGTCCCCAGGAGCAGGAGCGGAGGCACCGCCAGCAGGAGGACGGTCTGCTGGGCCAGGTGGACGAGCAGCGAGCGGCCCGCCAGGTCGGCGACGGGCCAGTCGAGGAACGTGTACAGCAGGAACAGCCCGAGGCCGAAGAGCGCCACGTCCCGTTCCCGAGCCCGCTCGGGGCCACGCCGGGCCGCCCGCACGTACAGACCGCCCGGCACGAGGACGAGGGACCACGCCAGGGGATGCGGGTGCCAGGACCACAACGGCCCGGAGAGCGCCCCCCACTCCACCGCGTGGAGCCTACGCTCAGCGATCGATACGGGATGACGGACAAGCTCGAGCGGCTCACCAACCTTCTGCTCGTGCTCCTCGCCGCGGATCAACCGCTGAGCCTCGACCACATCGTCCACACGGTCGAGGGCTATCCGGAGGGGTACGAGGCCTACCGCCAGGCGTTCGAGCGCGACAAGCGGCTGCTCCGCGAGCAGGGGATCCAGGTCGCGGTCGAGGCCATACCCGGGGCGGGGGACGCCATCGGCTATCGGATCCACCCCGACGACTACTGGCTGCCCGACCTGAAGCTCACCGACGAGGAGCAGCGGGCCCTTAACCTGGCCCTGGCGGCCGTGCGCGTCGACGAGCGGGCCGGGCAGGACGCGGCGTGGAAGCTCGGTGCGGGCGGCACCCTGGCCTCGGTCCAGACCGCTCCCCTGGCCGCCCTCCCCTCAGCACCGGCGCTGCCTCTGCTGCACGAGGCCATCCGCACCCGGACGCCGGTGTCGTTCGTGCACCGGGGGCGCCGCCGGGAGATCGAGCCCTACGGTCTGCTGTTCCGCAACGGCTTCTGGTACGTCGTGGGCCACGACCGGATGCGCGACGCTCCGCGCTCGTTCCGCGTCGACCGGATCGAAGGCCTGCCCGAGCTGGAGCGGGACGCCACCTTCGTGCCACCGGAGAGCGCCGACTGGCGCCGGACCCTTCCCGAGGATCCCTGGATGATGGGAGAGGGCCAGGAGCTCACGGCCGAGGTGCGCATCGACGCCCTCCACGCCCGGATGGCCGAGGCCGAGCTGGGCTCCGCCGCCGTGGCCGGGCGGAGTGCCGACGGCTCGGTCGTGGTCCGCCTGCCTGTGGTCAACCGTGACGCCTTCCGCTCATGGGTTCTGGAGATGCTGGGCCACGCCGAAGTCATCTCCCCCGAGGAGCTGCGCCGCGACATCGTCGAGTGGGTCAGGCCCCTGGCGGGGAAGCGGTGAGCAACCCGCCTGCAACCTCGCGCCTGCCCGCCGACGCCCGGCTCCGCAGGCTGCTGGCCATCCTGGCCTGGCTCGGCCGCGAGGGCCGGGCCCGGATACCGGAGATAGCCCGGCGCTTCGACATGTCGGAGAAGGAGGTTGTGGCCGAGCTGGAGCTGGCGGCCTGCTGCGGGCTGCCTCCATACACCCCCGACCAGCTGATGGAGCTGTTCGTCGACGACGACGTCGTGGAAGCCAACCTCGGCCCCGAGCTGGCCCGGCCCCGCCGGCTGACCCCGGCGGAGGGCTTCACCCTGGCCGCGTCGGCCCGGGCCATCCTGGCCGTGCCCGGCGCCGACCCCGACGGGGCCCTGGGCCGGGCTCTCCAGAAGCTGGAGTCCGTGCTCGGGAGCCAGGAGCGGATGACCGTCGACCTCGACGAGCCCGAGCTGCTGGGCCAGGTGCGGGACGCGGCGGCCGCCGGGCGCCAGCTCCGGATCACGTACTACTCGGCGGCCAGCGACCGGACCACGGAACGGACCGTCGATCCGCTCCACGTCTTCTCCAGCGGCGGCCGGTGGTACCTGGACGCCTACTGCCACCAGGCGGGCGGGGGGCGACACTTCCGGGTGGACCGCATCGAGACGGCCCGGCCGACCGGGGAGACGTTCCCCCCGGCCACGGGAGCCGCCCCGACGACCGTCTTCGACCCGGGGCCGGAGACCCCGGTGGCCACGGTGGTCCTACCCGCCGGAGCCCGGTGGCTGCTGGACTCCCTGCCGGTTCGTTCCCTGACCGAGCAACGGGGCGGCCGGCTGCGGGTGGAGCTGGCCGTCGGAGGCCCCGCCTGGTTGGCCCGGCTGCTGCTGCGGGCCGGGCCGGGCTCCCGGGTGGTGGCGCCCCGGGCCCTGGCCGGCGAGGTGGCCGTCGCGGCCCGCGCCGTCCTGGCCCGCTACGGGGAGTAGGCCCGGCCCGTTCAGCCGGCCAGCCGGACCGCGGGCGCGAGCGGCGGGTCCGAGAAGCGCTCCACCTCCTCCCAGCGGGCGCGGGCCAGGGTCAGGGCCAGCTCGGCGTCGCGGGCCACGTAGCTGCGCAGGTGGTCGGGTGCCAGCTCGTGCACCCGGGCCGGGTCGGCCTCCACCACCGGCAGGCCGTCGCGGCGCGCCACCTCCTTGAGGGCGCAGGATCCCTCGCTGACCAGGGCGCGGTAGGCCCGGTAGGCGTCGAGGTGCCCGTGGCCGTGCCACCGGGCCCGGTAGGCGCCGGAGTGGCCGGTCAGGGGCGGGTGCCGCGAGACCAGCCCGGGATCCAGCTGCAGCCGCAGCCCGAGACGGACTCCGCACGCCCGCGCCCGATCGGCCAGGAACGGAAGGTCGAACGCCGAGCCGTTCCACGTGACCAGGGTGCCGGGGGGCAGGGAGCGAAGGAGCCCGTCCAGCCCCGCCAGCAGATGGGCCTCGGGACCGGTCAGCACGGTCACCCCGCCGGCCCCGGCCACCGCCGCAGCCAGGATCCGGCAGCGCCGGGGGTCGAGGCCCCCGTTGGCGGTATCGGTCTCGACGTCCAGGCCGTACGCCGCGGTCACGCCTCCCGAGGGTAAGGCGGGGCTGTGACAGCGGGGGGGACACCGCCGAGAGGGCGCAACGCGGCCGCCCCCACCCTGGACGGATGATACAACATGAAATAGCATGAAACTTCATGATTCGGTCCAGTCCCATCCGGGCCGACGCCGAGGCCTATTACCTGGGGATCGTCTCGGAGGGAGTGGAGGGCCCGGGCCGCTGGATCGGGCGGGGGGTGCCCGACCTCGGTCTGGCCGGCGAGGTCGGGAGGGAGCACCTGGCGGCGGTCCTCGGGGGAAGGCACCCCTTCACGGGCGCCACCCTCCACATCCGGCCGGTCCGGGTGAGAGGGCTCGAGCTCACGTTCCAGGTGCCGAAGTCCGTCTCGGTCATGTGGGCGGTGGCGGGTCCGGACGTGGCGCAGGACATCGACGCCGGGAGGAGCGCCGCCCTGGACGCCGCCGTGTCGTACCTCGAGGACGAGGCGGTGGTCCTCGGCGCGAACGGCCGCTCAGCGGGCATGGTGGGGGCCGCGTTCGCGCACCGGACCAGCCGCAGCGGTGACCCCCATCTGCATGCCCACGTGATCGTCGCCAACCTGGGTCGCGCCTCCGGGGGGCGGTCCGGTTGGATGGCTGTGGACCGTCTGGTCCTGGAAAAGCACCTCCACACCGCCGGCCATCTCTTCGAGGCCCATCTCCGACACGAGCTGTCGGAGCGGCTGGGCGTGCGGTTCGGCCCCGTTCGGGCGGGGGTGGCCCAGATCGAGGGCGTGCCGGCCGCGGTGTGCCGACGATTCTCGCAGCGCCGGCTCCAGGTCGAAGCGGTCATGGCCGCCCATGGGGGCTCGAGCGCGTCCGCCGCCCGTCTGGCCGCCCTGATCGACAGGCCCGACCGCCACTCCGGTCTGTCGGCGGACCTTCTCGCTCCCGAATGGCAGGAGCGCGCCCGGGATGCGGGCTTCGACCGCGACAGGGCCCGGGCGGCCATGGGGCGCGGGCCCGCGGCGCGCGCGCACGAACCGTCCCGGCCGGTCGAGGACGTGCTGGGCCTGACCGGGCTGTCGACCTTCTCGCGCCGGGACATCCTCCGGGCGGTCTGCGTGGCCCATCCCGACGGCATTCCGGCCGAGGTGGCGCGTCGCACCGTCGACGAGGTCCTCGGCTCACCCGGCGTGCTGCGCCTGACCGGCCGGACGCCCCTCCGCCGCGAGGACGTGCTCCGTACGGAGCAGGGCCGGGTCGTGGTAGTCGCCACGGACCGGGAACGGTGGACGACGCGCGCCGATGTCGATGGGAGCAGACGGGCGGCGGCCCTGGCGGAGCATCTGCGGGGGCGGAGCCGGGTGGCGGTCGACGGGACCGTTGCCGACGGGCTGCTGGCGGCAGAGCCGGGCCTGAGCGCTGCACAACGCGAGGTCGTACGGGAAGTGACCCGGTCGCGGGACGGCGTTCAGGTTCTCAGTGCGCCGGCCGGGCCGGGACGCGAGCAGGTCCTGGCCGCGTGCCGACGGCTGTGGTCCGCTCAGGGTTTCCGGGTCCTCGGGACCTCGCCCGAGTCGGCGGGGGCGCGCCGCCTCGAGGAGTCCACCGGCATCGACTCGGCAGAGCTGGGTGAGGTCGTCGGGCGCCTGGCACCCCTGGCCGCCCCCGTGGTCACCCCCACGGTGATCGTGGTCGACCGCGCCGTGGAGCTGGTCTCCACCGATCTTCTGCACGTCCTCGAGACCGCCCGGCGCACCGACGTGGGTGTGGTGCTCGTCGGTGACCCGGGCCACATTCCGGAGGTCGACCGGGCGTCCGGGTGGCGGGCGGTGGCCGACGCGGTGGGGGCCCGCGAGCTGCAGCGGGACCCCCGTCGCGACGGGCCCGGAAGGGACGCGCCGACACGGCAGGCACCGGCGCGGGAGGCGTCGCTCGAACCCGGTGGGGCGCTGTACCGGGTGGGTGACCGGCTGGCCCTGTCGGAGGCCCCGTCGACGCTGCGCGCCGGGCTGGTTGCCGACTGGCGGTCCCAATGGGACGGAACGCCGCGGTCGGTGATGGTGGCAGGCGGTCGCGCCGATGTGGCCGACCTCAACCAGCGGGCCCGTGACCTGCTCCGCCGGGATGGCGCTCTCGACGACCACCGGATCCGGATCGGAGGCCTCGACGCGCACGGCGGGGATCTGGTCGTGGTGGCCCGACTCGACGGAGCCGCCCGCCGGCTCGGGTGGCAGGCGGGACAGGCCTGGCGCGTCCTCCCAGGCGCGGAGGGGCTGGCCGGACCCGACGGGACCAGGCGCGAGGTGGGTTCGACCGCCGGGTTGCAGCTCCGCTGGGGTTATGCGGCCACGCCGTACCAGGCCCGTCAGGTCGGTGCCCAGGACTGGCTGGTGCTCGGCGCACCAGGCGCTCCCTCCCTCGACGCGGGCGGGACGGGGGCCCGCTACTACGTGGTGGCAGAGCTGGAGGCCGGCGTCGGGCTGGCGGCCACGCTCGACCGGCAGGATTCGCGCCGCCATCGGATGGCGGCTCTGGCCCGTAGCGCCGAGCTGGACCCTGCGCCCTACCTGGTTGCCGCCCTCGGACCGCCGCCGGGCGGTCCCGAGGCACGGAGCACCTGGCGTGCCGCCGCCGGGGCCGTGGAGGCCTATCGCGACCGCTGGGGTGTGGGGGACCGCCGCGAGCCTCTCGGTGCAGACCCGACGGCGGGACGCGGGATGGACGGGGGAGGGGACAGGGTGGCCTTGCAGCAGGCCGAGCGCCAGGAGGTGGTGCGCCTCCTCCGCTCGGCGGCCCTCCGTCTCGGCAGAGCTCCGGACACGGGGCGCCAACACGGGAGGGAGAGGGAGCACGACCTGGGGCGGGAGCGCTGATCGCGCCGGCGTCACCGCTCCAGGCCCGGGCCCCTCTCCCGTCCCGTGTCCGGCCCCCGGCGTCGGTGCTCGTGTCGCTCCTGGTGCAGCTCCGGGCCCACCAGCGAGACCCATGTCGGCTCCTGCCGACCCTCGATGAGCAGGGCGGAACCGGGCCGCCCCCTGCGGACGGCGTCGGCGGGCAGCCGGGGCTGGCGTCGGCTCGACCACGACGTCGTCCACGCTCCGCGCCATCCGGTCCGGCTTCGGGACCGCACGGTCACCTCGCGGTCCCCGACGAGCGCCGAAACGGCCCGGAGGGTCGTCACATCGCCCACGCCGGGAAGGATCAGCTTGGCACCGAAGACCGTCGGGAACCCCCGGGCCGCCTCGCCCCAACGCGCCGCCGCCTGGGAGAGGTCCTGGAAGCAGGCGAGCGTCATCACCCCCTGGCCGCCGCCTTCGCTGACGAGGGCCGGCAGGCCGGGGAGTGGGGCGATGTTGGCAACCTCGTCGAGGGCCAGCACGACGGCGCGGTGGGCCGCCCCGTCGGCCTCGGTCTCGAGGGCATACCGGTCGGCGCGGATCTCGTCGACGAGCTCGGCCACGAGCGGGGCCACGATCTCCTGATCGCGCCCGGGCGCGCATATGTACACGGTGTCCGTGGAGCGCACGAATGTCGGACAGTCGAAGTTGGGCCGATCCGTCGTCGCCAGCGCCGCCTCGGTGCGGTACGCGCCCAGAACCGCTGACGCCGTCGACCAGATCCCCGACAGCTCCCGCTCCTCGCTGGCGGTGGCCGAGACGAGGGCGTCGACGGCCAGGCCGGAGCCGGCCGCCTCCAGGATCCCCAGCGCCGGCGTCGACTGCCGGCGGTTGACCCACGTCGCCACTGTGCGCATCGACTCCCCGGCCAGGGCGGCGGCGTGGAGCAGCGGGGCTACGAGCGCCTGAGCCCGGTCGTCCCAGTGCCTCTGGTCACCGAACGAGCGGGGGCGGGCCACCTGCACCATGGTGCGGGCGGCCGCGACTGCCGGGTCCCACCGCGCCGCCCGGACCACCGGGGACCAACGGAGCGGCTCGACGCCGGGGTGAGCAGCGGTCTGTCCCGTCGGGTCGTAGAGCCAGCACCGGCCCTGCGCCGCCCGGACCGGTGCCGTGCTCCTCATCACGTCGGGCTTCGTCGACGTCGAGACCACCGGCCCGGCCGCGCCGAGGACGTTGGGGATGACTACGCCCCGGGTCTTCCCCGAGCGGGGCGGCCCGAGGACCAGCGCCGCCTGCTCCGGCCCCGCGAGGGCCCAGCCGTGATCACCGGCCCCCATCAGCAGCCGCCGGTCCGGCAGCCTCCCCACGACCTCATCCTGCCTTCCCGGCGGTAACTTGAACAGGCCCGTTCGGAAGAATCGTCCAAGGGGGGTCCAGTGCAGGTTCCGCTGACGGTCGGGGACTTCCTCGAGCGCGCCGAGCTCGTCTACGGGGAGCGCACGGCGGTCGTAGACGAGCCCGGAGGGCCGGGCGGCCTGGGCCGGCTCACCTACGCGGACGTGGCGGCGCGCGCCCGGGGTATGGCTCTGGCCCTGGACCGGATGGAGATCGGCTTCGGGGAGCGGGTCGCGCTGGTGTCACCGAACTCGGCCCGGTTCCTGATCTCGTTCTTCGGGGTCAGTGCCTCCGGCCGGGTGCTGGTCCCGGTGAACTTCCGGCTCAATGCCGACGAGGTCTCCTACATCGTCGACCACTCCGGCGCCCGTGCCCTCCTGGTCGATCCCGAGCTCGACGAGGCGCTGGCGGGCGTGACGGCCAAGGAGCGCATCGTGCTCGACGGGACCCAGGACGCAGAGCTGTTTGCCCCGGCCCCGGCCGACGCGGTGCCGGCGCCGTGGACCCCCGACGAGGCCGCCACCTGCAGCATCAACTACACGTCCGGAACCACGGCCCGGCCCAAGGGGGTGCAGCTCACCCACCGGAACTGCTGGCTGAACGCTGTCTCCTTCGGCTGGCACACGACCGTCACCGACCGCGACGTCCTCCTGCACACGCTGCCGATGTTCCACTGCAACGGGTGGGGCATGCCGTACGCGGTCACCGCCATGGGCGGGCGCCACATCGTGCTGCGCAAGGTCGACGGGGAGGACATCCTCAGCCGCATCGAGGCCGAAGGCGTCACGCTCCTGTGCGGCGCGCCGGCCGTGGTGGCCGCCATCCTCGACGCCGCGGAGCGGCGCCGGGCCGACGGCCGTCCCGTTCCGGGGGCGGGCGCGGTGCGCATGGTCGTCGCCGGGGCGCCGCCGCCCTCGGCGGTCATCGAGCGGGTGGAGACGGACCTCGGGTGGGAGTTCATCCAGATCTACGGCCTCACCGAGACGGCGCCGCTGCTCACGATCAACCGCCGCCGCGAGGAGTGGGACGACCTCCCGGCGGGGGACCGGGCCACGCTGCTGTCCCGCGCCGGCGCACCCGCCGTCGGGGTGCGGATGGACGTCGACCCCGAGGGTGAGGTGCTGGCCCGGTCCAACCACGTCTTCGCCGGCTACTGGAACCAGCCCGAGGAGACGGCCCGCGTGATCGTCGACGGGTGGTTCCACACGGGTGACGGCGGCCACGCCGACGGCGCCTACACCGTGATCTCGGACCGGAAGAAGGACGTGATCATCAGCGGTGGCGAGAACGTCTCGTCGATCGAGGTTGAGGACTGCCTCTATCAGCACCCGGCGGTGGCCGAGGTCGCGGTGATCGGGGTGCCCCACGAGAAGTGGGGGGAGACGGTGAAGGCCCTCGTCGTCGTCAAGCCCGGGGCCGAGCTGGACGAGCAGGAGCTCATCGAGTTCTCCCGCTCCCGGCTGGCCCACTACAAGTGCCCCACCTCGGTCGAGATCCGGTCCGAGGCCCTCGTCCGCACGGCCACGGGCAAGCTCCAGAAGTTCAAGCTCCGCGCTCCCTACTGGGAGGGGCGCGACCGTCAGGTGAACTGAGCCGGGCGTTGAAGGTCCGCGTCGGCTACGGCCTGGGTACGGGCTACTTCGAGCCGGCCGCGTTCGCCGATCTGGTCGACGCCCTCGAGGCCACGGGCTTCGACTCGCTCTGGCTGTCGGAGCGCCTGACCGGGGAGGCGCTCGACCCCCTGATCGGCCTGGCGGTGGCGGCGGGGCGCACCCGGCGTCTGAAGCTGGGCACCAGCGTGCTCGTTCTGCCCGGGCGCAACCCGGTGATGCTGGCCAAGGAGCTGGCGACTCTCGACCGGCTGTCGAACGGGCGCCTGCTCCCCGCGGTCGGGCTCGGAGCACCCGAGCCTGCCGAGCACGTGGCCTTCGGCGTGCAACGCCAGGAGCGCGCCGCCATCTTCGACGAGGCACTCCCGCTGATCCGCCGGCTGTGGCTCGAGGACGACGTCCACCACTCGGGCCCGCATTTCCGTGTCGAGGGAGTCAGTCTCCGTCCGAGGCCGGTGCAGACGCCTCCGGACGTCTGGCTCGGAGGTCGTGCCCCCAGCGAGCTGCGGCGGGTGGGACGCCTGGGTGACGGGTGGCTGCCGAGCTTCTGCACACCCGCCGAGGCCGAGGAGGGCAGGGCCGTCGTCGAGAAGGCCGCCGCCGACGCAGGCAGGGCGATGGATCCCGAGCACTGGGGCGCCCTTGTGATCTACACGGAGGGCCCGCTGCCCGACCGGCTGGCCCGGGCTCTGGCGGCGCGCCGCCCGGGGACGGACCCCGCCTCGGTGGTGGCCCAGGGGCTCGACGGACTGCGCGCCCGTCTGGAGGAGTTCGTGGCGCGGGGCTTCTCCAAGCTGGTCGTGGTCCCGACGGGCGCCGACGCCGCCGGCTCCGCTCCCGATCCCGCATCTGCCGTCGCCCGGCTGGGGGAAGCGGTTCTGTCGATCGAGAACTGAGCCTCAGGCCGACGGGCCTGCACCGGCTGCGGCCCGGAAGACGTTGTCCCAGCCCTCTCCGGTCGCGCCCATCTCTCCCAGGCGCTCGAGGGCGGCGGCGGCCGCCGCCGCGTCGGCGCAGACGCGGGCCGCGGCCAGCTCCACGACCGCGTCCATGAGCCGGTCCTCGGTGGCCCCGACCAGAGCCCGGGCGCGGGTCAGGGCCGCGGCCGCCTCGTCCGGACGCTCCAGGCGGCCGAGGGCGAAGGACCGGGCCAGCTCCGCGGTCGCGACATCCCGGTAGGTCCCCTGAGGATCCGAGGTCAGGGCCTCCTCGGCCGCCGCCTCGGCGCCGGCGGCGTCTCCGGCCGCGACCCGGCCGAGCGCGAGCGTGGCCCAGAGATTGGGGCGGGCACCGTGGGGTCCGTCCCCTCGCGCCGCCTCCTCCAGCGCCGCCCTTCCTTCGGGCGTGCGACCGGCCTGCAGCAGAGCCAGACCCCTCATGGTCTGGATCTCGGCGATGGCCAGCCCGCTGAGAGGAGCCTCGACCGCGATCCCGGTTGCGGTTCGCCAGTCACCCGCCTGCAGCGCCACCGCGAGCGGGATCAGCCGGTCGGTGAACGGCTCCATGGCCGAGGGTGGGCCGCTCACGCCCAGGGCCTGGGCCTCCTCCGCCACCCGGCGGGCGTCCGCCAGGCGACCGGCCGACGCCAGCGCCCGCGCCAGGAGCGTCATGGCGCGCAGCACGCCGGCGGGGTCATGGATGGAGGCGAACATCACCTTCGCCTCCCGCCCCAGCTCCACCGCCGAGCTGACCGCTCCCTCCCAGAGCCGCACCAGCCCGAGCAGCACCAGCAGCATGCCCGCCGCCCACCGGTCGCCGCGGTCACGGGCATCGTCGAGCACGTCGAGGGCCAGGCGCTCCGCCTCGGCGCGCCGCCCCTGGACGAGGCGGATGTACCCGAGCAGTCCCTTCACCCAGCCCTGGCCCCCTGTGTCACCGACGGCATGGAAGGAGTCGGCGGCCTCGCGTAGCCGCTCCTCGGCCAGTACGGCGTCGTCGGATGCGAAGGCGGCCCACGCCAGGTGCCACAGCGCCCACGCCTCGTCCCGACGGGACCCGAGGGAGCGCGCTATCGAAAGTCCCTGCGTGAGCAGCTTCTCGGCATGGACCACGTCCCCGGAGAAGAGGCTGGTCATACCCGCCCGCCGGAGCGCCTCTCCCTCGCCCTCGCGGTCGTCGAGGGCCCGCCAGGCGTCGACAGCCTCTTCGAGCGTGGCCATCGAGCGCTCCATGTCACCCGAGGTCTGCTCCAGGAATCCGCGGATGGTGAGGTAGCGGGCGTGGGCGTGCCCGTCCGCACCCTCCTCGGCCTCCTCCAGATCGGCGCCCGCTCCGGCCAGCTCCCGGAGATTGGTCCGCACGAGGGCGCGGTCGAGCAGGAGCCGGCGGCGCGACGCGTCCGTTGGACCCGACAGGGACAGAGCGCGGTCGAGGTGCCGGACGGCGGTGAGCAGGAGCTCCCGGTCCATGGCCCAGACCGCGGCCCGCGAGAGGGCATCGACGGCGATCTGCGCCACGTCGTCGGGCACTCCCGTCACGACGCCGATCTCGGCCACGAGCTCGGCGGCGGTGGCGTGGTGATGGGCCACCTGCTCGAGGAACTCGTCCTCGCGCCCGATCCGCCGCGACTGCTCGGTGATCCACGCCCCGAGCCGGGAGTGGCGCCGGGCGCGGTCGGACTTGGTCAGGGTGTCGTACACGACCTCCCGTACGACGTCGGAGCGGAACTCCCAGCGACCCCCCTCCACCGTGAGCAGCTCCCGGCCGACGAGCTGACCGAGGGCCTGCTCGACGTCCCCGGCCCCCCGCGCCCGCCCCTGGGCGCGCAGGGTGAAGACGAGCCCGCTGCGTCCCACGACGGCGGCATCTTCGAGGACGGCGCGCTCCTCGAGGGGAAGGTGGTCCACCCGGGCCGCCACGATCCCCCTCAAGGTGACCGGCAGCTCGCTGGTCCCTGCCGCTACCAGCGAGACCAGCTCTTCGAGGAACAGAGGGTTGCCGCCGCTCCGCTCCGCGACGGTGTCGGCCAGCCCAGGCGGGACCGCCCCCTCGAGCAGGGCGGCCACCAGGGCGCGGCTCGAGTCTGCGTCGAGCGGGTCGACGTGGGCGACCGTCAGGTTGTGACGGCCGCGCGGCGGGTCCCATCGCTCGAGCAGCTCGGGACGTCCGGTGAGGACGAGGATGACCGGCAGGCGGGCCAGCCGGTCCAGGTGGGCCCCGATCAGCTCGAGCACGAGGTCGTCGGCCCAGTGCATCTCCGACAGGACGATCATGACCGGACGCTGACGGGCCAGGCCCGCCACCAGCGTATGAATGGCCTTGCGGCCCCCCTGACGGGCCCGCTGGGGATCGACGTCGGCCAGCGCGTCCTGGTCCCCCATGAGGTGCATGAGCCCGGCGGTCACGAACTTGACGTCGGGACCCTCGGGGTCCACACCGAGGGCGGCGGCCACCGTCTGGCGACACTTGGCCTCGGCCAGCTCGGCGGGATCCCCGCCTTCTATCCCGCAGGCCTGGCGCATCGCCTCCGCCACCGGCCACCACGGATTGGCCTCTCCGTAGGGAACGCAGCGGCCCTCGAGGACGAGGGCGTCGTGCTCGGCGCAGGACCACGCCGCCAGCTCTTCGGTGAGACGGCTCTTGCCGATCCCGGCGTCCCCGACCAGCACGACGAGGGAGGCCCGGCTCCGCGTGATCGACGAGGCCAGCCCGTGGCGCAGCAGGGCCAGCTCGTTGTCGCGGCCGATCAGGGGCGAGTTCGTCCTCGTGGGGCGGTGCCCCGGGGGCGCCAGGCACTCGAGCGCCTCCCAGGCCTCCACCGGCTCCTCCCGCCCCCGGGCGCGCAGGAGCCCGAGGGGGCGGTAGGAGACGACGCCGTCGGTGGCGGCGTGGGTGGCGGGCCCGACCACGACCGTTCCCGGTTCCGCCGAGGTCTGGAGGCGGGACGCCACGTTCACGGCGTCACCCATGGCCGTGTAGTCCCCCCCGGCCCGGAGGGCGCCGACGAGGACCTCTCCGGTGTTGATGCCGACCCGCAGCTGCAACGGGAGCCCGACCTCACGGCCGAGCTGCTCGATGGTCCGCTGCATCTGGAGCCCGGTGCGCACGGCCCGCTCGGCGTCGTCCTCGTGGGCCCGGGGCGCACCGAAGAGAGCGATGATGGCGTCTCCCACCACCTTGTCCACCTGGCCGCCGTGGCCGGTCACGTCGGCGGCCAGAGCGCCGAAGCAGCGGTCGACGACGTTCTTCACCGACTCGGGATCGAGCGTCTCGGAGAGGCCGGTGAAGCCCGCCAGGTCGGCGAACAGCACGGTGGCCATCCGGCGCTGGTCACCGCGCAGGTGGACCTGGTGGCCGCAGTGGGGACAGAACCGCGCGCTGGCCGGTACCTCCGAGCCGCAGGATGCACAGGTCATCTTGGTCTCAGAGGATAGGAACCGGGCGCACCGGACGCCCCGGGGTTACGGCTCCCGGAACAGGGAGCGACCTCAGGGGTGCGGGCTGGAATAGACCTCCCCACCTCCGCTAGTGAACTCGCCCGCCTTCTCCTTCATTCCCAGCTGTACGGCCGTCTCGACCTCGACGCCCCGTTCGGCGGCGAAGCGACGCAGGTCGTGGCTGATCCGCATGGAGCAGAACTTCGGCCCGCACATCGAGCAGAAATGGGCCGTCTTGGCCGGTTGGGCCGGGAGGGTCTCGTCATGGAAGGAACGGGCTCGCTCCGGGTCCAGGGCCAGGTTGAACTGGTCCTCCCACCGGAACTCGAACCGGGCCTTGGAGAGGGCGTCGTCCCAGCGCTGGGCGCCGGGATGGCCCTTGGCCAGGTCGGCGGCGTGGGCGGCGATCCGGTAGGCGATCAGCCCCTCCTTGACGTCGTCGCGGTCCGGCAGCCCAAGGTGCTCCTTCGGGGTCACGTAGCAGAGCATGGCCGTGCCGTACATGCCGATCATGGCGGCGCCGATGGCCGAGGTGATGTGGTCGTAGCCCGGGGCCACGTCGGTCGTGAGGGGGCCCAGGGTGTAGAAGGGCGCTTCGTGGCACTTCTCCAGCTGGAGGCCCACGTTCTCCCGGATCTTGTGCATCGGGACGTGCCCGGGCCCCTCGATCATCACCTGGACGTCGTGGCGCCAGGCCGTCCCGGTCAGCTCTCCGAGGGTGGCCAGCTCGGCCAGCTGGGCCTCGTCGTTGGCGTCGAAGATCGAGCCGGGGCGCAGGCCGTCCCCCAGCGAGAAGGCCACGTCGTAGGCGGCCATGATCTCGCAGATCTCCTCGAAGTGGGTGTAGAGGAAGTTCTCCCGGTGATGCGCCAGGCACCAGGCGGCCATGATCGACCCGCCCCGGCTCACGATGCCGGTCATCCGCCTGACGGTCAGGGGCACGTAGCGCAGCAGGACCCCGGCGTGGATAGTGAAGTAGTCCACCCCCTGCTCGGCCTGCTCCACGAGCGTGTCCCGGTACACCTCCCAGGTGAGGTCGGCGGCCACGCCGTCCACCTTCTCGAGGGCCTGGTAGATGGGGACGGTGCCGATCGGCACGGGGGAGTTGCGCAGGATCCACTCCCTCGTGGTGTGGATGTCGGGCCCCGTGGAGAGATCCATCACCGTGTCCGCTCCCCAGCGGGTGGCCCAGCGCAGCTTGTCCACCTCCTCGGCGACGCCTGAGGTCACCGAGGAGTTCCCGATGTTGGCGTTGACCTTCACGAGGAAGTTGCGGCCGATCACCATCGGCTCGGACTCGGGGTGGTTGACGTTGGCCGGGATGATGGCCCTGCCCCGGGCCACCTCGGCGCGGACCGTCTCGGGCTCCACCTCCTCCCGGAGGGCCACGAACTCCATCTCGGGGGTGATCGTTCCGGCCCGGGCGTAGTGCATCTGGGTGACCGTCCGGCCCGCGACGGCCCGTAGGGGCCGGCGGAGGGCACCGGCGGGAACAGCCACCTCGGCGGACGGGGTCACGCCCGAGCGGCGTACCGCGGCGCGTCCGTCGTCCCGCAGGTCGGGCCGACGCCCCGCGTACTCCTCGACGTCCCCCCGTTCGAGGACCCATGCCTGCCGCAGGGGCGGCAGCCCCTTTTGGGCATCAACGGCGGGCCCGGAGGTGTCGTAAAGCAGCACGGAGTCGTTGGGTGTCCCGTCGGGACCATCCCCCACCTTCACCTCCGTGAATGGCACCCTGATGTCGGGACGGGTTCCCCGCCGGTAGACCTTCTGGCGCGGCGGCGCTGATTCGCGCTGACCGTTTGCATGGCCCTGCTGGTGTGCATCCATGGCCTCTCCCTCCGCCGGCATTACCCGGATCAGGTCAGCGGTCGGCCCTCCGGCCCTCTCAGCCCACACCCGTGAGCTCCCGCATTTCCAGTCTCGCGCGGCAGCCAATAAGGCGTGACCAACGCGCTCCATTGCGCTTGCGGGAGGGTGGTCGTGTGGTGCGCGACGAGCCAATCGAACGCTCTCACCACGGTCGAATACACGGTGTCGGCGCGCTGCTCATGGAGGAAAAGCTTGACCTTTGTGTGAAAAACAACTTTCATTTCATTTGACTTCCCCAACACGCCAGGAGGTGGCGGTGAACAACAACCAGCCGGATGAGATGGCCGCGGAGGCAATCTCATCGGGCGCCGACGAGTCGGAGCGGTCCATTGGAGTCCGCTTCGCTCCTGGCACGGCGTTGAATGCAGCGCTGAACCAGAGGACGTCGGCGTCCAAATCGACTGCCAAACGGTCCGCGGCCAAGAAGGCCGGGGCCCGAAAGACAACGGCCAAGAAGGCGGGTGCCCGCAAGAGCACGGCCAAGAAGGCAGGGGCGCGCAAGAGCACGGCCCGCAAGTCCACAGCTCGGAAGACCACGGCCCGGAAGACCGCGGCCCGCAAGCCGGCGGCCCGTAAGACCACGGCGCGCAAGTCGACCGCCCGGAAGACCACGGCCCGTAAGTCCACGGCCCGTAAGTCCACGGCCCGCAAGTCCACGGCCCGCAAGTCGACAGCCCGGAAGACCGCGGCCCGCAAGTCCACGGCCCGCAAGTCCACGGCCCGTAAGACCACGGCGCGCAAGTCGACCGCCCGGAAGACCGCGGCCCGTAAGTCCACGGCCCGCAAGTCGACCGCTCGTAAGTCGACCGCCCGCAAGAGCACGGCCCGGAAGACCACGGCCCGGAAGACCACGGCCCGGCGCTCGACGGCCCGTAAGACCACGGCCCGCAAGGCTCCGGCTCGTAAGACCACGGCGCGTCGCACCCGGGCCCGCCGGGCCACGAAGTCCTAGGAGAGCCCGACCGGGCCAAGGCCCGATCGGCCCAACAGAACAGACGGTTCGGCGCCGGAAGGTCCCTTGGGGCCTCCGGCGCTGAGTCGCGTCCGCGCTCGACTACAGCCGGTCGATCAGCTTGAAGCCCTCGCCCGCGCTCAGCCCGGCCCGTGCCCCGTGCTCGGCCAGGCGCTCGACCACCCTCAGGCGGAATGCCTCCCGCTCGTCCCCGGACCCGGCGTCGGCTATCTGCATGGTGGAACGGAACTGGCTGCGGTGGGCCAACAGGGCCCGGACCTTGATGTCGACGAAGCCGGAGACGTCCTCCACGTGGTCGATGTCGTCCGCCTCCCAGAGCAGCAGGCGATCGGGGCGGTGCGGCTTCAACTCCTGTTCGGGGAAGAAGTGGGGGTCGCGTGCCGCCACGATCCCGTCGGTCGCGAGGAAGCCGGCAGCCCGATGATCTGGGTGGAGGCGGTAACGCCGCCACGGGTCATGACCGAGGACCACGCCGGGGCGGATCCGCCGGATCCAGTACGCCACCTCCCACCGCTGGCGCAGGCCGGAGTCCAGCTCTCCGTCGGGCCAATCGAGGAAGACCACGTCCCCCCGCCCCCCGAGCGCCCGTGCCGCGTCCCTCTGCTCGTCGCGGCGGGTGGCGACCAGGAGGGCCCGGTCCTCGGCCGGATCCCAGGAGCCCTTGGACCCGTCGGTGCATACCAGATGGTGGATCTGACAGCCGGCGGCCGCCCACTTGGCCAGGGTCCCTCCGCAGCCGAACTCGATGTCGTCGGGATGGGCGCCGATGGCCAGTGCCACCGCAGGCGGGTCGAGGTTGGTCGTCACCGAAGCACCCGCTTTTCTGGTCGCGTCGGGGAGAAGCGGGCCGCCGGCGTCGGTCACGCCGGTGCAGGCCCGACCGGCCCGGCCATGTAGCCGAGGTCGTCGGGGACATCGACGTCCCACGCCAGGTCGTCCCTCCTCAGCACCTCGACGGGGAGCCCGAGTCGTGCGGCTTCAGCGACATGGCGGGCCAGCGACCCCGGACCGTAGGAGAAGCGGAACCCGGCGCGCGCCGGGACACAGGCGACGTTGGTCCCGTCCTCGTGCCGGTCGGCGGCCAGCACGACGGCGTCGGGGCGCGCCAGGTCCGACAGGTCGGTGACCAACGGGAGGTCGGCGTGGGCCACGGTCACGAGCTCGACACCAGACGAGCCGAGCACCGCCACCCCCTCGGAGACGGCGGCGTTCAGCCCGCGGGCGGGGGTCCAGACGACCCGGGCGCCGTGGGCCCGGGCCCACTCCGCCACCTCGGCGTCGTCGCACACGACCGCCACCGTCAGGGCCCCGGCGGCACGCAGGACCCCGTCGGCCAGGTGCCTTGCCAGCTGCGCCCGCTCATCGGCGTCCAGGACCGGCGCCAGTCGGACCTTGGCCGCCGTGAAGGCCTTGATCGGGACCAGAAGGGCGCTCTTCTCGACGCGGCGCCTCCCACCACCCCGACCGTTCACCTCAGCGACGCTACCGCCGTTCGTCCGCGGCGGCGCCCTCCGCAACCCTGGATAGTGTGAACCCGTGCCACGGGCCGGAAAGGTGGCGGTGCTGGGTGCCGGGTCCTGGGGCACGGCGGTCGCCACCATCTGCGCCGCCTCCGCCCCGACCGTCCTGTGGGCCCGGCGTCCCGAGCTGGCCTCCGACATCTGCCGCCATCACCGCAATGCCTCCTATCTTCCCGACCTGGAGCTGCCGGCGCAGCTGGACGCGACGGCTTCGATCGAGGAGGCGGTGACGGACGCCGCTCTGGTGGTGATGGCCGTGCCTTCCCACGGATTCCGCCACATCCTCGAGCAGGCCGCTCCGGCCGTGAGACCCGGCGTCCCCGTGATCAGCCTGGCCAAGGGGCTAGAGCAGGGATCGCTGGCGCGCATGACCGAGGTAGCCGGCCAGGTCCTTCCCGACCATCCCGCGGGGGTCCTCACCGGCCCCAATCTGGCCCGGGAGGTCGTCGCCGGTCAGCCGACCGCCAGCGTCGTGGCCATCGACGATGCCGAGCTGGCCCGGGAGGTGCAGGACCTGCTGTCCACCGACACCTTCCGGGTCTACACCAACGACGACGTCGTCGGCTGCGAGATAGCCGGGGCTCTGAAGAACGTGATCGCCATCGCGGCCGGGATGGCCGACGGCATGGGCTTCGGGGACAACTCCAAGGCGGCGCTGATAACCCGGGGACTGGCCGAGCTGGCCCGTCTGGGCGTGGCCATGGGTGGCAACCCACTGACCTTCGGTGGGTTGGCGGGCATGGGTGACCTCGTTGCGACCTGCATCAGTGCCCAGAGCCGCAACCGCCACGTCGGGCACCAGCTCGGAGAGGGCCGGGTTCTGGCCGACGTGATCGCCGACATGAAGATGGTGGCCGAGGGTGTGAAGACGGCGCCCTCGGTGCTGGAGCTGGCCGGGCGCCACGGCGTCGAGGTCCCCATCGTCGAGCAGGTCGTCGAGGTGCTGGACGGGCGCAAGGCGGCGCGCGACATCATTCCCGCTCTCATGCGCCGCCAGGCGAAGCCGGAGCTGCAGGGCCTGGATCTCCAGGACGCGGAGGAGCGGCCGTGAGCTCCGGCAGTGAGGCCACGGTCCGGGCGTTCCTGCGCGAGCGAGGTGTTCCCGAGGACGAGATAGAGGCGGCGGCCCGGGAGGAACGGCTCCACCTGCTCGTAGTGGACACGGTGCTGGTCCCCCAGGAGACGGCGTACACCCCTCTCGAGGTTGCCGAGCTGTCCGGGATGTCGATCGAGTTGGTCGAGCGCTTCTGGCGGGCCCTCGGCTTCCCCAACCCCGCCCGCGACGTTCAGGCGTTCGGCCCCCTCGACGTGGAGGCGTTGGCGACCCTGCAGGGCCTGCTGGCCTTCCGCATGACCGACACCGACGCCGCCCTGCAGCTCGCCCGCGTCCTCGGTTCGTCGATGGCCCGAGTTGCCGACGCCGAGATCACCGCCTCCCCGGTGCTGCGCGGCAGCGGGGAGAGCGCCGAGATGGCGGAGCTGTTCTCCCTGACCGCCGACGCCACGCTTCCGGGCATGGCCCGGCTTCTCGAATACTCGTGGCGCCGGCACCTACAGGCGGCCGCCCGCCGGGCCATGGCCGTCACCGGGGTCTTCGACTCGGGCGCGGCCCACGCCGTGCTCGCGGTCGGCTTCGTCGATCTGGTCGGCTTCACCGTTCTGTCCCAGCAGCTGACCGAGAAGGAGCTGGGGGAGATGGTCGGCCGCTTCGAGGCCCTGGCCTACGACACGGTGACCGTGCTCGGGGGCCGGGTGGTCAAGATGATCGGGGACGAGGCGATGTACGTGGCGCCGGACGCGGAGAAGGCCGCCGAGATCGCCATCAGCCTGTCGGAGGCCTACTCCGACGACGAGGTCCTCTCCGAGGTCCGGGTCGGCCTGGCGTGTGGCGGCGTGGTCGTGCGGGACGGTGACTACTACGGGCCCGTCGTCAATCTCGCCAGTCGCATCGTCAATATCGCCACTCCCGGGTCCGTCCTCACGTCGGACGAAGTCCATTCCCAGCTGGCCGACAATCCCGCGTTCGAGTGGCGCTCCCTGCGTCCCCGGTTCCTCAAGGACATCGGGCGGGTGCCGTTGTGGCGGCTACAGCGGGCCGGGGTGCCGGAATCCGAGCGACGGGACCGGCCCAAGCTCTTCCGCCTCCCGCGCCCGGACATGCGGCTCGGTCCCGAGCGCATCCTCGAACGCGTCGAGCGTCTCATCCCCCCGGTCGGAAAGGATCCCGGATGACCGAGTCGCTGGCGCTGCGCCGGGCGCGCGTCGAACGGACCCTTCGCCAGGTCCTCCCCCGGGGGCGGAGGTACCCGACCTCTCCCGTCCGACTGTCCGCATACCACGTCGGTGGAGAGCCGATCCGCTACGACGAGGCGGTGGCGCGGCCGTTCGCGCCGATGCGGGTCGGCGATCCCTGGGGAGCGGCGTGGGACACGACCTGGCTCCGTGTCGACGGCAGGGTCCCCGACGACTGGGCGGGGCAGGAGACGGTGCTGGTCGTGCGCATCGGCTACAGCGGCGGCACCGGCTTCGGCGCCGAGGCCCTCGTGTGGAGGGACGGGGAGCCGGTGCAGGCGATCACGCCCAACCACGACGAGATCCCCGTCGACGGCCCCGACTTCACCCTGTACATCGAGGCAGCCGCCAACCCGCCGGTGCAGCGCCTCGACCCGGCCCCGATGTACATGCCGGACCCGGGGGGAACCCCCCTCTTCCGGCTGGCGGCGTGCCATCTGGCGGTGGCCCACCGGGAGGTGGAGGCCCTCTGGGAGGACTGGTCGGTGCTCCTCGAGCTGCACGACCGGCTGCCCGAGTCCGAGCCCCGCCGGGCGCAGATCCTGAGGGCCCTCGAGCGGGCGGGGCGGGTGCTCGACCCCGACGACCTGCCCGGGACGGCCGCGGCGGCGCGGGACGTGCTGCGTCCCATGCTGGACCGGCCCGCCCACGCCAGCGCCCACCGCTATCTGGCGGTCGGCAACGCCCACATCGACTCGGCGTGGCTGTGGCCGGTCCGCGAGACCCGGCGCAAGGTTGCCCGCACCTTCTCGACCGCCCTGGATCTCATGGAGCGCTATCCCGAGTACCGCTTCACCGCCTCGCAGGCCCAGCAGCTCGCCTGGATCCGGGACGACTATCCCGGTCTCTACGACCGGATCCGCAAGAAGGTGGCGCAGGGCCAGTTCGAGGTGGTGGGCAGCATGTGGGTGGAGGCGGACTGCAACATTCCGAGCGGAGAGTCCCTCGTCCGCCAGATCGCCCACGGCAAACGGTTCTTCTCGGACGAGATGGACGTGGACACCCGCAGCCTGTGGCTGCCGGACGTCTTCGGGTACCCGGCCAACCTTCCCCAGATCCTGGCCCTGGCGGGGGTCCGCTGGTTCCTGACCCAGAAGATGTCCTGGAACCAGGTGAACCGGTTCCCCCACCACACCTTCTGGTGGCAGGGCATCGACGGCACCCGGGTCCTGTCCCACTTCCCGCCCGCCGACACCTACGTCGGTGACCTCTCGATGGGACAGCTCGAATACGGGGTGGGCAACTTCGCCCAGAAGGAGCTGTGCAACACCTCGATGTACCTCTACGGATGGGGAGACGGTGGCGGCGGCCCCACCCGTCACATGCTCGAACGGGCGCGCCGCCTGAGCGATCTCGAGAGCGCCCCCCGGGTGCGGCCCGTCACCTCGGACGAGGCCTTCGAGGCCATCGAGGCCGATGCCCCTCTCGAGGAGCTCCCGGTCTGGGCCGGGGAGCTGTACCTGGAGATCCACCGGGGCACCTACACGACGCACGCCGAGGTGAAGAAGGCCAACCGCCGCCTCGAGCTGGCCCTGCGCGACGTCGAGCTGTGGTCGACGGCGGCCGTGGCGCTCGGCGCCCTGCCGGACTATCCCGCCGGGGAGCTGGACAGCTCGTGGAAGACCCTCCTGCTCAACCAGTTCCACGACATCATCCCCGGCTCGTCCATCCACTGGGTCTACCGGGACACGGCGCGCGACCACGACAGGGTGGCCGAGACGACCGACCGTCTCGTCGAAGGTGCTCTCGGCGCGGTGGCGGGCGGCGTGACGGCGCCCGGGATGGCCCGGCCCGCCCTGGTCGCCAATCCGCTGTCGTGGCCCCGGCGGGAGGTCGTCGACGTGGGGGGACGGCCCGTGTGGGTCGAGGCGCCCGCGTGCGGGTGGTCCGTCCACGATCTCGACGGGGCCGGCGGGCCGCCCGCCGATGTTCCTGTCGTCGAGGTCGGGAACGGGTGGATGTCCAACGGGATCCTGCGGGTGGCGTGGGACGCCGACGGCCTGCTCACGTCCGTGCTCCACATGGCGACGGGCCGGGAGGCTCTCGCGTCGGGGGCGCGGGGCAACGTCCTGCAGGTCCACGCCGACCGCCCCCTCGAGTACGACGCGTGGGACATCGACGCCGACGCCTTCAACGCCGCCGTCGATCTCACGACCGCCGAGGTGGTGGAGCTCAGCGAGACGGGGCCGCTGCGGGCGGTCGTCAGGGTCGTGCGCCGGTTCCGGTCCTCGACGGTCGAGCAGCGGCTCGTGCTGCGGGCCGGCAGCCCGGCCCTCGAGGTCGAGACCGTCATCGACTGGCAGGAGCCGAGACAGCTCCTCAAAGCGGCGTTCCCCGTCTCCGTCCACTCCCCCCGCGCCTCGTTCGAGGTGCAGTTCGGCCACCTGGAGCGCCCGACGCACCGGAACACGACCTGGGAGCAGGCCCGCTTCGAGGTGTGCGCCCACACCTGGGCCGATCTCTCCGAGACCGGGTTCGGGGTGGCACTGCTCAACGACTGCAAGTACGGCTACGACGTGGCTGGCAATTCGCTGCGCCTCAGCCTCCTCCGCACACCGACGTGGCCCGATCCGGTCGCCGACATCGGCCATCACGAGCTGACCTACGCCCTGATGCCGCACGCCGGGGATCTGGCCGCCGGCGGCGTGGTCGGCGCCGCCCACGCCCTCAACAGCCCCCTCCGGGTGGTGCCCGTCGGGTCGGTCGGGAGCTCGGCAAGGGACACGCCGGCACCGTTCTCGGCGGTCACCGTCGACGACCCGGGGGCGGTCGTCACCGCCGTCAAGCGGGCCGACCGGGGGGACGGTGTGGTGGTGAGGCTGTACGAGGCGTTCGGCGGGGCACGCACCGTCCGGGTGGGCTGCCCGCTGGTTGCGTCCGCCGGCGCGCCGCGGGTGACCGAGGTCGACCTGCTCGAGCGCCCCACGGGAGCGGATGTGGACTGCGACGCCGGGCGGGTCGTCGTGCACCTCCGGCCCTTTCAGATCGTCACCCTGTTGTTCGAGGAGGGCTCGTGAGGGTGGCCTTCGGGACCGACGAGCGCACCCCGCTGACCGACGCCATCGTGGCCCAGCTGCGCGACCTCGGCGCCGAGGTGGTCGAGGTGGCGGTCGGCGAGACCTGGCCCGACGTCGGCCGCCGGGTCGGGTCCGCCGTGGCCGGCGGCGCCGCCGACCGGGGCGTGGTCTGCTGCTGGACGGGGACGGGGGTCAGCATGGCCGCCAACAAGGTGGCCGGTATCCGGGCGGCCCTGTGCACCGATGCGGAGACCGCCCGGGGGGCCCGGCGCTGGAACGACGCCAACGTCCTGGCGCTCGGGCTGCGCCTCACCTCCACCGAGGTGGCCCGGGAGATGCTGGAAGCCTTCCTCGGCACCGAGCCCGCGGAGGAAGAGCGGGCCAACATCTCCAGGGTCGAGGGCGCCGGTCGATAAGTTGAACCGATGAGCACCCGCACCGCGGCGCCGCGCAAGCCGGCGCCGGTGTGGCGCCGGCCCCCCAACCTCAGCCTGGAGCGGGCCCTCTGGGCCGACGGCCACGACGTCGTGGTGGGCATGGACGAGGTCGGTCGGGGCGCGTGGGCCGGGCCCCTCACCGTCGGGGCGGCTGTGCTGCCGACGGCAGACGGGTCCCTGACCCGCCGGGTCAACGGGGTCCGAGACTCCAAGATGCTGGCCGAGGACCGCCGGGAGCAGCTGTTCGACCGCCTGGCCGGGTGGTGCCGGGCGTGGGCGGTCGGGCATGCCAGCGCCGAGGAGTGCGACGCCCTCGGGATGTCGGAGGCGCAGCGGCTGGCCGCCCGGCGGGCTCTGGCCGGCCTGGGACTGGCCGCGGACCAGGTGCTGGTCGACGGGCGATGGGACTTCGTCGGCCAGGGCACCACCACCCGGATCGTGAAGGGGGACGCGAAATGCCTCTCGATCGCGACCGCGTCCATCCTGGCCAAGGTGTCCCGGGACCGGATCATGCGCGAGGAGGCGCCGCACTTTCCCGCCTACTGGTTCGAGAGCAACAAGGGTTATCCGTGCCATCGGCACGAGGCCGCCCTGCAGGCCTGGGGTCCGACCTCGATCCACCGCCGCCGGTGGGCGTTCATGGACCGGCTCGTCTGGTGGCGTACCGAGCCGCCCCCGCCGGTGCAAGGCGCCCTGCTTTGAGGCGGGTGATCCTGGTGGCGGCGCTCGCCATCGGGGTGGCGGCGTGCGGCGCCTCGGACAACGGCGGGACCATTCCCGTCCCGAACCGGTCCGGATCGACGTCACCCACGGTCGCCACCACCTCCACGCTCCCGGGCGGCGGCTGAGGGTTCCCGGCCCCGGCCGGGCTCCCGGCGCCGACCGGGTGGGGCGGACATGATGGAGGTGGTGACGGCCTTCGATCCCTGGGCTGCGGTGCTCGAGCGCGTCGACGACGCCGGCAAGCTCACCGGGGCCGATCCCGACATACTGCGCCTGCTCCGTGTCCCGCGCCGCGTGCTCGAAGTCTCCGTACCGGTGCGCATGGACGAGGGTGGCGTCGAGGTGTTCACCGGCTGGCGGGTGCACCACAACACGACGCGCGGACCGGCCAAGGGAGGTCTGCGCTTCCATCCCCAGCTCGACGCCCGCGAGGTGGCGGCCCTGGCGGCGGAGATGACCTTCAAGACCGCCGTGGTGAACATACCGTTCGGCGGGGCCAAGGGCGGCGTGCGGTGCGATCCGTCGAAGCTGTCGACCGGGGAGCTCGAGCGGCTGACCCGGCGCTACACCCTCGAGGTCATGCCGCTGCTGGGCCAGGACCGGGACGTTCCCGCCCCCGACGTGAACACCGACGGCCGGGTCATGTCCTGGCTGATGGACACGCTCGCCACTGTGGCGGGGGAGGCGGAGCCGGGAGTCGTCACCGGGAAGCCTCTCTCGCTCGGCGGCACCTTGGGGCACACGGGCGCAACCGCCTCCGGAGTCGTGGTGTCCGTGCGAGCCGTGTTCAGCGAGCTGGAGATGGCCGTGGCCGGAGGGCGGGTGGTCATCCAGGGCTTCGGCAAGGTGGGCGGGCCGCTGGCCTTCCTGCTCTCCTCGGCCGGGATGCGCGTGGTGGCGGTGAGCGACATCGGCGGCGCCGTCCACAACCCCGCCGGCCTCGACGTGGCCGCCCTGGCCGACCATGTGAAGCGCTCCGGATCCGTGGCCGGCTTCGAGCCCGCCGATCCCATCGAGGCCGACGACCTGTGGGAGATCGACTGCGAGCTGGCCGTGCCGGCCGCCCTCGAAGGCGCCATCGACGACCACGTGGCGCGCCGGTTGGGGGCCAAGGTCGTCGTCGAGGCCGCCAACGGGCCGACTACGCCGGCCGCCGACTCCATCCTCGACCGCCGGGACATCGTGGTGGTTCCCGACATCATGGCCAACGCCGGCGGGGTCACCGCCTCCTACTTCGAGTGGGCCCAGAACCGCCAGGGCTACGCCTGGGAGGAGGAGACCGTGGCCCTCCGCCTCCGCCAGACGATGGAGAGGGCCTTCGCCGCGGTGTGGGCCCGCTCCGAATCGCTGGGGGTGGCGCTGCGCCGGGCCGCCTTCGCCCTTGCGGTCGAGCGGGTGGCGGAGGCGATTGAGGCTCGCGGATTGTTCCCCTGATCTGACCATCCACCATCCGGGAGCGGGGGGAACGTATGTTCGATAACCTCTCGGCTGGTGGAAGTGGCGGAGCTTCTGGAGAGGGCGCGCCCTCTCGCGCTCGCCGGATCGCGGGCCGTGCCGGTGGTACCTGCCCTCGCGCCTCTTCTACCCCAGGGGCTGCAGAGGGGATCCACGCTGGCCCTGCCGGGCGGGGCCGGGCGCACCTCTTTGTTGCTGGCTCTGCTGGCGGGGGCGTCGGGGTCCGGGGCGTGGTGCGCCGTGGTCGGGATGCCCGCGCTGGGGGCCGAGGCGGCGGCTGCGGCCGGGATCGACCTGGGCCGGCTGGCGCTGGTGCCCGATCCGGGGGAGCGGTGGCCCACCGTCGTGGCCGCCCTGCTCGACGGCATCGACGTGGTGGCGGTCGGGATCCGCCGGCCCCGGCCCGCCGACGCCCGGCGCCTGTCGGCCCGGGCCCGCCACCAGGGGGCGGTGCTGCTGGGGGTGGGCTCCGCGTGGCCCGAGTCGGACGTGGCGCTCCGGGTGGCCGGTGCCGAGTGGGAGGGTCTCGGCCGGGGCCACGGCCACCTCCGCCGCCGGCGCCTGGACGTGGAGGCCACCGGCCGGCGGGGCGCCGACCGCCCGCGCCGGACCTCACTCTGGCTCCCCTCCGACTCCGGTGCCGCCGAGGGATGAGAACAGTGGTGGTCTGGTGTCCCGACTGGCCGGTGCAGGCCAGCGGGGTGGACCCCGCCGGCCCGGTGGCCGTGGTCCATGCCAACCGGGTGGTGGCCTGCTCGGCGGCGGCACGGGCCGAGGGGGTGAGGATCGGCCAGCGCCGGCGTCAGGCCGAGGCGGCGTGCGCCGGGCTGGCCTCCGTGGCCCGTGACCCCGACCGGGACGCCCGGGCCTTCGAGCCGGTGGTGGCGGCGGTGGCTGCCATCTGTCCCCTGGTGGAGGTGGTGCGGCCGGGGCTGGTGGCCTTCGCCGCCCGCGGCCCGTCGCGCTTCTTCGGGGGCGAGGCCACCCTCATCCACCACCTCCTCTCCGCCGTGCCCTCCGGTCGCGTGGGCATAGCTGACAGCTCTTTCGCCGCCACGCTCGCGGCGCGACAGGGGCGGGTGGTCCCACCGGGGGAGACGCCGGAGTTCCTGGTCCCGCTGCCCGTGACGGCCCTCGACGTCTCCGGGCCGGAGGGGCCTGGTCAGGGGGAGATGGGGGAGCTGGCCGGTCTGTTCGGACGGCTGGGGATCCGTACCCTCGGCCAGCTGGCGGCGCTGCCCGCCCCCCAGGTCCTGGCCCGCTTCGGGGGAGCGGGGGCGGCGGCCCATCGTCTGGCCCGGGGTCTCGAGCTGCGCCCCCTCGACGCCCGCCGGCCCCCCGACGACCTGACCGTCAGTGTCGAGCTCGACCCTCCCGTGGAGCGGGTGGACACCGCCGCCTTCGTCGCCAAGGCCCTGGCCGACCGCCTCCACGAGGGGCTGGCCGAGCACGGGTTGCAGTGCACGCTCGTGCGCATCGAGGCGGAGTCGGAGCACGGGGAGTCGTTCTCGCGGTGCTGGCGCCACGACGGCACCTTCGCCGCCGCCACCCTGGCCGAGCGGGTGCGCTGGCAGCTGGACGGCTGGATCTCGGGTCCGGTCGGGCAGCGCCCCACCGCCGGCGTGACGCTGCTGCGCCTGGTGCCCGAGGAGGTGGTGGCCGACCAGGGCAGCCAGCAGGGGTTCTGGGGCGGGGTGGCCGAGTCCGACCGCCGGGCCGCCCGGGTGCTGGCCCGCCTCCAGGGGCTGCTCGGGCCCGACGCCGTGCTGACCGCGGTGGTCGAGGGGGGCCGGGCCCCGGGGGAGCGTGTGCGGGCGGTGGCGTGGGGGGACGGGGGAGGGCCGCTCAGTCCTCCGGAGCTGCCGTGGCCGGGACGGGTGCCGCCGCCCGCTCCGACCCTGGTGTCGGGAGGTCCCGCCTCGCTGCTCGACGCGGCGGGGGAGCCGGTCGTGGTCAGCGGCCGGGCCGAGGTGGCGGCGGCCCCGGCCACCCTCGACGGGGCGGCGGTGGTGTCGTGGTCGGCGCCGTGGCCGTGCCACGAGCGCTGGTGGGATCCCGAGGGGCAGCGCCGACGGGCCCGCATGCAGGTGGTGACCGCCGACGGCCGGGCCGTGCTGCTGGCGGTGGAGCAGGGGCGCTGGTCGGTCGAGGCGGTCTACGACTAATGGGTTATAACAACCCGCCGGTTCCCTGGCGCGAGCTCGAGGAGCGTCTGCACGGCCGCAGCACCGACCCCAACCCCCTCGCCCGCAATGCTTTGAAAGGGGATCACCGACGTAGCAATGAGGGCCCGCCGTGGGGGCGGGGCCCCACGGCACGTAGCGGGCGTGGTCCGAAGGACCCGGGTGCCCGCTACGCAGAATTGCACTGCCACACCAACTTCAGCTTCCTGGACGGCGCGTCGCATCCCGACGAGCTCGTCGACGAGGCGGTCCGGCTCGGGCTGTCGGCGCTGGCGATTACCGACCACGACAGCCTGGCGGGGGTCGTGCGCTTCTCGGAGGCGGCGGCCGCGGCGGGGCTGCCCACGGTGTTCGGCGCCGAGCTCACCCTGGGGTTGAAGCGGGCGCCGGTGGGGGAGGCGGACCCGCCCGGCAGCCATCTGGTGGTCCTGGCCCGCGATCCCGACGGTTACGCCCGCCTGGCGCGCACGATCAGCGAGGCGCAGATGGCCGGAGGGGAGAAGGGCAGGCCGGTCGCCGACCTCGAGCTGCTGTCCCGCCACCACGGCGGCCACTGGGTGGTGCTGACCGGATGCCGGAAGGGGGCCGTGGTGCAGGCGCTGGTGAGCGACGGCCCCACCGCGGCGGGGCGCGAGCTGGACCGGCTGGTGGAGACCTTCGGGCGGGACAACGTGGCGGTGGAGCTGTGGGATCACGGGGACCCGCTCGACTCGGCGCGCAACGACGCCCTCATGCAGCTGGCCCTGTCCCGCCACGTCGAGCCGGTGGCGACCAACAACGTGCACTACGCCACGGCCGACCGCTGGAAGCTGGCGGGGGCACTGGCGGCGGTGCGGGCCCGGCGCAGCCTCGACGAGATGGACGGGTGGCTGCCGGCGTCGGCCGGCGCCCATCTGCGTTCCGGCGCCGAGCAGGCCAGGCGGATGGCCCGGTACCCCGGCGTGGTCGAACGGGCGGCGGAGCTGGGCCTGGCGTGCGCGTTCGACCTCAAGCTGGTGGCGCCTCGGCTCCCGGACTGGCCCGTTCCTCCGGGGCACACCGAGATGACCTACCTCCGCATGCTCGTACATCAGGGCGCCGAACGGCGTTACGGCCCCCGGCACGCCGAGAGGGTCCCGGGGGCGTGGGCCCAGATCGACCACGAGCTCGAGGTCATCGAGCAGCTCGGCTTCCCCGGCTACTTCCTCGTGGTGTGGGACATCGTCGAGTTCTGCCGGAAGAGCGACATCTTCTGTCAGGGGAGGGGGTCGGCGGCCAACTCGGCGGTGTGCTTCGCCCTGGGGATCACCAACGCCGACGCGGTGAAGCTGGGCCTTCTGTTCGAGCGCTTCCTGAGTCCCGAGCGGGACGGCCCTCCCGACATCGATGTGGACATAGAGGCGGGGCGCCGGGAGGAGGCCATCCAGTACGTCTACGGGCGCTACGGGCGCGAGCGTGCCGCCCAGGTCTGCAACGTGATCACCTACCGGCCCCGCTCGGCGGTGCGCGACATGGGCCGCGCCCTCGGACACCCCCCCGGCCAGCTCGACGCCTGGTCGAAGCAGATGGACATGTGGGTGGGCATGGATGGAGCGGTGGCCGACTGCGACATCCCGGCCCCGGTGCTGGACCTGGCGCGCCAGGTGCAGGGGTTCCCCCGTCATCTCGGGATCCACTCCGGAGGAATGGTGATCTGCGACCGCCCCGTGGTCGAGGTGTGCCCGGTCGAGTGGGCGCGCATGCCCAACCGCAGCGTGCTGCAGTGGGACAAGGACGACTGTGCCGCCGTGGGCCTGGTGAAGTTCGACCTGCTCGGGCTGCAGATGCTCTCCGCCGTCCACGAGGCCCTGAGGATGATCGAGCGGCACCACGGCGTGACCGTCGACCTCGGGGCCCTCGACCAGGAGGAGGAGGTCTACGACATGCTCTGCCAGGCCGACTCCGTCGGTGTCTTCCAGGTGGAGAGCCGGGCCCAGATGGCGACCCTCCCCCGTCTGAAGCCCCGTGGTTTCTACGACCTCGTGGTCGAGGTGGCGCTGATCCGTCCCGGGCCCATCCAGGGCGGCTCGGTCCACCCCTACATCCGCCGCCGCAACGGCCAGGAGGAGGTGACCTACCTCCACCCGCTGCTGAAGAAGAGCCTGGAGAAGACCCTCGGGGTGCCGCTGTTCCAGGAGCAGCTGATGCAGATGGCCATCGACGTGGCCGGCTTCACCGCCGCCGAGTCCGACATGCTGCGCCAGGCCATGGGGTCCAAGCGCTCGACCGAGCGCATGGAGGCGCTGAAGGCCCGGCTGTACCGGGGGATGGCCGAGCGGGGGATCGAGGGGCCGACCGCCGACGCCATCTGGTCCCAGCTGGCCGCTTTCGCCAACTTCGGGTTCCCCGAGAGCCACTCGGTGTCGTTCGCCTACCTGGTGTACTCCAGCGCCTGGCTCAAGCTGCACTACCCGGCGGCGTTCTTCGCCGGCCTGCTCAACGCCCAGCCCATGGGCTTCTGGTCCCCGCAGACCCTGGTGGCCGACGCCCGCCGCCATGGGATCACGATCCTGGGCCCCGACGTCAACGCCAGCGACTGGAAAGCAGACCTCGAGAACGGTTCTGTGCGATTGGGCCTGGACTACGTCCGGAACGTCGGGGAGGAGCTGGCCAGGAAGGTGGCGGCGGGGCGGCCGTACTCGTCCCCCGAGGACCTGGCCCAGAGGGTGGGCCTGTCCGAGCCACAGCTGGAGGCGCTGGCCACGGCGGGGGCGCTCGGGTGCTTCGGGGTGCAGCGGCGGGAGGCGCTGTGGGCCGCCGGCGCCCTGGCCCGCTCCGGCCCGGGGAAGCTGCCCGGGGTCGTCGAGGGGGCGGTGGCGCCCGAGCTGCCGGCCATGACCGACATCGAGGAGGCGGCCGCCGACCTGTGGTCGACGGGGGTGTCGGCCCGTTGGTCGCCGGCGGAGTTCGCCCGGCCCCGGCTGGACGGGATCGGGGCGGTCAGCGCCGCCGCCCTCAACGATCTCCCCGACGGCACCCGGGTGACGGTGGGAGGTGTGGTCACCCACCGCCAGCGCCCGTCCACCGCCGGCGGGACCATCTTCATGAACCTCGAGGACGAGACCGGGATGGTCAACGTGATCTGCTCCCCGGGGGCGTGGGCCCGCCACCGGCGGGTGGCCCGGCTGTCCCCGGGGTTGATCGTGACCGGGCGGCTGGAGCGCTCCGACGGGGCGGTGGCGGTGGTGGTGCACCGCTTGGCCCCCCTCGACCTGGGCCTCACGTCCGGCCGCTCCCGGGATTTCCGTTAAAGACTGCGCGGGTAGGTCGGCCGCGCAGCGCCCTCCTCGGGCCTCCGGCTCATCCCGCGTTCAGGGACTTGCCGGTTCCCGCTTCCTCCCGGCCTTGCGGCGTGGGGTCTCGGGTCCGGTTTCACCGTCACATAGGCGACGGCCAGAGCCGGTCCCTCCACGGGCGTTGGTGACCCGGCCCCGCTCTTCGGGGTCCGGGGCCTGGGCTGTCGAGGGGAGACCTCGGCCTCGGCCCAGGCGGCGAGGTTGGCCGCGGCGTTGGTGTCCCGGTCCGCCGTCATCCCGCATTCCTCGCAGCGGAAGACCCGCTCGGACAGCGCCATGCTGTCCTTGAGGGCTCCGCACGACGAGCAGGTCCTGGTCGAGGCGAAGAACCGCGGAGCCATCATGACCTGGGTGCCATACCAGGCAGCCTTGTAGGACAGCTGGCGGTACAGACGTCCCCAGGAGGCGTCTCCGATCGAGCGGGCCAGGTGGTGGTTGGCCATGAGGTTGGCCACCGCGAGGCTTTCCAGGCACAGCCCGTCGTGGGTCTTGACGAGCCGGCTGGTCAGCTCATGGCAGAAGTTGTGGCGGCGGTTTGCCACCGGGGCGTGAGCCCGGGCCAGGCGGACCTGGGCCCGGCGGCGGCGGCCCGAGCCGGGCTGGCGCCGGGAAAGCACCCGGTTGGCCCGACGGATCTTTGGCAGGTCCCCGGCCAGAGGCGCCGGGGGCGGGACGCGTTCCACCTCGCTTCGGTCCGATCGGGCCCCCACCACTAGGGCGGACAGGCCCAGGTCCAGTCCCACGAAGCGGCGTCGACGATCGGGGTGGCACCTGCCGCGATGCAGGTCGGGCGCCTCCACGGTCACGGCCAGGACCCAGCGTCCCCGATGGGCCGCCACGGTCACGAACCAGATCCGGCCCCTCGGGGTGCCGTCGGGGCCCGGTCGCAGCAGGCGGCGCAGCACCCGGGTGTCGAGCGGGGACCGGTCTCGCCCACTCGGATCCTGTGGTGACCGCTCTTGGAGATCCGGTTGCGCAGCCGGAACGACCGGCGGGCACTGGCCTTGCGCTTGAACCGGGGAAAGCCCATTTTCGGGCCCCGTCTCACGCCCCGGCGGGAGTCGGAGTACGCCGCCAGGCCCCTGCCGAGGTCCACCGCCGCCTCCTCGAACACCCCCGAGCAGACCTCGGACCTCCAGATGAGCCCGGTCCTGGCGATCTCAGCCGATCCGGTGGAGTCCACCGCGAAGACCCGCCCCGCCGCTTCCGAGACCTTCCAGGAGTTGAAGGCATTGATCAGGTCGTAGCCGCTCCAGGGGACCGGGAGGTCAGGATCCGCCTTGCGAGCCTGGAGAGCCTCGGTCACCATCCGCCGGCACTGATTGTAGGCGAAGCGCCGCGCTCCGGCGTGGCGGGCGAAGACCTGGTTCAGAGCGGCGTCGTCTACTGCCGTGAAGCGGAACGTGGTCTTGCGGCTCACCGAGGGAGACGGTACCGAGGGGGTGTAACAGGCCCCTATCCGCGCAATCTCCTAGTCGTCCGCTACACCGCGTCGGTACAGTCGGCGTCCTTGCCCGCTTTGCCCACCCCGTCCGCCGCGTCCGAGCAGCCCCTGATCCAGGCGCGCGGCCTCACCAAGTCCTTCGGGGACTTCGTGGCCGTGGACGGCATCGACTTCGACGTGGCGGCGGGGGAGGCGTTCGGCTTCCTCGGGCCCAACGGGGCCGGGAAGACGTCGACGATGCGGATGATCGCGTGCATGTCCCCGGTCACCTCCGGCACCCTCCGGGTGCTCGGTCTCGACCCCGCCACCGACGGGTCGCGCATCCGCAGCCGCATCGGCCTGGTCCCCCAGGACGACACCCTCGACCTCGAGCTCACCGTGCTCGACAACCTGCTCGTGTACGGGCGCTACTTCGACCTCCCCCGGAAGGTCATAAGGGAACGGGCCCGGCAGCTGCTGGAGTTCGCCCAGCTGTCCGACCGGGCCGCCGACAAGGTCGACCCGCTGTCGGGGGGCCTCAAGCGGCGCCTGACCATCGCCCGGTCCCTCATCAGCGAGCCCGAGCTGCTCCTCCTCGACGAGCCCACGACCGGGCTCGATCCCCAGGCCCGGCACCTGCTGTGGGACCGGCTGTACCGGCTGAAGCAGCAGGGGGTCACCCTCGTCCTCACGACCCACTACATGGACGAGGCCGAGCAGCTCTGCGACCGGCTGGTGATCATGGACAAGGGCGTGATCGCGGCCGAGGGCTCCCCCCGCCAGCTCATCGACAGGTACTCGACCCGGGAGGTGCTGGAGCTGCGCTTCGCCGTCGACGACCACACGCCACTGGCCGAGAAGCTGGCCGGGCTGGGTGAGCGGATCGAGACCCTGCCCGACCGCCTGCTCGTGTACACCCACGACGGTGACGCGGCCGAGCGTGAGGTCGAGGGCCGGGGCCTGACCCCGCTCGTGTCGTTCGTGCGCCGGAGCACGCTCGAGGACGTGTTCCTCCATCTGACCGGCCGCACCCTTGTCGACTGACGATGGGCGCATCCTGATGGCCACCGTGACCGCGACCGGCGGGACCACCCTCAGCCGGACCCTGCGCTCCTACTCCTACTGGTCCTACCAGTACCGGCGGATCTGGCGGGCCAGCCTGGCCACCGGGTTCCTCACGCCGGCCCTGTTCCTGGCGGCCATGGGGCTGGGACTGGGCAGCCTGGTGAACCACCACGGGTCCTCGGCCGCCCGCCTGGGCGGCGTCACCTACCTCCAGTTCATCGCCCCCGGGCTGATGGCGGCGGCGGCCATGCAGATGGCGGCCATCGAGGGGGCGTTCCCCGTCATGGGCGGGATCAAGTGGATCCGCACGTACCACGCCATGCTGGCCACCCCTCTGCGGGTGACCGACGTGCTCTACGGGCACCTGCTGTGGATGGCCACCCGGGTGGCGCTGGTCTCGACGATCTTCCTCGGTGTGATGGCCGCCTTCGGGGCGCCGCGGTCCCCCGAGGTGCTGGCGGCGGTGCCGGTGGCGGTGCTCACCGGCATGGCTATGGCGGCGCCGGTGGCCGCCTTCACCGCCACCAGGGAGACGGACCAGCCGCTGATAGCCGTGTTCCGCTTCGTGGTGATCCCCATGTTCCTGTTCTCGGGGACCTTCTTCCCGATCTCCCAGCTGCCGGGATGGCTGCGCCCGCTGGCGTACGTGACCCCGCTGTGGCACGGGGTTGCGCTCTCCCGGGCCCTCTCGCTGGGCAACGCGGGGGTGGCCGCCAGCGTGGGCCACGTCGCCTACCTGGCGGGGTGTATCGCGATCGGCGTGATCGCGGGCCGGCGCACATTCAGACGCCGGCTGGCGGCGTGACCGCCCCCGCCGCACTGTCGGGCGCGACCCTCGGCCGGAGGGTCCTGCCCCCTCTGGGCCTCGGGGGCCGGAGGGCCCGCCACCTCGTCGAGCGCAACGCCTTCGCCTACCGCCGCATGTGGCTCATGTTCGTCTCGGGCTTCTTCGAGCCGCTCTTCTACCTGCTGTCGGTCACGGTGGGCATCAGCAAGCTGGCGGGCAAGGTGGCCGGGCCCGACGGGCGCCTCATCACCTACACCGCCTTCGTGGCCCCGGCCCTCATGGCCTCGTCCGCCATGAACGGCGCCGTGATGGACGGCACCTTTGCCGTGTTCTTCAAGCTCAAGTTCGCCAAGGTGTACCACGCCGTCCTGGCCACGCCCCTGGAAGCACAGGATGTGGCCCTCGGGGAGATCTCGTGGGCGGTGTCGCGGGGCGGCGTCTACTCGACGGTGTTCCTGCTGGTCATGGCGATGATGGGCCTGGTGCACTCCCCGTGGGCAGTGCTGGCCGTTCCGGCGGCGGTGCTGGAGGCGTTCGCGTTCGCCGCCGTGGCCATGGCGTCGACGACCTTCATGCGCAGTTGGCAGGACTTCGACTTCGTGAACCTGGCCCTGATGCCGATGTTCCTGTTCTCGGCCACCTTCTACCCGCTGTCCGTCTACCCCGGAGCGCTGCGGGACCTGGTGCGGGTGGTTCCCCTCTACCAGGCGGTGGCGCTGATCAGGGGCCTCGACCTCGGAGGCGTGAGCTGGGCCATGCTCGGCCACGCCGCCTATCTCGGGGCCATGGCCGTCGTCGGGCTCTCGGTCGCTTCCCGCCGGCTCGGTCATCTGATCCTCAGGTAGCGTCGGTCCCATGGCATGGGACTTCTCGACCGAACCGGAGTTCGAGGCCCAGCTCGAGTGGATGCGGACCTTCGTCCGCGACGAGATCATCCCCCTCGAGACCCTCGAGCTCGACCATCAGACCTTCCTGCGGGTCGTGCGACCCCTGCAGCAGCAGGTGAAGGACCGGGGCCTGTGGGCCTCCCATCTTCCCCCCGAGCTGGGAGGAGGCGGGTTCGGCCAGGTCAAGCTCGGGTTGATGCACGAGATCCTGGGGCAGTGCTCGATGGCTCCGTTCGTTTTCGGCAACAACGCCCCCGACTCCGGGAACGCCGAGATCATCGCCGTCGGCATCGAGTCGAACCCTGAGAAGGAGTGGCAGCGGGAGAAGTGGCTCCAGCCCCTGCTCGACAGTCGGTTGCGCAGCGCCTTCTCGATGACCGAGCCCGGTGCCGGGGCCGACCCCACCCTCATCCGGACCAGCGCCATGCGCGACGGGGACCAGTGGGTGATCAACGGGCACAAATGGTTCACCTCCAACGGCTCCGTGGCCGACTTCCTGGTGGTGATGGCGGTGACCAATCCCGACGTCCACCCGTATCAGGGCACGTCGATGATCATCGTGCCCACCGACACGCCCGGCGTGGACATCGTGCGCGACATTCCGACGATGGAGCACCCGGAGCCCCACTTCGGCCAGTACGGGGGCCACTCCGAGGTGATCTACCGCGACGCGCGTGTCCCCTACGAGAACCTGATCGGGCGGGAGGGGGAGGGGTTCCTCCTGGCCCAGAAGCGGCTGGGACCGGGGCGCATCCACCACGCCATGCGCTGGCTGGGCCAGTCCCGCCGGGCCTTCGACATGATGTGCGAGCGGGCGGTGTCACGGTTCACCCACGGCTCCTACCTGGCGGAGAAGCAGACCATCCAGAACTGGGTGGCGGAGTCGATGGCGGAGATGACGGCGGCCCGGCTGATGACGCTGTACGCCGCCTGGCGCATGGACCAGGTGGGGGCCCCGGCCGCCCGGGTCGAGATAGCCATGATCAAGTACTGGGGCGCCCAGGTCCTCTACAACGTGATCGACCGGGCCATCCAGGTCCACGGGTCACTCGGATTCTCCACCGACCTGCCCCTCGAGCACATGTACCGGGCCGCCCGGGCGGCGCGCATCTACGACGGTCCCGACGAGGTCCACAAGGTCACCGTGGCCCGCCAGGTCCTCAAGCAGTACAAGCCGGTGGAGGTCCCCACCGAGCACATCCCCACCCGGCGGACGGCAGCCCAGGCCCGCTTCGCCGATCTGCTCGAAGAGGCCAGCGCCAACCTGTAGCCGTCCGGTCCTGCGCCCCGCTCCGAGAACGCCCATGGAAGTCCGGCGCCGCGTCGTGGTCTCGGGTCGTGTACAGGGCGTGGGGTACCGGGAGAGCTGCCGGCGCCGGGCCGAGCGGCTGGGGGTGTCGGGATGGGTCCGCACCCGGGCCGACGGGAGCGTCGAGGCCGTGTTCGAGGGCCCGGCGGAGTCCGTCGACGCCGCGGTCGAATGGTGCCGGGAGGGCCCACGATGGGCGGCGGTACGCTCGATCGAGGTGCACGACGAGGACCTGGAGGGACTGGCCGGGTTCCGGGTCCGCTAGCGGGACGCCGTCCTCACCCCGGATCCCCCAGGACGCAGCGCTCGGCCAGCCCCAGCGGCAGCGACCCGGTCGCGGCCACCACGTCGTTGAAGCGGCGGGCGTCCCCGCGGCCCTCGGCCACGTACCGGTCCCTCATCCGCTCGAGCTCGATGGCGCCGGTCAGGTAGGACGCGGCCTGGGTGGGCCAGGCGCAGTAGCGGGTGACCTCGGCCCGGGCGGTGGCCTCGGTCAGGCCGGTGTGGCCCACCATGTGCTCGAGCGCCTGCTCGAAGCTCATGTCCCCGCAGTGGAGGGCGGTGTCGACCACGATCCGGGCGGCGCGGAACACCCGGGCATCGAGGTGGCAGAGCATCTCGGCGTCGTCGGAGAAGAAGCCGGCCTCGGCCATGATGAGCTCGGCGAACAGCGCCCATCCCTCGATGAAGTACGGCGTGCGCACCACCGAGCGCACGGGCGGTGCATGCTCCTGGGACCACACCAGGTGCCAGTGGTGGCCGGGGTAGGCCTCGTGGGCGGAGATCGTGGCCATACCGGCGTAGCTGTTGGTGGCCAGGCGCTGGCGGATCTGCTCGGCGGGGAGGCCCTCCGGAGGGAACGGGACGAAGAAATGACCGCGACCCCCGGGGCGGAAGGGCGGCGGCGCCAGGTACGACGCCACGGCCAGCACGGGACGTTGATGGGGTGGGCTGGGCTCGACCGAGACCGCCTCTCCCTCCGGCATCGTCACGAGATCCCGTTCGACCAGGAAGGCCCGGCAGCGCTCGGTCATGGCGGTGTAGCCCCGCAGCATCTCCTCGGGCGTGTCGGGATGACGACTGTTCACCGCCGCCAACGCCTCGCTCCAGTCCTCGTATCCGAGGCGTCGGGCCACCTCGGTCATGCGCCCGTCCACCTCGTCCCACGCCGCCTGACCCCGGTCGCGCAGACCCGACGCACCGTAGGAGAGCAGCTCCCGGTCGCGGAGGAGGGCGCTGTAGCGCTCCTCCCCGATGGCGTAGGAGCCGGTCGGTTGCATGGCGGTCAGCCGCGCCGCCAGCTCCTCGAAGGCGCCGGCCGCCACGGCGCCGGCCTCGGCCACCGCCGCCCGGCCGGGACCGGGAGGGACCTCCGCCGGGAGCAGCTCGCGTACGTAGCGGGCGGCCGCGCCACACTGACCGACGGCACGGTCCCGGATCACCTCGTGCATCAGAGCCGGATCGAGCTGGCGGCCGGCGGCACCCAGGACGGCGGGGACCTGGCGCAGACGGGAGACGGCGGCGGCGGCCAGCTCCGCCGTCGGGCGCAGCCGGTGCACGAACAGCACGTGCACGCCGCCCAGGCACGGATCGAGGTACAGACCGGGGTCGCGCCGCCACGCCTCCCAGTCCTCCATCACGATGCGGCCGGCCAGTGCTGACAGCACGAGATCGCGATCGACGGCGCGCTCGCGGCCGAGAGCACGACCGTCGACCGACCGCAGTCTCTCCGCCCAGCGCCGCGCTGACGCGGCCCGCCGGGCGAAGGCCTCCTCTCCGAAGTCCCCGAGCTCATCGTCGTGGCCCTCGACGCCGAGGGCGGAGGCCCGGGTAGGCGACTCCTGCATCTCCTCGGCCAGCCACGCCTCGATGAGCGACCCGAGTTCCGCGTCCGTCCCTACCGCCCCGCCGTCGGTCACGGCGGGCGAGGGTAGCGTGCCGCTCGTGCCCGATCTTCTTGACGACGGTGTCATCGCGGACTCTATTGCCGGCCTGCAGTGGGAGCGGGAGGGAGATGCGCTGAAGAAGACCGTCAAGCTCAGGGATTTCGCGGCGGCCATGGCCTTCGTCAACCGCGTGGCGGAGCTGGCCGAGGAAGCCGACCACCACCCTGACATCTCTGTCTCGTGGAACACCGTCGTGCTCACGCTGTCGACCCACAGCGCGGGCGGCATCACCCGGCTCGACCTGGACATGGCGGGACGCATCGACGGCCTGGGATAAGGCGCAGGCACCACTGTCATGTCCCGGGCCCGCCCCGCCCTCCCGTTCGTGCCGATGGACGAGATCGGGGACCGTCCCAACGTGATGGCCGACGGCGCCGCCCTCTCCTCGACGGTGCTGACCCTGTCCCACTGGCCCGGAAGCAGCACCCCGGCCCCGCTGCGCCACGACCTGTCGGCCGGAATGGCCTTCCGGTACCTGCGCTCCCGGCGGCGGTGGCCCCGGGCCGAGGCGGTCACGTCCGACCACTTCGACCAGGACGGCCTGGTGACGGTGGCGGCACTGACCGCGCCGGAGGCGGCGTTGGCGGACCAGGGAACCCTGCTGGCGGTGGCGGAGGCGGGCGACTTCGTGAGAGGCCGCGACCGGAGGGCCGCCCGGGTGTCGTTCGCGCTGGCATCGCTGTCCGAGCGGTGGGAGCGCACCGACGAGCGGAACCCGGCCATGGCGGGCGGGTTGCACCGCGAGGCGCTGGCGCTCCTGCCGGATCTGGTGGCCCGGACCGACCGGTACGCCGAGATGTGGGAGGAGGAGGACGACTTTCTGAGCGCGAGCGAGGGGGCCGTGCAGTCGGGGTCCGTGAGCCTGTCCGACGTGCCCGAGGTCGACCTGCTGCTCGTCTCGGTGCCGGGCCCGCCGCCGGCGCCGGGTCCGGCCGCCCAGTTCAGCCGGCGCCGGCATGTGCCCGTCCATCCCATGGTCGTGCACAACCGATCCGACCGCACCCGGGTGCTGGTCGAGGCTCCGCCGTACTACGAGCTCTACTTCCGTTACGAGACCTGGGTGCAGCTGGTATCGCGTCGGGCTCCCGCCCGCGTCGACCTGAGCGACCTGGCCGGGGAGCTCACCGCCCTCGAGCCGGCCGGACACAGATGGACCTTCACGGGGGCGGCCGCGACCGTCGCCCGGCTCGGCCCCGCCGACGGGGCCAGCGACCTCAGCCCCGAGGTGGTGCGCCGGCTGGTGACCGGTGCGCTGGCACGGGGCCGCCCGGCGTGGGATCCGTACGCCGTTCCCAGGCGCGGTTGAGGATGGCCAGCAGGGTGTCGGGGTCCTGGGCCCCCGGCACGCCGAAGCGGCCGTCGACGAGGAAGAACGGCACGCCCGTGATGCCGCGGGCGGCGGCCTCGGCCTCGTCGGCGCGCACCTCGGCGGCGTGGGCGTCGGTGTCCAGGGTGGCCGCCACGGCGTGTTCGTCGAGCCCGACGGCCGTGGCGACGCCCACGAGAACCTGGCGGGTGCCGATGGCCTGTCCGTCGCACAGGTAGGCACCCATCAGCGCCTCCTCGAGGGCGTCCTGGAGCCCGGAGCCGCGGGCCAGGTGCAGGATGCGGTGGGCGTCGAAGGTGTTGCCGGAGCGGGTCGCGTCCAGCCGGTAGCGCAGGCCCTCGGCCGCCGCCGTCTCGGTGATGCGCCTGGCGGCGCCGCGGGCGTGGTCGACCGTCATCCCGTACTTGGCGGCCAGGCGCTCGGCGGGATCACCGTCGCGGACGGGCGGGGCGGTCGGGTCGAGCTCGAACGACCGCCAGGACACCGTGACGTCCTCCTTGTGGGAGAAGCGGTCCAGGGCCTTCTCGAACCGTCGCTTGCCGATGTAACACCACGGGCAGACGACGTCGGACCAGATGTCGACCTGCACCGGCGTCAGTGCTGCGTGGCGTGGTCGAGGACGCCCACGCAGTCGGAGGTCGACGCCTCCCCGGGGGCCGACGCCTGGCGGTGGAGCACGGCGGTGGTGGGACGCACGGACAAACGGTCGGAGTCGACCGTGGCCTCACCGTCGACGATCAGGCTGAAGCCGTCGTCGGCGACGGGGGGCCACAGCAGGCTCACCAGCCGGCGGTCGGAGGCGTTGGCAACGGTGCGTCTCCCGGCCCGGGCGGAGATCTCGTCACCGTCCCACTCCACGTAGACCGAGACGGCGTGGGGCCGGCCGTCGCCGCCGGTCGTGAGGAGATAGGCCAGGCCCCCGAAGCGCTCGACGCTTTCCCGGAGCTTCTCCAGCGAGACGGGCACGCTCATGCCCCCAGGCTACGCCTGCCGCCGGCGGTGGCCGTCACCCGTGTCCGGGGGGGCGGGCCGGGCGTAGGCTCGGTTCATGGCATCCGACCACGGCAGCAGCGACCCCCGGGAGGAACGGCCGTTCTGGCGGGGGATCAACCACCTGGCCCTCGTGACGCCCGACATGGACGCCACCGTCCGCTTCTACCACGGCGTCCTCGGTGCCCGGCTGGTGGCCGACCTGGCCGGCCCGTCGTTCCGCCACTACTTCTTCGAGTTCGGCCCTCAGAACACGGTGGCGTTCTTCGAGTACCGGGACGCGTCGATCGAGCCCTTCTCCCTCCCGGCCGGCGTGCCCGACCCCCGCAAGGTCCAGTTCGACCACCTTTCGTTCAACCTGGCCGACGAGGAGGCCCTGCTGCGCCTGCGGGACCGCCTCAAGGAGGCGAACTGCGAGGTCACCGACGTGGTCGACCACGGCTTCATCCGGTCGATCTACTTCACCGACCCGCACGGGATCGCGCTGGAGGCGTCGTGGTGGGTCACCGACGCCACCGGGCGCCCGGCCGACTACAGCGACGGAACCCTCTTCGCCGACCCGGATCCGGTGCCTGCGGTCGAGGAGCTGCGTACCTCGGGGCGGGTGTCGTGGGTTCCGGCCACCAGGTTGAGCTGAGCGCGGTCCGTCGGCGGCTTGGACCGGTCGGTCGACGCTCCTGTGGACTGTCAGACAGTCAGTCGGCGGCTTCGATATCGACGCTGAAGGCCTCGTAGACCAGGTCGGCGCCGAGGTGGCGGTGGCGGACGATCCCCGCCAGGACCTCCACGACCCGCTCCCGCAGCTCGGGGATCTCGACTCCGTCACCGTCGAGGGCGGCCAGGGCCCGGTCCATGCGGTAGCGCAGCTCCTGGTGCTCGCGGCGGGCCCGGTCGACCTTGTGGGCCAGCCGGGGCTCGCTCTCCACCACGTCGTCGAGCAGACCGCCGGGCGCCTCCGACGAGCTGATGTGCAGGTCCAGCGCCTCGGACAGACGGGCCAGGTCGGCGGCCAGCGTCTTGATCCAGGCATCGGTGCGGCCAGCCGCAGGACTGGCCAGCGACCGTTCGACCTCCCCGAGTGCGGACCGCAGACCAGCGCGGCGCTCCCGAGCCTCACCCAGTGCGTCAGCCATGGCGCCTCCCGGGCGTCAAGCTACCGCGGCGGTTCGCGCAGCGCCGCCTGCAGCAGCTCCATGATCCCGTCGGCGCGGTCACCGGCGGCGGGCACACCGGTCTGCATGACCGCGATCAGGATGGCCATGACCACCGACTCCAGCCCCGACGCGGCGCGTACGGCGTCGATGTCGCGGCGAACCTCCCCCGACGCCTGTCCCGCCCGCAGCCGCTCGGCTATCCCCTTGCGCAGCTCGGCCAGGGCGGGGATCTCCAGCATCCGGACGGTGTGCTCGGGCTCCAGCCCCGACAGCAGGCGACGGGCCAGGGGGTGGTGGGGGAGCCCCTCCAGGAGGGCGCCGATGAGCCCGGCCCACTCCAGGTCGAAGGTGCCGGAGAGCACGGGGGACAGCGCCCCCTCGATGAGCGCGGCGGCGTCGGCGTCGACCGCAGCCGTGAACAGCTCCTCCTTGCCACCGAAGTAGGCGTAGACGGCGGCGGGCGTCAGCCCGACGTCCCGGGCCACCTCCGAGACCGACGTTCCGCGGTAGCCGTTGGAGGCGAAGCGGCGGATGGCGCTGTCCAGCAGCGCCTGCCTGGTCCGGGCTCCCTTGGTCATAATCTAAAAGCTTACCAATTCATTCAATTCTGGGGCGGGACCACCGCCCCGTCCCGAGGGGAGCCTTGGGTAGCGTGGCCGGGCATGGACTCTTCGCCTGGGGATCGCCTCTGCCTCATGTGCGTGCACGCCCACCCGGACGACGAGGCGTCGAAGGGGGCGGGCACGGTGGCCCGCTACCACGCCGAGGGTGTCCACACGGTCCTGGTCTGCTGCACGGGCGGTGAGGAGGGGGACATCCTCAACCCCGAGATGGACCGGCCCGAGATCCGGGAGCGGCTGCCCGAGGTCCGGATGGAGGAGCTGCGCCGGTCGGCGGAGATCATCGGCTACGACGAGTTGGTCCTGCTCGGGTACCGGGACTCGGGCATGCCGGACACACCGGCCAACGAGCGGCCCGAGTCGTTTGCCCGGGCGCCGCTGGACGAGGCGGTGGGGAGGGTGGTGGCCGAGATCCGACGCCACCGCCCGCAGGTGGTCATCACCTATCCCGACGACCAGAAGGGCTATCCCCACCCGGACCACCTGCGGGTGCACGAGGTCAGCGTGCTGGCCTTCGACGCCGCCGGGGACCCCGACGCCTTCCCGGACGCAGGGCCGCCGTGGCAGCCGCTCAAGCTGTACTACAGCGTGTGGTCCCGGGCCCGGACCGTGGCCGTCCACGAGAAGTTCCTCGAGCTCGGCCTCGAGTCCCCGTACGACCAGCGGTGGTTCGACCGGCCGTCACACGACCACCGCATCACCACCGTGGTCGACATCTTCGAGCATGCCGATGTGCGACCGGCGGCGCTGCTGGCCCACGCCACCCAGGTCGACCCCAACTCGAAGTTCTGGTTCGGCCTCCCGCCAGAGGTGGCGCGCACGGTGCACCCCGTCGAGGAGTACATCCTGGCCCGCAGCATGGTGGGGGAGATCGACCAGGAGACCGACCTGTTCGCCGGGGTGGGCCGGTTGGCCAACAGGTAGTGGCCCGCTTCCTGTCCGAGGAGTGGATGGCCGACACGCGTGAGCTGGGCGCGGGCCAGCCCGACAGGCTGGGCGCCTCGGCCCGCATCCAGTACGTCGTCACGGGCGGTCCCGATGGGGAGGTCCGCTACGGGTTGGTGCTCGAGGACGGCCGGGTGGCCGAGGCGGCCGTCGGTGAGCTGGCCGACCCGGACGTGACCTTCACCGAGACCTACGCCGACGCCGTGCTCATCCAGCGCGGGGAGCTGGACCCGGGCGCGGCGTTCATGCAGGGTCGGGTGAAGGTGAGCGGGAACATGGCCAAGGTGATGTCCCTGCTGCCGATCACCGGCTCGCCGGAGTACCGGGACCTGATGGCGCGCGTCGACGCCGTCACCGAGTACTGAGCGGCCGGCTCAGGAACGCATCAGCTCACGGAGGGGCCGGTAGCCGATCAGCTCGGCTCCCACCCTCTGGATCATCGAGCGGAGAGAGCGGTCCGACGTGAGGAAGTCGTGGTCATCCACGCGGCCCGGCCAGTCGGGGTGCGAGGCGCGCAGCTCCCCCGCGTCCACCGCCGGATGGAGGAACACCTCGGTCACGCCGGCGGGAAGGTCCTGCAGGACCCGCTCGATGACCCGCCGGGAACCGACGCCGGGCACGACCACGAGGTGGTCGGGGAACACGACGCCCTCCTCGGCCGCCAGCCGGCGGAACGGGAAGCCGATGGACTTCTCGGTCGAGGCTCCGGAGAGGCGTAGGGGGAGACGGAAGTCGACGGCCATCTCGAGGTAGATGTCGAAGAACTCGGGTCGCAGCTGCAGGGTCCCCATGTGCGAGTCGAGGTGGCTCACGTCGAAGCCCCAGAAGATGGCCCGCTCGATCTGGGCCCGGAGCTCCTTGCGGACCTCGTCGAGGTCGGCGTGATCCCACACGTCGCGCTGGGTGCGGGGGAAGCCGCCGTCCCCGTCGAGGAGCGACGGGGCGTGGGTGATCGGGCCCCAGCGGTAGAGGTCCCACTCCGCGTTCAGCGTGAGGTGGACGCCGACGTCCTCCCCCCGGTGGCGGGCCGCCGCCTCGCGCGACCAGGGGCACGGCACCATCAGCGTGGCGCTGGTGGCCAGCCCCGTCCGGAGCGACTCGTAGATGCCGATGTTGGCGGAGTGGCTCGACCCGAGGTCGTCACAGTTGATTATCAGAAGGCGGTCGTCGGGGCCGTACCCGAGCCGCTCGGCCAGCGTCGGCACGCCGGCAGCCTATGCAGACCCCCGTCAGGCCGCGGTACGCCTCTGCGCCTCCACCAGCGCCCGGCGCGCCAGCTCGAGGCCGCGGCGCCCGGTCCGGCGCGTCTCATCGTCCAGCTGCCAGTCGCGGACCGGCTCCTCCATCAGGACCAGCTGTGTCTCCATGACCCGAACGATGACAGGGGGGTGTGACAGCCACCCCTGACGGCCGCCGGCGGGAAATGTGGACGGACGGCCCCCGGCGGGGCTGGGCCCCCGCCCGGGGGAGGAGCCGGGGTGCAGGGGACCCGGCGGAAACGTGGTCGGTAGGGTGCCGCATGGCCCCCGCCCGGTACGGAATGACCATCCCGTTCGACAACGTCCCGCTCCACGAGCACAGGGACTGGATCGAGGAGCTGGCCCGGCTCGGCTACACCGACGTCTGGACGAGCGAGGCCGGGGCCACGGACGGCTTCACCCCCCTGGCCCTGGCCGCCGCGTGGGATCCGAGCCTCCGGCTGGGCTCGGCCATCATCCCCGTCTACACCCGGGGTCCGGCCCTGCTGGCGATGAGTGCGGCGGCAATGGCGGAGGCGGCACCGGGGCGCTTCGCCCTGGGGGTGGGGGCGTCGTCGAACGTGATCGTCGAGTCCTGGAACGGCATCCCGTTCGAGGACCCCTACCGGCGCACCGCTGACGTGGTGCGCTTCCTGCGCCGGGCCCTGGCCGGGGACAAGGTCGACATGGACTGTCCGTCGTTCTCGGTCAAGGGCTTCCGGCTGGGCCGGGTCCCCGAGGTGGCGCCTCCGATCCTCGTGGCCGCCCTGCGCCCGGGGATGCTCAGGCTGGCGGGACGGCTGGGGGACGGGGCCATCATCAACTGGCTGTCGGCCGAGGACGTGTCCCGTGTGGTGTCCGAGGTGGGGCCGGGCAAGGAGATCGTGGCCCGGATCTTCGTGGCGCCGACCGAGGACGCCGACCTGGTCCATCGGGCGGGCCGGATGGCCGTGGCCGCCTACCTCAACGTTCCCGTCTACGCCGCCTTCCACGAGTGGCTGGGCCGCGGCGAGCAGCTGAAGGGCATGTGGGAGGCGTGGCGGGCGGGGGACCGCAAGGCCGCCACCGCCGCCATACCCGAGCAGGTCGTGGACGAGCTCATCGTGCACGGCAGCCCCGAGGAGTGCCGGGCCCACATCCAGCGCTACGTCGACAACGGCGTGACCACCCCGGTGCTGGCGGTCCTGCCGTTCGGGCTCGATCCGCGGCAGGCGGT
>DASSEU010000032.1:0-64153 GCA_035695125.1 Acidimicrobiales bacterium
ACGGCCTCTCCGCCCATGGCCCGGATCTCCTCCACCACCTCGCCGGCGGGCCCGGTCGAGCTGCCCGTGCCGTCGACCTCGGCGCCCAGGTCGTTGACCACGACCTTGGCGCCCTGGCGGGCGAACTCCAGGGCGTGGCCCTTCCCGATGCCCCGGCCCGCCCCGGTGACGATCACGATCCGTCCCTCACATATGCCGCTCATGTCCCCCCGGTCCGTCCGTTGCCGTCTGCGCGGTGGCGCGGTAGCGGTCGCGCAGCAGCCGCTTGTAGATCTTGCCGTTGTCCTGGCGGGGGAGCTCGTCGATGAAGTCCACCGTTCGGGGGCACTTGTAGTGCGCCAGGTGCGCCCGGCAGTGCTCGATCAGCTCACCGGCCAGCTCGGTGCTGGCGGCCACCCCGGTCTTCAGCTCCACGACCGACTTCACCTGCTCCCCCCACTCCGGATCGGGCACGCCGATGGTGGCGGCGTCGGCCACCGCCGGGTGCTCCAGCAGCACCGCGTCCACCTCGGCGGGATAGATGTTCACACCCCCCGAGATGATCAGGTTGGCGGTCCGGTCGGTCAGGTAGAGGTACCCCTCGTCGTCGAAGTAGCCGACGTCCCCGAGGGTGAAGTAGGCGCCGTCCTCGCGATAGGTGTTGCGGGTCTTGTCGGGATCGTTGAAGTACTCGAAGCGCCCGACGGCAGGCGCCTTCAGGTAGACGAGGCCGACCTCCCCGGCCGGGAGGGGGCTGCCGCTGTCGTCTCCGATCAGCACCTGCGCCGGGTCGACCGGCTTGCCGACGGTTCCGGGGTGGGCCAGCCACGTGGCCGAGTCGACGATGCTGCCCGACCCCTCGGTGGCGGCGTAGTACTCCCACACGATCGGGCCCAGCCACTCGATGAGACGGCGCTTCACCGCCACCGGACAGGGCGCGGCGCCGTGCACGACATAGCGCAGTGAAGACAGGTCGTAGCGGGCCTTCACCTCGTCGGGCAGGGAGATGAGGCGGTGGAACATGGTGGGGACCATGTGGCTGTGGGTGATCCGGTGCTCAGCGATCAGCCCCAGGGCCTCCTCCGCGTCCCAGCGCTCCATGAGCACCGTCCCCACCCCGAAGCCGAGCGGGGCGGCCAGGGAGAATGCCAGCGGGGCGGCGTGGTAGAGCGGTCCCGTGCAGAGGTGGAGCTGACCCTCACCGGCGCGATAGCCACCGAGGTTCATCGACGCCGACGCGCTCACCGCCGGCTGGCTCCGGAAGACGCCCTTGGGCCGCCCCGTCGTGCCCGACGTGTAGAGCATGGTGCCCCCGGCCACGGCGTCCTCGACGTCCTCGTCGGACTCCGGCTCCAGAGCCGCCTCGTAGGGCTCGAAGCCGCCAATCGGGCCGCCGACGGCCAGGAGGGTCCCGCAACCGGGCGCACCCTCGGCGGCGCCGGCGGCCACGCCGGCCAGGTCCGCCGACGCCACCAGCGCCTTGGCCTGGCAGTCGGCGGCTATGTAGGCCGCCTCGCCACCGGTCAGGTGCCAGTTGATCGGGGTGAGCCGCATGCCGGTCCGCTGGGTGGCGTAAACCACCTCGGCGAACTCCGGGCGGTTCGAGCAGATCAGCGCCACGGCGTCTCCGGCGCCCAGCCCCCGCCGGCGCAGGGCGCGGGCCAGGCGGTTGGCCCGCTGGTTGAGCTCGCGGAAGCTGCGCCGCCCGGTGGGCGAGATCACCGCCGGCGCGTCGGGCTCGCGCTCCGCCCACCACGCCAGCACCATCCCCTTGGCGGCCAGCTCCTTCCGGCGTTCGGCGTCCTGGTCGACGGCCTGCTCGGTGGTGCTCATGCCGGCTCCTTGGGCAGGCCGAGCACCCGCTCCCCGACGATGTTGCGCTGGACCTGGGCCGTGCCGCCCCAGATGGTGTGCGACCGGTTCTGCAGGAAGTACGACTGCCAGCGGTCGGGCTGGTAGGAGCCCGGATCCTGCTCGGGCATGACCATGGCCTCGGGGCCCCGGAAGGTCATGACCGAGTTCGAGAAGCGCTGCGAGAACTCCGACCAGAACATCTTGTTGATGGACGCGGCCGGCCCGGGCTCCTTCCGGGCCACCACGTCGGACAGGAGGCGCAGACCCTGGTACCGCATGATCTCGCAGTGGGTGAAGGCCCAGGCCAGCTCCTGGCGCACCAACGGGTCGGCCTCCCGCCCGAGCTTCCGCATCAGCTCGACTGCGTCCCAGAACTGCCTGGTGTGCTGCACGTGCTGGGTGGTGGCCTGACCGCCCCGCTCGTTCCCGAGGGTCGTCATCGTGACCCGCCAGCCGTTGTGCAGGCCGCCGATCACGTTGAACAGCGGGGCCCGCGCCTCGTGGATGAAGGTCTCGGTGAAGTGGGCCTGGCCCGTGATCTGCCTGATGGGGCGCAGCTCGAAGCCGTTGGGCGACCCATCCGGGCGGTACATCGGCGTCAGGACGTAGGAGATCCCCTTGTGCTTGGGCGCGTCCGGGTCCGTGCGGCACAGGCAGAACATCATGTTGGCGGCCTGCGATCCCGACGTCCACACCTTCTGGCCGGTGATCAGGACCTCTTCCCCGTCGACGATGCCACGTGTCTTGAGCGACGCCAGATCGGAGCCGGCGTCCGGCTCGGAGAAGCCCTGGCAGTAGCGGTCGGTGCCGTCGATGATGCGGGGCAGGAAGTGAGCCTTCTGCTCGTCGGTGCCCCACACGATGATCGACGGTCCGACCAGCCATTCACCCATGCCCCGTGTCACCCGGGGAATGCGGAGGCGGGCGAACTCCTCGTTCATGACCGCCACCTCGATACCGGTGAGCCCCCGGCCGCCGTACTCCGTCGGCCAGGACACGCACATGTAACCGGCGTCGGCCAGCTTCTCGGTCCACTCGGCAATGCCCGGCACGTTGCCGTACGACGCCCGCTCGACGTCGACCCCGACCAGCTCCTCGGGCGCGTTGGCCTCCAGCCACTCCCGCAGCTCGTCTCGGAACTTGCGGGCGCCCGGCCCCAGATCCAGCTCCAGGCTCACTGTCCCCCCTCCCACGCCCAGACCGCCGCCTTCCGGTGGGGCGCCGGCGCAGGATAGTGCGCGCTAGGCGGCGCGGCGCCGGCGCCGGGGGGTGTCGGCCGCCTCGGGACAGCCGGAGCACGGCTCGGTCTCGGCCAGCCGCTCGGGTCCGAGGGCGGGGGTGGGGCGGTCGCCGCGGGCGTGGATGTGGATGCTCCAGGGATGGCTGGCCCGGTGTCCCCGGCGGGAGGAGGCCTCCAACCAGAACCAGACCGCCCATCCCACCGGCACCAGCCCCCAGAAGCTGACGATCCGGTACAGGAGCACGGTCGCCAGGGCCTGGTCCATGGGCGTCCCGTACGCGACGAGCAGCGCCGACATGCTGCCCTCCACCACGCCCAGCCCACCCGGGGTGATCGGCAGGCTGGCCGAGATCTGGGTGAGCGAGTAGACGACCAGAATCCCCCGCCACGGCACGCGCACGTGGAGCGCCTCCATGCAGGCCAGCAGGCAGGCGGCGTTGTATAGCCAGTTGGCCAGAGCCAGGCCGAAGGCCTCGGTCCATCCCCACCCGCCCGGCCGCACCGTGCGGAGGCGCTCGGTGACGTGAAGCGTGAGCCGTCCGATCCGGTCCATGAGCGGGATCCGCCGGTCGACCACCTTCCACAGCCGGCGCAGACCGCGGCGCACGGCGGGGGAGCGGCGCGATGCCGCCAGCCCGATACCTGCCAGGACGGGAATGGCGGCCAGGGCGCCGGCCAACCAGCGCAGGCTGGCGACCGGTCCCTGGGATCCGGCGATGAAGGCACCCGACGCCACCAGCACGAACAGGGCGAAGGACGCCAGCGCCCCGGCCACGAGGATCACCCAGCCGGCCAGCACCCGGTCGGCACCCCGGCGTCGGAGCTGCCCGAAGGCCCACGTGGCCGCCCACGCCGCCCCGCCCGGCAGGGAGGTGCCGAGGGCGTTCCCGGCCAGGGTGATCTCGGTCATCTCCCCGAGCCCTATGTCCACCCCGCCGGCGTGCAGAAGCCACCTCTGGAGCCGGGCGAAGGCGACCATCGACCCGGCCTCGGCCGCCACCGCCACCGCCAGCCATGCCGGCCGGAGATGAGTGACGAGGTGGCTCGCCTTGGCGATCTCCCCGTGCCGCTGGTACGCCTCGTAGGCCGCCACCCCGAGCAGGGCCACGGCCAGGCCCCGCCGGATCCAGGCCCGCCCCGTCACAGCCGGACGGCCAGCCGGGCCAGACGGTCCAGGGCCTCCTCGATCTGCTCCAGCGAGGCGGCGTAGGAGAAGCGGACGTGACGGGCGGCCCCGTGGGTCCCGAAGTCGTTCCCGGGGGCCACCGCCACCCCGGCGTCGTTGAGCAGCCGGTCGACCAACTCGGAGCTGTCGTCACAGAAGGCCCCGCAGCCGGCATAGGCGTAGAAGGCTCCGTCGGGAAGCAGCGGGACGTCGAACCCCACGGCGCGCAGACCCTCGACGATGAGGTCGCGGCGCCGGCGCAGGATCTCGACCCGGCGCCCCACCTCGTCCCACACCTCGGGCCGGAGGGCGGCCAGGCCGGCGGCCTGGGCCGGGGAGGGCGGGGAGATGTACATGTTCTGGGCCAGCCGCTTGACGGCGTCGAAGGCCCACTCCGGGCACACCAGCCACCCCAGCCGCCATCCGGTCATTCCGAACGTCTTGGAGAAGCTGCCCACGACAAAGGCGTCGTCGCTGTGGGCCAGGGCGGTGACCGGTGCCCGGTCGTACACCAGCTCCCCGTACACCTCGTCCACGTAGCAGGTCAGCCCGGCGCCCGCCGCCCACGCCACTGCCGCCGCCAGGTCCTCGTCGGCCATCACGGCGCCGGTGGGGTTGGCGGGGGTGCCCACGAGCACACCGGTCGTGGCCTCCGAGCGGGCCTGCTCCAGCGACGGCGGGGTGGGCTGGTAGTTGCCTCCGGCATCGACGGGCACCCCCACCGGGATCCCCCCGTACAGCTTCACCAGGTTGGCGTTGCACGGGTAGCCGGGGTCGGTCACGAGCACCTCGGCGCCGGGGTCGACGGTGGCCCCGAAGGCGAGAAGGAGGGCCGCCGACGCGCCGGTCGTGACCACGATCCGCCGTCGGGGGACCTCCACCCCGAAGCGCTCGGCGTAGTAGGCGGCCAGGGCGTCCCGGAGCTGCGGCACGCCCAGCGTCGGGGTGTAGTGGAGATGGCCGCCCTCCATGGCCCGCCTGGCCGCCTCGACCACCGGGGCCGGGGTGCCGAAGTCGGGCTCCCCGGCAACCAGGTGGATCACCGACCGGCCCGACGCCTCGACGTGCCACGCCTTCTCCATCACCTCGACGACCCGGAAGGGGGAGATCCCCGCGGTCCGGCGCGCCAGGCGAGGGCTTCGCTCCATAGGCTCATCTTCCGTCGCAGTTCGCAGCCGGGCAACAGGAGGTGGGCAGGTGGGGGACCGCAGAGAGCTGGACACCGGTACCGAGGACGTCCTCGGCCACGTCGAGGACCGGGTCGGGGTCATCACCCTCAACCGGCCCGACCGCCGCAACGCCTTCTCGGGGGCCATGGTGGCCGGACTGGCCGGCCTGCTCGAGGAGATGGACGCCGATCCCGAGGTGGGGGCGGTGGTGCTCACCGGCGCCGGCGGGGCCTTCTCGGCCGGAGGGGACGTGAAGGGCTTTGCCGCCCAGGGGGACGCGCCCGGGTCGGGGGAGCGGGGGTCGGGCGGGGGAGGGCTGGGCGGGGAGTACGACCGGGCCATCCACGCCCAGCGGCTCAACCAGCGGGCCACTTCCGGACGCCTCTTCGCCATGCCGAAGCCCACGCTGGCGTCGCTACCCGGGCCGGCGGCCGGGGCCGGGTTCTCCCTGGCCATGGCCTGCGACCTGCGCATCGCCGCCCGCACCGCGTTCATGACCACGGCCTTCGCCAACGTCGGCTTTGCCGGTGACTACGGCGGCACCTGGTTCCTCAGCCGGCTGGTGGGGCTGGCCAAGGCGAAGGAGCTGTATTTCCTGTCCGAACGGGTGGGGGCGGAGGAGGCCCTCCGGCTGGGCCTGGTCAACTGGGTGGTGGAGCCCGAGGAGCTGGAGGCGCGGACCATGGAGATCGCGGGCCGACTGGCCCACGGCCCGGCCGTCGCCTACCGCTACATGAAAGAGAACCTCAACCGGGCCGTCGTCGGGGAGCTGGGGGACTGCATGGACCTCGAGGTGACCCACCACGTGAGGACCGGGCTCACCGCCGACCACCGGGAGGCGGCCCGGGCCTTCGTGGAGAAGCGGTCCCCGGTCTTCCGCGGCAATTGACGGGTTGACGGCAATTGTAAAATCGTTACCTATGGCTAAGACGAAGGTTGCGGTCGGAGGGGCCCTGTGCCTGGTCACCGGGGCGGGCAGCGGCATCGGGCGGGCCACGGCCCTGGAGATGGCCCGGCGGGGAGCCCGGGTGCTGGCCGCCGACATCGACGAGGTGGCGGCCAAGGAGACGGCCGAGCAGTGCGCCGGCGGGGCGGCGGCCTACCACCTCGACGTGGCCGACGGGGCCGCCTTCGCCAGCCTGGCCGAGCGGGTGGCCCGGGAGCACGGAGCCGTCGACATCCTCGTGAACAACGCCGGGGTCGGGGCCTCGGGCCCGTTCCTGGACTTCGGCCCCGCCGACTGGGACTGGATCATCGGCATCAACCTGATGGGGGTGATCAACGGCTGCCGGGCCTTCGGGCCCGCCATGGTCGAGCGCCGGCGGGGGCACGTCGTCAACGTGGCGTCCGGCCTGGGCTACACGCCCACGCCGACGGAGCCGGCGTACGTCACGACCAAGGCGGCGGTCATCGCGCTGTCGCGCTGCATCCGGGCCGACTGGCAGACCAGCAACGTCGGTGTGTCGGTCATCTGCCCCGGCGTGACCAACACCGCCATCATCAGCCGCACGCGCTTCGTGGGTGACAGCGCCGCCCCCGAGCGGGTGCAGAGGGCCGAGAAGCTGTTCCGGCGGGGCCACAGCCCGGACCAGGTGGCCCGGGCCATCGTCGGGGCGGTCGAGAACAACCGGCCCCTCGTCCCGGTGGGTTGGGAGTCCCGTCTCGGCTGGGTGCTCCACCGGCTCGGCCCGCTACGCATGACGGACCTCATGGGACGCACGGCCGGCAGCTGGCGCTGAGGACGGGCGCGTGACCACCGGCGGGCCGGCGCCGGTACAGTGCGGGCCCTGGGCTCAGCGCGCGTGGTCACGATCTCCGCGAGCTACGGCGCGGGCGGCAGTGTCATCGCCCCGGCCGTGGCGGAGCGGCTGGGATTCCCGTTCCTGGACCGGGCGCTGCCCGCGGCCGCCTCGTCGACCGCCGCCGAGTCCGCCGACGACGAGGAGCGGACGGAGGGCCTGATCACCCGCATGCTTTCCCGCTTCGCCTCCGTGCCCGATCCGCTGACCGGAGGCGTGTCCGGGGTCCCCGGGGTTCCGCGCGACGAGGTGCTGAAGGAGCAGGTGGAGCGACAGGTCGGTCAGTTCGCCCGGTCGGACGGGGTCATCCTGGGCTGGGGCAGCACGGTGATCGTGAAGCGGGCCTTCCACGTCCGCCTCGACGGCCCGGAGGAGGCCCGGGTGCGGCGGGGCATGCTGATCGAGGGCCTCGACGAGGGTGCCTCCCGCAAGCGCCTGGCCGACACCGACCGGGTCCGCTCGCTCTACATCCGGCGGATGTACGGCCGGGACTGGCGGGACTTCGAGCTGTACCACCTGGTCGTCGACAGCACGAGCCTGGACCTGGACGCCTGCGTCTCGGTGATCGCCGACACGGCCCGCGCCTTCTGGGACTACACCGGCCGCCCGGCCAACGGCCCCCTTCCTTGACCGGACCGTCGTCCACGCTCCAGGGCGTCCGGGTACTCGACCTGACCCGGAACCTGGCCGGACCGTTCTGCACCATGATCCTCGGGGATCTCGGCGCCGACGTGGTCAAGGTCGAGCAGCCCGGCCGGGGGGACGACACCAGGCAGTGGACCCCTCCGGAGTGGGGCGGCCAGAGCCCCACGTTCCTTTCGGCCAACCGCAACAAGCGCAGCGTCGCGGTCGACATCGACGCGCCGGCAGGCGTCGAGGTGGTCCGCCGGCTGGCCCGTCGGGCCGACGTGCTGGTGGAGACGTTCCGTCCCGGGTCGCTAGAGAAGCGGGGGCTGGGCTACGAGCAGCTGGCGGCCGAGAATCCCGGACTCGTCTACTGCAGCATCTCCGCCTACGGGGCGCGGGGACCGATGTCGGGCGCTCCGGGGTACGACCCCGTGCTCCAGGCAGCCACCGGCATCATGAGCATGACCGGTGAGCCCGACCGCTCCCCGGTGCGGGTGGGGATCGGCGCCATCGACCTCGGCTCGGGGCTCTGGGCCGTCGTCGGCATCATGTCGGCGCTGGCCCGCCGGGCCGCGGACGGGCGGGGATGCCGCCTCGAGGGAAGTCTGTACGAGACCGGGGTGTGGTGGATGTCGTACCACCTGGCCGGCTACCTGGCCTCCGGAGCAGTCCCGGAGCGGTCGGCCACGGGGACGCCCTTCATAGCCCCCTACGAGGTGTTCCCCACGGCCGAGGGTGAGCTGATGGTGGCGGCCGCCAACGACAACCTGTTCCGCTCTCTGGCGGGGGCGCTCGAGCTGCCCGAGCTGGTGGAGGACGCCCGCTTCACGACCAACCCGTCGCGCGTGGCCCACCGCGACGAGCTGCGTGCCCTCCTGCGGCCCCGCTTCCTCACCCGCGCGGCGGTGGAGTGGGAGAAGGTGCTGGCCGACGCCAACGTCCCCTGCAGCCGGGTCCGCACCGTGGCCGACGTGGTCCACGACGAGCACACCGCCGAGCTGGGACTGCTGACCGCCTTTCCCCATCCTGCCGTTCCCGATCTGCGGCTCGTGGACATGCCGGTCTCGGCCGACGGCACCCGCGCCGCCCACCGCCTGCCCCCGCCTCTCCTCGGTGAGCACACCGACACCGTCCTGGCCGAGCTCGGCTACGACGGGGACGAGGTGGCCGCTCTCCGCCACTCGGGCGCCGTGGCCTGAGCCTGTTGCCCGGCCCGACCGCGCCGGCGCGGCACAGCCAGGGACGTGCCCGTCAGGCCGGTCGGAAGCGCAGGACCTTGCTCGGCCCCGCCGGCTGGAACACCGCCTCGACGGCGTCCCCTATGCGCAGGGAGTCGAGATCGGCGCCGACGATGTTGGTCAGCACCCTCGGCCCCTCGTCGAGCTCCACGTAGGCCACCACGTACGGGGCGTGCTCGGACCACGGCCCCATGCCCCGGTGGCTGACGGTGAAGCTGTACACGGTGCCCCGGCCGCTGGCCGGTACCCACTCGACTCCCGACGTGGAGTTGCACTGCGGGCAGAAGGCGCGCGGGTACCAGATGAAGGTCGAGCACGAGCGGCACCGGGGGAGCACCAGGCGGTCCTCGGCCGCCGCCTCCCAGAACGGGGCGTCCTCGAGGCTCGGCTCGGGGGGAAAGGCCGGCAGATCGACCAGGGGCGTGCTCACGCGTCCTCCGTTCCCAGGATGAGGGTGGCGCTGCCCATGCGGGTCCCGAGCGAGCCACCGGTCCCGTGCACCAGCGCGATCCGGCAGTCCGGCACCTGCACGGGCGGCTGGGCCTCCCCGCGCAGCTGGCGCACGGCCTCGATGATCTTGGTCATCCCGCCCCGGTTGGCGGGGTGGTTGTTGCACAGGCCGCCGCCGTCGGTGTTGAAGGGAAGGCGCCCGTCGGGAGCGACAAGGGCGCCGTCGGAGACGAACTCGCCACCCTTGCCCTTCTCGCAGAAGCCCAGATCCTCCAGCGTCATCAGGACGGTGATCGTGAACGAGTCGTAGATCGAGGCGTAGTCGACGTCGGCCAGGCTGACCCCGGCCTCCTCGAGAGCCTGCGGCCCCGACCAGACGGCGCCGCTGTAGGTGAGGTCGATCCGGCCGTTGTCGGCGTGCTTGGGGGCCTCCCCCTGCCCGAGCACCTTGGCCGTGCGCCGGGACAGGTCCCGTGCCACCTCGGGGCTGACGACCACCACCGCACCCCCGCCGTCGGTCACCACGCAGCAGTCCATCCGGCGCAGGGGGGAGCTCACCATCGGTGAGTCGAGCACCTCCCCGACCGTGACCGCCTTGCGCAGGAAGGCGTCGGGGTTGTGCTGGGCGTGCAGCGACGCCGCCACCTTGATCTCGGCCAGCTGCTCGCTGGTGGTTCCGAACTCGTACATGTGGCGCTGGGCGGCCAGGGCGTAGCCCCCCACCGCCCCCGGCATCCCCTGCCAGCGCTCGAAGTTCGACTCCGGCGCGATGGCCATCCTCCCGGCCGCCCCGGGGTAGGCGCCGCCGGTGCGCGGCTTTCCGGCCAGGGTGATGAGCGCCACCTGGCACTTGCCGGCGGCGATGGCGGCAGCGGCATGGCCCACGTGGACCACGTACGAGGAGCCGCCCGTCTCGGTGCTGTCGATGTAGGAGCAGCGCAGGCCGAGGTACTCGGCCATCGAGAGGGGTCCGAACCCGGGAGCGTCCCCGGCGCAGAAGTAGGCGTCCACGTCCCCGAACCCGAGCCCGGCGTCGGCGAGCGCCCCCGCCGCCACCTCGGCGTGGATCTGGGGCACGGTCCTGTCGGGCAGCTCCCGGCCCGGGTGCTCGAACGCCCCGGCTATGAATGCCTTGCCGCGGATGGTCACCCGGATGACCGTAGTAGCCGCAGGTACTTTGGCGGCAATGTCAGCGACCGACCACGACCCCCCGGGCGTCCCCGATCGGACGATCGACGCCGTCCTGTTCGATTTCGGCGGCGTTTTCACCCTCTCACCCTTCGACACCGTGGCGGCGGCGGGGAAGGAGCTCGGCCTGGACGAGGCGGTGGCATTCGACCTCTGCTTCGGTCCCTACGACCAGGACGGTGACCATCCCTGGCACCGCCTCGAGCGGGGGGAGCTTTCGTTGATCGACGCCCGCCAGGCCCTGGCCGAGATGGCGCGGGGCCGGGGCTTCGACGTCGACCCGCTGGCGCTGCTGATCGGGCAGCGCCCCGAGGACGACCAGCGCGACGAGGTGGTGGCGCGGGCCCTGCGGGTGCGCGCCAGCGGCGTGGCCACCGCCTGCGTGACCAACAACGTGGCCGAGTTCGGCGAGGCCTGGAGGAGCATGATCCCCGTCGACGATCTGTTCGACGTGATCGTCGACTCGTGCCGGGCCGGGGTGCGCAAGCCCGACGCCCGCATGTTCGAGTTGGCGCTGGCGGAGCTGTCGGTGCGGGCCGAGCGCGCCGTGTTCCTCGACGACCACCCCTCCAACGTGGCGGCAGCGGCACGGCTCGGGATCCGCTCCATACTGGTCGGGCCCGATCGCGTGGCGGCCTTCGACGAGCTCGACGTCCTCGTCGGGCTGGCGTCGGGGACGGCGCGCTGCGCCGGGGAGGGAGCGGTATGCGCGCCGTAGTGCTCGAAGGGGCGGGCGCCGTGAGCGTCCAGGACGTTCCCGACGCCGGCCTGCTCGGTCCCGACTCCGCCGTCGTGCGCGTCGACGCCACGGCCATCTGCGGGTCCGACCTCCACCTGTACCACGGCCATGGCGGTGCTCCCGGCACCCGACTCGGCCACGAGTTCGTCGGGACGGTGGAGGAGGTGGGACCGGACGTTCGCAACGTCTCGCGCGGGGATCGCGTCCTCGTGTCGGGCGTGGTCGGCTGCGGGCACTGCCCCGACTGCCTGGCGCGGGACCCGGGGGTGTGCCGCAACAACGGGCTGGCGGTGTTCGGAACGGGAGCGCTGCACGGAGGGCAGGCCGAGGCGGTGAGCGTCCCGGGCATCGACGTGTTCTCCCTGGTCGTACCGGAGGCGCTCACGACCGAGCAGGCGGTCCTGCTCACCGACATCCTGCCGACGGGGTTCCTCGGCGCCAGGCGCGCCGACATCCGGCCCGGATCGACGGTCGTCGTCATCGGTGCCGGTCCGGTCGGCGTACTCGCGGCCCAGTGCGCCCAGCTGTTCGGCCCCGCCCGGGTGCTGGTCGTCGACAAGGTGGCCGACCGTCTCGAGCGGGCGGCCCGGCTGGGGGCCGAACCCGTCGACGCCTCGGCGGGGGACACGGTGGCCCTGGTGCAGGAGCTCACCGGCGGCCGCGGGGCCGAGAGCGTGATCGAGGCGGTGGGGGCCGATCAGACCGTGTCCGACGCCATCATGTGCGCCGCACCCGGCGGCACCATCTCGGTCATCGGTGTCAACCTCGGTATGGCCTTCCCGTTCCCGATGGCCCTGGCCCTGATGCGTCGGTTGACCTTCCGGGTGACCCTGGCCTCGATCCCGGGGACGTGGGACAGCCTGGTGCCTCTGATCGCGTCGGGCCGGCTCCATCCCGAGGACGTTTTCACCCACCGCCTGCCGCTGTCGGCGGCTGCCGAGGCCTACCGGATCTTCGACTCGCGTACCGACGGGGTGCTGAAGGTCCTGCTGGACCCGGCCGGATGAAGGCCTACGTGATCGTCGACGTCGAGAGCACCGACGAGGTGAAGGCGGCGGCCTACCGGGAGCTGTCCGGCCCGAGCATCGAGCGCCACGGCGGCCGGTTCCTGGTGCGGGGCGGACCCTTCGACGTTCTCGAGGGGGACTGGGTGCCGACCCGCCTGGTAATAGCCGAGTTCCCCTCGGTCGACGCGGCGCGCCAGTGGTACGAGTCGGCGGACTACCGGGAGGCCCGAGCCGTCCGGGAGGGGGCCGGCGCCTGGAACATGGTCGTGGTGGAGGGGGTCGGCCGGGCCGGCTAAAGGACCCACCGGGCTTCTGTCGACAATCCCGGAGAGGGCGGGCCGACGGGAGACTCATGAGGTGCAGCCGCTGCGGCGAGAGGGACCATCAGCCGGGGGGGCAGCCCGAGGTCCGCGTCGACACCGTGACCGTGCGGGTGAACGAGACCGTCGAGCTTCTCCGCGTGTCGCTCTGCACGCTCTGTCGCGCCGTGCTGAGCGTCGCCATCGAGCAAGCCCTCAAGCCTGCGACCCGGCCCGCCGCCTGACGCCGTCACCTTTGCGTCCCGAGGGGGCGGCGGCGCTGTAGATGCCGCTCAGCTCCCGGGCTATGCGGGCCAGATGCTCCCGCGCCTCCGGCGGTCCCACCACCTCGATGCGCCGGCCGAAGCCGGCCAGCTGGGCGGCCAGGCCTCCGATGTGCCGCCCCTTCACGACCACGGGTACGCGGCCGTCGTCGCGGAGTGGGCCCACCTCGACCTGTCCCTCGAACATCCAGCGCAGCATCTCCACCGTGTCGGCGTCGGCCAGAGCCGAAACGGCCGCCGGGGAGCGCATCTCGTCGACACGTTCGACCACGTGCTGCCAGGTCTCGGCCAGGTCGAAGCCCTCCGGGCGGACGACCGCCTCCCCGGTCTGCTCCACGGCCGTCACCCGACCGACGCGGAACGTCCGCAGCCCGTCGTCGGTTCCGGCCACCAGGTACCAGACCGTGCCCTTGAGGGCCACGCCGAGGGGGTCGACGATCCGCGCGCTCGGCCGCCCGCCCCGGTCGGTGTAGCCCAGGCGCACCCGCCGGCCCTCGGCGGCCGCCTCCTGCAGGGCGTCAAGGTGGACAGGACGGGCCGGGCGCCGCCTCTGGCCCCAGCCGCCCGGGTCGATCACGATCGATGCGGCCGACGCCTCCGCCCTCTCCCGGAAGGGCTCCGGCAGGGCACGCACCAGCTTGCGCAGGGCGGCCCGCAGCTCCGGGGTGGCGTCGGCGGCCGGCCCCGCCACGAGGAACAGGGCCCGGGCCTCGGCGGCCGAGAGCCCCGAGAGGTCGGTGCGCCCGCCGCCGAGCAGGCGCCAGCCCCCCGCCCGGCCCCGCTCGGAGTACACCGGGAGGCCGGCCGCCGAGAGGGCCTCGAGGTCGCGCCGGGCCGTCCGCTCCGACACCTCGAGCTCCTCGGCCGCCTCGGCGGCGGTGAGGCGCTGGCGCTGCTGCAGCAGCAGGAGAAGGGAGACCAGCCGGTCGGCGCGCACGTGAAGATCGTTCCACGAAAACCGGCCAGAGGATGACCGCTTTACGGGCGCATCCTCGGCCGGGACCGATCACCCAGGGCGGGACCCGATGAGTCCGGCGGGCGGGCGCCGTCTGCCCGACGAGTCCAAAAGGAGCCCACGAATGTCGTCTGAACCGACCCGCACCCCGGATCCCCGACGCTGGAAGGCGCTGGGGGTGCTGGCCCTGATCCAGTTCATGCTGGTCCTCGACATCACGGTCGTGAACGTGGCCCTGCCACGGATCCAGCACGACCTGGCCTTCTCGCGCGCCGGCCTGGCGTGGGTGGTGAACGGCTACGTACTGGCGGCGGGCGGGCTGCTGCTGCTGGCCGGCCGCTCCGCCGACCTGCTCGGTCGCAGGAGGCTGTTCCTGATCGGGGTGGCCGTGTTCGCCCTCGCCTCCGCCGTGTGCGGCGCCGCGGTGGCACCCGGCATGCTCGTCGGGGCCCGCTTCCTCCAAGGCGCGGGCGAGGCGATGGCGGCGCCGGCGTCGCTCGGCCTCATAGCCCTGCTCTTCCCCGACCCGGCCGAGCGGATGAAGGCGCTGGGGATCTGGGGCGGCATAGCCGGACTCGGCGGCACCTCGGGGACAGTGATCTCCGGAGCACTGACCGACCTGGCGTCGTGGCGGTGGATCTTCTTCGTGAACCTCCCGGTCGCGGTGTTAGCCCTGCTGGCGGTGCCCCGGCTGGTGGCGGAGAGCCGCATGACCCGGGGCGCCCGCCGGCCCCGCGTGGCGGGGGCGTTGACCGGCACGGCCGGCCTCGTCGCGCTGGTCGACGGTCTGCTCGGGGCAGCGACCCATCCGTGGGGGAGTGCCAACGTGCTGGCTCCGCTCCTGGCCGGCGCCGTCCTGCTCGTGACCATGGTCCGCACCGAGGCCCGGTCGGGGGCTCCTCTGATCCCGCTCGAGTTCTTCACCAACCGCACACGGGTGGTGACCAACGTCGTGTCACTCTTCTTTGCCGCCTCGTTCTTCAGCTACTTCTTCCTGCTGACCCTGTTCGAGCAGCAGGTGCGGGGGTACTCGCCGCTGCGTGGCGGCCTCTCCTATCTGCCGTTCGGCATCTCGATCAGCGCCGGGATCGGCATCAGCACGGCGCTGATGCCCCGCCTCGGCGTGAGGGCGCTGCTGGTGACGGGCTTCTTCGGGTGCGCGGCGGGCATGGCCCTGACGAGTGGCCTGGGTGCCGGCTCGTCGTACCTGGGCGGCGTTCTGCCTGGGATGGTGGTGCTCGGCCTGTTCTCGGGAATCAGCTTCCCCGCCATCGGCAACAGCGCCCTGCACGGAGTGACTGGCGAGGACTCGTCCCTGGCGTCAGGCGTGCAGAGCGCCATGAACCAGATCGGCGGGGCGGTGGGCCTGGCATGCCTCGTGACCCTGGCCCTCCGTCACGCCGCTGGCCAGGTGCACGCCGGGGTGTCGGCCGCCGCGGCCGCTGTGCACGGCTACGTCCTGGCCTTCCGGATCGGCGCCGTGCTGCTCGTGGTCGGCGGACTGCTCGTCCTGGCCCTCTTGGAGCGGGCGGCCGTCGGAACCGCCGAGCAGCCAACTATGCCCGACGCCGCCGCGCTTCCGGGTCTGGCCCCCGCTTAGAGTCAGGCGGTGGCCGCGACCATCGGACGCCGACGCTTCCTCCAGATGACGGCCGCGGGCGGCGTCAGCGCGACGGTGCTCGGACGCTCCAGTCTGGTGGAGGCACTCACCAGCTCGGCCGCACCGTGCTCGCCGCCGCGACTGGCCGGCATCGAGCACATCCTGATCTTCGTGCAGGAGAACCGGTCGTTCGACAACTACTTCGGCGCCTACAAGGGAGTGCGGGGCTTCGACGACCGCACCGCCCCGGGTGGCATCCAGGCCTTCCGGCAGGCGTACCGCCAGCCGGCCACCCCCACCGGCTTCCCGGATCCGCTCCAGCCGTTCCGGATGGACACCACCGTGACTCCGGCCCCGCACCAGGGCCAGTGCACCAACGACATCGAGCACCAGTGGGCCGGAGCCCACGACAGCTGGAACGGGGGAGCCAGCGACAACTGGATGAACAGCCACCTGGCGACCGAGCCGGACCCCCGCCAGGCGGCGGTCACGATGTCGTACTACCAGCGGGCGGACCTGCCGTTCTATTACACGCTGGCCGACCACTTCACCATCTGCGACAACTACTTCTGCTCTGTAGTCGGGGGGACGGACCAGAACCGCCTCTACTCGATGACCGGGACCGTCGATCCCGACGGGTGGGACGGCGGGTGCACGTTCTTCGACACCAAGGTGGGAACCGTCCAGTCCCCCGGTGCCGACCTCGGGACCGAGGGGCGTTGGATCCCGTACGCCCAGGTGCTCTCGCGTGCCGGCATCTCGTGGAAGGTGTACAGCACACCGGACGGCCAGCTCGGGGACAACGTGCTGCGCTACTTCCCCCAGTTCCGGCCGGCCGGAGGCGACCCCTCTCTGTCGGTGCCCGCCTTCGGCTCCAACTCGTTCCCTGCCGACTTCATCGCCGACTGCCAGGCCGGCACGCTCCCGCAGGTGTCGTGGCTGCTGGCCGACCTGCCCGACACCGAGCACGCCCCCGCCCCCGTGGAGTGGGGAGAGAGCATCGTGCACACGGCCCTGTCGGCTCTGGTCACCTCCGGGGCCTGGTCGCGATCGGTCATGTTCCTCACCTACGACGAGAACGGCGGGTTCTTCGACCACGTTCCGCCCCCTACGGCACCGGCGGGTACCCCGGGCGAGTACATGAACCAGGCGGCCCTCACCCCCGCGGCGCGGAAGGAGGCCACCACGGTCGGGGGCGTCGACATGAGCCACGGACCGATCGGGCTCGGGTACCGGGTGCCGGCGCTGGTGATCTCGCCGTTCTCGCGCAACCCCGACCCCACCGGCGGTCCGCTCGTGTGCTCGGACCGGTTCGACCACACGTCCCTGCTCCGCTTTGTCGAGACGTGGTCCCAGGCCCGCGGCCGTCCCGCGCTGATACCCGATCGCGATCCGGCCACCCGCACGCCGGGGCTGAGCCCGTGGCGCCGCCAGACGGTCGGGGACCTCACCTCCGCCGTCAGCTTCGGAGCCGCTCCGGATCCGTCGGTGCCCACCGCCGTCCTGGCCGTGGTCCCCAACCGGGCCGACCCCGCCGTCCTGACCCAGTGCGTGGCCACGGGCACGGTCGGGAGCGAGTCGAGCGGCACCGAGCCCATCGTCCAGGACCCCGTGGTTCCGGCCACCCCGACCATGCCCACCCAGGAGCCGCTGGTCTCCCCGGTCCGGAGGCCGCTGCTGGCGGCGTGCGCGGGCCCCACCGGAGGCCCGCCCGCTCCGGCCATGGGGGCCCCGAGGTCGGGTACCGGTCGGAGTCCGTCCTCCTCGGGCCGGGGTGCCCTGCCCGCCACCGGGGGAGGCGAGCCCGTGTCCGCCGGCGGGATGGTGGGCCTGGCGGCGGTGGCGGCGCTCATCTTGAGGCGCCGGGTGGACCCCGGTTCTGGAACGCGGCGAACGGCGGGTTCGGGGCCCGACCAGTGAGGGGCGTGGCTACGTCCCGGCCAGGAGCTCCTGTTCCCGGTCGATGAGCCGGCTCCACACGAGCTGGTCCTCACCCGAGAGCGGGGCCAGGAGGCGGCGCTCGACCAGCTTCTCGAGCAGCGACCTGACCTCGGTGAGCTCCATCTGGCCCACCTGATCCATTACCGCTGTCAAGGCGTCCGCCCCGCCCGAGGTGCTTGGTGCCATCCGGCCCTCCTCCTAGGCGGACGCGCTGTACCCATCGGCCACCGGGATCATGCGCGGACGGTGACATTGCGGACCCTGGGCGTGACGGTGAGCCGGCCGATAGGCGGGATCCTGTGAGACGCCCTCTCGGGCGTCCCGGTGGCCATCCATCTGTGCGGCCTACCTGGGGACCGCCCCTTTCGGGGCCGGGCGGGCAACCCTGTCCCACGCTTGGCCTTGCTCCGGGTGGGGTTTGCCTAGCCACCCCGGTCACCCGGGATGCTGGTGCGCTCTTACCGCACCGTTTCACCCTTGCCTGTGCGCCCGGGGGCGCCATCGGCGGTCTGTTCTCTGTGGCACTGTCCTGCGGGTCACCCCGACTGGCTGCTAGCCAGCACCCTGCCCTGCGGAGTCCCGACCTTCCTCGACCCGGTCGGCGCCGGGCCGCGGCCACCTGGCCGGCTCACCGTCGGTAGCCATTCTCCCACACCCGGGCGGAGGGGCCCGGGGGGAGGCTCGGGGGTGGCAGAATAACAAGCGTGTCATTCGGCCCCGAGGCGGTCTCAGAGGCCGCCGCCGACGCGGTGTCACAGCCCGCTGCCACCCTCGACCCCGTGACCATGTCGGCGGTGGAGCGGGACTCGGTCTCGGAGGTGGCGGGGCGCCTGGCCCGGATCCTCCTCGGGCGGGACCGGACGGTCACCGACCCCTCGGCCTCGGAGCTCGAGTTCGAGCCGGTCCTCGAGCCCCGTCCGCTGGCGACACCGGGGCCCGCCCCCGAGGTGTGGGCCGTGGATGGAGGGCAGGCCCTCGTGGCCGACGCCCGCTGCCTGCAGGTCTTCGTGACCCGCAGCGCCACCGTCTGCTTCCGGGACGGGCGCTGCGTGGTGGAGGAGGAGGGACCTCTCCGGGCCCACCTGCTGGGCACCGGGGAGACGGGGGGCGGGGCAGCGGGGGAGCTCCCCGAGGGCGCATCCGTCGACGTGAACCTGCTGCGGGACCGGGCGGAGTGGGAGGCGGTGGCCGGCGCGGTGGACCGGGCCGCACCTGGCTCCGTGATCCTCCTCGACGGGGACCTCGTCCCGGACTGGCGCATCCCGCCCGACCTCGTGCCGGAGATGCTCGCCAGGGCGGCCGGCCGCGGCGTGGCGCTGGCGGCGGTCACCAAGCACTCCTCTCTGGCCCGGGGCGGTGCGCCGCTGATCGGCCAGCTGGAGGTGGAGGCGGCCGAGCGGTTCGGGCCGCGCCGCCGCTGGTGGGTCCCGGTGGGCCGGACCCGGGAGGGCTCGCGATGGCCGGAGCTCCAGGTGGTCGTGGCCCGGCTGGACCCCGACGCCCGCTACGCCTTCCGGGTCGACCTGCCCGCCGGAGCGGACCCGGAGGCCGTCCTCGGCGCCCTCGCGGCCGTCTCCGACGACGCCGCCTTCCCCGGCTACCCGTACCCGCTGTCGGTGGCCGACCGCCTGGCGGCATGCCCGGGCTGGCTGCGGGCCGAGACCTGGCTGGCCCTGGATGAGGCCCTGGAGCAGGCCGGCGTCTCCGCGGAGGCGCGCGAGCGGGCCTTCGACGACCGCCACCGATTGATGGAGCGGCATCGATGAACGGACCGCACGGATGAGGGGGAGACGCCGATGACCGAGATACGGGGCCGGTTGTTCGGGCGCAACGTGCTCGAGGCCACCTTCCGCGCCGCGCCCGACGAGGACCTGTTCCTCGGTGAGCTGCTGGTGGGCGTCGATGAAGCCACGGGCCGGCGCTACCTGTTCCGGGTCGTCGACGTCACCTACGGGACCGAGCACCGGGAGCCGGGCTGGGCGGAGCGGGTGGCCGGGACCCTCTTGTCCGACGACGCCCGGGGTGAGCCGGGGATCCATCCCGTGCACGAGTCGGCCCGGCGGACCTACCGGGTGGCGGAGGCCCGCTGCCTCGGCTACCTGACGCCGGACGGGAGCGCCTTCCGCAAGCCGAAGAGCCTGCCCACCCAGTTCAGCCGGGTGGTGGCGCCGGAGCCGTCCGACTTCGCCTTCCTGGCCAGCCGGATGGGGGACCTGCCGGTCGGCCACCTCCGCAGCGGGGAGGCCGAGGTCGACTTCGAAGTGGGGATACCGGGGTCAAGCCTGGCCAGTCACGTCGGCATCTTCGCCACCACCGGGATGGGGAAGTCGAACCTGATGCGCGTGCTGGCGGGGGCGGTGATGCAGCGCGGCGGCCGCTACGGGCTGCTGATCGTCGACCCCCACGGTGAGTACCGCTCCGCCCTGGCGGCACACCCGTGGGCGCGCGAGCGGCTGCGTACCTACGCGGCCCGGTCCCTTCCCAACACATCGGGTCTGCGCGTGAGCGTCGGGGAGCTGTCGGTCGACGACCTGCGCACTGCTTACGCGTGGAGCCGGCCCCAGGAGGAGGCCCTGTTCGAGCTGGAGCGGCACTATGGGGTCGAGGGACTGGCGTGGCTGGTCGAGCTGGCGCGCGTGGAGGATCTGGCCGGATTCCGCGACGTCGAGCTCGGGGGCCGGATAGCCCTCAGCACCCTGCAGGTGGTGCACCGCCGGGCCCGTCGGATCGTCGGTCTGTCCTGCATCGCCACCGACCCCAACGTGTCGGTCGGAGCTGCCGTCGTACGCGACCTGGCCGAGGGCAACGTGGTGCTGATCGACGTGAGCGGGCTCGGGTCGACCGAGGAGGTGCTGATCGCGTCGTACCTGGCCCGACGGGTCATCGGGGAGTGGTCCACGGCGTACCTCGACGAGCCGGGCCGCCACGACCGGCTGCCCGTGGTGAGCGTGGTGCTGGAGGAGGCCCAGCGGGTGCTGTCGGCCGGCGCCGACCGCGAGTCGAACGTGTTCCCCCGGATCGCGCGGGAGGGACGCAAGTTCAAGGTCGGCCTGTGCGCCGTGACCCAGCAGCCCAAGCTGCTCGAGGACGAGCTGCTCAGCCAGTTCAACACCTTCTTCATCCTCGGCCTGGCCGACGAGAAGGACCGCAACATTCTGCGCTCGTCGTCCAAGCAGGACCTGTCGGCGCTGGGACCCGAGATCCAGACGCTGATGCCCGGGGAGTGCCTGATCGCCAACCTGGAGGCTCCCTTCGCCGTGCCGGCCACCATCCACCTCTACGACGACGTGGTGCGCCTGACGCCGCCCCCGCCCGCCCCGCGACCGGTCATGGCGGCCAACGTGGCCGCCCTGGTGGACTGAGGCCGGCCGTGAGGGTGGCAGCCATAGGGGACGCCCACCTGGGCCGGTCCTACTACCCGGCCACGACACCGGAAGGCGTCAACCAGCGCGAGGCCGACTTCGAGCGCTCCTTCGAGGACGCCGTGGACCTGGCCCTGGCCCAGGAGCCCGACCTGATCGTGTGGCTGGGGGACGTGTTCGACCACCCCCGCCCCACGTTCCGCTCGTTCCGCGTGGCGCAGCGGGCCCTGGCGCGCATCCGCGAGCACGGGGTGGCGGCGGTGCTGATCTCCGGCAACCACGACACGCCCCGACTTCCCGGCACCGGCAGCCCCTACTCGGCGCTGGCCGACACGTTCCCGGAGTTCCACTTCGCCCACCGCCTGTCCTACGAGCGCTTCGAGCTCCCCGGGCTCGTCGTCCACGCCGTTCCGCAGATGCTCACCGTGGACGCCACCCTCGACGCCCTCGACGAGGCCGACCGGAGCCGCTCTCTGACGGCGTCGAATCTCCTGCTCACCCACCCCCGCGTGACCCAGGTCGAGCCGCGCTACAGCGACATCAACGAGATCGAGGTCGACGCCGGCCGGCTGCGGTCGGACTTCGTGCTGCTCGGTCACTACCACTTCCACACCCGGGTGGGAGCGGGCATCTGGTACGCGGGATCGACCGACACGTTCTCGTTTGCCGACGACCCCGACAAGGACAAGGGCATCCTCGTGCTCGACACGGACACGGGGGACTGTCGGCACGTGGCCCTCGGGGGGCGCCGGCAGCTGGTGACGCTGGAGACGGTGCAGGCGATCGGCCTCTCGCCCGCCGAGGTGCGCCAACAGGTGCTCGAGCGCGTGGCCCTAGTTCCCGACGGCGCCGTGGCGCGCCTCTATCTCGACTCGGTGGACCCCGAGGCCTACCGGATGCTCGATCTCGAGGAGGTGCGAGCCGTCGGAGCCTGCGCCCTGCACCTCAAGCTGGAGCCGACGTTCGTGGCGGCGGCATCGATGGTCGAGCTGCCCGACCTGGCGTCGGTGCCGGCCCAGTGGGACCGCTATCTCGAACGCCAGGACCTGACCGGGTTCGACCGGGACCGGCTGTCGCGCCTGGGCCACGAGTACCTGAGCCAGGCGGTGGAGACGGCGTGAGGCTCACCCGCCTGTACCTGCGCAACTACCGGGTCTACGAGGACCCCGTCGAGCTGGAGCTGCCGCCCGGGCTGGTCGGCGTGTTCGGCCCCAACGGGGCGGGCAAGAGCACTCTTCTCGAGTCGATCGTGTGGTCGTTGTGGGGACGGGCCCGCACGCCGAAGGACGGCATCCGCACCGCGGACGTCAAGGCGGACTGTGTGACCGAGGTCGAGTTCGAGCACGAGGGCCACCTGTACATGGTGCGCCGGACCATCTCGGGCCAGAACCACACCGTGCGCGCCCAGGCGCACGCCGACGGGGCCCAGGTGGCCGAGGGGGTGCGCGACGTGGCCACCTACATCCACTCCGTCCTCGGCATGGACGACGTGGCGTTCCGGGCGTCCGTCTTCGCTGAGCAGAAGCAGCTGGCCGCCTTCTCGTCGCACGCCCCGGCCGAGCGCCGCAAGCTCGTGATGCAGCTGCTCGGGATCACCCCTCTCGACGGCGCCCGGGAGCAGGCCCGCCGGGACGCCCGGGCGGCCGCCGACCAGCTGGTCAGGCTGCGCGCCCTCCTTCCGGACCGCCAGGAGATCGCCCGCCAGCTGGCCGAGGCGACCGAGCAGGCCGAGCAGGCGGGGAAGGCGGCGGCCGCGACGGCCGAGGCGGCGGCCCGGGCCCGGACGGACCTGGAGGCCGCCGACAAGGCCCATCGCCTGCTGGCCGACGTCGGCAGGGAGCACGAGGCCCTGGTGCGGGAGGGCCGCGCCGTGAAGGAGCAGCGCAACGAGTCGGCGGGGCGGGTCCAGAAGCTGACCGCCGAGCTGGCCGACCTGGCCGGTGCCGAGGGGCGCCTGGCGGAGCTCGAGCCTCTGGCCGCCGGTCTGCCCGACACCGAGCTCCGGTTGCAGCTCGTCGAGGGCGCCGTGGCGGCGGGGCGGGCCCTGGCGGCCCTTCCCGTCATGGAAGCGCCGGCGCTCCCCGACCCGGTGGCTGGGGATGCCGCCCGCGAGGTGGCGGACGAGGACCGCGCCCGGCTGGCCGAGATCAGGGGCGGGCTGGCCGCGGCCCGGGCGGCGGTGCAGCAGGCCGAGGAGGTATCCGCCCGATCGGCGGCGCTGTCCGGGGAGGAGGCCTGCCCTCTCTGCGGCCAGGACCTCGAGGACGCCTTCGAGCGGGTGCAGGAGCACCGCGCCGCCGAGCTGGCCGCCGCCCGGGAGCGCCTGGCCGCTCTGGAGGCGGACCAGAAGGTGGTGGCGGGACAGGCCGCCGCCTCGGCGGCGGCCGCCGAGCAGGCCCGGCTGCGGCTGGAGGAGGCGCGCCGGGCCTGGGCCGAGCACGAGAAGGTCCTCGAGCGGCGCCGGACGGCCACGGAGGCCTTCGAGCAGGCCCAGGGCGCCCTGGCCCGGGCGGCGCCGGCAGGGGATCCCGCTCCCGACCTCGTGGCCGAGCGGGACCGGCTGGTGGCGGCGGTCCGGGCGGGCAGGGACGCCATCTCGGACTGCGGGCGGATCCGGGGGCGGCTGGAGCGCCGGCCCGGCGCCCAGGCAGAGCTGCGCTGCGAGCAGGAGAAGGTGGTCGACCTCGACTGCCGGCTGGAGAACCTGAGGGACAAGGTCAGGTCGCTGGCGTTCTCGCCCGACGCCCTGGCCGCGGCCGCGAAGGCGGCTGAGGAGGCCCGGGTACGGAGCGACGCGGCCGCGGCCGAGGCGCAGCGGGCCGCCGGGGCCGCCGCCGCCGGGGCCGCCACCGTGGACGAGCGCCGCCTGCGGCTGGAGGACGCCGAGGCCCAGCACGCCCGGCTGGCCGAGGCCGAGGAGGACGCCCGCCACCTCGGCCGCCTGGCCGACCTCCTGTCGTCGTTCCGCAACGCGGTCGTCGCCTCGGTCGGACCGCGCCTGTCGGCCCAGGCCGCCGACCTGTTCGGGGAGCTCACCGATCACGAGTACGACACCCTGAAGGTCGACCCCGAGACCTACGAGATCCAGATCGTCGACAAGGCGGTCGCCTACGGCATGGACCGCTTCTCGGGTTCGGAGACCGACCTGGCCAACCTGGCCCTGCGCGTGGCCATCAGCGAGCACGTCCGGTTCCAGTCGGGCGGGGCGGTCGGACTGCTCGTGCTCGACGAGGTGTTCGGTCCGCTCGACGAGGACCGCAAGGCCCGCATGCTGCTGGCGCTGGAGCGGCTGCGCGGCCGCTTCCGCCAGGTCCTCGTCGTGACCCACGACCCGTCCATAAAGGAGCAGATGCCGGGGGCGGTCGAGGTGGTGAAGCTGGCGGGTCGGCGGGCCACCGCCCGTCTGGTCAACGCCTGAGCAGACCGCCCGACACCCGGCCGCTGACCGTCGGCCCCGACGCCCTATCGTCGACCCGGTGGACACGCGCTTCAGCGACGCGACGCGGGCGGTCGTGGACCACGCCGAGGAGGAGGCGCGCCGCCTCGGTTCCCCACTGGTGGGGACCGAGCATCTGCTCCTGGGCCTGCTCGGCCCCGGCCGCAACCGCGCCGCCCGTCTCCTGTTGGGAGCGGGCGCCACCCTGGACGGGTGCAGGAGCAAGGTCATCGAGCTGGCCGGCACGTCGGGTGCCGTGCCGAGGTCGGGAGGGCTCGAGCTCACCGACCGGGCCCGGCGCACCCTCGAGCGGGCCGACCGCCTGTCCCTGCGCCTCCGCGCCCCCCACGTCGAGCCCGAGCACATCCTGGTCCCGCTGCTCGACGTCGAAGGGCGTGCCGGTCAGGTACTGCGCGGAGTGGGGGTGGACGTGTCGCTCCTGCGGGACGCGGCGGCGGGGGAGATGACACCCGAGGCGCCGCCCGTGGTCCCGGCCGGTGCGGCGCCCTCCACCTCCCCCCGCTGCCCGGGCTGCGGAGCCGACGTCATCGACGGCGTGGCCCACCGGTTGGTCCGTTCCCACGATCCCGACGGCGGAGCCATGCAGATCGTTCTCGTCCACTGCGGGGCGTGCGGCACGACCATCGGCGCCGCCCCGGCCGGCTGAGCGCCGCCGGGGGTGGGGCCCCCGGCGGAAGCGGCGGGCGTGGTGCCACGCACCCGGGTCCCCGCCGCCGTGGGATCAGAACTCGATCGAGGACAGCTCCGGCACGACCTTCTCGGCACGGGCGCGCGCCTCGAGCCAGCGCTCCCGCCGGGTGCCGGCGCCAGGACCGGGCTCCACGACGTCCCGGGGCGCCCAGGTGGCGGCCAGCTCCTCCTCGTCGCGCCAGGCGCCGGTGGCCAGCCCGGCCATGAAGGCGGCGCCGAGCGTCGTCGCCTCGAGCACCGGTGAGACCTCGACGGGGCGGGCCACGGCGTCGGCCAGGGCCTGCAGGAAGGTGCGGTTGGCGGTCATGCCCCCGTCGACGCGCAGTGACGAGATGGCCAGGCCGCTGTCCGCCTCGGCCGCCTCCAGCAGATCCGCGCCCCGGTGGGCCACGCCCTCGAGGACGGCCCGCACCACCTCGGCCCGGCCCGTCCCGCCGGTGAGGCCGATGAGCGTTCCGCGCGCCCCGAAGTCCCACACCGGCGTGCCCAACCCGAGCAGGGCGGGCACGAACCACACGTCCCCACTGTCCGGGCAGGACGCGGCCAGGGCGTCGGAGTCGGCGGCGGTGGCGATGATCCCGAGGTCGTCGCGGAGCCACTCCACCGCCGTTCCGGCCGAGAGCATGATGGCCTCGAGCCCCCACGTGACCCGGCCGGCGCGTCGCCAGGCGGCAATCGGGAATGTGCCGGCGCGGCCGCGCTGGTCGAAGGTGGGGCGGCGGGCCCCCACACACACGTCGAGCATCCCCCCTGTCCCGAACGTGGCCTTGGCCAGCCCGACCCGCATGCAGCCCTGGCCCACCAGCGACGCCTGCTGGTCACCGATCAGCCCGGATATGGGAGGGGCGCCCGGGAGGGCGGTAGCCCGGCCCGCCTCCCCGGTCGAGTCGACGATCGTCGGCAGGGCGGCGGCGGGGATGTTCAGGGCCTCGAGGACGGTCGGGTCCCAGTCCCGCCCGTCGGGATGCACGAGCCCGGTGGTGCCGGCGTTGGTGGCGTCGGTGACGTGGACCCCGCCCTCGGACAGCACCCACGCCGTCCAGGTATCGACGGTGCCGAAGCAGAGGTCCCGCTGTCGTGCGGGATCGGCCTGGTCCAGCAGCCACTGCAGCTTGGTGGCCGACATGTTGGGAGCGACCCGCACCCCGCGCTCGCGCGCCATCAGGCATTCCACGACCGTGCGGAGGTCCTGCCACCCGATCCCGGGGCCGACGGGCTCCCCGCTGGCCCGGTCCCAGACCACGGTCGAGGCCCGCTGGTTGGCGATGCCGACGGCGTCGACGGGCCCGCCTTCCTCGAGCGCCCGGCGGGCCACGGCCAGGGCGGCGTCCGCCATGGCCCGGGCGTCGAACTCCACCAGGCCGGGGGCGGGGCTGCTCGGCAGGACCGGTTGATGGCAGACGGGCCCGACCGACGCGTCCGGTCGGACCACCGCCCCGCGCACCCCGCTGGTGCCGACGTCGACGACGAGGAGGCTCAGGGGACGCCCCGGTTCCTCACCCGGTCGGCCCACCAGACGGCGGCGTAGCCCCCGAGCACGGCGGCGCACACGCACAGGGCCCCGAGCAGGATCACGGCCACCACGACCCCGCCCCGGATGGAGTTGCCCCCGGCCAGGGCCGCCACGACCGAGCCCACCGCCATGACGACAAAGGCGTAGCCGGCCGCGGCGGCGCTGTGCGACAGCGGAAGGTCGCGTGCTCCCCGGGCGGCCACGAAGCCGCCGATGGCGAAGGCGGCGAGCACCACCCCGACCGCGACCAGCCACAGGTTGGACTCGCGCCCGGTCAGGTCCCCGCCCTTGACGGCGCGCACGATCACGAGTGTCGGCACCGCCAGCACGAGGATCACGAGGACCGCCCGGCGCAGCCGGCGGCGGTCGACCAGCGGCGCGGGCGTGCTCACGGCCATGCCGGGGGGCCGAAGGGGGAGGGCATCCCCAGCTTCCCCGGGTTCAGCACGCCCGCCGGGTCGAGGGCGGCCTTGAGGGCAACGAGAAGCTCGTGGGCGGGACCGAGGGACCGGCGCAGGGCGTCCGCCCGCAGGAGCCCGATCCCGTGGTGGTGGCTGACCGCCGCCCCCGCCGCCACGACGGCGTCCATTACGGCCCCCCATGCCGCCCCGTAGTAGCGGTCCCCCCAGTCGGCGTCGGCCCCGTCCGGCGGCCGGGCCGCGAAGGTGAAGTACAGGCAGGCGCCGTCGCTGTAGGCGTGGGACTGATGCGCCGACGCCACGAGGGTGCCGTCGATGCCGCCCAGGGCGGCCGTCACGTCCTCGTAGAGCCGGGGCAGGACCGACCACCGCCCCGCCACCTCGGCGGTGTCGACGACGAAGCCGCGCTGCACCAGGGCGCCGAGGGCGGACACGTCGTTGCGGTGGTCGACCCAGCGCTGGACCAGGGCGTCGTCGAGCCGGGTGGCGCCGGCCCCCTGGCACTCCTCGAGGACCAGCCGGCTGACCGCCTCCACCAGCAGGGCATCCCCCTCGTCGAGGACGATCAGCACGGCGCGGCCCTGGACCTCGAAGCTGCGCGCCGACTCGAGGGCGTCGTAGAGGCGGAGGACGGCCGGGGTGGCGCCCCGGCGCAGCACCCGCCGGCACACCTCGAGGCCGGCGCCGAAGTCGGGGAAGGCCCAGGCCGAGCGCCGCTCGGCGGGCGGGACAGGGTGGACGCGCAGCTCGGCCTCGGTGATCACGGCCAGGGTGCCCTCCGACCCGACCAGCAGCTGGGTGAGGTCGGGTCCGGTGGCGGAGCGAGGGCCCCGGCCACCGGTGCGCCACACCCGTCCGTCCGCGGTCACCGCCTCCAGGCCCACGACCATGTCCTCGATCTTCCCGTACCGGGTGGAGTACTGCCCGGCCGACCGGCACGCCAGCCAGCCCCCGACCGTGGACAGCTCGACCGACTGGGGCCAGTGGCCGAGGGTCACGCCGTGACGCGCGCGCAGCTCGGCCTCGAGGTGGTGGCCGTAGGTGCCGGCCCCGACCGTCGCCAGGAGGGACTGGTCGTCGACGGCGCGGATGCCCGCCAGGGACCGCAGGTCGAGGACCACCCCGCCGCTCACCGGAACGCTCGACCCGCAGACCCCGCTGCGGCCCGCCGCCGGCGTGACCGGGACGCCGGCCTCGCGGCACGCCGTCAGCACGGCGGCCACCTGGCCTGTGTCGGCGGGGCGGGCCACCGCAGCCGCCCGGGCCGGCACCCCGCCCTGCGCCGCCCAGCGGAGAGCCAGGGGCCACCAGTCCCGCCCCCACTCGGCGCAGACGGAGGGGTCGGTGTCGACCGGGCACACGGCGCGGAGGTGCTCGAGGAGCCGGTCGTCGGCCCCGGTCCAGCCCGTTGACAGCCGGGGCGGGACCGACAGGTCGGCGGGCAGCGGGACCGGGACCGTCCCGTCGGTCGGGGGGGTCACACCGGGGCCCGGTTGGCGGCCCGCTCGGCCTCGACCAGCTGGAGGAAGGCGCCCAGCTGCCGGTCGCGCTCGGCGCCGTCCCAGCCCAGCTCGGGGCCCAGCAGGTCGGCCACGTGGGGGGCGGCGCGGGCGGTGGCCTCCCGGTCCAGCAGCAGGGCGCGGGTGCGGCGGGCCAGCACGTCCTCGAGGGTCATGGCCATCTCCTCCCGGACCGCCCACACCGCCTCGGCCCCCAGATAGGGCAGGCCGGGGACCAGCGGCGCCGCCCACTCGGGCCGGGAGGAGGCGAGGGCGGCGAGGCGGGGCGCGTCGGCCCCGAAGCGGGAGTGGAGGTGGTCGTCGGGGGCGGCGCCCGGGCCACCCTCGGCGCCGTGGAGACGCAGGCGGCGAGTGGGGCTGCGCCGACGCTGGCGGCCGCCCCGGCCCAGCTGCGCCAGGGCGGCGTCGACGGTGTCCGCCGCCATGCGCCGATAGGTCGTGAGCTTTCCGCCTGTGACCGTCACCAGGCCCTGGGCCGAGGTGCGGACGTCGTGGCGGCGGGACAGGTCGGCGGTGCGACCGCTGGCCGCCCCCTTGATGAGGGGGCGCAGGCCGGCCCAGGTCCCGCGCACATCGTCCTCGGAGATCGGGGAGGACACGAACGTATTCACCGCCGAGATCAGGTAGGCGATGTCCTCGGCCGTGCACGACGGGTCCTCGAGCGGACCGTCGTAGTCGGTGTCGGTGGTCCCCACGTAGACGTGGTCCCCCCACGGCACCACGAAGATCGACCGTCGGTCCCCGAGGACGGGCAGGACGATGGCCACCTCGGCGGGGAGCTTCTCGAGCGGCAGGGTGATGTGCACCCCCTTGGCGGGGCGAAGGGATCCCGGGTCCCTCCCTTCCCCGAGCCCCCTCACCTCGTCGGCCCACACGCCCGAGGCGTTGACGACCACGCCGGCGCGCACGCGCAGGCCGCCGGTGTCGGGGCCGCCCGCCACGTCCGACGGGCCGAGGACGGCCCCGTCGACCTTGCCCCGCCCGTCCCGGGTGAGCTCGGCCACCGGGGCGTGGTTGGCGACGACGGCGCCGTGGTCGGCGGCGGTCCGGGCCACGGTCAGGGTCAGGCGGGCGTCGTCGGTCCGGGCGTCCCAGTAGAGGAAGCCGGCCACGAGCAGGTCGGCCCGCAGGGTCGGCAGGAGCCGGGCCGCCTCCTCCCTGTCGATGCGCCGGTGACGGGTGCCGATCCTCATGCCCCCGACCAGGTCGTAGGACCACAGGGCGGTGGAGTAGGCCTTGGCCACGGTCCGGTTCACGACCCCGTCGCGCCCGAACACCGGGATAAGGAAGGCGAGGGGCCGGACCAGGTGGGGGGCGTTGGCCAGGAGGCGCTGGCGCTCCACCAGGCCCTCCCGGACGAGCAGGTAGTCGTGCTGCTGCAGGTAGCGCAGGCCCCCGTGGACGAGCTTGGAGGACTTCGACGAGGTACCGGAGGCGAAGTCGTCCCGCTCCACCAGCGCCACCGACAGGCCCCGGGCGGCGGCGTCGAGGGCCACGCCGGCGCCGGTGATCCCGCCCCCGACCACGAGGACGTCGACGGCCGAGTCGGCCATCCGGCGCAGCGCCGTCCCCCGTGAGAACGGGCTGTTATCAACAACCATTGTCGAACAACAATAGGTGGTGATAAGGTGCCCGTCCATGAGGAGCCCGGAGGAGCTGACGACGCTGTTCCGCGACCGGGGCTGGAAGGTGACGCCCCAACGTCAGTGCATCTTCCGGATCCTGCACGACAACCCGACCCACCCCACCGCCGACGCCGTCTATGCGGTAGCCCGGGCGGAGATGCCGACGATCTCGCTGCGGACGGTCTACCAGACGCTGAACGACCTGGCCTCCATGGGGGAGGTCAACGTCCTCGACCTCGGCACGGGTTCGGTGCGGTTCGATCCTGACCGCGGCGCGCACCACCATCTGGTGTGCACGGGGTGCGGTGCGGTGCGGGACCTGTTCGCCGAGTTCCCGGGGTTGCGGGTGCCGGACGGTATGGAGCAAGGCTTCACCGTAGGTGACGCCGAGGTGGTTTTCCGCGGCCTGTGCGACGAGTGCAGCGTGGCGGGATCGGCCCGGACCGGCACGACCGGCGCCGGGAGAGGCAAGATCGAAAGCGACAGCAGAAAGAGAGGATGACAGTGGCCGATCTCAAGGGGAGCAAGACCGAGCAGAACCTCAAGGAGGCCTTCGCCGGGGAGAGCCAGGCCAACCGGCGCTACCTGTACTTCGCCCAGAAGGCCGACGTGGAGGGCTATCCGGACGTGGCGGCCCTGTTCCGGTCGGTTGCCGAGGGGGAGACCGGGCACGCCTTCGGGCACTTCGACTTCCTGGCCGAGGTCGGTGACCCGGTGACCGGCGTCAAGGTGGGCCCGACGGCCGACAACCTCAAGTCCGCCATCGAGGGTGAGACCTACGAGTACACCGAGATGTACCCGGGCTTCGCCCGCACCGCCCGCGACGAGGGCTTCGAGCAGGTGGCCGAGTGGCTCGAGACGCTGGCCCGGGCCGAGAAGTCCCACGCCGGCCGCTTCAGCCAGGGCCTGTCGGCCATCGGCACCAACTAGGACCCATTGCGCCTCACCCTCGAGGACATCCTCGATCTCCGGGCCTACGAACGCGAACGCGACGCGTTCCGGGCCCGGGTGATCGAGGTCAAGAAGCGGAGGCGGGTGGGCGTCGGCCGGCTCGTCACGCTGGTCTTCGAGAACTCGGACACGATCCGGTTCCAGATCCAGGAGATGGCCCGCGCCGAGCGGATCCTCACGGACGCGGCCATCCAGACCGAGCTCGACATCTACAACCCGCTGATCCCCGAGCCGGGGGAGCTGTCGGCCACCCTCTTCGTGGAGCTGACCTCGCAGGAGGACCTCCGCGAGTGGCTGCCCAGGCTCGTCGGCATCGAGCGCGCCGTCGTCCTCAGGCTGGGCCCGGACGCCCGGGAGGTGCGCTCCACCCCCGAGGCCGCCCACGAGGCGCAGCTCACCCGGGAGGAGATCACGGCCTCGGTCCACTACATCCGCTTCGGGCTGGACCCGGAGGAGATCGAGCTGTTCCGGCGGGGACCGGTCGTCCTCGCCGTCGACCACCCCGCCTACCGGGAGGCCACCGAGCTGTCGGAGCCCACGAGGGAGAGCCTCCTGGAGGACCTCACCAAGGGCGGCTAACGGCCGCCGGCGGGGCCCCGAGGGAACGTGGACGGTCGCCGGCGGGGCAGCGGCCCCCGCCTGGCGGAGGAGCCGGGGTGCAGGGGACCCGGCGGGAATGTGACAGTGTGACTTCGGTCACTCAGCGGGCCGATGTTCCTCAGCCCGACGGGATTGGGCGCCGATCGTTCGGGGAATCTGGACGGCGCGGCCGGCGTTGTTGGATACTCCGCGGCCGGCCGCCGCCGTCGCGCCGGGCCGCTGGAGAGCTGTAAGACCCCCTAGAGGATGTGAACCCCAAGTAATGAACCTGTCGTGGCGTAACCGGGCCGCCTGTCGGGGCGTCGACCCCGACATCTTCTTCCCCGTCTCCGACGAGGAGGCGGTCCAGGCCAAGATCATCTGCGGGGAGTGCCCCGTCCGCGAGGCCTGCCTGGAGTGGGCCCTGGCGACGCGGGAGCGGGACGGCGTGTGGGGCGGCGCCACCGAGCGCGAGCGACGGCGGATGATCCGCCAGCGGCGCAAGACGGCCTGATCGGCCGCCCCCGTATTCTCCGGGCATGGACTTCTCCCTGCCCGAGGAGCTGGTAGCGCTCCAGGAGACGACCCGCCGGCTCGTCCAGGACAAGATCCGACCGCGGGCCCGCGACATCGACGAGTCCGGGGAGTACCCCGAGGACGTCTTCCAGGTGTTCCGCGACGCCGGCCTCCTCGGCCTGTGCGTCCCGACCGAGTACGGGGGCTCGGGGGCCGGGATCCTGGGGCTGACCGTGGCCATCGAGGAGGTGGCCAAGCACTCCAACACCGCCGCCCTCATGCTGCTGCTCACCCGCCTGCCGACCGGGCCGGTCATGATCGCCGGGTCGGAGGAGCAGAAGCACCGCTACCTGCCCGGGATAGCCGACGGGTCACAGCGGGCCGCCTTCGGGCTGTCCGAGCCCCAGGCCGGCAGCGACGTGATGGGCATGCGGACCCGGGCCCGCCCCGACGGTTCCGGCGGATGGGTGCTCAACGGGGGCAAGTGCTGGATGTCCGGCGTGGCCCAGGCCGACTGGTACACCGTCTTCGCCAAGACCCCGCCCCCCGACCGCCTCGACGAGCCGGTCGACCCCACCGCCCGCCGCCACGACGCGGTGACCGCGTTCATCGTCGAGCGCCGCTGGGACGGCGTCGAGGTCGGCAACACCGACCGCAAGATGGGCGTGCGCGGCGTCGACACTGGGGAGCTGCTGCTCCATGACGTGCACGTGCCGGCGGAGAACGTGATCGGGGAGGTCGGCGGGTTCCGCCTGGCGATGCTCGGTCTCAACTCGATGCGCCCGATCGTGGCGGCGCGCGGCATCGGCCTGGCCGAGGGCGCCCTCATGTACGCGACCGAGTACGTGCAGCAGCGGGAGGCGTTCGGAAAGACCATCGCCGACTTCCAGGGCATCCAGTGGGAGATCGCCAAGCTGGCCGTCGAGATCGAGGCGGCCCGGCTGCTCACCTACCGGGCCGCCTGGCTGGCCGACCAGGGCCGTTTCACCAAGGAGTGGGTCCCGTACCTCTCGATGGCCAAGTACCACGCCACCGAGCTGGCCGTGAAGGCGTCCGGGCTGGCCGTGCAGCTGCTCGGTGCCGCCGGCTACATGAAGGATCACCCCACCGAGCTGTGGTACCGGGACGCCAAGCAGCTCACGATCGTCGAGGGCACCTCCCAGGTGCAGCTCGGCCTGATAGCCCGGGGCGTCCTCGACCGCGACCTGTGGTGGGACTGACCGGCCCGTCGGGCCCGGGGGGGACCACGGAGGAGGGCACCTTCGCCGGGGCGGGAGGCTGGCCCGGAGTCCTCCGGCGCCTCATGAGGAACGAGGCGCTCGGGGCGGAGCTGGCGGCGCTGGCGCTCGGGGAGATCCTCGACGGCAACGCCTCGGCCGCCCAGACGGCGGCGTTCATCGTCGGCATGCGCATGAAGGGTGAGACCGTCGAGGAGATGGCCGGACTGGTGGCGGCGATGCTCGACCACGCCGTGCCCGTGGTGGCGCCCGGGGAGCTCGTCGACACGTGCGGGACGGGGGGGGACGGGAGCCGGTCGATCAACATCTCGACCATCGCCGCCCTGGTCGTGGCCGGGGCGGGGCCGACCGTCTGCAAGCACGGGGGCCGGGCGGCGTCGTCGGCAGCCGGCTCGGCCGACGTCCTCCAGGCCCTCGGCGTGGTGATCGACCTGGGCGCGGACGGGGTGGCCCGGTGCCTGGAGGAGGCGGGCATCGGCTTCTGCTTCGCCCCGCGGTTCCACCCCGCCATGCGTCACGCCGCCCCGGTGCGGGCCGAGCTCGGGGTGCCCACCCTGTTCAACTTCCTCGGGCCGATGGCCAACCCGGCCCGGGCCCGGCACCAGGTGCTCGGGGTCAGCGACCCGGCCATGGCCGAGAAGATGATCCGTGTCCTCGAGGCCCGGGGCAGCCGGCGCGCCCTCGTCGTGTACGGCCACGACGGGCTCGACGAGCTGACCACCACGACCACGTCGACGGTGCTGCAGTTCGACCACGGCGGACACCGGCGCTACGACGTGGACCCCGCTGCCCTGGGACTGCGTCCCGCCCTTCCCGAGGACCTGCGGGGCGCGGACGCCGCCACCAACGCCGACCTGGCGCGCCGCGTGCTGGACGGGGAGGGCGGCGCCCGTCTCGACGTGGTGCTGTTGAACGCGGCGGCCGGCCTGGTGGCGGCGGGGACCGCCGCCGACCTGGCCGAGGGCCTCACCCAGGCCGAGGCCGCGGTCAGCAGCGGGGCGGCGGCGGCGGCGCTGGAGCGCCTGGTGGAGGTGTCACAGGCAGCGGCCGCCGACGGGATGCGCTAGCCGGGAGCCGGCCGCTCGCGGCGTTCAGCGCAGGGCGGAGCCGATCAGGCCGAGGGGAGGGGCGCCCAGAGCGAGCAGCGCCTCGTGGAAGCGGAGATGCGAGTAGCGCCCGCCCCACGTCGCCATGGCCTCGTCGCGCAGGTCGAGGATCTCGAGCTTGCCCCACGTGTAGCGGCCGTAGGTCGGGTCGTAGGTGGCCCGGCCCGCCTCACTGCGCGCCGCCGGCCCCTTGAGGAAGGCGTCCTGTTCGAAGCTGCGCACCGCGTCGTCCATCTTCATCGACCCGGTGTGCAGGCCGATGGCGCAGCGCAGGCGGGTGACCCGCACCAGCGCCTCGATGCAGACGCCGATGCAGTAACGCGCGTCACCGTCCCGGAACCCCTCCTCGAGCAGCAGCTCCTCGGCGTAGTGGGCCCAGCCCTCGACGAAGGCGCCGGAGAACAGTCCCCGCCTCACGTCGCCGCGCACCCGGCGCAGGGCCCGTCCGTGGGCGAAGTGACCGGGAGTCACCTCGTGCACGGTGATGGCGGGCAGGGTGGTGTGGCTGAACACCGCCATCCACTCCTCCTGCTCCTCGGCCGGCCACGACGGATCGGGTGGCGTCACGTGGTACCACGACGCGGCGTCGTCCTCGTAGGGCGCGGCCCACGACATCATGGCCATGGCCCAGCGACGCGACTCGGGCGCGGGGCCGACCCGGCACTCGCCGTCCACGGGACCGAGCAGGCGCCGCGAGACGGTGAACTCGGTGGCCTCGTCGATCAGGTGACGCGCCTCGTCGGCTATCCCCTCGGGGGGCGGGTGGTCGGCCACCAGCTCGGCCACGACCTGTGGCGCGGGCCGCTCCCGGTCGATGCGCCCGCACGCCTCGTGCAGCAGGCCCTGCAGGCGCGTGGACTCGGCGTCGGCGCGCGCCGCCAGCCGGGACAGGTCGACGCTCATCGCCTCCCCGTCCCCCATCAGGGCGGCCAGGGCCTCGGCTCCGAGGGCGGCGTCTGCGGGTCCGTCGGCGGCCGCCGTCTCCAGGTGCTCGACGAAGCGGCGGTGGGCGGCCAGGGCACGAGCGTGCTCGGCCTGGCCGCCGGGATCGAGACCGGCCGCCAGCCCCCGTGCCGCCGGGAGCAGGGCGTCGGCCACAGGCGCCGGGACGCGGTCGAGAGCGGCGATGGCGCCGTCCACCCCGTCGGGCCAGGCCGCCAGGTGGCGCCTCAGAGCATCGGCGCGCTGGTCGGCGGGGGCGTACTCCCGGTCGTAGCCGGCCAGGTCGAGGTTGCCGATGTGCACGAGTGGGTTCCACCGGTGCATGGCCACCGAGCCGTAGGCGGTGCGCAGGCCCTCCTCGAAGGCGGCCAGGTGGGCCTCGTCGTGGGCGTCGGGCTCGACGGGACCGGCGCCGAGGCGGGACAGACCCCGGGCCACCGCCTCCGGTGAGAGGTCCTGGACCACGCCGTCGTACTCGTGCAGCCCCACCGCTTCCCGGGCTCCGGCCACGTCCAGGTCGTGCACGGCCCGTACCCGGGGGTTCATCGGGGCGAGGCTACATTCGCCCCCGATGGCCCCGACCCGCTACCGCTGCTCGGCGTGCGGCAACCTCACCCGTTTCGACGTGACCACGACGCGGCGCACCCGCGCCTTCCATCACTTCACCGTCGGTGGTGAGCTGCGGGTCGAGGACGAGAGCGTCCTGTCGGAGGAGGTCGACGAGGTCAGCTGTCGTTGGTGCGGCCACGGCCGAGCCGTGGAGGAGATGCGGGAGACCGAGGTCTAAAAGGCTGGGCCGGATCGGGCCCGGGCCACTGTCACAGGGTTCCGGGAAGATACCGCCATGACGTCGAACTTCCCCGAAGCGCTCACCATCGACTGCGCCGACTGCCGCATGCGCTCCACGCCGGCATGTGACGACTGCCTGGTCACCTTCATCACCGGCCGGGACCCCGAGGATGCTGTCGTGATCGACGTGGCCGAGGCCCGGGCTGTCCGGCTTCTGGCCGACGCCGGCCTGGTCCCCGGCATCCGGCACGTGCCGCGCACCGGCTGACCACGCCGCAGAGGTCCACCGACCGGCGGAAGCCCACTGCTACGTTCAACCGAGGATCGGCCCGACAGCCGGGTCTCCGCGGGGGCGCCGGTGCAGCAGCTCCACCTGGTGGGCATCACGACCGAACTCGACGGCCTGATCTTCAGCGGCCGGCGTGGGTCGCGCTCGGGCAGCTTCGTGGTGCCGATCACCGACGAGCTGCTCGAGAGCATCGGGCAGGTCGAGAAGCTGCGCCGGGAGGCGGAGCCCGACGGCGCCTTCGACGACACCGCCAGCGCCATGCGCCGGCTGCGGCCGTCGTCCCGACCCGAGAGCAGGCTGACGCCCCGGGAGATGCAGGCCCGGCTGCGCGCCGGGGAGTCGCTTTCCCAGGTGGCCCGGGCGGCGGCGGTCGACGAGGAGTGGGTGGAGCGCTTCGCCGCCCCGATCGTGGCCGAGCAGACCCGGGTCCTGGAGACCGCCCTGGAGCTGACCATGACCGGAGGCCGGCACGGAGCGTCCGCTCTCCCTCTGGCCGACTCCGTGCGGATCAACCTCCACGACCGCGGGGTCGTACCCCCGCCCGATCCCGAGGGGTGGTCGGTCCACAACCTGGGCGGAGGGCGGTGGGGGATCCGCTACCAGTACGTGTCCCGGCGCCGCCGCCAGGCCGCCGAATGGGACCTCGACATGGAGTCCCGGGTGCTGACCCCGGCCAACCGGCTGGCCGGGGAGATCGGGCACGTGTCCTCGCCCCGCCGGCGGGTCCCGGCGGCCACCGCCTCCGAGGGTGACGAGACCGCCGAGCCGGCGCGCCCGGCGGTCCGGAAGGCGGCGGCCCGGAGGAAGGCCGCCCCGGGAAGGTCGGTGGCCCGCAAGGCGGGGGCACGCAAGGCGGCAGCCAGGAAGGCGGCCCCCAGGAAGGCAGCGGCTCCGAAGGCCCGGCCCCGTAAGGCTCCGTCCCGCAAGACGGGGCCGGCCAAGGCCGCGTCTGCGAGGTCTCATGCCCGAAAGGCGCCGGTACGCAAGGCGCCGGTCCGCAAGGCGGTCGCCCGCAGGGCGCCGGCCCGGGCGTCGAGTAAGAAGAAGGCATCGGTGAAGAGAGCTCCCGCCAGGAAGGCCCCCGCCGCCCGGCGCCGGGGCAGGTGAGCCCGGGGCTCCCGAGCCCCGAGGAGATGGCAGCGGTGGCCGAGCGGGCCGGGCTGGACGCGGTGGGCTACGCGTCGGCGGAGCCGTTCACCGCCACCCGCCGCCACCTCGAGGAGCGGCGCCGCGCCGGCCTGTCGGCCGGCATGCAGTTCACGTTCCGGAACCCGGCCCGCTCGACCGACCCGGCCCGTGCCCTGCCCGGGGCCCGCTCCCTGGTGGTGGGGGCCCGGTCCTACCGGCGCCGCCCCGCCGTGGCGGCGGGAACCAGGCCGGCGGGCCGGGTGGCCCGTTACTCGTGGACCGACCACTACGCCCCTCTCCGGGAGGGGCTGGAGGAGCTGGCCGGTCTGCTACGGGACGGGGGCTGGCGGGCCCGCGTCCTCGCCGACGACAACGCCCTGGTCGACCGGGCAGCGGCCCACCGGGCCGGGATCGGCTGGTTCGGCAAGAACACCCTCCTCCTGCTGCCCGGGCACGGCTCCTGGTTCGTGCTGGGCTCGGTCGTCACGGACGCCCCCCTGCGTCCCTCGAGCGGCCCGGTCCCGGACGGCTGCGGAGCGTGCACCCGCTGTCTCACCGCCTGCCCGACCGGCGCCCTGTCCCCGGGGGTGCTCGACGCCCGCCGCTGCCTGGCCTGGCTGCTCGAGGCGCCCGGGTCGTTCCCCGTCGAGATGCGCTCCGCCCTCGGGGGACGGGTGTACGGGTGCGACGACTGCCAGGAGGTGTGCCCGGTCAACCGGCGTGCCGACCGCGCCGATCCTCCGCCGGGCGCCGGGCCGGGCGAGGAGCCCACGGTCGACCTGCTGTGGATGCTGGAAGCGGGGGACGGAGAGCTGCTGGCCCGGCTGGGGCGGTGGTACGTCCCCCGGCGCCAGCCCCGCTACCTGCGGCGCAACGCCCTCGTGGCCCTGGGGAACGTCGGGGACGGGACCGACCCGCACACCGGGCGGGTCCTGGCGGGGAGGCTGGCCGATCCCGACCCGATGATCCGGGAGCACGCGGCGTGGGCGGCGGCCCGGCTGGGGCGGTCGGACCTCCTCGGCCCGTCCGGAGCCGGCGCCGCCGGCGCGGCCGGGGCGTGACCCACCTGCTGGTCACCAATGACTTCCCCCCCAAGCTCGGCGGCATCCAGTCCTACCTCTGGGAGCTGTGGCGCCGGCTCGAGCCCGACCGTTTCGAGGTCCTGACCACCGCCCACCCGGACGCGGCGGTGTTCGACGCCGCCCAGCCGTTCCGCGTCCACCGCCTCCCGGAGACGCAGACGAAGCCGACGCCGCGTCTGGCCGAGCTGGTGCGGGAGCGGGCCCGCGCCATGAAGGCCGACCTGGTGGTGGTCGACCCCGCCGTGCCCCTCGGCCTGGTGGCGCCTCGCCTCGGCCTGCCCTACGCCGTCGTGCTGCACGGCGCCGAGGTGACCGTTCCCGGCCGCCTGCCCGTGAGCCGCCAGCTCCTGGCCCATGTCATCCGCCGGTCCGTCCTCGTCGTGGCGGCGGGGGGCTACCCGGCCGCCGAGGGGGAGCGGGTGGCGGGGGCGGGCCGGATGCCTCCGGTCGTGGTCGTTCCCCCCGGCGTCGACACCGGGCGCTTCCGCCCGCTGGAGGCCGACCAGCGTCGGGAGGCGCGCCGGCGGTTCGGCCTGCCGCCCGACGGTCTGGTCGTGGTCTCGGTCTCCCGCCTGGTCCCGCGCAAGGGCATGGACGTGGTGGTCCGGGCGGCGGCCCGCCTGGCCCCGGAGATTCCGGGCCTGGACGTGGCCATAGCCGGTGAGGGCCGGGACCGGCGCCGGCTCGAGCGCCTGGTGGCGCGGACCGGTGCGCCCGTGCGGCTGGTGGGGGCGGTGCCCGATGCCGAGCTGGCGGCCTTCTACGGGTGCGCCGACCTGTTCTGCATGCTGTGCCGCAACCGCTGGGCCGGGCTGGAGCAGGAGGGGTTCGGGATCGTCTTCCTGGAGGCGGCGGCGGCCGGCGTGGCCCAGGTGGCGGGCGCCAGCGGGGGGGCGGACGAGGCGGTGGTCGACGGGCGGACGGGCCTGGTGGTGCGCCGGCCCCGGTCGGTGGCCGACGCCACCGGCGCGCTGCGCTCGCTTCTCGCCGACCCGGGGCGGCGGGAGGCGATGGGGCGGGAGGCGCGTGCCCGGGCCGCCACCGAGTTCGCCTACGACGGCCTGGCCCGTCGCCTCGGGGAGGCGCTGGCGGAGGTCGGTGGTTGATGCCCGGGTAGATTGTCTCGCTCCCGGCGAGCCGGGCGCGTCGTCACGGAGGGAAGCAGAGCTTTGTCCGAGCACACCACCCAGCGGCTGCGGATGCGGGCCACAGCGGAGCAGTGCTTCGCCGTGGTGACGGACTTCGCCCACTATCCCGAGTGGGCGCCGGACATCAAGGCCGTGACCATCGAGGAGCAGGACGGGCAGGGCCGGGCCGCCCGGGTCACCTTCCGGGCGGCTGCGTTCGGCCGGAGCACGACCGTGACCCTGGACTACGACTACTCCGGGGCGCCGAACCGGGTGTCGTGGGTGCAGAGCGGCGGGGACATCACGAGCCGCTACGACGGCTCGTACGAGTTCGAGGACCTCGACGACGGGGAGACCGAGGTCACCTACAACCTCGAGGTGGACTTCCGGGTCCCGATCCCGGGGTTCGTGAAGCGGCGGGCGGAGTCCCGGATCGTCGGGACCGCCCTCCGGGAGCTCAAGAGCAAGATCGAAGGGGGCGTCCGGGGCACCACGACCGCCTCGTGAGGGTCCTTCTCTTCACGGGCAAGGGGGGCGTGGGCAAGACCACCGTCGCCGCCGCCACCGCCCTGCGCTGCGCCGAGCTCGGCCATCGGACCATCGTGGTCTCGACCGACCCCGCCCACTCCCTGGCGGACGCCTTCGACCGCCCTCTTGACGGACGCCCGGTCGCGGTCACGGACGGCCTGTGGGGCCAGCAGCTCGACACCACGGAGCGCTGGGAGGAGACCTGGGGGGAGGTCCAGCAGTACCTGGGGCAGCTGTTCGACTGGGCCGGTCTCGACGCCATCGAGGCCGAGGAGCTGGCCGTGCTGCCCGGTCTCGACGAGCTGTTCTCCCTCACCGACATCAACAGCCTGGCCCGCAGCGGGGCGTACGAGGTCATCGTCGTCGACTGCGCTCCCACCGCCGACACCCTGCGGCTGCTGTCACTGCCCGACGTCCTGTCCTGGTACATGCAGCGCGTCTTCCCCGTCGAGCGCAACCTGGTCCGCCTGGTGCGCCCGGTGGTGAGCAGGCTGACCAGCATGCCGATCGCAGGTGAGGCCGTCTTCGACGGCGCCGTGTCCCTGTACGACCGCCTGGCCGGCGTGCGCGAGCTGCTCGGGGACACCGAGACCAGCAGCGTGCGGCTGGTGGTGAACCCCGAGAAGATGGTGATAGCGGAGGCCCGCCGCACCGCGACCTACCTGGGACTGTTCGGGTACCACGTCGACGCGGTCGTGGCCAACCGCCTGCTGCCGGAGACCGTGACCGATCCGTGGTTCAAGGCGTGGAAGTCCGCCCACGCCGAGCATCTCCAGGAGATCGAGGACGGCTTCTTCCCGCTGCCGGTGCTGCGCGCCGAGCTGGCGGCCGAGGAGCTGGTGGGGCCGGCGCTGCTGTCGGACTTCGCCGCCACCCTGTACGGGAACGAGGATCCGTCGGTGGTCATGCATCGGGACCGGACGATGCGCCTCGACGTGCGCGACGAGCGCCGGGTGCTGGCCCTGCACCTGCCGTTTCTCGACCGCGACGACCTGGAGGTGGGCCGCCGGGCGGACGAGCTGCTGGTGCGGGTGGGCCCGTACCGGCGTCCGGTGGCGCTCCCTGACAGCCTGCGGCGCCGGCCCGTCGAGAGCGCGACGATGACCGACGACTGGCTCGAAATCACCTTCGGGGAGGTGGGGGAGTGAGCGGACCGGAAGACCCTGGAGTCGTCGAGGCCCTCGGACACCTGCAGACGGCGTTCCTCGAGCTCATCGCCGCCGCCCGCGTGTCGTTGGACGCCATCGAGCGTGCCGTCCGGGCGGTGCCGCCGCCGGCGGGCGAGGCGGGGGAGAGCCGGGCGCGCACGGACCCGACGCCGGGGCCCCCGGGGGTGGAGCACATCCGGGTGTCATGACGGCGTCGATCGGTACGACGCCGGAGGCGTCAATCGGTACGACGCCGGAGGCGTCAATCGGTATCGACGTCGGGGGGACGAAGGTTCTGGGCGTCGTGCTCGAGGCCGACGGCACGGTGGCGGCCGAGGCCCGGGTGGCCACTCCGGCCGGAGACGGTCCTCTCGTCGACGCCCTCACAGGAGTGGTGGCGGAGCTGGACGCGGCCGCTGACGGACGGGGGACGCGCCTGCCCGTCGGCGTGGGGGCTCCGGGGCTGGTGGACGTGGGGGGGACGGTCCGCTTCGCCCCCAACCTGGCCGGGGTGCGGGGGCTGGACCTGGTCGGGCGGCTCGGTGCCCGCCTGGGGGGGCGCCGGGTCGTGGCCGACAACGACGCCACCTGCGCGGGCTGGGCGGAGGTGCGCCACGGTGCGGCACGCGGCGCCGGGCACGTGCTCATGGTGACGCTCGGGACCGGTATCGGGGGCGCCCTGGTGTGCGACGGGCGGCTGATGCGGGGAGCCAACGGCTTTGCCGGGGAGATCGGCCACATGGTCGTCGACCCCGGAGGCCCTCCGTGCCCGTGCGGGCGGTCCGGGTGCTGGGAGCGGTACGCGTCGGGCAGCGGCCTGGGCCGGCTGGCCCGGGAGGCCGCCCACGCCGGCCAGAGCGACCTGCTGGTCGACCTGGCGGGAGGCGATCCCGAGGGGGTCAGGGGCGAGCACGTGACCGCGGCCGCCGCCTCCGGGGATCCCGGGGCGGTGGGGGTCCTGGGGCGCTTCGCCGGGTGGCTGGCGCTGGGTCTCGCCAACCTGGCCAACGCCCTCGACCCGGAGCTGATCGTCATCGGCGGCGGTCTGGTCGAGGCGCGGGAGCTGCTGCTGCCCCCGATCCGTGAGGAGTTCGGGCGGATGGTCGAGGCCGGCAGTGCCCGGCCGCCGATCCGGATCGAGGCGGCCGCGCTCGGGGAGCGGGCCGGCGCCATCGGGGCGGCGGTGCTGGCGGCGGAGGCGGCCTGACCCCCGTCCGGGTGGGCGTGACCCTGCCCCAGTTCCGCGCCGAAGCCGAGGCCGCCGTCGCCGCGGCCCGCCGGGCGGAGGAGCTCGGCCTCGACGGCGTGTTCGTCTTCGACCACCTCTGGCCCATGGGAAGGCCTGAGCGGCCGATCGTGGCCTCGGTGCCGCTGCTCGGGGCACTGGCGGTGGAGACGTCCCGGGTGGCCATCGGCTCGCTGGTCATGAGGGTCGGCCTGGTCCCGGACGACCTGCTGGTGGCCGCCCTGCTCCGGGTCGACGAGATCAGCGGCGGGCGGCTGGTGGCGGGCCTCGGCACGGGGGACCGTCTGTCCGCCGCCGAGAACCGCGCCTTCGGGGTGGACTACCCCCCCGCCGACGTGCGGCGGCGGTCGTTGGAGTGGTGCGCCGGGCAGCTGCGGGCGGCCGGGCGCCCGGTGTGGATCGGGGCGGGCGCCGTGGTCTCGGCCGGGACCCGCGAGGTGGCGGTGCGGGTCGGGGCGGCGGTGAACGTGTGGGACACGGGTACGGCGGCGGTGGAGGACGAGGAGGAGGTCGAGGTGACCTGGGGCGGCCCCGTGCCGGGCGGCCCCCTGGCGGTGGCCACGCGGATCGAGGAGCTGGCCGACGCCGGCGCCACCTGGGTCGTGTGCGCCTGGCCCGGGTCGCTGGACGTGGTGGCCGAGGCGTGCGAGATGGTCCGGCGGGGGCGGGTCGGAGGAGCGGATCCGGTCTCCCGTGCGTCCTCCAAATCGGCCGGGACGGGGGAGGGCCCCGGGTAACCTCGGTCCATCATGGATTTCCGGCGCATCACCGGCCTGCCCCCGTACGTGCTCGGCGTGATGAACGAGCTCAAGCTGGAGGGACGCCGGGCCGGCCGGGACGTCATCGACTTCGCCTTCGGGAACCCCGACATCCCGTCCCCGGAGGTGGCGGTGGAGAAGCTGGCCGAGGCGGCCCGCAACCCCCGCAACCACCGCTACTCGGCCAGCCGGGGCATCCCCAAGCTGCGCCTGGCCGTGGCCGACCTCTACCTGCGGCGCTTCGGCGTCCAGCTCGACCCGGACACCGAGGTGGTCACGACCATCGGTGCCAAGGAGGGCCTGTCCCACCTGATGTGGGTGCTGGTGGGCCCGGGGGACACGGCGCTGGTTCCCTCACCCTCGTACCCGATCCACATCTACGCCCCGCTCTTCGCCGGAGCCGACGTGCGCCACGTGCCGCTGGGTGTGGGGGAGCCCGGGGACGTGCCGGCGGGGGAGGCTTTCTTCGGGGCCCTGGTCGAGGCGTGGGAGACGGCGTGGCCCAAGCCCCGGGTGATCCTGATCTCGTTCCCGCACAACCCCACGACGACGTGCGTGGACCTCCCGTGGATGCAGCGGATGGTGGACTTCGCCCGGGAGCACGAGGTCATCCTCGTCCACGACTTCGCCTACTCCGACACCGCCTTCGACGGCTACCACCCGCCGTCGATCCTGGAGGTGCCCGGGGCCAAGGACGTCGCGGTCGAGTTCTACACGCTGACCAAGTCGTTCTCGATGGCGGGGTGGCGGGTGGCGTTCATGGTCGGCAACCCCGAGATCGTGGCCGCCCTCACCAAGCTCAAGACCTACCTGGACTACGGGACCTTCCAGCCCATCCAGATCGCCGCCATCGTGGCCATGAACGAGGCCCCGGACTATCCCAAGCTGGTGAACGAGATCTACCAGTCCCGCCGGGACGCGCTGTGCGACGGGCTGGACCGGATCGGCTGGCACGTGGAGAAGCCCAAGGGGACCATGTTCGTGTGGGCGCCGGTGCCCGAGCCCTACCGGGAGATGGGCTCGCTGGAGTTCGCCAAGATGCTGGTCACAGAGGCCGAGGTGGCCACGTCCCCGGGCGTTGGCTTCGGTCCCGGCGGGGACGGGTTCGTGCGCTTCGCCCTGATCGAGAACGAGCAGCGCACCCACCAGGCGGTGCGCAACCTCCGCCGGGTTCTCACCAAGTTGTAGCGCTCAGGCCAGCACGCGGGACCCCAGCAGGCCCTCCAGGCAGAAGCTGACGGCGGCGTCGGCCACGGGCCCGGCCGGGTCGTCCCTCTCGAACAGGAACGTGCGGGCCAGGTGGTTGGTCACCCCGAGGATGGCGTGGGCCAGCATCACCGGGTCGGCGTCGCGGACCTGGCCGGTGGCGATCCCCTCCTGTACGTGGCGGACCACGTCGGCCATGGCCACGTCCTGGCCCCGCCGCAGGTAGGGGGCGAAGCGCTCCTCCGATGCCGCGAACTGGAAGAGACTGCCGAGATGGCGGTTGGCCGACAGCCATTCCATGCTGGCGCGGATTCCCAGCTCGATGCGCCGGACGGGGTCCTCCGCCTCCATGATCGCCTGCTGCTGGCGCCGGCGCAGGCCCCGCTGGGCCTCGGCGAGGATCTCCAGGAACAGCTCCTCCTTGGAGGAGAAGTACCAGTAGAAGACCCCCTTTCCCACCCGCATGCCGTCGACGATCTCCGCGACCGACGTGGGGTGGTAGCCGTTCTCGGCGAAGCGACGGGCCGCGAACTCCATCAGCTGCGCCCGCCGCTCCTTGCCCCGGGTGGTGAGCCGGCGGTTCATCGGGGCGAACGGTAGGAGTCTCTTGACCGCCCGGTCAAGATTCCTCGGCGGGCCCGCGGCGGCCCGGGTCGGGGCCTGTTCGCCCAGGATTAACCGGATCGGCACATAACGGACTCGGGAAACGCAATGTGGCCCGGTATCCTCGGGCCACGTGGCGTACTGGGTGATCAAGGCCATCCTGACGCCCGTGCTCCGTTTCTTCTTCCGGGTGCGGGTCGAGGGCCTCGACAACGTGCCGAAGGACGGCGCCGCCATCCTGGCGGGGAACCACCTCTCGTTCATCGACTCGTTCTTCCTGCCGCTGGTGCTCCGGCGCCGGATCACCTTCGTCGCCAAGGCCGAGTACTTCGACGACCCCAAGACGGCCTGGTTCTTCCGGGCAGTGGGCCAGATCCCGATCAAGCGGGGGGACGGGCACGCCTCGGCCCGGGCGTTGGAGACGGCCAAGGAGGTCATCAACGCGGGCGGCGTGTTCGGGATCTACCCCGAGGGCACCCGCTCCCCGGACGGCCGGCTCTACAAGGGCCACACGGGCGTGGCCCGGCTGGCGGCCGACACCGGCGTGCCGGTCATAGCCGTGGCCATGGTCGGCACGGACGAGGCGCAGCCGATCGGGAAGATCCTGCCCCGGGTCTTCCGCACCATCCGGGTGCGGTTCTCCGAGCCCATGTACCTGCGCGCCGGCGCCGAGCGGCCCGACCCTCTGATGCTCCGGCGCTTCACGGACCAGGTGATGTTCCAGCTCCAGGAGCTCTCGGGGCAGGAGTACGTGAACCGCTACGCCAAGCGGGCCGAGGCGGTGGGGGTGGCCGAGATCAGCCGTCCCCAGCCGGCCGTGCCCTCGCGGGGCTCCCCGGCGCCGAGCTTCGCCGGCGCGGGCGCGGAAGTGGCCGTCTAGCTGTCTGCTAGTGCCGCCGGGCCCAGCCCCGGGCCCGCTCCACCGCCCGGGTCCAGCCGGCGTGGGCGGCGTCGGCGGCGGTCCGGGCGCTCGCCTCGTCGGGATGATCTGACGGCCGGAACACGCCGGCGGCCGACCACTGCCCGGCCAGCTGGTCGGTTCCGCTCCACATCCCCTCGGCCAGCCCGGCCAGCCACGCCGCGCCCCTTGCCGTGGTCTCGACCACGTCGGCGCGCGCCACCGGGACGCGCAGCTGGTCGGCCTGCAGCTGGAGGAGGACGTCCATCACCGACGCCCCTCCGTCGACCCGCATCTCGGCCACCTCCCGGCCCGCCGCCCGGGTCATGGCCTCGACCACGTCCCGGGCCTGGTACGCCATGGCCTCGATGGCGGCCCGCACCAGGTGGGCCCGTCCCGAGCCCCGGGTGATGCCCGTCACCAGCCCCCGGGCGTCGGGATCCCACCAGGGGCTCCCCATGCCGGCCAGGGCGGGTACGAAGTACACGCCCTCGGTGCTGTCGATCCCGGCGGCCAACGGCCCGGCCTCGGCCGCCGACCCGATGATGCCCAGGCCGTCGCGGAGCCACTGCAGGGCCGCGCCGGTGACGAAGACGGCGCCCTCGAGGGCGTAGGTCGTCGTCCGTTCCGCGCCGGCGCCGAGGTCCCACGCCACAGTGGTGAGCAGTCCCTCCGACGGCTCCGGGCACTGCGGCCCGACGTTCATGAGGACGAAGCTGCCGGTTCCGTAGGTGTTCTTGGTCATGCCCGGGTCGAAGCACGCCTGTCCGAACAGCGCCGCCTGCTGGTCTCCGGCGATGCCCGACACCGGTACACCCTCGGCAACACCGTCGATGCCCCGGGCCGTCGTGCCGAACCGCCCCGACGAGGGCAGGACCTCCGGCAGGGCGGCGGGGGGAAGTCCGAACAGCTCGACCAGCTCGTCGTCCCACGCGCCCGTGCGGATGTCGTAGACGAGCGTGCGGCTGGCGTTGCTCGGATCCGTGGCGAACACGCCGCCGGCGGGGCCGCCGGTCAGGTTCCAGAGGAGCCATGAGTCGACGGTGCCCAGGGCCAGGGCATCGGTCCGCGCCACGCCACCCGGCCCCAGCAGCCACTCCCACTTCGTGGCCGAGAAGTAGGAGTCGAGGACCAGCCCGGTCTTGTGCCGGATGGCGGGGAGATGGCCGGCGTCGGCCAGCGCCTCACAGCGCGCCGCCGTCCGGCGGTCCTGCCACACGACGGCCCGCTGCAGTGGCCGTCCCGTCCTCCGATCCCAAGCCAGTGCCGTCTCGCGCTGGTTGGTGATGCCGATGGCGGCCGGTGTCTCGCCGAGGCGACGCGTGACCTCGGCCAGGGTGGCGGCCACCTCGGACCAGATCTCCGCCGGGTCGTGCTCGACCCAGCCCGGCCGGGGGAAGTGCTGGGTCAGCTCCCGGTACGCACTGTCGACCGGTCGGCCCGTGCCGTCGAAGGCGATGGTCCGTACCCCGGTCGTGCCGGCATCGATGGCGAGGACCACGGCCATGGCGGGGGGTGACCGTAGTCTGCGGCCGGGCGGCTCAGAACATCGAGACCGTCCACGGGGCCCGCTCCCACGACAGGGCCAGATCGAGGGCCCGCACCGCCCCCGGGGAGCGCTCGTCGACCAGCCCCGCCCCCGCCAGCGCCGCCAGGCGGTGGCCTCCGAGGTACACCGACGCCAATGAAGCTGCGCCCAGCACGATGTCGGGGTCCCCGCCACCCCGGGTGACCTCGGCCCCGTCCGGCCCGGCGTCCACGCGCCACTCCCCCTCGTTCCAGGGACAGAAGGGGTCGACCATGCCGACGACGAGGGTGACGCCCTTCCCCCAGGTCCGGGCCCGCAGGGCGGCGGCCACGTCGACCACCCGCAGCCAGACGGAGTCGTTCACCCGGCGCCGCAGTGCCCGTGGATCGGCCAGGAGCCATTCGAGGGGGTCGTCGGGCGGCCGGTTGAACGCCGACACCGTCCGCACCAGGTCGACGCCGAACAGGTAGCGCCACAGAGCCGCAGCGGCGGCGGGCGTCGTCGCCAGCAGCTCCGAGACCCCCAACCGATTCTCGGGTCCCCGGTACCCCCACGATTCGCTGACCCGGTAGGACGCGTACCCGACCGCGCCGTTCCGGTCCCTGGCCACGGCCCGCAGGGTCCCTCCGTCGGGGTCCTTCAACGTGCGGTCCCACCAGGCCGCCGGTCGCCCGAGCGCCCCGGGCACCACAGGGCGGAGCCGCTCGTACACCTCCTCCATCTCCTGCCGGGCCTCGTCCGTGGGCACGAGGTGGACGTCCACCCCGTTCGCGTCCCCCCGCCCCGGGGCAAAGCCGACGTCGCGCCGGTCGGCCTCCCACGCCACCCCGACCGTGGCCGGCCCGTACCCGAAGCGACCGTAGATCGGGGCCTCGGTGGCCCACAGGCAGGCCACCACCTCCCCCCGGGCCCGGATGTCGTCGACCTGGCGGCGCATCAGGGCCCTGAGGATCCCCCGGCGCCGGTGGGTGGGCAGCACCGTCACCCCCTGCACGGCCGCGGCGGGCACCGATCCCCCGGGCACTGTCATGGCGAACCCGGACGACGCCGCCGTGCCCACCACCGCCCGGCCCTCGAAGACGGCCAGCGAGCGGTCCAGCTCGATGATCGGTCGGGCCGCCTCCGCCCGGGCGGCGTCGAACACCTGCCCGAAGGCCACGGCCTGGGCCCGCTGGTAGACCTCCAGGTCCTCGTCGGTGACGGTTCGGATCTCCACGGGGCGTTTTCTACCGGCTCGGCGTCCGCCCCACCCTCGTGATCAGCGTCACGAGCGGGAACTTTCGCGAAACGCCCGGATCGGGCAGAAAACCGGCCCGGTAAGCGTTGACACGGGTGAAACTACGGTGCTGTAATTACCCAGCATCTCGCGGTACCCTGGCCATTGACCACAAGATCTTGTGGTAGGGGGGCCACAAGATGTTGTGTCGGGAGTAATGGGAGGCGGGGGCCACGCGGTGGCCCGGAAAGGTTGTCCGAGGTCATGGCCATAGCACCGCAGCGGCTCGGGATCGGGATTCGTCGGCACTTCACCACCGAAGGCGTCGATCCCTACGACGAGGTCATCTGGGAACGCCGGGACGCCCGGATCACCAACTTCCGGGACGGGTCGGTGGCCTTCGAGCAGCCCGGCGTCGAGGTGCCCGCCTCGTGGAGCGTGAACGCCACCAACATCCTGGCCCAGAAGTACTTCCGGGGGACCCTCGGAACCCCTGGGCGCGAGTGGTCGCTGCGCCAGGTGGTCGACCGGGTGGTCGACACCATCACCGCCTGGGGGACCAAGGACGGCTACTTCCTCGACTCCGCCGAGGCCCAGGCGTTCCAGGCCGAGCTCAAGCACCTGGTCATCAACCAGAAGGCGGCCTTCAACTCCCCGGTGTGGTTCAACATCGGCGTGCGGGGGGTGCCCCAGCAGGCGTCGGCGTGCTTCATCCTGGCCGTCGACGACACCATGGACTCGATCCTCAACTGGTACGTCGAGGAGGGGACGATCTTCAAGGGGGGCTCGGGCTCGGGCATCAACCTGTCGAAGATCCGCTCCTCCCGGGAGGGCCTGCACGGCGGCGGGACCGCATCCGGCCCGGTCAGCTTCATGCGGGGCGCCGACGCCTCCGCCGGCACCATCAAGTCGGGCGGGAAGACCAGGCGCGCCGCCAAGATGGTCATCCTCAACGCCAACCATCCCGATGTCTACGACTTCATCTGGTGCAAGGCCATCGAGGAGCGCAAGGCGCGCGTGCTGCGGGACGCCGGCTTCGACATGGACCTCGACGGCAAGGACTCGCACTCGACCCAGTACCAGAACGCCAACAACTCCGTCCGGGTCACCGACGAGTTCATGCAGGCGGTGGTCGACGACGCCGACTGGCACCTCCGGGCCGTCACCACGGGAGAGATCGTCGAGACGGTCAAGGCCCGTGAGCTCTTCCGCCAGATCTCCAAGGCGGCGTGGGAGTGCGCCGATCCCGGCATGCAGTTCGACACCACGATCAACAAGTGGCACACCGCACCGAACACCGGCCGGATCAACGCCAGCAACCCGTGCTTCACCGGCGACTCGTTGGTTCATACCGACAAGGGACTGATCCGCTTCCGCGAGCTCTTCGACCGGGCGAACAGGGGGGAGCCGTTCGGCGTCTACACGCATGATGCGACTAATCCGGACGCACCCGCCCAGCGGGTCGAGTTGACGACGCCCGAGGCATTCATGATCACGGGTCTGAACGAGATAGTTCGGCTCCGGTTCAGCAACGGCGCCGAGGTCCGGTGTACGCCGGGCCACCGGATCTTCACCGAGAACCGTGGCTACGTCGAGGCTCAAGACCTGACGCCGGATGATCGGATCAAGACCCTCGACCTTCCGGCGGAAGCGGTCAATGCCGACCCGGGATTGCCCGTGACCACCGATCCTGAGGCCTACCGCTCAAAGGGGGATCACAAGTCTGAACTGCACTTCCCCGAGACATGGACTGAGGAGTTCGCTCATTACCTGGGGTGGCTGGTTGGCGATGGATCCACGTCGGGTGTGACCACCGCGACCATCTATGGATCCCCGGAGGATCGGACGTTCGCTCTCCCCGGTCACCAAGAGTTGATCGAAGCCATCAATGGAGATTGTCAACTGAAGGTCTCCGAGCAGGAGGACGGGACGGCACAGCTCCGGATCAGCCGGCGCCCGTTCAAGCGATTCCTTGAGGCGTTGGGAGTCGGCTCGGTGACGGGACCGAAGAAGGGAATCCCCTGGGCCATCGAGCAGGCACCGACCTTCGCTGTTAGCGCGTTCCTCCGGGGCCTGTTCGACGCCGACGGCTGTGCCGTGCTGAACCCTGAGAAGGGGTCTTATGTGGGTCTCGGATCGACTTCGAGAGAGTTGTTGAAGGGAACGCAGCTGCTTCTGTCCACCCTCGGTATCTCATCGTCGATCTACAAGGTTCACGAAGGTTCGGAGACCGGCCATCTGCCCTATGTGACCAAGACTGGGGAGGCGCGCACCTACGGGCGATCTCCCAGCTTTGATCTGCGCATCACATCTGGCTCGATTTCCGAGTTCGCGGCTCGGGTCGGCTTCTCGCTGCCCAGCAAGCAGGACGCGCTCCGAGAGATCCTGGCTGCCCACACGTTCTACAACGTCGACCGCACGGTGCGACTCGTCGAGCGGTCCGACGACGGTGTTGAGCTCACCTACAACCTTTGCGAGCCGAGGAACCACTCCTACGTCGTAAACGGAATCGTGGTTCGGAACTGCAGCGAGTACATGCACCTGGACAACTCGGCCTGCAATCTCGCCAGCCTGAACCTGCTCAAGTTTCTCGAGGAGGACGGCAGCTTCGACGTCGACGGCTTCAAGGCGGCGGTCGAGGTGGTATTCACCGCCCAGGAGATCCTGGTCGGGAACGCCGACTACCCGACCGAGAAGATCGCCGCCACGTCCCGGCGCTTCCGTCAGCTCGGCATCGGCTACGCCAACCTCGGGGCTCTCCTGATGGCCCAGGGCCTTCCCTACGACTCGGATGAGGGCCGGGCGTGGGCCGGGGCCATCACCGCCCTCATGACCGGCCACGCCTATGCCACCTCGGCTCGCACCGCATCGAGGATGGGGCCGTTCGCGGGCTACACCGACAACGCCACGTCGATGCTCAACGTGCTGCGGATGCACCGGGAGGCGGTCGCCTCCGTCGACGAGGAGGCGGTTCCCACCGACCTGCTCTCCGCCGCCCAGGAGGCCTGGGAGTCGGCGGTCGAGCTGGGCGAGAGGTACGGGGTCCGCAATTCGCAGGCCAGCGTGCTGGCCCCCACGGGGACCATCGGCCTCCTGATGGACTGTGACACGACCGGAATCGAGCCCGACCTGGGCCTGGTCAAGATGAAGAAGCTCGTCGGCGGCGGGACGATGTCGATCGTCAACCAGACCGTGCCGCGGGCCCTGGCCCAGCTGGGCTACCAGCCCGATCAGATCGACGACATCGTCTCCTACATAGACGAGCACAAGACCATCATGGGTGCGCCCCACCTGATGTCCCAGCACCTGCCTGTGTTCGCCTGCTCCATGGGTGACCTTCCGATCCACTACTCCGGGCACGTCCGGATGATGGGCGCCGTCCAGCCGTTCATCTCGGGCGCCATCTCCAAGACCGTGAACATGCCCGAGGACGCCAGCGTCGAGGATGTCGAGCAGCTCCACGTCGACGCCTGGAAGCTCGGCCTCAAGGCGGTCGCCATCTACCGGGACAACTGCAAGGTGGCCCAGCCCCTTTCGATGGCCAAGAAGGAGAAGGAGAAGGAGCCGGCTCCTGCTCCCGTGGTCATCGACGCCGGGCTGGCCCAGAAGGTGGCCGAGCTGGAGAAGCAGCTCGCCATCCAGACCGTGGTCGTCAAGCAACCGATCCGGGAGCGGCTCCCCAAGCGCCGTCGCTCCGAGACGTTCGCCTTCCGGGTTGCCGACTGCGAGGGCTACGTGACGGTCGGGGAGTACGACGACGGCCGTCCCGGTGAGGTCTTCATGAAGGTCTCCAAGCAGGGCTCGACCCTGGCGGGCGTGATGGACGCCTTTTCGATCTCGATCAGCCTCGGCCTCCAGCACGGGGTGCCCCTGGCCACCTACGTCCGGAAGTACACCAACATGCGGTTCGAGCCCGCCGGCATGACCGACGACCCGGACCTCCGGCTGGCCTCCAGCCTCGTGGACTACATCTTCCGGCGGCTGGCCGTCGACTACCTGCCCTACGAGGAGCGGGTCGAGCTCGGGATCCTCACCACCGACGAGCGCACCCAGCCCACCCTCCCAGGTGTGGAGGAGACGACCACGGAGACGATCGGGATCGTCGACGTGAGCGACACCGCCGTGGAGATCACTCCGTCCGGGGAGATCAAAGACGCCCCGTACTGCTACCAGTGCGGCAACGCCATGCAGCGGGCCGGATCCTGTTACGTCTGCGCCAGCTGCGGGACGACCAGCGGCTGCTCCTGACGGACGCCCGCCCCCTGCTCGGCGCCAGGACACGGACTGAGCAGGGCGGCGGGACCGGGCCGCCCGAACAGATAACCCTGGGCCTTCTGGCACCCGAGCGACTCGACGGCGCCGGCCTGGAACTCGGTCTCGACCCCCTCGGCCACCACGGTCAGGCCCAGCGCCGACGCCAGGCGGGCTATACCTGATACCAGGGGAGTATGGCCCCCGCCGGCGGCCGGTCCGTCGGTGCCGAGGCCCTCCACGAACGAGCGGTCGATCTTGAGATAGTCGAGCGGGAACCGGCCCAGATAGCTGAGCGACGAATGTCCGGTCCCGAAGTCGTCGATGGCGACGCGGACGCCGATGCCACGCAGCTCCTCGAGTGCCATACGGGCCGCATCGGGGTCGGCCATCACGACGCTCTCGGTGATCTCGAGCGTCAGGCCGCCCGGTGATGCACCGCTGGTCGCCAGGCACCTGCGCACCAGGGTCACGAAGGAACGGGCCGAGGCCAGCTGACGCGCCGAGACGTTGACCGCAACCTCCTCCGGCCCCCCGACCCTCTGCCAGTGCGCCAGTTGGTTGCACGCCTCCTCGATCACCCAGGCACCGATCTCGTCGATCAGGCCTGTCTGCTCGGCCACCGGGATGAACTGCCCCGGCATGATCAGGCCCCGGGCGGGATGGTGCCAGCGGATGAGTCCTTCCGCCCCCACGATCTGGCGGCCCGGCAGCTGAACGATCGGCTGGTAGTACAGCTCCAGCTGGCCGGCGCCCAGAGCGGCGCGCAGCTCGGACTCGACCTCGAGGCGGGCCACGGCGGCGGCATGCATGTGGGCCTGGAAGCGGGCGTGGCCACCGCGGCCGGCCGCCTTGGCGGCGTACATCGCCACGTCGGCGTTACGCAGCAGCTCCTCGGCGGTGGCGGTGTCCCCCGGCCCGGCCGAGGCGATGCCGATGCTGGCCCGGACCACGACCTCCCGTCCGGCCAGGTGGAAGGGCTCGGTGAGGGCGCCCTGGAGCCGTTCGGCCAGTGCCGTGGCCTCGGTGGGGTCGGCCAGTCCCTCCGCCAGGACCACGAACTCGTCGCCACCCAGGCGGGCGGCGGTGTCGGCGGCCCGGAGGTCGGCGGCCAGACGCTGGGACACGGCCACGAGGAGCTCGTCTCCCGACGTGTGGCCCAGGCTGTCGTTGACCCTCTTGAAGGCGTCGATGTCGAGCAGCAGCACGGCCAGGCCGGCGCTCCCGCGGGAGATCCGGGCCAGGGCGTGCTGGAGGCGGTCGTAGAACAGAGCCCGGTTGGCCAACCCCGTCAGCGGATCGTGGAAGGCCTGATGGCGCAGCTGCTGCTCCAGTGCCACCCGCCTGGTCACGTCCTGGGCGCTCGTCAGCATGGCGGCGCTGTCGCGGAAGGCGATGGGGTTGGAGGTCAGCTCGACGTCGACCACCCGGCCGTCCGCCAGGCGATGCCGGGCCGGACGGCGCCGGTCGACCGCACGGCCGTCGGGCACCTCGGCGGGGGCGCCGGCGTCCAGGTCCCGGAGCGACATGGTGAGGAACTGCGCCCGGCTGTACCCGTAGTGCTCGACGGCGGCGTCGTTGACGGCCAGGAACCCGAGCGTCTGGCGGTCATGGACCCACATCGGCTGGGGGTTGGACTCGAACAGCCGGCGGAATGTCGTCTCGCTCTCCGCCAGCTCCTCCCGGGCCAGTATCCGCTCGGTGATGTCGGTGAAGTTGGCGACGACACCGCTCACCGCCGGCTCGGCCAGCAGGTTGCGCAGGACGACGGCGCACCACCGGTACGCCCCGGAGGCACAACGCACCTGGGTCTCGTAGCGCGCTATCGACCCCGGCTCCGAGATCAACCGTGCCCACGTCTGGTCCAGGGCGGGCTGGTCGTCGGGGTGCACATAGACGTTGGGTGCGTGCCCCAGCCAGTCGTCGGGGTGGTATCCGAGCACCCGGGTGAGCGAGGGGCCGGCGAAGACGGTCCTTCCGTCTCCGTCCAACAGAATCACCACGTCGGCGGATTCCTCCACCAGCGACCGGAACCGCTCCTCGCTGGACCGCAGGGCGCGGTCCGACCGACGCAGCCGTTCCGCCACCCAGGTCACGGTTTCCCCGACGAGCACCCCGCAGGGCAGGCAGTAGGCGGCGGAGGCGATGGCTATCGAGGAGGACCGCTCCAGCACGAGGAGCGGGACGAGGTAGGCGGCGGCCAGCATCGGAGAGAGGGCCAACGACGTTCCCTGCGGATGGCCCAGGCCGATCCAGACGAAGATCACCATGAAGAACAGGCCGTAGACGAACCCGTCGAGGCCGGCGAAGACGTTGTGGAGCGCCACCAGGGTCGTGGCCACGGGGACGAGCCACAGGGTGGCCAAGCGGGGCCAGCGATTCCAGGGCAGGGACCAGATGACGGCGCCGCTGACCACGGCCCCCGCTCCGACCGCGCCCAGGCCGGGCCGGGACGTACCGGCCGGATACGGCAGGGTCAGCGCCAGCAGGGCCACCAGCGCCCCGCAGAGCATGAACAGCACGGCCGAGATGCGCCCGACGACGCGCGGCGAGAACGGTTCCTCCCCGGCCGGCAGGTGGACGCTCAGGCGTCGAAGCGCGGGCCGCCGTAACGATGCACTTCGCACCTCAACAAGATCGACGCAACCCCGGCTGCTCCCAATGGCTGTTGTGTGTAACCGTCAGCGCGGGGCATGACAGGGGGGCCGGGGGTGGCACACCCTCAGGGTGATAGGCGCTCCACCGTCCAGCCCTTCCCGGTCTGCCGGTAGCGGACCCGGTCGCCTCGGGCAGGGGCGCGCCGGCGTCCCGGGCTGCGCCGAGCCACTCGGCAAAGGCCTGCTCGGGATCCGTGTCAAGGCCCGGCGGAACGGCTCAGCCCAGCCAGGTCTCGGTGAGCCAGATGTTCGAGCCGTTGAGGGCCGCGGCCCGCCCGCCTTCGGGCAGCGAGAGACCGGCGGAGTAGCCGACGACGTTGTGACGGGCGGCCACGGCGCCGAGCGCCCGGCCCGTCCAGATGTAGGGGATGTCGGCGGCCAGGCGCTTGGCCACCTCCTGGTAGGCGCGGATGCGGGCACCCCGGTCGGGGTTGGTGCGGCCCGTCTGGAGGGCGGACTCGATCTGCTGGTCGGCGTTGCGTGCGAAGTTGACGGCGAACTTCTTGAGCGGCGCCACCGTCGTCGCCGACCAGAACGGGTAGTTCATGTCGGGGTCGGGCGCGGCGAACTGGCCCCATGAGGTGGCTGCATAGTCCCCGACCAGGACGTCGCTGATCTGGGCCGTGTTGGTGGGGGTCTCGATCGAGCTGACGGTGATACCCGCCTGTCTCCACATCTGCTGCAGGACCTGCATCTGGTTGAGCTGGGAGGTGCCGGCGGTGATGAGCGGGAAGGAGATCGGCCCCTTCTCGGCCTCGTACGCCTTCACCAGGGCCTGAGCCTTGGCCAGGTTGTACGACGGATAGCCCGTCGGGGAGTACCAGGGGTTGCCCGGCTCGAAGGGGCCGGTCGAGGGCGGCACCAGGTTGGACTCGGTGAGCCGGCTCAGCTTCGTCTGGTCGGTGGCGTAGGCCAGGGCCTGGCGGACCCGCAGGTCGTCGAGGGGCGCCACCTGGGTGTTGAGCATGATGAAGTTCTGGCTGGGCTCACCGACGTCACCGTGGAGGTTGCTCAGCACCGGGAACTCCGACTGGCGGAGGAGCGACGCGATGGTGTCGTAGGCGGAGCTCTGGATCATGTCGACTCCGCCGGCGTCCAGGGTCTGCTGCCGGGCGGTCTCGTCCGGGATGGGCTTGAAGGTGATCTGGTCGAGGTAGGGAAGGCCGGCGCGCCAGTAGTGCGGGTTGCGCGTGACGACGAACTGGAAGTTCGTGTCCCACTGCTTGAACACGAATGGTCCCGTGCCGACCGGGTGATGGGCCCCGTCGGGGTCGGCCAGCATCTTGGGGGAGGGGATGAAGCCGAGCTGGGCCGCTCCGCCGGTTCCGCCCGACAGGTAGGCGTCGAAAGCCACCCAGGGCTGAGCCATCTTGAGAACTACGGACAGGTCTCCCGTCTTGGAGACGCTCCGGATGAGCTTCTGCAGGGTGATCGAGTACGTGGGGCTGGCTACGACCTGGTCGAGATAGGTCACCAGTGCATCCGCGTCCAGGGGCGTGCCGTCGTGGAAGACCACCCCCGGCCGCAGATCGATCGTCCAGGCGTCGTAGGCGGCGTTCGGGGTGACGGCCCGGGCCAGATAGGGCTTCACCGAGCCGTCGGAGGCCTGGATGGTCAGCGTGTCGAACACGGCCCGGGCGTAGTAGACGGCCGGCGCCGTGAAGTCGCTGGCCACCGGGTTCAACCCGTTGGTCTCGGCCTCGATGCCGACCCGGAGGGCGCCACCCCGCCTGGGGGTACCGGCGGACGCGGTGGCCGGGCTCGGGGAACCCGACCCGGAGGACCCGCCGCTACCGGAGCCTGAGCCGCACGCCGCCAGCACCCCGGGGGCGCCGCCCAGGAGCACGGCGCCGCCCGCCAGGCGCGCCGTCAGCCCGAGGAAGCCGCGCCGGTCGTATGTCCGTTCCGGAGGGTCGGGGAGGGGGTTACCGGTACTGGACCGCAACGTGTCTGGCGTACTCGACCGGGTCGATCTCGACGTCCTCGAGCACGTGGTAGAAGTCCGACGACGTCATCATGTAGCGAATCGACTCCTGCTCGAGGACGGGCAGGTCGGCCACCGGCGTTCCGGGGAGATCGCGCAGCACGATCTTGCCTTCGACGGACTCGGCGGACTCCGGCTTCATCGTCTGATGCAGCGTGACGAGGAAGGGCCCGGCGTCGAACCCCGGGCCCTCCACGGCCGGGAGGAACTTGTACCAGAAGTGCAGCAGCGGATAGGGCTCGGGGGTGGGAAGCTTCCCGGTCACGTCCCCGACCACGTCGATGATGGTCACGCCCTGGCGGGTGACGCTGGCCCGCACATGGTCACCCTCGCGCTCGAACACCATCTCGGCCAGCTTCTTGGGCTCCCCGTAACGCTCGCGGCTGGGAGCGATGGCGTCGGCCAGGTCGATCGGCATGACCAGGCAGTGCTGCCCGAGCTGGTCCCCGAACATGGCGTCGACGAGGAACGAGCAGACGATCTCGTGCAGGTGTCCGTTGACCTCGATGCGCGTGAACCGGACGTGGACCCGGGGCTCGGGCGGCGCGGTCAGCGGCGGAGGAAGCACCGCCGCCAGTACCTCGGGGTCGGTGAGGTAGGTGACCTCGAGGCGAGGATTGGCAGGGAATGGGACCACCTCGGCACCCTCCCCGCTCACCGGCTCCTGGACCCAACGGTTCTGCATCACGCCACCTCCCCAAGTGTCGACCCCGAGGTATAGCCCCGATCGGTCAGTCGTTCCACCCGATCCGGCACCAGCGTCGTTGACGGCAGCTCGGGCAGCGCATCCAGTGGGGGTGGTGACGCAGCGGGAACCAGGCCGAGCCCGAGAACAGGCGCAGTCCGAGGTCGAACAGTGACACCCGGCTCCGGACCCTGCAGTTGGAGCACTCGACGACGACCGTGCCGGCCTGACGCGGCGGAGTCGAGAACAGCGCGGTCCGCCCTTCGCTGCGCACGCCCGGGGCCAGACGGTCACCGGCGGCGGCCGGAGGTGAGCCGAAGAGGGCCTGCTTCCCGGTGGGGTCCACGGCGCGCCGGGCCATCGAGCGGTCGCTCAGCGGATCCGGCTGTCGAGGTTGGCGGCCAGCTCCCGGTAGGCGTCGGCGGCCGGGCTGCTGGAGGCGTGCTCGAGCACCGAGCGGCTGCGCCCGGGCGCCTCCGCCACCTTCACCGACTTGGGAACCGGCGGAGGCAGAAGCTCGAGGCCGTGCCTCTCGTGGATGTCGGCCAGGACCTGCTGGCCGAGGCGGGTGCGGCCGTCGTACATGGTGGCGATCACACCGGCCACACCGAGTCCGGGATTGGTGAAGCTGCGCACATCCGCCACCGTCTCGAGGAGCTGACCGACGCCGCGGCTCGACAGCGTCTCGCACTGCAGAGGGATCAGCACCTCGTGGGCGGCGGTGAGCCCGTTGATGGTGAGGATGCCGAGGGAGGGCGGGCAGTCGATGAGGACCACGTCGTATCCCGACACGAGCGGCTCGATGGCACGGGCCAGCGCGTACTCGCGCCCGGTCTTGGAGAGGAGGTAGATCTCGGCGCCGGCCAGATCGATCGTGGCCGGAAGGATGTGGATGTCTCCGGCCTTCGTCAGCGCATCCGACGCCGGGGTCTGATGCACGATCACGTCGTGCAGCGAATGACCCAGTTCCTCGGCGGACAGGCCCAGCGAATACGTGAGGCATGCCTGCGGGTCCAGGTCGACCAGGAGGACCCGTCGGCCCCGCTCGGCCAGCGCCGCCCCCAGAGAGTGGACGGTCGTGGTCTTGGCCACGCCGCCCTTCTGGTTGGCGACGGCGTAGACCTTGGGCACCGGACGATGATAGGGGAGGGGCCTCCCCGACAGAAGCCTTCCCGCCGGACGGTCAGCCGCTGGTGACGGGCAGTGGTATTCCGGCGTAGCCGGGAGGCGGCTGGTCGGCCGGACAGGCGCCCGGAGGGTCGTTGTAGCGCCCGTCGTGCGTCCATGTCCCCGTCTCCCAGCCGGCGGCCATGTCTCCCAGCAGCAGCGGTCGCTCGAGGGCGGTGACCACCGCCGAGCCGAACAGCGCCGCCCCGTACGGGCACATATGGGTGTTGTCGAGCTTGCGCGCCCGGATCCAGCTCGACCCGGACAGGTGCATCCAGGTCATGAGCCGACCACCGGGAGCGAAGACCGGCGTCATGCGCAGATAGGCGGCGTGGCCGGGAAGGGCGCCGGTGACGGCACGGGCCACGTCGTCCCACGCCCGCTGCACCCGGAGCTGCTGCTTCCACTTGGCGGCGCGGAGCACGGGGTCGGCCACGGCCGGGGAGGGACCGGTCGGCGGGTACTCCAGCAGCACCACGAGGTCCACGCCGTCACCAGGTGTGAGGATCGTCCGGACCGCATCCTCGAGCCGGGCCCGGTAGGCGGCGGCATCGGCGGCGGCCAGGCCGTCATCCCACGACCAGGTGCCGATCACAACCTCGGGGCGGTACTGGTTGATGATGCGGCGGGCGTCGCTCGGCCACACGTGGTCGGTGCTGAGGCCCCAGCCTCCGAACGAGCTGTTTGCGGTCACAGTGGCCCGACCGGTCGCCTGGAGGGCGGCGGTCAATCCCGCCGAGCTGTCGAACATCACACTGTCACCCATGATCCAGACGCGCAGTGGGTCGGAGGGGGAGGGGACCCGCCCCGCCGGCAGCGCCGCCGGCACGGAGCCGAGGCTCGGCTCAGCCGCCGAGCCCGTCGGCCGGTGCGCCACGGGAGCGGCGCCTGCCGATACCGGCGCGGCCGTTCCCAACACGACCACGGCGGCCGTGCCCAGCGCCCCGACGGGGGCAAGGGCGCGCCGGGGCCAGGCCCGCCAGTCCGCCCGGCGGAGGGGTGTCTCCACGAGGTAGTAGCTGGCGCAAGTGGCGGCCAGCATCAGCGCCACCCGCGCCGCCACCAGCGCGGCGCCTGAGAGCCCGGTCGTGGTCTGGTTCACCAGGACGATGACCGGCCAGTGCCAGAGGTACAGCGAGTAGCTGATCCGCCCCAGCCAGGCCAGCGGAGCGAGCCCCAGCACCCGGGCCACAGTGCCCCGCGGCGCCCGCATCACGCCCACGATCAACGCGGCCGAGCCCACGCCGGCTGCCACCAGACCGCCGTCCCAGATCCAGGGCGGCGGCCCCCCGGCCCGGGCCAGGACGGCACCGACGACGGCCAGTCCGACGCCGGACGCCACCGCCCAGGCCGGGGTACCGCTCTGTTCCCGTGTCCGAACGCGTGCCTGCGTCCGCGGTCTCCCCCGGAGCCGGCGGGCCCCGCCCCCCGCCGGCCACACCATGGCCGCCGCCCCCCCGAGCAGCAGCTCCCACCCGCGGGTGTCGGTCCCGAGGTAGGCCCGGTTGGTGGACAGGATGTGGGCGGCCACGCCCATCCAGGCCGCCGATGCCGCCGCCGCCAGAACGGTCGCGGCGACCAGCGCCCGGGTCACCCCCCGTCGGCGCCCCAGCACCCAGACACCCGCCGCCAGGAGGAAGGGCCAGAACACGTAGTACTGCTCCTCGATGGCGAGGGACCAGGTGTGGACGAGTGGGCTGGGGGCGTTGAACTGGGCGAAGTACCCGTGGCCGGCGACGAGCTGCTGCCAGTTGGCCACGTAGAAGAACGTGGCCAGCGCCGGTGAGCGCAGCTGGGCCGGCACCAGGCCGGGGCCGCCGACCCACGCGTAGACGCCGAGGACGACCAGCAGCAGGAACACAGCCGGGAGGAGACGCTTGGCCCGGCGGGCCCAGAAGCGCAGGCCCACCACCGATCCCGTCCGCTCGTGGTCGCGCAGGAGGAGGGTCGTGATGAGGTAACCGGACAGGACGAAGAACACGTCGACACCCAGCCAGCCGCCGGGGAGGTAGCCGAGGTGGTACGCCACCACGACCGACACGGCCAGGGCCCGGACCCCGTCGAGGGCGGGCCAGTACCTCAGGTGGGCGCCGGCCCCGTCGGGGCCCGTCATCTCTCCAGGGGCAGCGGCATCACGCTAGGGACGACGCCTCCAGATGCCGCCCGACCGCCGCGTTCCACTGCTCGGGCACCTCGAAGTACGGCGAGTGCCCCGCCCCCGGGATCTCCTCCACCGTCGCCTGCGGCAGATGACCGGCCGCCTCGGCGATCCAGGCGGGCGGGAAGATCTCGTCTTCCCCACCGACGACGAAGAGGACCGGGCAGCGCACCCGGGCCAGCTCCTCCGGTCCGAACGAGGTGGTGAACAGGCCCGTCACCGCCCCCGCCCGCTCGTTCGAGGGGACGCCCCAGTCCCCGAGCTGCTGGTACAGAAGGGCCTGCGCCGGGTGCTCGCGGCAGAAGCGGGCGCCGAGGGCGGGGTGGTCCCCGACGACCGCGTCGACGGGACGGGGTGACAGCCGGCCCGCCGCCCACGCCGCCACCGGGATCCCCCCCAAGGTGTCGGCCAGCGTGAGTGACATCGCCACGTCGGGATGGGCCACGCAGAAGCCCATGGCCGCCCAGCCGCCCATCGACTGTCCCACCACATGGGCCCGGCGGATGCCGAGCCCTGTCACGAGCGCCGCCAGGTCCGCTGCCGCCGCCTGCGGTGACGCCGCCCCTTCCCGGTTGGTCGAGCGGCCGAAGCCCCGCTGGTCCCACGCGAGGACGCGGTAGGTCCCGCAGAACCGCGCCACCTGGTGGTGCCAGACGGCGTGGTTGCCTCCGGCCCCGTGGCACAGGATCAGCCACGGAGCCCCCTCGGAGCCGGCCACCTCGTAGTAGATCCGCTCCCCGGCGTGCTCCAGCCAGCCGGTCAGGCGGGGCACGTTCATCTCCCGACCGGCCTCACCAATCGCCCGATTCGTCGCACCTCGACCCGACGGTCCCGTGTGGTATCGGTCACAGAACCCAGTATGCAGGGGTTCGAAGCTCGCTCCGGCTCGACGCCCTTCCCTAACCTGCGTCGACATGGACCTGGCCATCGACGCTCACGGGCTCGAGAAGCGCTACGGGGGGCGGGTTCTGGCCCTCGACGGCGTGGACCTGGAGGTCGAGGCCGGCACCGTGTTCGGGCTCCTCGGTCCGAACGGTGCAGGCAAGACGACCGCGGTGCGGATCCTCACGACCGTCCTGTCCCCCGACGCCGGCCGGGCCCGGATCCTCGGTCACGACGTGGTGCACGAGGCCGATCAGGTGCGTTCGATCATCGGCCTGGCGGGGCAGTTTGCCGCCGTCGACGACAACCTCACCGGTTACGAGAACCTGCGGATGGTGGGCCAGCTCAACCAGATGAGCCGGGCGTCGGCCCGGTCCCGGTCCCGCGACCTGCTGGGCCGCTTCGGGCTGGAGGAGGCGGCGGACCGGCCCGCCAAGACCCTCTCGGGCGGGCAGCGCCGCCGCCTCGACCTGGCCGCCGCCCTGGTGTCCCACCCGCCGGTGCTGTTCCTGGACGAGCCCACCACCGGGCTGGACCCCCAGAGCCGCCAGGACCTGTGGGCGATGATCGAGGAGCTGGTGAGCGAGGGCACAACGGTCCTTTTGACCACGCAGTACCTCGAGGAGGCCGACCGCCTGGCCCAGGTGGTGGCGGTGGTGGACCACGGCCGGGTGATAGCCCAGGGCACCCCGACCGAGCTCAAGGCCCACTCGGGGGAGACGGTGCTCAGCCTGGAGATGGCCGACGCCGAGGCCGCGACCCAGGCGGCCGCCGCCCTGGACCGGTTGGGGGACGAGCAGCCCACGGTCGACGGCGCCACGGTCGAGGTGAAGGTCACCGAGGGAGCCCAGTTCCTCACCCGGGCCCTCCGGTCGCTGGACCGCCGGCGCCTCGTGCCCGTCCACCTGGCCCTCCGGGAGCCGAGCCTCGACGACGTGTTCCTGGCTCTCACCGGCCACCGCGCCGAGGAGGAGCCTTCCGACGACACCGAGGCCCGGGCGTCGTGACGACCCTGGCGCCGCCCCGAGCGCTCTCCCCGGACGACGCCGACCACCGGGGTGCCGCCCGACCGGTCCTTGCCCCCCCGCCGGCCGACGGTGTGGGGCGGGCCCGCCGGGGGGTGAAGGACGGCCTGGTCATGACCGAGCGCACTCTGCTGACGTTCGTGCGCACGCCCGAGGCGCTGTTCTTCATGAGCCTGCAGCCGATCATGTTCGTGCTGCTGTTCCGCTACGTCTTCGGCGGGGCCATCAAGATCCCGAACTACCAGAACTACCTGATGCCGGGGATCTTCGTGCAGACCGCCGCCTTCGGCTCGGTCGGGACCGCCATCGGAGTGGCCGAGGATCTCCACAAGGGGCTCATCGAGCG
>DASSEU010000033.1:0-41210 GCA_035695125.1 Acidimicrobiales bacterium
GCGGGCCGGATGCCGGGTTCTACGCCGCCGCCGCCGTGGCCGCCCTGGCCCTGGCGCTCGTAGCCGGGCAGCTCCTGGCCGACCTGGCCCGCCGTCCGGCGCTGGCCGAGGCCCGGGCCCGCCGGCGGCTGGCGGTCACCGAGCGCCTCAGCTCGGTCCCGCAGCGGTAACCACCACCACCTTGCCGACGGCGCGGCGCTGGCCGAGCTCGTCGAGGGCCTCGGCGGCCCGCTCCAGCGGATAGGTGGCGGACACGACCGGACGCAGCAGGCCCTCCCCATGGAGGCGGGCCAGCTCGGAGAAGTTGCGCCGGTTGTCGGCCGGCTGCCGCCCCGTGAAGGCGCCCCAGTAGACACCGACGACCGACGCCCCCTTCAGCAGGGTCAGGTTAAGCGGCAGCTTCGGTATGTACCCGCCAGCAAAGCCGACGACGAGGTAGCGCCCCTCCCAGGCGATGCTGCGGAACGCCGGCTCGGCCAGGTCGGCGCCGACCGGGTCGTACACCACGTCGACCCCCCGGCCGTCCGTGAGCTCCCGGATGCACGCCCGCAGGTCCTCCTCGGCGTAGTTCACGGTGAGGGCGGCGCCGTGCTCCACGCAGGCCGCCAACTTGGCCTCGGACGAGGCGGCGGCTATGACCACGCCTCCCAGAGCGGCGGCTATCTCCACCGCCGCCAGCCCGACCCCGCCGGCGGCGCCGAGGACCAGCACGGTCTCCCCCGGCTGGAGGGCGGCGCGGTCCACCAGGGCGTGGTACGACGTCCCGTAGGCGGTGGGGAAGCCCGAGGCCGTCGCCAGGTCCATGCCGGGCGGGACCGGCAGGAGCGCCCCCGCCGGGACGACCACCTTCTCGGCAAAGCCGCCCGCACCCGTGAGGGCCATCACCTGCCCTCCCGTCTCGACCCCCTCCACCCCGGGCCCGAGACGCGACACCACACCCGCGACCTCGCCCCCCGGGATGAACGGAAGGCCGGGCTTGAACTGGTACTCGTCCCTGAGCATCAGGATGTCGGGGAAGTTGGCGGCGGAGGCGTGGACGTCGATGACGACCTGGCCGGGTCCCGGCTCCGGGTCGGGACCGGTCTCGACGCGCAGCACGTCGGGCGGGCCGAACTCGTGGCACACGACGGCCTTCACGACCCCACCCGGGTGTCGAGCCACTCCCGCAACGGGGCGGTGGCGTGGAGGAAGTCGACGATGCGCTTCTTGGCGGCGGCGGTGCCCAGCCACGCCCCGACGGGCCACTGCTTCCACGCCGTGATCCCCTTCTGGCGCAGCAGGTCGATGCGGGGGTGGTCCTTCGGATAGCCCCGGGGCGCCGTCTTCAGGACCTCGTGGGCGTTGACGTCGATCGACTTCTTCCGCAACCCGGCGATGATGCGCACCAGCTCGGTGCCGCTCCCGTCGTCGGCCACCGCGGCGCGGTACCGCTCGAGTTGCTCGGGACCGGGCATGTAGAGGCCGGTGCCGACACCGAGAGACTCGGAGTCGAGCTGGAAGTAGCCACCGCCGTTGTGGGCGGCCAGATGGGTCTTGTACGGGGACTTGTCGGCGCTGAAGCGGACGTCGCGGTAGGGACGGTAGATGCGGCCCTCCCCGAACTCGGGCTGCAGCTCGGCCAGCAGCGCCTCCATCGGAGCGCGCACGCTGGCCTCGTAGACCGCCTTGTTCTCCGTCCAGAAGGACTTGGAGTTGTCCGCCTCCAGGCCCTCGAAGAACTCGACAGCCTCCACCGGCCAGCCCCGGAAGCGCTCGGTGGGCGACATGGGCGAAAGCTACCGGCCGGCAGGTGGCCGGGCCCGTGCCGCCGAATCCCCTGGGCATGATGACGGCACCCCTGATGAGGCCGCTGCCCCGTGCCCGCTTCATCCCCGTGGGCACGACCCGGGCGTGGACGGTGCCGGCCCGAGGGCCCCGCTGGCTGCAGTGGCGCCGGGTCCGCCAGGCCATGGAGGACCACCGCCGGCGGGGTTGGGAGCCTATGCACGATCCCCGCCCGCCCGTCTACGGTCCCGACGGCTGGCTCCTGACCTTCCAGAAGGTCAGGTAGGACCGGCGCCCCGGCGCGCCTCTGGACAAAACGGCGGGCTCCAGCCGGCCACCCGTGCAATGGTGGCCGGTGGGCCGGGATTACGCCTTCGGGGACAGCGACCTGGCCGCCCGCCGGCTCGAGCTGGTGGCGGCGGTGTTCGGGGAGCCGACACGTGCCCTGCTGCACAGGGCGGCCCGGCTGCACGGCCCGGTCGGACTGGCGGTGGACCTCGGCTGCGGACCGGGCCTTTCCACCGCGCTGCTCCACGAGACCGTCGGCGCCACCCGCACCGTCGGCCTCGACGCCTCCCCGGCCTTCGTGGCCCGGGCGTCGGCCCGGGCTCCGGCCGAGGTCTCCTACATGGTCCACGACGTGCGCTCCGTCCCGTTCCCGGTGGGGCCGGCCGACGTGGTGCTGGCCCGCCTGCTGCTGGCCCACCTTCCCGATCCGGTGGGCACGGCCCGCACCTGGGTGACCCAGCTGAAGGAGGGAGGGCTGCTCGTCCTGGACGAGATCGAGTTCATCCACACCGGGCACCCGGTGCTGGCGCGCTACGAGGAGCTGGCCGTGGCGGTGGTGGCGGCGCGGGGCGGGCCCATGTACGCCGGACCGGAGCTGGCCGCGCCCGGGGCCCTCGGGGGCCGGGGATGGATGGTCCGGGCGTGCGAGCTCGTCCGCCTACCGGTGGCGACGGCGCAAGCCGCCGCCATGTTCAGCCTGAACCTCCCGACGTGGCGTGACGACGGCGCCATCACGAGCCGCTGGACCACGGACGAGGTCGATTCGCTGGCGCGCCAGCTCGACGAGCTCCGCCACTCACCGGCCACGGGGGAGATCACCTGGGGGCTGCGGCAGGTAGTCGTCGAGCGGACGGGCTGATTACCGTCCCACCGGTGTCCGGTCCGGTCCCCGCCACCTGGAGCCACGTCGCCACCGCCGACGGCGAGACGCTGCGGGCGTGGGTGGCGGGCCCCGCCGCCGGCCCGCCCGTCCTGCTGATGAGCGGGGCGGCCTCCGACGCCCGGTCGTGGCGGTTGGTGGTGCCGGAGCTGTGCGGGGGCGGGGGGCGGGTCGTGCCCGCCCTGCCGGCGGTCGAGTGCCCCTACGCGGCGTCCCCGTCCCTGGCCGCCGACCACCGGGTGGCCGGCTACGACCAGCGGGGCACGGGCGGCTCCTCGGGGACCGCTCCCCCGGACTCGTCGGCGCTGGCCGCCGAGCACGCCCTGGCGGTGGCCCGGGCGCTCCTCGGCACACCGTTCCACCTCGTCGGCCACTCGCTCGGGGGGATGGCGGCCCTGCGGCTTGCCCTGGGGCACCCGGACTGCGTGCTGTCCCTCGTGCTGATCTCGACATCCGCCGGCGGGCCGGCGCTCACCCTTCCCGACGACGCCTGGCTGGCCACCCTCGGCGGCTCCCCCGGGATGGACCAGCGCGAGCAGGCCCGCCTGAACCTGGCGCTGTCGATGGGCCCGGGCTTCCCCGAGCGTCACCCGGAGCTGTTCTCCCATCTGGTGGACGAGATGGTGGCGGCGCCGCCGCCACCGGCCGAGAGCGCCGCCGCCCAGGCGTCGACCTTCCTCACCCATGACGTGACCGCCGAGCTGGACCAGCTGCGCGTGCCGACGCTCGTGATCTGCGGGACGGAGGACCGCGTGATGCGCCCGCCCAACTCGCGCTACCTGGCCGGGCACGTGCCGGGGGCCGAGCTGGTGGAGATCGAAGGGGCCGGCCACGCCCTGGACCTCGAGGCCCCCCGGCAGCTGCGCGACGCGATCGCCCGGCACGTCACCCGGGTCGAGGCCGCCCGGCGGCCGGTGGCGGGATGAGAGCCCTCGTGGGTGCAGTGGCGTCCGGCACCGCGGCCGCCGCTCTGCTGGCCGGGTGCGGGAGCCCGCCGCCGCCGATGACCGCCCGCCAGATCCTCCGCTTCGACGCCACCAGCCACACCGTCGACGTCACGGCGCGGGCCGCCTACGGCGCCGGCAACGGCGAGATGAACTTCGACGGCTACGCCAACGGCCAGCTGGTGATCCGCATCCCCGTGGGCTGGCTGGTGACCGTCCACTGCATCAACGACTCCAAGCTCCTGCTGCACTCGTGCGCGGTCGTCTCCGACACGCCGGCCACACTGGGGACGCGGCCGCTGTCGTTCCCGGAGGCGTCCTCGCCGGACCCGGCCACCGGCTCCCGGCCCGACACGACCTCGACCTTCCAGTTCGTGGCCGACCGGACCGGCTCGTACCGCATCGCCTGCCTGGTGCACGGCCACGAGATCGACGGCATGTGGGACCGCCTGGTCGTCACCACCACGCAGACCCCGTCCACCTCGATCTCGGGGTAGCGCTTATCGTGCCGGGCTTGGCCGCACAGACGGGATCGGGCGCGCTGGGGGGTGTCCGCGTCCTCGAGCTGGGCGGCGGCGTGGCCGTGGCCTACTGCGGAAAGCTGCTTACCGACCAGGGTGCCGACGTGGTGAAGGTCGAGCCGGCCGAGGGTGACGCCCTGCGCTCGTGGCGGGCGTCCGATCCGGACCATCGGGCCCCCGGCACGTCGGCCCTGTTCCGTTACCTGAACACCTCCAAGCGCTCGGTGACAGTGGCCGGCGCCGCCCTCGACACCCTGGTCCCGTGGGCGGACGTCGTCGTCGCCGGGGACGGAGCACCTTCGACGCAGGCCGGCAGCGGGACCGTCGTGGTGTCACTGTCGGCCTTCGGCCCCGACGGCCCCCTGGCCGGCACCCCGTGGACGGAGCTGACCCTGCAGGGCTGGTGCGGGTCGATCTCGGCGCGGGGCTTCCCGGACCGGCCCCCGCTGCAGCAGGGGGGTCGCGCCGGGGAGTGGCTGGGTGGCGCCACCGCGGCGTTCGCGGCCCTGGCGGGAATCAGCCACCGGGCCGCCCACGGAGTGGCACCGCGCCTCGACGTCCCGCTGCTCGAGGTGATGGCCGTGTGCCTGGTCACCTACCCGACCCTCTACCGGGACTTCACCGGCGCGGCGGCGGCGCTGAGCCAGCGCGGCTCGGACTACCCGTCGGTCGAGCGGTGCAAGGACGGCTGGATCGGGCTGTGCCTGTTCAGCGCCCAGCAGTGGGCCGACTTCGCCGTCATGATCGGCAGGCCCGAGCTGGCCGAGGACACCCGTCTGAACAGCATGGCGGGGCGGGGGCGGAACCGGGACCTGGCCCGGTCGGTGATCGACCCGTGGCTGGCCGACCACACGGCCGACGAGATCTTCGAGCTCGGCGGGCTGTTCCGCGTGCCGGTGTCGTATGTCGGAAACGGCCGGACCCTGCCAGAGATGGAGCACTTCCGGGAACGGGGCGTGTTCGTCGAGAACCCGGGCGGCGGCTTCATCCAGCCCCGTAGCCCGTTCCTGATGTCCGCCACGCCCGTCGTCGCCCTGCGGCCCGCCCCCGAGGTGGGCGCCGACACGGATGCGATCCGGGCCGAGGCGGCGGCGGTGACCCCGCCTGCCCCAGCGGCCCCGGATTGGGAGCGGGACCCCACGCCCCGCGAGCGCCCGCTGGCCGGAGTCACCATCCTCGACTTCACCGCCTACTGGTCGGGGCCGGCCGGCACCCACCTCCTCTGCGCCCTCGGCGCCGAGGTGGTGAAGATCGAGTCCTTCAAGCGGCCCGACGGGATCCGCTTCGGCACCGTGGCCCCTCCCGAGCAGTCCGACTGGTTGGAGCGCTCTCCGATCTACCAGGGCGCCAACCCGGGCAAGCGCTCGGTGGCCATCGACGTCACCACGCCGGAGGGACGGGACCTGGTGCTGCGTCTGGCGTCCAGGTGCGACGGGGTGTGGGAGAACTTCACGCCCCGGGTGATGGGGAACCTCGGGCTCACCTACGAGGACCTGCGCGCCGTCAACCCGGGCGTGATCATGGTGCGCATCCCAGGGTTCGGGCTGGAGGGGCCGTGGCGGGACCACGCCGGCTTTGCCCAGACGATGGAGCAGGTCTCGGGGATGGGATGGCTGACCGGCTACGCGGACCGCAACCCGCTGGTGCGCACGACGTGCGATCCCGCCGCCGGCGTGCACGCCGCCTTCGCGTTCCTGTGCGCCGTCCACCACCGTCGGGTGAGCGGCGAGGGGCAGCTGATCGAGATGCCGATGGTGGAGGTGGCGCTCAACATCGCCGCCGAGCAGGTCGTCGAGCAATCCGCGTACGGCCGGCTGCTCGACCGCGACGCCAACCGGGGCCCGGTCGGTGCGCCCCAGGGTGTCTACCCCTGCGCGGGCGAGGAGCAGTGGGTGGCGCTGGCGGTGGTCGACGACGACCAGTGGGTGCGGCTCTGCGCTCTCCTGCCGGACGGTGCGTGGGGCCGATCACCGGAGCTCGTAACCCGGGCGGGGCGGCGCACCGCCCACGACCGCATCGACGCCGAGCTGGCGAAGTGGTTGTCGGGACAGGACCGCGACGCCGTGGTGCGGGATCTGACCGCTGCCGGCATTCCGGCCGCACCGGTGTGGCCCCAGACGCACATCGACGCCCAGCCCCAGCTCGTCCACGCCGGCTTCTTCCAGACCGTCGGGCACCCGACCATCGGGCCGGTCGGCTATCCGGGGATCGGCGTACGCAGCGACGCGGTCGACACCTCGTTCACCGGCCCCGCCCCCCTCCTGGGCCAGCACACCGCCGAGGTCCTGGCCGGGATGCTCGGGTGCAGCGACGCCGAGCTGGCCGGTCTGGCGGAGCGCGGAGTCGTCGGGCTGCGCTGAATGCCGCCCGCGGTCCGCGCGCGCCGACCGGTGGGCGTACGCTGCCACCCATGGCACTGAAGGTGGTGGGCGCCGGGCTGGGGCGGACCGGGACGCACTCCCTCAAGCTGGCCCTCGAGCAGCTGCTCGGGGGCCCCTGCTACCACATGCTGGAGGTCATCGGACATCCCGACCACGTACCCGTGTGGCACCGCGCCATCAAGGGGGAGGACGTCGACTGGAACGTGCTCTTCGAGGACTACGTGGCGGCGGTGGACTGGCCCGAGGTGTCCATGTGGCGGGAGCTCCACGCCGCCTATCCCGACGCGCCGGTCCTCCTGTCGGTGCGTGACAGCACCGAGTCGTGGTGGAAGAGCTTCTCCCAGACCATCTTCGTGGTCATGCAACGGGGACCCGCCACGGAGGACGATCCGTGGTTCGCCATGTCCACCGACATGATGCGGCGCTTCTCCCCCGAGGGTATGGAGCCCGACGCGTTGAAGGCCGCCTACGAGCGCCACAACCAGGAGGTACGGGACACGGTCCCGCCCGGACAGCTGATCGAGTGGCGCCCGCGCGACGGATGGGGGCCGATCTGCGCCGGGCTGGGGATGCCGGTGCCGGACGGGGACTTCCCCCACGTGAACACCACCGACGACTTCCGGACGATGCTGGGGCTCAGCGCCGAGGGCTGACCCCGGTGTGCGGACGGTACGGCAGCATCAAGAGCACGGCGGTCCTGGCCGAGCGGTTCGTGGCCGTGCCCAACGAGGAGGCGGAGGAGCGGCCACCGTCGTGGAACGTCGCTCCCACCCAGCCCGTGCGGGCGGTGCTGGAGCGCCCCGACCAGGGCCGGCTCCTCGTCGTCCTGAGGTGGGGACTGGTGCCCTACTGGGCCAAGGATCCCTCGATCGGGACCCGCCAGATCAACGCCCGGGCCGAGACCCTGGCCCGCAAGCCGGCGTACCGGACCGCCCTCACCCGGAGGCGGGTGCTCATCCCCGCCGACGGCTTCTACGAGTGGCGCCGGGTCGACAACGGGACCAAACGGGGGGCGCGCCGGCCGTTCTGGTTCACGCGTGCGGACGGGGACGTGCTGGCGCTGGCGGGGCTGCGGGAGAACTGGCGCGACGCCGAGGGCAACCTGATGCGGACATGCACGATCGTCACGTGCGCCGCCAACCCGGACGTGGCCGACATCCACGACCGCATGCCGGTGGTGCTGGAGCCGGAGATGTGGGAGCGGTGGCTGGACCCGGAGGAGAAGGAGCCCGACGAGGTGACCGGGCTGCTGGTCCCCCCACCGGCGGGCACGCTCGTGCGCCACGCCGTCTCCGACCGGGTCAACAAACCGGAGGTCGACGGCCCCGAGCTCGTCGCGCCCCTGGAGAACGATGACACCGAGGAGGACGCCTCCGGGCGCCTCCTGTGAGCGGCCCGGGCTGTTACAGGCGGGTGAGCATCGACTCGCACGAGCTCACGTCGACGCCCGCCTTCGGCTCAACCTCGAGGCTCTTGACGACGCCGTCCTCGAGGACGGCGGCGTAGCGCTGCGACCGGACACCGAGACCGAAGCTGCTCATGTCGGCCTCGAGGCCCATGGCCCGGGTGAACTCCCCGCTGCCGTCACCGAGCATGAGGACCTTGTCCCCGACGTCCTGGGAGTCGGCCCACGCCTGCATCACCCAGGCGTCGTTGACCGCGATACATGCCACGGTGTCGACGCCCTTGGCCTTGAGCTCGTCGTAGCCCTTGACGTAGCCGGGCAGGTGGATCCGGGAGCAGCCGGGCGTGAAGGCGCCGGGAACGGCGAATAGCAGCACCCTCCCCTTGCCGAGCACCTCCGCCGTCTGGACGGCCTGGGGGCCCTCCGGGCCCATGGTCCGCACCTCGACGTCGGGAATCCTGTCTCCCACGGCTATGGCCACCGGTCCTCCGTCCCTGGCGCGCCCGCGCCCCTCGGCATGTTCTGCTGACGCGACGGACCGTAGTCGAGCAGACTGGATCTCATGACCGCGCCCGTGGTCCGCACCGCCTCGCGGGCCGACGTGGCCCCGCTGGCGGCCACCCTGGCCCGGGCCTTCGACGACGACCCCGTGATGCGCTGGTTCTTCCCGGTGGAGTCGGTGCGGCGGCGGCGCCTCCCCCGGTTCCTGGCGGCGCTGACACGCGTCTCGGCGCTGCCCCACGACCACGTCTACACGACCGACGGTTGCAGGGGCGGGGCCCTGTGGAATCCGCCGGGAACGTGGCGGACGACGCTGGCCGGCCAGCTCCGCCTGGCCCCGGGCACGGTCGGCCAGCTGGGAATACGCCTCCCGAAGGCGCTCCGGGCCTTCTCGCTGATCGAGAAGCACCATCCCCACACGCCGCACTGGTACCTGCTGCTGCTCGGGACCGACCCGGAGCATCAGGGCGGCGGCATCGGCTCGGCCCTCATGGCTCCGATCCTCGAGCGCTGCGACCGCGAGGGGCTGCCCGCCTACCTCGAGTCCTCCAAGGAGAGCAACATCCCGTTCTACAAGCGGCACGGGTTCGAGGTGACGGGCCAGGTCGACCTGCCCGGCGGGCCGAGCATGTGGCCGATGTGGCGCGACCCGGCGTAACCGGCGGGCGCCGGCCGCCCGCCAGGGACGGTGTGGAGGCGCCGGTGCTGCCGCCCGAGCTCCCCGTCCTCGACGGCGAGCTGGTCGAGGACGGCCTGGAGGACGGGGTCGAGTGGGAGGACGGCCGGCTGGTCGACGCCGACCTGTCGGCCCAGGAGGCCGAGACGGCCGTGCTGTCCCGGCTCGACCTGGGCCGGGTGCTGCTGACCGGATGCCAGCTGCCCGGGACGCGCATCACCGACGCCCGCCTGACCGTGTGCGACCTCTCCGGTGCCCTGCTGTCAGGGGCGTCACTGCTGCGGGCGGAGCTGCACAACTGCCGGATGAACGGCGTGATCCTCTCCGACGCCCGGCTGCGCCACGTGCGCTTCGTCGACTGCCGGCTGGAGGAGGCCAACCTCCGGTTCTGCCGGCTGGAGAACGTGGTGTTCGAGGAGTGCGCCCTCGCCGGCGCCGACCTGAGCGGCGCCACGCTCGACACGGTCACCTTCGAACGCTGCGACCTGCGGCGGCTGGAGCTGCATCGGGCCACGATGGCCTCGACCCGCCTGGCCGGGTGCGAGCTGGAGGGGCTGCGGGGCGCGACCAGGCTCGGCGGTGCCACGATCACGTCCGACGAGCTGATGCCGCTGTCCCTGTGCCTGCTGGCCGAGCTCCGGATCAGCCTCGAGGATTGACGTCGGGGCCATCGACGTTGAGCAGGTCGGGGCCCTCGACGTTGAACACAGCCGGCCCGTGGCCGGCCCGTACCACGACCGCGACCCCGAGCTCGCCGGCCGGGTTCCCCTCGCGGTGGACGGTGTAGGGCGCCACGTACAGGAAGTCCCCGGGCCCGGCTTCGACCATCTCGCTCCCCCCGGGCCCGAACTCCATCCGCATCCGGCCCCTCACGATGTGCAGGGTGCTCTCGTACTCCCCGTGGTGGTGCCACCCCGACGTCGCCCCCGGCTCGGTCTCGACCACGCCGGCCCACATGCCGTCGGTCGAGACCGCCTCCCGCCGGGCCATCCCCGGTGTGGCGGCGCCGGGGCCCAGCTCGTCCCGCCCGATGCGCCGTACCGAGTCGTCGGCCATGGTCTCCCCCTCCCGTGGTCCCGGGTCGGCCGGGGACCGTACATACTCCACGGCGTGGAGGAGGGTCCGCCGCCCGCGCCGGGACAGCTCGATTTCGGCCTCGACGTTCCCTACGGCTTCCGGACCGGGGACCCGGTCAAGGTCGAGGGCCTGCGGGGCACATTCCGGTTCGTGGCGGTCAAGCACGACCGGGGCGGGGCGGTGGCCGACGTCTACGGGCCCCTGCCCTCCGGTGGTCGCCTGGTCGCGGCGGCCAAGCTCCGCTCGGTCGATCCCGGGCGCCTCAGCAGGGGCTGAGCCACCACGCGCCCGGGGCGGGCTGCTCGCGCCCGGACCGGCGAAGCTGCCCACCAAGGGAGCCCTGAGACCCCCCGACCCTTTGCGGCGCAGAGTGGGCGGCCGTATAAGAACATTCAGATACGCCCGGATTCTTCCTATTTGAGTGGTTTCCTAGCTGCGCGCCGTGGTCGAATTCCGGCCGATATCGAACTCATGAGGCGAAGTAGTTCGGTTTCAGGGCGGCCGTACTAGACGATTCAGATACGCCCGGAAAATTGCATTTTCGCGAAGTCCGGGAGGTCTCCCCCGCCCCGAGCTCGGGCACCGGCCCGGCGGTATGCCCGACGCAGGAGAAGTCAGGTGGACCTTTCAGGCTCGGGGGCGCCACGGGGCAGGCAGCCGGAGGGCTTCTTCCGCTCGGTGTGGCAGGGGCACTGGCAGTACAGGGCGGCGCCGTCGACACAGCGATCGTGACGGCCGTCCATACAGGACGTCGACAGCCGGGTCATTGATTCCTTCCGCTTGCTGCGGTCCACCGTCCGTGGTGGCCTACATGTCGTAATCGGAAGGCGGCGGGGGCCCCTGAAGCTGGCGGGCCGGCTAATCGTTGAGGTCGAAGGAGCCGGCCATCGGGGTGGGCGGCCCCCGGCTACTGAGGAGGCCGGGGCCCGGCACCCTCGGGGAGCGACGCCCCCTCGGGGAACTCGGCGTCCATCGAGGCACGCAGCGCCGACACCATGCGGTCGCGGAAGCGGAGCTTGCTGACCCGGTGGGCCGAGGAGTCGAGCTGCTCGGCCAGCTGCCCGGCCAGGGCCTGGGCCTCCTTGACGAGGTCCTCGTGGGGCACGGTCCGGTCGAGGATGCCCACCGGGACCGCCTCCTCCGGGCCGAACACCTCGGCCAGGCCCAGCATCCGCCCGATGAAGGCCGGGTTGAGCCGCCCCTCGCAGATGTCGATGGCGCACTGGGGCAGCGGCATGCCGATGGCCACCTCGTTGGCGGTGAGCTTGAACGGGCCCTCGGCCCCGAGCCGGTAGTCGGCCGAGATCATGAGGAACAGCCCCATGGCGATGGCATGGCCGTTGCAGGCCGAGACCACCGGACGGGGAAAGGTGAGCAGCCGCTCCGCCAGGGCGAAGCCGCCCCGCAGCATCCCGTTGGCCGCCTGCCCTCCACCTCGGAGGGTCGCCAGGTCGAAGCCACCGCAGAAGACCCGCTCCCGGCCCGTGAGCACGACGACGGCGCTGGCCTGCTCGGCCCGGTCGAGTCCGTCGTTGAGGGCGGCCTGCATGGCCGGGCTCAGGACGTTGACCTTGCCGTCGTCCATGCGCAGCGTGGCCACGCCTCCGTCGATGTCACAGGTGACCAGCGTGCTCACAGCCGACTCCTCCTCGCTCCGGGCCCCTGGACCCTATCGACCCCTCACCACCGCACGACCGTCCGGCCCACGGTGCGTCGCTCCTCCATGGCCTGCAGAGCACCGGGGAGCTCCTCCCAACCGACGGTCGCACCGACGACCGGACGGATGCGCCCCGAAGTGAGGAGGTCGGTCAGATGGGCGTGCACCTCTTCCCCGACAGCGCGCGGTGTGATGTTGAACCCCGTGGCGCGACGGGCCGCGTGCGGATGTGACGTGTAGGCCAACAGCACCCCGCCGACCGAGAAGTTTCCGAAGCACAGCGTCCGCGGCGTGACGACGGGCTCCTCCTCGGCCTCGATGCCCCCGGAGAAGCCGATGATGCGGTAGCGCCCGCCGTAAGCGAGACAGCGCAGCGAGGGTTCAGTCAGCCCCACCCCGTCGAAGACCAGGTCGACGCCTCTGCCGTCGGTGGCGGCATCGACACCCGCCACAAAATCGGTGGCCCGGTAGTCGATAACCACATCGGCGCCGAGCTCACGGCACAGCGTCGCCTTCTCGGGTCCGCCGCACGTGGCGATGACGCGTGCCCCGGCGGCCCCGGCCAGCTGCACGGCCGCGGAGCCCACTCCCCCCGCCGCGGCATGGACGAGCACTGTCTCCCCCTCCCGCAGGCGCCCCCGCTCGAACAGGCCGAGGTGCGAAAGGTGGAACGGGAAGAAGAAGGCGGCCGCGTCCAGATCAGCCAGAGACTCCGGCGCTTCGAACGTCATGTCGGCGTCCGCCACCACCCCCTCGGCATGAGCTCCGTAGGCGCCGGCGGCGGTCGCGACCACGCGCCGGCCCAGCCAGCCGTCCGCGCCGGGCCCGGCCGCCTCGACCCGGCCCACCACCTCCATGCCGAGGGTGTAGGGCAACGGAGGGTTGACCGTGAGATAGCGGCCCCGGCACCCGTCGATCTCGTTGTAGTTGAGGACGGTGGCGACCGTGCGCACGAGCACCTGGCCGGGTCCCGGCTCCGGCACCGGGACATCCTCGAGACGCAGGGCCTCGGTGGGGCTCCCGTACCGGTGCACCCTCCATGCCCTCATCCGGTCGGCCAGGGTACGCCAGGATTGGCGGGTGCAACGGGTCTCGGTCGTGGGCAACTCCGGGTCGGGAAAGACCACCCTGGCCCGGCAGCTGGCCGCCGCCATGGACGTCCCGCTGCTCGAGCTCGACTCGATCTTCCACCTGCCGGGCTGGACCGATCTGCCCGCCGAGGAGTTCCGGGACCGTGTGGGCGCGTTCGTCAAGGGCGGCCGCTGGGTGGTCGACGGCAACTACTCCGTCGTGCGCCTGCTCGTGTGGGCACGCGCCGACACCGTGGTCTGGGTGGATCCACCCCACCCGGTCGTGATGGCGCGTGTCGTACGCCGCACCCTGCGCCGGGTGGTCACCCGCGAGGAGCTGTGGAACGGGAACAGGGAGCCGTGGTCCAACGTGCTGTCGTTCGACCCGGGCCGGTCGATCGTCGCGTGGTCCTGGACCCAGCGCCACAAGTACCGCGACCGCTACTCGTCCGCGATGACCGACCCCGACTGGGCCCACATCGAGTTCGTACCGGTCCGGACCCGCGCCGACCGGCGCCGGCTGCTGGCGGCGGCCCAGGCGGCGGCGTCAGGCCGCCCCGGCCAGCTGGACGAGCAGGTCCCGTAGCGGAGGCCGCCCCAGCCGGTCGATCACCATGTCGGCCAGCGAGAAGTCCATGTGGGCCGTCATCGGTGTCGGCACGACGACGCAGGGGATGCCGGCGGCCTTGGCGGCCAGCAGCCCGTTGTGGGAGTCCTCGAACGCCACCGCGTTCCGGGCGTCGACCCCGAGCCGGTCCAGCGCCCGCAGGTACAGATCGGGTGCGGGCTTGGCCGGGGCCGAGCCGTCATAGCAGCTGAGGTGGTCGACGTAGGAGTCGAGCCCCAGCCGCTCCAGGTGCGGCCCGACCCAGTCCTCACCGGAGCTGGACGCCACCGCCGTCGCGAGGCCCAGGTCCCGGGCCTCCAGCAGCGCCTCGGCGGCGCCGGCGCACGGGCCCAGGCTGTGCAGCAGCTCGTCCCGGCGGCGCCGGCGGGCGTCCCGCACCGAGTCGTCGAGGCGCCGACCCAGGCGCCGCTGCAGCTCCTCCCAGGGGTCGGGGTGGTCGACCCGACCGATCGTGAGCGACCACTCGTCGAGGCTCAGCGGGACCCCGTGCGCCTCGTAGGTCTCGGCCCATGACTGGAACGTCGGGCCCTCGGTCTCCAGCAGGAGCCCGTCGAAGTCGAAGATCACGGCGCGCACGGGGGAAATGCTCGACACGGCCGAGAGCATGCCGCAGGTGGAAGCGGCCCCCAACTTCAGGGGGCGGCGCCGAGGCGGCGGAGCAGACCGTCCCGGATGGCGGCGCGCGAGCCGAAGACGAGTAGGAAGGCCGCCTCCCGGTACAGGCGCTGGGCGTGGTCCCGGCGCAGGATCGAGCTGCTGCCGGCGTGCACCAGCAGCGCCGCCGCCGCCCTCACCGCCAGCTCCGACGCCGCCGCCCGCGCCTCCGCCATCCCGGCGGGCCCGGCCCGGTCGAGGCCCCTCCGGCACGACTCCAGCTCGGCGTCGAGGCCGCTCGGCCCGATGAGCCGGCAGCAGCGGCCCGCCACCCCCAGCGCCAGTGAGCCGTTGAGGCGCAGGTTGGCGCCGCCCGTCCAGCTCGTCTCCTCGTAGGGATCGGTGCGGAGGTGACGCCCGGCGGGAACCCGCAGCCCGGCGAAGGTCAGGTGCACGGTCCGGCTGGCGTCCACCGCGACCAGGTGCTGCCGCTCGGCGGTGAGCCCGCCGCCCTCCCGGGCGTCGACCACCAGCCACACGACCTCCTCCCCCGCTCCCCGGGCGGCCACGAGCAGCACGTCGATCAGCCCCCACCCGCTCACCCAGGGCGAAGCTCCCTCCACCTCCCACCCGTCCCCCCCGCCCCGGGCGCGCAGGCGCGGCGGACCGGGGAGGAGGCCGGCCAGGGCTATGCCGGCCCGCCGCTCGCCGCGGCACAGCGGCGCCAGCCACTCGTCGCGGAGGCCGGAAGCACGAGCCGGGCCCGGCGCGGCCAGGTTGCGCACGAGCCCGTGGTGCTGCAGCCACACGAACGCCGTCGCCAGGCACCCGCCGGCCAGGGCCTCGACGACCAGTCCCATGGTCGCCTGGTCGAGCTCGAGACCGCCGGCCTGACGCGGGCCGGCCGCGCCGTACAGCCCGGCGGCGGCCAGCGCGTCGAGGTGGGGGCCGGGAACGGCGTCGGCTCCGTCGACGTCCATGGCCGCGGGGAACAGGATCTCGTCGGCCACCCTCCGGGCCGCCTCGAGGGCGGACGCGCCGTCAGCCGCCGGCGGCGCCGGGGCGTCGGTCAGAGCGAGTGCAGGAAGCCGACGAGGAGCTCGTTGACCTCGGCGGCGCGCTCCTGCTGGATCCAGTGGCCGGCGCCGGGGAGCACGTGCGAGCCCCGCAGTCCCGGCAGGGTCTCGGGGAACTGGGAGATGGCCCCCGCCCCCCAGATCGTGGGGCCGTCCCGGTCCCCGCCGATGAACAGCGACGGGGCGGGGATCGGCATGTGGCGGAAGGCGGCCAGGTCGGCCCAGTCCCGGTCCATGTTGCGGTACCGGTTCAGCGGCCCCGAGAAGCCGCTGTGCTCGAACTCCTCCACGTAGACGTCGAGGTCTTCCTCGGACAGCCACGGCGGCAGCTTCTCGGGGTGGACGAAGCGGTCGCGCAGCTTCCCGCCGGGCGCCACGCTGGCCATGGTCCGCCCGTCCGCGGGCGCGGGCGCGTCCCCTGACGCCGTGAAGTACATGCCCCGGACCCAGCCCCGCACATCGGCCTCGATCTCGGCCTCGGCCCGCCCCGGCTCCTGGAAGTACACCATGTAGAACGTCTCGTCACCCCCGAGCTGGCCCAGCACCTCGAGGGGCCGCACCCTGCCGTACGGGGAGTACGGCACCGACAGCAGGGCCAGGGCGCGGAACATGTCGGGGCGCAGAAGGCACGAGCTCCACGCGATCGGCGCGCCCCAGTCGTGGCCCACGACCACCGCCGTGGTCTCCCCGAGCGCCTCGACCACGCCGACGTTGTCGGCCACATGGCGGACCATGCGGTAGTCCTCGACGGCGGGGGGCTTGGCCGAGCGCCCGTAGCCGCGCACGTCGATGGCCACGGCGCGGAACCCGGCGCGCGCCAGGGCCGGCAGCTGGTTGCGCCACGAGTACCAGGACTCCGGGAAGCCGTGGACCAGCAGGACCAGCGGCCCCGAGCCCTGCTCGACGGCGTGGATGCGGGTGCCGCCGGCGTCGAGGACGTGGTGGCGCTGGTCGGGGTCGGTCCCCCGGCCCGGGGTGGACTCGGTCACGCCGGAGAAGCTACGCCAGGCTCATGGGAACCCTCCCGGTCGTCGGGGTGACCGCCGGGGAGCACGACGCCCGCTGGGGGGCGTGGAGCGCCCGGGCGGTGCTCCTGACCAGTGCCTACGTGCGCGCCGTCGAGGCGGCCGGCGGGGTGCCGGTCGTGCTGCCCCCCGCTCCGGGAGCGGCGCCGCGCCTGGTCGGGCGCCTCGACGCCCTGATCCTCACCGGCGGCGCCGACGTCGACCCCGCCCGCTACGGCCAGACCCCGCACCCCGAGACCCGGGTGGCCGACCCGGCCCGGGACCGCTTCGAGCTGGAGCTGGCCGCCGCCGCCTCGGACGCCGGCCTGCCGCTCCTGGCGGTGTGCCGGGGGGCGCAGGTGCTGAACGTGGCCCGGGGCGGGACCCTCCACCAGCACCTGCCCGACCGGGACGGGGAGGTGGAGCACGCCGCCGCCCCCGGCTCCTACGGGCGCCACCGGGTGCGGATCGAGCCCGGCAGCCGGGTGGGAGGGGCCATGGGGGGCGCGGTCGAGGCCGTCGTTCCGACCCACCACCACCAGGGCGTCGACCGCCCCGGGACCGGCCTGCACCCGTCGGCCTGGGCCGACGACGGGACCGTCGAGGCCCTCGAGGACCCCACCGCCCCGTTCCTGGTCGGGATCCAGTGGCACCCCGAGCAGGGGGACGACATGTCGCTCTTCGCGGCCCTCGTCCGCGCCGCCGAAGGCGGGAGCGGCGGCGTCACCGGCGGCATGACCGGCGCCGGTCCCGGGTAGGACGGGTCGGTTCGGGAGGTAGCCCCCTTGGCCATACGCGTCCCCGGTGTCGAGCCGGCCGAGTCCCTGCAGCTCGGTCTGCCCTGGGCCGACCCCGACCCGCCGACGCCGGTCACCCCTCGTGACGGCGCCGCCACCGTTGCCGGCGCGGCCCTGGCCGGGGGCATCGCCGGGGCCGGGATGGCCGCCGCCGCCCTGGCCGCCGGGGTCCTGGTCTTCACCACAGCCCTCCTGGCTCTGGCCTGGGCGGCCCTGGCCGCCGCCGGCCTGCTCATCGGGACCGCCGGCGCCGCGGTCGTGGCGGGCGCCCACGGAACGGCCCGGGCGTGGGTCGCCTCGGCTCCCCACCGGGCCACGGCCCGGGCGTGGCTCGCCAGGACGGGCCGGCACTCGGCCCGCCTCGCGGTGGTCGGGACGATGGCGCTGGCCCGGGCCACGGCGTGGTCGGGCCGGGCCGCTCTCCGGGGCGGTCGGGCCACCGCCGTCACGGGGGCGCAGGTCGGGACGGCCTCGGCGGTGGCCCTGGCCGGGGGCGCCCGGCGGGTGGGGCGCAAGCGGCTGGCGACGGTGGGACGCCTGCGCATAACGGGGGCGCTGGTGGCGGTCGTCGTCGTGGTCGTGGCGGTGGCGGCGTGGCCGACGAAGGTGGCCGTCGGCGTGCTGTCTGCGGCGGTGGCGGCCCGGGCCCAGCCCGTCGACCTGCCGCCCCTGGCCCAGGGTTCGGCCGTGTACGACGCCGGCGGCGGCCTGGTCGGGACCTTCCACGCCGACGACAACCGCCAGCCCGTGCCGCTGGCGGCGGTGAGCCCGACGATGGTCGACGCCGTGGTCGACACCGAGGACGCCCGGTTCTGGAGCCACGGCGGGGTCGACCTCCGGGCCATCCTGCGGGCGGTCAAGACCGACGTGGGCTCGGGCGCGGCGCGCCAGGGGGGATCGACGATCGCCGAGCAGCTGGTGAAGAACCTGCTGCTGGCCGACCACCCCGACGACCTCCACACCAAGGTGAAGGAGGCGGTGCTGGCCAACCGCGTCGAGGGCAGGATCGGCAAGCGGGCCGTGCTGCGCGACTACCTCAACACCGTCTACTTCGGGGAGGGCGCCTACGGGGTGCAGGCGGCGGCGGAGACGTACTTCGCCGTGCCGGCCCGCCAGCTCGGACCCGCCCAGGCGGCCCTCCTGGCCGGGCTGATCCAGGATCCCAACGGCTACGACCCCCTGCACCACCCCGGCGCCGCGGCCACCCGCCGCCACATCGTCCTCGGCCTGATGGCGACCGCCGACCACCTCAGCCGGGCCCAGGTCGCGGCGGCGGCGGGCACACCTCTGCCGACGACGGTGCATCTGCCGCCCTCGGGGCACGGCTACTACCTCGACGCCGTCCAGCACGAGCTCCTGTCCGACCCCCGCCTGGGCCGCACGCCCCAGGACCGCTACCGGCGGCTGTACTACGGCGGTCTGCGCATCCACACCGGCCTGGCGCCCGCCCTGCAGGCCCAGGCCGAGCAGGCGGTGAGGGACGGGGTGCCGGGCAGCCCGCTCCCGCTCTCCGCCGCCCTGGCGGCCATCGAGCCGGCCACAGGAGCGGTACGGGCGGTGGTGGGCGGCAAGAGCTACTCCACCTCCCAGTACGACGCGGCCACGGCCTCCCCGGGGCGCCAGACCGGCTCGGCCTTCAAGATGTTCACGCTCGTGGCCGCCCTCGAGGCCGGGTACTCCCCCCGGGACGCCATCGACGGCTCGGGTCCGTGCCGGATCCCCAACCCGGGCGGCACGCCCGACCCGTGGGTGGCGGCCAACTACGAGAGCGAGAACTTCGGCACCATCGACCTGACGACGGCGATGGCGCACTCGGTGAACTGCGCCTTCGCCCGGCTGGCGATGATGGTCGGCCTGCCCCGGATAGCCGAGACCGCCCACCGCATGGGCGTCACGGCTCCACTGGCGGTCGTGCCCTCGATGACCCTCGGCACCAACGACGTCCCGCCTCTACAGATGGCGGCGGCCTACGCGACCCTGGCCGACGACGGCGTCTACCACCGACCCCACTTCGTGACCGAGGTGGACGGGCCCGGGGGGCGCCCGCTGTTCCGCAACGGCGGCTCCGGCACCCAGGTGATCAGCTCCCAGATGGCACGGGAGGCCACCGCCGTGCTCCAGCAGGTGGTCGTCCAGGGGACGGGCAAGGCCGCCGCCCTCCCCGGCGGCCGCCAGGTGGCGGGCAAGACCGGCACGACCGAGCAGTTCCAGGACGCCTGGTTCGTCGGCTACACGCCCCAGCTGGCGGCGGCGGTGTGGATGGGGGACCTGTCCGGGGAGGTGCCGATGACCGACGTCGGCGGCATCTCCGTGGCCGGCGGGACCTACCCGGCGCGCATCTGGAACGCCTTCATGGCGGCGGCCCTGCAGTCGGCGCCGGTCACGCCGTTCCCCGCACCCTCCTCCGAGCCCCCCGGGGTCGTCCTCGCGTCGGGCCAGCCCCGCGGTGCGGGCCCGCCCGCCGGTCCGGGCGGGGGCACGCCCGGCTCCTCGACCTACACGACGACATGGTGCTGGTCGTCCTGCGGGCGGGGCTCCCCACCCGCTAGTCCGGGTACACCGCCGCCAGCTCCCGGCCCAACCGGGCCAGGCGGTCCCGCACCTCCGCCGGGTCACTGACCTCCACCTCACCCCCGAGGGGCAGCAGCTCCCGTACGGCGGTCTCGAAGTCGTCGAAGGCCACCGCGACCGTCGGCATGGCGCTGTCCACCTCGTCCGGCTCGGCGGCGTCGAAGCCCCGCCGGCGCAGGGCGGCCCGCGCCCGACCGGACGCCCGCATGCTCACCACCCGCGTGGGAGCACCCACCTCGAAGCGGGCCACGGCGTCCTCCCAGAACCGCTCGAGCTCGAACCCGTCGGGGCGGACCGCCTCCTCCTCCAGCACCTCCGCCGCCCTGATCCGGGAGACGCGGTAGGTGCGGGTCTCCCCGTCGCGGGCCGCCACCAGGTACCACACGCCCGCCTTCAGGACCAGCCCCAGCGGGTCGAGCACCCGGTGGGTCTCCTCGTCGGCGTCGAAGGACCGGTAGGTGATCTCGAGCCGCCGGCCCTCCCAGACGGCGGCGGCCACCGGCCCGAGGTGGGCCGGTACCCGGGCGGTCCGGAACCACCCGGCGGCGTCCAGATGGAAGCGCTGGCGGACCACGAAGGCGCGGTCGGCGACCTCCTGCGGCATGGCCGCCAGCAGCTTGGCCTGGGCGGCGGCGAACACCGTCCCCAGTCCCAGCTCCCCCACCGGCCCCGGCGTCCCGCCCAGAAGGAGGGCCTCGGCCTCCTTGGCCGACAGCCCGGTCAGGCGGGTGCGGTACCCCTGGATCAGGCGCACGCCGCCGCCCCGGCCCGTCTCGGCGTAGACCGGCACGCCGGCGGCGGACAGCGCCTCGATGTCCCGGTAGATGGTGCGCACCGACACCTCGAGCTCCTCGGCCAGCTCGGGCGCGCTCATCTGGCCCCGGGTCTGGAGCAGGAGCAGAAGCGACACCAACCGGCTGGCCCGCACCGCGGTCCAAGGTATCTCCCATCCCTGACAGAAGGTGTCACGGTTCGCGTCGTACCTTTACCAGGTGGAAGCGGGCATAGCCGGGGGGCAGGTAGCGGGTGTTCATCTGGTCGGAGCGGTGCTGATCGCCGACCTGACCGGCTTCGGCCGCCTCACCGAGGCCGAGGGGGACGAGGCGGCGGCGGAGGTGGCCATCCGCTTCGCCGCCCTGGTGCGGGAGGCGCTGGCGCCGGGGGAGCGGCTGGTCAAGACGCTGGGGGACGGAGTCCTCGTCGTGAGCCCGGACGTGGGCACGGCCCGGGCCACCGCCGCCCGGATCCGCCACCGGGTGGCCGCCGACGGATCGCTGCCCCCGGTGCACGCCGGCGTCAGGGCCGGCACGGTCGTATGGCGCGACGGTGATGTCTTCGGGGCGGCGGTGAACGACGCCGCCCGGTTGGCCGAGGCGGCGGGGCCGTGGGAGATCGCCGAGGCGGCCCCGCCCGGATTCCCGTCCCGCCCACTTGTATTAGACTTGTCTGAGTGAGCTCTACCTCGACCTGGGACCCGGGCCAGTACAACCGCTTCGCGGCCGAGCGGGAGCAGCCCTTCTGGGACCTGGCGGCCCTGCTGGAACCGGTCCCCGCGCCAAAGGTGGTGGACCTGGGCTGCGGAGACGGGCGCCTCACCGCCGCCCTGCACAGGAAGCTCGGCGCTGCCGTCACGACCGGCGTCGACTCCTCCCCCGCCATGCTGGCGGCGGCCGGGGCCCACGCCGGTGACGGGGTGGCCTTCTCCGAGGCCGACATCTCGACCTGGACGGGCCGGGACCCCGACCCGTCCGGCGCCGGCCCGGACATCGACATCGTGTTCAGCAACGCCGCCCTGCAGTGGGTCCCCGACCACGCCGACGTGCTGGAGCGCTGGGCCGCCGCCCTCCGCCCCGGGGGCCAGCTGGCCGTGCAGATGCCGACCAACGCCGACCACCCCTCCCACCGGGTGGCCCGGGCGCTGGCGGCGGACTGGCTCGGGAACCGGGCGCCCGCTGACCCCGTCGAGCACAACGTGCTGGTCCCCGAGGCCTACGCCGCCCTCCTCCACGACCTCGGCTTCGAGCGCCAGCACGTGCGTCTGCAGGTCTACGGCCACGTGCTCGCCTCCACCGCCGACGTGGTCGAGTGGGTGAAGGGCACCTCGCTCACCCGCTTCAAGGACGTCCTCGGCGCCGACTACGAGAGCTTCGTCGACGAGTACCGCCGCCGCCTGGTGGCCGATCTCGGGGACGCCCGGCCCTACTTCTACGCCTTCAAGCGCATCCTCCTCTGGGGGCGCCGGGGCTGACCGCCGACTCAGGAACCCCCCGCCGGGCGCCGATGGACATTCCAGCGGCGGACGAGGGAGCGGGTTGTGGCGGGCGGAACGGCTGGGCACACATCACGGTGGCAGCGGCCCGCCGGTCTCACATGGCGGCTCCTCGTCGCCTCTCTGGTCCTCGTGTCCGGCGCGGCCGTGGCCGGAGCCGGCCCGGGCCGGGCCGACCCGGGCCGGGCGCCCGCCCCCACTGCGGCCGCCCACACGACCGGATCGGGCTGGAGCGGGCCCGGTGTCTCCGGCTTCGGGGACGCCGTCAACGCCGGCGGGATCGGCGGCATGAGGATGGCGGCGCCGGCGGTGGCCCTGGCTTCCGACGCCACCGGGGGCGGGTACTGGGTGGCCGCCGCCGACGGAGGGGTGTTCAGCTTCGGAGACGCCCCCTACCACGGGTCCCTCGGGGCCCTGCACCTCTACGCCCCGATCGTCGGGATGGCGGCCAGGCCCGACGGCGGCGGGTACTGGCTGGTGGCCATGGACGGAGGCGTGTTCAGCTTCGGGGACGCCGTGTTCCGCGGCTCGCTGGGCGGGATCCGCCTGGCCCACTCGATCGTCGGCATGGCCGCCACACCCGACGGCGGCGGCTACTGGCTGGTGGCCGGGGACGGCGGGATCTTCACGTTCGGGGACGCCGGGTGGTACGGCTCGCTGGGGGGGACGGCCCTGGCCTCGCCCGTGACCGGGATGGCCTCCACCCCCGACGGGCGGGGCTACTGGCTGGTGGCGGGTGACGGAGGGGTCTTCACCTTCGGGGACGCCAGGTGGTACGGCTCCGCCGCCGGCGCCGGTATCAATACCGAGGTGGTGGGGCTGGCCCCGACCGCCGACGGCAGGGGGTACTGGCTGGCAGCGGCCACGGGCGGAGTCCTCACCTTCGGGGATGCCGTCTTCCACGGGCCCACGCCGAACCTGCCCCCGTTCTCGCCCACCTCCGCCATGGCCGTCACGCCCGACGGCGGCGGGTACTGGCTCCTCCGTCCGGACGAGGCCGACAACGCCTTCAGCGACCCGTCGCCGGTGGGGGCGCCGCTCGGGGGTGCGGTGGCGGTGGCGGCCGGCCAGATCGGTCCCGCGACCGCGTCGGGCGCCTACTGCAACGCCTACGGGCCCTGCGAGGCGTGGTGCGCGCTGTTCGCCACCTGGGTGTGGAACAACGTCGGCGTGGCCATCCCCCGGTTCCCGTTCACCGGGGACGTGGTGAGGTGGTCGGCCGCGCACGGCAACGTGCTGCCACCGAATGCGAGGCCGGCGCCGGGGGACGGCGTGATGTTCGGCACCGGCCCCCAGGACGCGTCGACCTCCCCCCACATGGGCGTGGTGGCCCAGGTGTGGCCGGACGGGGCCATCGTCACCGTCGAGGGGGACTCCGGTCCCGAGCCGGCCGGGCACTACGCGGTGACGATCGACGGGCCGTTCCTGCCGTCCGAGGCGGGCAGCGTTGTCGGCATGCCGGTCTACGCCTTCGTGCGCCCCTAACAGCCGCCTGCGGGGTTGGGGCCCGCATGCCTGTCACAGGAGTACAGGGGAGCCGGGGTGCAGGGGACCCGGCGGGTGATGGCTCAGTCGGGTATGCGACCCGACAGGGCGGCATCCACCGCCTCGTCCCCGTAGCGGTGGCGGGCGATCTTCTCTAGCGAAGGCGCCCGGCGCAGCTCGTTCCCGCCCTCGATCGCCAGGCTCTGCCCGGTGATCCAGCTTGACTCGGGCCCGGCCAGGAAGCGCACGCCGGCGGCCACGTCGTCGGGTGTGCCGGTGCGCGCCAGCGGCTTCTGGCTGATGAACTCCTCGATGATCTCGGGGTCGGAGAAGATCATCGAGATGTTGTTGCTGGGCGTGCGGGTGAGGCCGGGTCGGACGGCGTTGACCCGGATGTTGTGCCGGCCCAGCTCGTCGGCGGCCACGCGCACCATGGCGTCCAGGCCCGCCTTGGCGGCGCAGTAGCCGGCCAGGAACGGCCACGACATGGTGGCGGAGTCCGACGAGATGCAGACGATCGAGCCGCCCCCGGCCGGGACCATGGCGGGCACGGTGTACTTGACGGCCAGGAAGGCGGTGACGATGTTCCGGCGCAGCTGGTCGACCAGGTCGGTGTCGTCGAGCAGGAGAAGCGGCGCGATCACTCCGCCGCCCACGGTGGCCACGCAGATGTCCACGACCCCGGTCGTTCCTCTGGCCTTCTCGACGGCGGCCTGGACGTCGTCGCGGTCGGTGGCGTCACCGGCGATCACGTCCACCTGTCCCGCTCCGTCGAGGGAGGACCGGATCTCGGCCGCCACCGCGTGCAGGCGGTCCTCGTCGCGGGCCATGAGCGTCACCGCTGCCCCGTCGCGTGCCAGGAAGCGGGCGCAGGCGCTGCCGATGCCACCCGACCCCCCGGTCACGAGGGCGGCCTTGCCGGCCAGTGCGCCATCGGTCATCTCCCCGCCTCCTTTCCTGTCGCGTAGGGCTGAACGAGTGCCGCCAGCCCCTCGAGCTGGCCGGCCACGGCCGCCTCGTCTCCCGGGTCGACACGGAAGGTGACCCGCTCGAGGCCTAGCTCCAGATAGGCCTCGATGGCAGCCGGCGCCGGTGTTGCCTGCTGCAGCGTGACGGGCGGGGCCGGGCGCCCGGCCCCGTCGGCCATCCGGCGCACGTTGGCGACGCGGGCCGCCAGGACCTCCCCGTCGAGGTGGCGTCCGCTCGCGATCCAGCCGTCACCCACGCGCAGGACGCGCCGCTCGACCGTGGGCCCGCTCCCCCCGACGAGCACCGGGGGATGGGGGACCTGCACCGGCTTGGGCCACTGGCGCAACGGGGCGAACCGGATGCACCGGCCCGAGTAGCACGCCACGTCGCTGGTCCAGATCTCCTTCAGGGCCTCGATCATCTCGGTGAAGACGACGAAGCGCAGCGCCGGGTCGCGCCCATGGTTGGCGATCTCCTCGAGGTTCCAGCCGGCGCCGACACCCAGCACCACGCGCCCGCCCGAGAGGTGGTCGAGGGTCGCGACCCGCTTGGCCAGCAGGATCGGGTCGTGGTCGGGCAGCACGAGCGTGCTCGTCCCGAGCACCAGGCGGGTGGTGACCGCCGCCACGGCCGAGAGGCACTCGAGCGGATCGTGGAAGCGGTAGAAGTCGTCGGGAAGCTCGCCGCCGCTGGGAAAGGCGCTGGCGCGGTCGACCGGGACGTGGCTGTGCTCCGGGAGGAACAGCGACTCGAAGCCCATCTCCTCCACGAGCACGCCGAGGCGCACCGGGCTGAGGGCGCGGTCGGTCGGGAACATCGTCACCCCGAACTTCACGCGCCACCGTAACCCCGGAGCGGGGTCAGGTCGACCGGACGGGTCCGGTCGACCGGGGGGCCGACCTCACACCGTCAGGACCGGTGCGTTCCGGCCGGCACCGGCTCCATCTCGACGCGGGCGTCCTCGACGTAGCCGGCCGGCGCGAGATGGGCCTCGGGCTCCTCGGTGTGGTGGTACTTGCCGCCCCGGAGCCACGACGCCACCGCGGCGACGAAGCACGCCGCCGCCGCGAAGTCGAACGCCTCGTGCAGGCCGGTGCGGAACGGCCCCGAGATGAGCTGGGGGAAGAAGCTGCGCCCGGCCAGGTACTGCGCATGGGCGGCGGGCAGATGGGCCAGGGTGGGCCCGAGGAGGGTCTGCACCGGGTTGTATCCGAGGAACGAGGCGAACAGCGTCCCGACGGGGGGAAGGTTGGCGACGCGGTTGGCCTGATCGGCGGGAACGCCCTGGGCCGTGAGCCCGGAGTACAGGGTGTGGGGCAGCGAGCTCGCCAGGCCCAGCACCATGAGGCTGAAGAACAGACCCATCGACAGGACCATCGCGGAGGAGTTGAAGGTGGCGGTCATGCCCGCCCCCGACCCGCGCTGGTCGGCCGGCAGGCTGTTCATGATCCCGGTCTGGTTGGGAGCGGCAAACAGGCCCATGGCGAGCCCGTTGGCCAGCAGCAGGGCCGCAAAGGCGAGGTACGGGAAGTTCACCGGCAGCACCTCGAGCAGGAGGAAGGTGGTACCGGCGCCGATCATCCCGGCGGTGGCAAAGGGTCGGGCGCCGTAGCGGTCGGCCAGCCACCCCGCCACCGGACCGGACACGAGGAAGCCGGCGGTCAGCGGGAGCATGTAGATGCCCGCCCACAGCGGGGTGCGCTCGAAGCTGTAGCCGTGGAGGGGCAGCCAGATCCCCTGCAGCCAGATGATCAGCATGAACATCAGGCCGCCCCGGCCCAGCGCCGACAGCAGCCCCGCGAAGTTCCCCGCCGCGAAGGCGCGGATGCGGAAGAGGGGCAGCCGGAACATCGGGGACTCGACCCGCGTCTCGATGAGCACGAACACCGCCAGCACGGCCACGCCACCCACGATCTCGGCGATCACCAGCGGATTGGTCCACCCCATGGTGTGGCCGCCGTACGGCATGATCCCGTAGGTGATGCCGACCAGCACCGCCACCAGCCCGACGGCAAAGGTCAGGTTCCCCCACCAGTCGATGCGCGCCGGCGTTCTGATCCCCTGGTCGCGCAGCTTGAGGTAGGCCCACACCGTCCCGAACACCCCGAACGGGACCGACACCACGAACACCAGGTGCCACGACACCGGTCCGAGGAGGCCGCCGACGACCAGCCCGACGAACGACCCGGCGATGGCGGCCACGTTGTTGATGCCGAGGGCCAGACCGCGCTCGTCGGCGGGGAAGGCGTCGGTGAGGATGGCCGAGGAGTTGGCGAGGAGGAAGGCGGCGCCGAGACCCTGGCCCACCCGCCCCACGATCAGCCACAGCGCCGCCGCCGTCCCCTGCATCCACGTCACCGCCAGCAGGATCGAGAAGACGGTGAACACGACGAAGCCGAGGTTGTACATCCGTACCCGGCCGAAGATGTCCCCGACCCGCCCGAGGCTCACCACGAGGACGGCCGCCACGACGAGGAAGCCCATGAGCATCCACAGCAGGTAGCCGGTGTTGGCGGGCACCAGCGGGTCGAGGTGGATCCCCCGGAAGATGTCGGGCAGGGCTATCAGCAGGATCGACTGGTTGATCGTCGCCATCAGCACGCCGAGCGTGGTGTTCGACAGGGCTATCCACTTGTAGCGGTCCGGCTGCGGGGTCACGACGGCGGCCTCAGCACGGCCTCGACCCGGGCCCGGCGCTCGGCGATGGCGGTGCGGAACTCCTCCAGCCGGGCCTGCTTGGCCGCCACCCGGGCATCGAGCTCCTCGATGACCCGCATGGCCTCGGTGGCGATGCCCTGCCTGCGCCCGGGGTCCTCGTCGCGGTGGTACGCCTCCCGGAGCGAGTCGAGGCGGTCCTCGCTGCCGAGCAGCTCACCGATCTCGGCCAGGTTGAACCCCATCAGGTCCTGGAGCTCCCGGATGCGGCGGACCCGGGCCAGCTCCCCCTCCCCGTAGAGGCGGTGGCCCCCCGGGCTGAGGGCGGCGGGCCGGACCAGACCCATCTCCTGGTAATAGCGCAGGGCCCGGACCGAGGTGCCGGTCATCCGGGCCGCCTCCCCGATGCCGTGCAGCGCCGCTGGCGGCGACGCGTCCGCCTCCGTGAAGCTCTCCGTCTCCACAAAGCTCACGTTTACGTAAGCTAGCAGTTCACCCCGGGCGGCGGTTACGGGACGATGTTGAGGGTCGTGACGGTGGTGAAGGTCAGAGCGCCGAGCAGGACCGCCTCCAGGGCCACGGCGGCGTAGAAGGCGGGCCGGGGCAGGCGGCGGGCCAGGGCCACGATCAGCGGGAAGGCCACGAGGATGAAGCGGGGCCGCGCCCCCACCGGCGCCGACATCAGCGCCAGGACCACGGCGCCCGCCGCCCAGATCCCCAGAACCGCCGGCGGCCTCCACTTCCAGACGAGCCAGACCAGGGCCGCCACCACGGCGAGCCCGGCCACCCGGACGGCGTTGTCCCAGACGCCGGGGTTGTGCCACACCGCCCCCGGGTCGTGGAGGAAGTGGGACACGGGCCGCACGACCGTCCAGTAGGGCCCGAAGTGGCCCTGGGACCAGAACATCCGCTCGGAGTCGAACCACGCCTTGGGGTCACCGGTCCGGGCCCACAGATATCCGAAGTAGGCGGCCACCCCCAGAGGGGCCAGAACAGGCGCGGCCACGGCCCGCCAGTCCCGCCGGGACCGGACCGCGGCGACGGCTGCCCACCCGCAGCAGCCGATCAGGACCAGACCCACGGGTTGGGTCGCGCCCGCCAGGGCCGCCGCCACGCCGGCCGCCACCCACCGGCGCCGGACGAGGGCCACGATGCACAGGCCGGCGCAGGCCACGGTCAGGCCCTCGGCGTAGACCAGCGAGAGCACGAAGGCGCCCGGGAACAGGCACCAGAGGGCGGCCGCCCGGTCGGCCACGGCGGCACCCGCCACGGCCCGCGTGGCGTACCAGACGGCCGCCACCGCCGCCGCCCCGGTGAACACGGCCAGGATCCAGCCCCCGGCCAGCGGGCTGGTGCCGGTCATCACCGAGACGGCCCGCACCAGGCACGGGAACAGCGGGAAGAAGGCCATGTCCCCGCCGAGGGGACTGTTGGGCAGGGGCGGAGCCACGTACCAGTGGGTGGCGATGTGCACGTACCAGCCGGCGTCCCAGACGCTGAACCCGTCGAGCAGCCCCCCCGACGACGGGACGGCCGGCCACAGGATCGACCCCCGGTGGTTCACCAGCCCGGCCCGGGTGGCGTTGGCGCACAGCACGGCCACCAGGACCACCGCCCGGGAGGCCAGGTAGAAGGCCATGGGCCGGCGCAGGGCCAGGGCAGCCGCGCCCAGGCGGCGCCGCACCGCTCCGGCGGGCCGGGGGGCACGGGACGGCGGGGTGGCCACCACGGGCCGGGGCTCCGCCTCGAGGACCCGGGCGGCCAGGACGTCGATCCGTGTTGACTCGGCCTGGCGCAGCCAGCTCCGTAGCGAGCTGGGGCTGACCCCGACCTCCCGCGCCACCCTCGGCACGACCCCGTAGCGGTTGCCCCCCGCCGCCGCCGTCAGGTCCAGGACCCTCCGGACGGCCTCCTCCCGCACCTCGGGCGGGTGCCAGCGGCGGGGCTGCTCTCGCTCGGTTGTCTTCGTGAGGGTCATTACGGCCGCGTCCCGCCCCAGCCGACGCCGCGCTCTGGAAGGCGATGCCAGCAGTCGGTGGCATTTCTGACCAGCGCGCCACCGCCCTAAACCGCCGACAGTGGTGTTGGTTCCTCTTAACTCTCCGGGCGGGACGCCGAGGAACCAAGGGCGGCCCAGGCGGGGCCGCGGAGGAGCGGCCCGGGAGTGCAACTGCAACGGAAGCGGGGGGCGAAGCGACCCCGTTACCTCCTGGCCCTCCTCCTGCCCGCGGCTGCCATGCTCAGCGGGTTCAGGATGCCGTCGCTGTCTCCCCCCACCATCGGCGGGGTCACCCGCGTGGCGCAGGTGACCGGGCCCGGTTCGATCAACGACACGGCCCGGCGCTGGGACGTCTACGGCGCCGACCTCGGCCACATGCTCTGGTACGAGGGGTCGCTGTACATGGTGTTCGGGGACACCTTCGGTAGCGGCGGTCGGGAGTGGCGGAGCAACACGATGGCCCGCGTCGCCGCGCCGGTGCCGAGCAGCGGGCTGCCCTTCGCCTCGATGGTCACCGGGCCGGGCGGCGGCACCGCTGCGGAGCTGCTCGGCTCGAGGAAGGTCGACGGCGTCGAGCAGACCGTCATCCCGACCTACGGAATCGCGGTGGGCGGACGCATGTACCTCCACTACATGTCGGTGCGGCACTGGACGGCTCCGGGCCGATGGCAGATCAACTACTCCGGGATGGCGTGGTCGGACGACGGCGGTCACTCCTGGGTGAAGGACCCCGCCACGCGCTGGCCGGCGGACAGCAACTTCGGCCAGGTGGCCATGGTCCAGCAGCGCGGGACGATCTACCTGCTCGGCGTACCCGCCGGCCGCTTCGGAGGGGTGCAGGTTGCACGGGTCGAGGAGGGGGACCTCCTGCACCCCGGTCAGTACCGCTACTGGGACGGAAGGGCGTGGGGCGCGGATCGGGCCACCGCCGCGACCGTCGTCCCGGCGCCGGTCGGGGAGCTCTCGGTGCGGTGGAGCTCCTACCTCGGGCGGTGGCTGATGATGTACCTGGACGAGAGCCGGGGCGCCGTCGTGCTCCGCACCGCTGCCCATCTGACCGGTCCCTGGAGCAGCGAGCAGGAGGTGACCACCGCCGCCGAGTACCCCGAGCTCTACGCCCCCTACCTGGTGCCGGTCGAGACCGGTCCGGACGTGTACTTCACGATGTCGCAGTACGGCCCCTACGAGGTGTACCTGATGAGGGCCCGCCTGCATTAGCCCGTTCGAGCGCGCCCGATGCGCCGACCCGGATCAGCTGCCGGGAGGGCCGATGCACACCCCGAGGTTCCACGCCCCCACGCACGCGAAGTGGGGACTGGCCACGATGTGGTCGTGGCCGCCGAGGACCAGGCCGGTGCCGGCGGCGCCGCCCACGCCGACGGACAGCAGGGCCAGCGCCGCCACCGTACGGCGGGCCCGGGACGAGAGTCGCTTCATCGAGACGCTCCTGAGTGAACGGACGGACTGGGTGAGACGCGGGTTCCCGGCACGAGGCGCGAGACCGCCGAGGTGGCAGCCACGGTTCCGCCGGACACCTGGCCGGCGGCGTAGGACGCCGTTGACTGCGGATCGACGCCCAGATAGGCGGGACCGAGGGACGCGTGCAGAGGGTCGTGCGCGGCCTCCCGGCGTGCCGCCGACCCGTCGAGGCTGACCACTCCGTGCAGGACGGTGCGGGAGGGCGCAGCAGAGGGGGTGGCGCCGGGGCGGACCGCACCACCGCTGCCCGCCGGTGCCGACGGTGCTGCGGGCGCGGCGACCGGAGGCGCCGCCGGTCGGGCGACGCTCATGCGGGCCGAAGGCAGGGCGGCCCTTCCCCCTGTGGCGGGGTTGACGAAAGAGCCGCCCGACACGACCGTCGCCACCACACCGGCCACGACCGCGGCGCCGAGGGCGGTGAAGGCACCGCCGGTGACGGGAGCGGCCCCGGCGCGTGATGCACGCGGGCGCAGACGGGGCCGGACCCAGCGCACCCGCCGCAGCAGCCATCCCAGCAGGGGGACCCCGCCGAGGACGCCCTGCTGGCCTGACAGCGTCGCCACCTCGCGCTTCAGCGCCTGACGGGCGCGCCAGAGAAGCGACTCGACGGTGCCGACACTCACCCCGACCCGAGAGGCGATCTCCTCGTAGGAGAGCTCGTCCCACTCCCGGAGCTCGAGCGCCTCCCGGTGGCGCCTCTTCAGACGGAGGACGGCGGAGCGGACCAGCTGGACGTCGACCTCCCGGTAGAGCTCCTCGTGGCCCTCGCTGGCGATCCCCGGGTCGACGACGGCCCGGACCTCGGTGCGCCCGCTGCGCCGCTGCACGTCGGTGCACAGGTTCGAGGCGATGACCCGGAGCCAGGCGTAGAAGCGGCCGTCGCCCGTGAAGGCGGGCAGCTTGCGCCACGCCCGCGCGAAGGCCTCCTGGACGACGTCCTCGGCCTCGGCATCGTTGCCCAGGCGGTACCGGCAGAAGCGGTACAGGCGCTCCCGGTGGCGGTCGTAGAGCTCGTCGAAGGCGGCCTGGTCACCCGACTGGAAGCGACGGACGGCGCGGTCGTCGGCCTCGGCCACGTCCTCCAGCCTGAGCGCCAAGTTCCCGCCCTCCCGGTCCCGGTCGGCGCCTCGCCGGCCTACTGCTCCGGTCGTTGGGTTCTCCGCCGGGCCCGGAGATACCTGCCCCGCTCCAGGGTGCCCCGGGCCGGTCCCGGGGTAGGACCCCGGGGGACGTGAAGGAACGGGCGCCGGGCGCGGGGAAGTCCTGGGGCGGGATGGGACGGTTCGGGAGACGGACGCGGCTGGGGGTGGCGGCCGCGCTGGTGTCGGTCCTGGCCGCCGGGGCCGGACGGGGGGCCGCGCACGCCGGGCCGGCGGCACCGGCCCCGGTGGGCATCATGCCCCTCGGGGACTCCATCACCTATGGGATGACGGCGCCCGAGACAGCCACCCCGGGCGGGTACCGGGGCTACCTGGCCGACGACCTGGCTGCCGCCGGGCTGTCCTGGTCCTACATCGGGTCGTCGGCCGACAACCCGCCCCTGGGGGCCGACCCGAGCCGGTATCACCACGAGGGACACCCCGGCTACCGCGTCGACCAGGTGGCCGCCGACCTGGACGGGCCCGACCCGAACGCCGGCGGCGGCTACTGGCTGACCGGGACCGGGCCGCGCCCCCCGGCCCGGCCCCAGGTCGTCGTGCTCCACATCGGCACCAACGACATAGCCCAGGCCTACGACCCCGCCGGTCGGTACCCGGGCGGCTACGACGGGACGGACCCGGGCCAGCGGGCCGAGTTCGTCGACCACCTCGCCGACCGCCTCCAGGGCCTCCTCGGCAAGCTGGTCCGCACCGACCGGGGGGTCCGCATCGTCCTCTGCACCATCGCCCCCATGGGCACCGCCTATTGGGACCCCACCGCCCACGCCTACGACGACGCCATCCGGTACCGGGTGGTGCCCTGGGAGCGGGCCCGGGGGGTGCGGATAGTCCTGGCCGACGTGGAGGCGGCGTTCCTCTCCGGCGGCCCGGGCAGCTACCACGAGTACGTGGGGCCGGACGGAGTGCACCCCACGCCCCTCGGCTACCGCACCATGGCCGATACCGTGGCTCCCGCGGTCCGCGCCGTCCTGCGCCCGTACTGAGAGGATCTCCCCCGTGCGCGTCACGGTCATCGGCCATGCCGGCCTGTACATCGAGAGCGGAGACGCCACCGTCCTCGTCGATCCCTGGCTGTCAGGGTCGTGCTACTGGCGGTCCTGGTGGCACTTTCCCCCCAGCCCGGCCCCCGAGGACGACTGGCTGCACCCGACCTACCTCTACCTGACCCACCACCACTTCGACCACTTCCACTACCCGAGCCTGCGCCGGATCAGCCGGGACACCCGCGTGCTCATTCCCCGGTTCGGGAACGACGTCATGCCGAAGGAGCTGGCGCGCCTCGGTTTCTCGGAAGTGGTCGAGATGCCCCACGGCCGCACCTTCGAGCTGGGCCGGCTGGATCTGACCTCGTTCCAGTACGGCTTCGACGACAGCGCGCTGGTCGTCGTCGACCCCGACGCGACCGTCGTCGACCTGAACGACTGCAAGCTGCGCAGCGACGACCTGCGCGGGCTGCGTGCGCGCTTCGGGCGTCCCGACCTGATGCTCAAGAGCCACTCCTGGGCCCAGGGCTACCCCAACTGCTACACGGCCGAGGACCCCGCCGATCTCGAGCTGCTGTCGCGGCAGAGCTATGTGGCCGACTTCCTCGACTCCACCCGCGCCCTGGAGCCCCGGGACGCCGCTCCGTTCGCCAGCATGGTCTGCTTCCTTCATCCCGAGACGTGGGAGCGCAACGGGGACGTGGTGACGCCGGTCGAGGTGGCCGACGCCTTCGAGCGCGATCCGGTGGTCGGCACCCGGCTCATCCTCATGAAGCCGGGTGACCGCTGGGAGCACCACCACCCCTTCACGTCCGACCCCGGGGACTTCTACACCAACCGGTCCAGCTGGCTCGAGAAGCTCCGGGAGGAGGCGGCGCCCGCTGTCGTACGGTCCCTGCAGGACGAGGCGGAGCGATCCGTGTCCCCCGCCGAGCTGACCGCCTACTTCACCGGGTTCCTCCGCTCCGTGCCCCGGGCGGCCGGCCTGATGGTCCGGCGGCCGGTCGTGCTCAAGGTCCGGGACCGGGAGGGCTACTGCGTGCTGGACTGGCGCCGACGCCGGGCCCGGATGGAGCCGGAGCTGCCCGATCACTACGCGTCGCTGATCGAGGTTCCGGCCGGTGTCCTGGCGGGGGCCGTCGCCGACCACATCGTCCACTTCGTGCACATCTCCATGCGCTTCCGGGGCCGGCTCGGACGTCAGGGCGTGACGACCGACTTCGCCTTCTGGACGCTGCTGACCATGTGGGAGCTCGGCTACCTGCCTCTACGCCGGCTCCTCACCCCGCGCTTCGGCGCGGCGGCGTGGCGGCGGCGGTCGGAGATCATCGGCATGGCGCGGACCGCGCTCGGAGGCCGGGGCCCGATGGCGGCCCGCATGACCTCCCGCTTCATGTCGGACGAGTAGCGCCGCCCTCACCCGTACGCCCCGCTGGGCAGATAGGTGGGCGGGGGCCCGCTCATCCCCCGCACCATCACCGGGCCGACCGGGTGCAACGCCATGCCGGCCTCCACCACGGTGCGGAGGGCCCACTGCTGGGCGGCAGTGATCCAGTTGACCTCCACCGCCTCCCCCTCACCGGCGCGGGCCAGCGCCGCCCACAGGAGCTCGGTCGCCTCCGCCTCCTCATGAGCGGCCAGGAAGACCGGCTTGGCCTGCCGGACGAGCACGTAACCGCGGCCGGGATGGACCAGTAGCCTGCACCCCTCGCCGAGGAGGTGCTCGAGATCGACGCCGTGGGCACCGCCGCGGAGCTTCCGGTCGAGCGCGGCGGCGAGGTCCAGATCGGCGGCGGTGCCCTCCCTCACGTTCGGCGTGGCCGGCACCCGCCGGCGGTCGACCAGACCCCAGGCGGTCACGGACGGATGCATGTCGAATCCGGCCCGGAGGTAGCGGCGGGCGGCGCGGGGATCCCGGGAGCAGAGGATCAGGCCCCGGGGCGTCTCCCGTCCATACGAGAGCGCCGCGTCCAGGAGCGTCTTGCCCCCGCCCCTGTCCTGGCAGGCGGGTGACACGCCGAGGAGCGAGAGGATCCACAGGTCGTCGCGGACGAGAGCCTGGGACAGACCGACCACGGATCCCTCCCCGTCCACGGCAACCCAGGACCCGCCGGGATCGCTGGAGAGGAGGTGGGCGATGCGCGCCTCCATGCGAGCAGCGCCTTCCGGCGTGCGCTCCTCGACGGGCAGGTTGTAGACGGTCCGCATGGCCGAGAAGGCCTCGTACCAGACCTTCTCGGCCGCCGGAACGTCATCGGCGGTCATGGGCCGGACGTCGACATCTCCGCCACCGGTCTCGTCGGGTGCATCGTCACTGAGATCGGACCACGACGCTCCGGGGTCGGCGCTCCAGCTGACCCGGCGCAGCTCCGGACCCCCGCTCAGGGACAGGCGTCCGCAGTCACAGGTGCTCACGTGCCAGGGGTGGTCGGACTGGACCGTCACCCCGCACACGTTGCAGCGGGCCCGATGAAGCCGGATCGTTCCTGGCACGGCGTCGATTCTCGCAGCTGTCCGACCGGCCGCCCCGGGGATTTCGGCCCGGATCTGACGGCCGGGACTACGTTGCCGAGATGAGCATCGTCGACAAGCTGATCGACAACCCGGGCGTCTACCTCGGCGTGGGCTGGGACCCGTCCGGGGAGAGGGGCGAGGCGCACGAACAGGCTGCCCGTATCGTCGTCACTCCGCTTCCGGGAGGGAGTGGCGTGACCGTCGACTACGAGACGTTCAATCCGGCCGATCCGCAGCGCCTGCAGCCCCACATCGAGCACGCCGTCATCGCCCGCCTGCACGGCGGCGGCGCCATCCTCGTGACCGGTCACTCCCATGCCGACACCGCTGCCGTGCTTCACGAGACGTCACCGGGCGAGTTCACCATGGGGGACACTCCCGCCGCCTTCCCCATGGCGGTCAGCATCGAAGCTCCCGAGCCGGGTCGCCTCGTCTACGTCTGGTCGTACGGTGCCCCGGGCGGACAGCCGGTACCGCGGGACCGGGCGGAGGTCAGCCGCCGGTAGGCACTCCCCACCGTGATCTCATTCGCTCGTGGCGGTGGCGATGGCCTGCAGGCGGCCGGGGTCCCGCTCGCCGGCGTCCCAGGCCTGGCGGGCACGCCGGGACATCTCGTGTCCTTGCGAGTCGGAGCTCAGCACGCGCTCGTCGTTCGGGTCGAACTCGGCCGCGAGCCGGGCGACCTGCCATGAATCTCTCCCTTCGGTTCGATCAGGGCCCGGTGTCGGTGCTCGGCCCCGAGGCCACCAGGACGTCGAGGTCGTCCACGTGCTCGGCGGGGACCAGCAGGGTGAGGCGGTCTCCCTGGGCCAGCACGGTGGCCTCCGACACGGTTATCCACTCCTCGTCGCGCCGGATGGCGATGAGCAGGCTGGCCGGTGGCCAGTTGGCCGCCCCCACGGCCTGGCCCACCGGTGGGGCGTCGGTGGCCAGTCGCAGGTCGATGACCCGGTATCCCTCCATTCGGGCCAGGCCCGGGCGCACCGGGGCGGTGAGCTCGCTCTCGGCCGGGACGACGGTGTCGGGCTGGGCGGCGGCCTCGGAGACCGTGTGCTGGATCCGGGCGGCGTAGGCGGCCAGCACATCGCGGTGGGTGACCCAGCCGATGAGGCGGGCGCCGTCGGCCGAGACCACCGGCAGACCGGTGCGGTCGTGGTCGACCAGGCTGCCCAGGGCTTCGTCGAGATGCTGGTCGGCGCGCAAGGTGGGCGTGGCCACGGCCAGGTCCGCGGCGGTGGCGTCCAACACGTTTTCGCGGGCGGCGGCCTCGACCTCGCGGGAGGTGACCGCGCCGCGGTAGGTGCCGGCCTCGTCCACCACGGGCAGGGCGTCGCGGGCCTCGTCGGAGAGCCGGGCGATGACGGCGTCCAGCGCCAGGTCGGGAGCCAGGGCCTCGGGGACCGGGGTCATGGCGTCGGCCACCCGGATCACCTCCATGAGCGAGGTCTCGCGGCCCCGCAGGATGTCGATGCCCCGCCGGCGCAGCTTGAGTGTGTAGATGGTCTCGGCCGACAGGCGGGAGCTGAGCGCCGTGGCGATCACGATCGAGGCCATGAGGGGCAGGATCACCCGGTAGTCACCGGTGAGCTCGAAGATGATGAGCACGGCCGTGATCGGAGCCCGGGAGGCCCCGGCGAACACAGCCCCCATGCCGATGACCCCGTAGGCGCCGGGGGCGCCGGTGAGATGGGGGACGACGTGGTGGAGCACGGTCCCGAAGGCGGTGCCGGCCATGGCCCCCATGAACAGCGACGGGGCGAAGACCCCGCCGGAGCCGCCGATGGCGATGGTGAGGCTGGTGGCTGCGATCTTGCCCACCAGCAGCGCCACCAGAAGCCAAAGCACGTAGTGGCCGGCGACGGCACCCGAGAGGACCGGGTAACCGACCCCGTAGAGCTGGGGCAGACCGAGAAGCAGCAGCCCGAGCAGCACCCCGCCGGTGGCGGGCCGGGCCCAGCGGGGACCGGGCCAGAAGCGGTCGAAGAGGTCCTCGGCGCCGTAGAGGACCCGTACGAAGCCGACCCCTACGAGGGTCGCGGCCAGCCCGAGGACGACATAGAAGAGGTACTCGAGCGGCGAGCGGAGCTGGAAGGCGGGCAGGGTCAGGAACGGATGGGCCCCGAAAGCAGCACGTCCGATGACGTCGGCGGTGACCGAGGACAGCACCACCACCCCGAACGAGTCGGCCTGGAAGTCACGAAGGATCAGCTCCAGCCCGAAGAACACCCCGGCGATGGGGGCGTTGAACGTGGCCGATATTCCTCCCGCCGCTCCGCAGGCCACCAGCAGCCGAAGGCGTGACTCCGGCACCCGGAGCACCTGGCCGATGGAGGATCCCAGCGCCGAGCCGATCTGCACGATCGGCCCCTCCCGGCCCACCGAGCCTCCCGAGCCGATGCACAGGGCCGAGGCCAGGGACTTGACGACCGCCACGGCTGCGGGGATGCGCCCGCCCCGCTCGGCGACGGCCAGCATGACCTCGGGCACCCCGTGGCCCCTGGCCTCCTTGGCGAAGCGCTCGATCAGCGGGCCATAGACGAGTCCACCCAACACGGGGGCGAGGACAACGAAGAACACGCCCAGGCCAGGAAAGTGGGGGCTGCCCACCCGTCCGGCGTCGCTGTAGTCGGACCGTCCGGTGAACAGGTGGGTGAACCCGACAATGAGGTAACGGAAGGCGACCGCCCCGGCGCCCGCCCCCGCCCCCACCAGCACGCCGAGGGGCAGGAGCCCGGGCGACGACCCCCGCAGCCAGTCGTAGGCCCGATCCAGCCGGCCCACGGGCGCGGCGAGTACGCCGCCGGGACTCGAACCGCCGGTCGAGCGGCTCACACCCATCCGAGCGCCCAGTCGGGATCCGGAACCTCGCCGGCGGCGGCGGCCAGGGCCTGCAGGCCCGAGACGACCTCGGCCCGGGACGAGGCGGGGACGGCGGCCACCAGGCGGTGGATCTCTCTGCGCCGGAGCGTGGTGACCTCCTCGACGAGGCGGTGACCCGGCTCCGACAGGCCTACCCGGATCTCCCGACGGTCCCCGTGGGCCCGCTGGCGGCGGATGAGCTTCTTGGCCACCAGCCGGTCGCAGACCCGGGTCGCGCTCGACGGGTTCACCCCGAGCGCCTCGGCCAGGTCCGCCAGGCGTTGGGGACCTCGGGAGCCCAGCACCACCAGCACCCGGTACTGGGCCAGGCTGACCTGCTCCTCGGCGGCTACGAGGGAGCGGGCCGCCACCGCCACCAGCGCCCGGCTGGCGGTGAGCACCGCTTCGGTCACCGCTTCGAGATCCTCGGGTCTCACCCGCTTGACCTGGGCCACCCCGGAGGATCCTGGCATGCTCCAATCATTGCACTATCGAAGTATCGTCGTCGCTGGGACGGCCGGAGCACCGCCGTCCGGGGACATCCACCGCCCTCGGCGATAATGGACGCAGGTGAGCCGGGAAGGCTGGTCGGCGTGGTGCGCTCACGCGGGAGAAGCCATGACCGACCCTTCGCTCACCCCCCTGGCCGTTGAGCCCGACGTCGCCGGGGGAACCTGGTGACCGGTTCGGTCCTCGCCGCCGGACTGGCGATCGCCGTGGTGGTCGTAGCCAGCCGGGCCCTGTCGCAGCGTTCGGGCATCCCCTACCCGGTCTTCCTGGTCGTCGCCGGGGCAGCCGCCAGCTTCATACCGCATCTGCCGGCGGTGCACCTCCAGCCCCGGGTCGTCTTCTTAGGCTTCCTGCCCCCGCTCGTCTACCACGCCGGCCTCGTGACCTCCCCCCGGGAGCTGCGAGCCAACGCCGCACCCATCGGTCTGGGCGCCCTCGGCCTGGTGCTGGCCACCACCTTCGCCGTGGCCGGGGCCACCTGGGCGGCGGTGCCGAGCCTCGGATGGGCCGCGGCGTTCATCCTCGGCTCGGTCGTGGCCCCCACCGACCCGGTGGCGGCCACCTCGGTCCTCAACCGCCTCGGCGCCCCGCCGGAGGTCACCGCCATCCTGGAGGGCGAGAGCCTGGTCAACGATGGGATCGCCTTGGCGCTGTTCAGCCTCGGGGTGGCCGCCCTCGCCACCCCCACCAGCATCGGCGGTGGGTTGCTGGCCTTCCTCAAGGTCGCCGGCGGAGGAGCCGCCTTCGGGCTGGGACTGGGATGGGTGGTCTCGCGCATCCGCCGCCCGCTGCGCGACTCCGCATCACAGATCGTGGTCTCCCTCCTGGTCCCCTTCGTCGCCTACCTCCCGGCTGACGCCCTCGGACTGTCGGGAGTGCTGGCCACCCTGACCACCGGCCTGGTCATCGGCCAGCAGACCGTGGCCGGTCTGGCCCCGGCCGGACGGCTCCGGGTGGCCGAGTTCTGGGAGGTGCTGGTCTTTCTTCTCGAGTCCGTGCTGTTCGTCCTCGTCGGCGTGCAGCTGCGCTACATCATCAGCGGCCTAGCCGGCTACCCGCCCGCCGACATCGCCGTTGTGACGGCCCTCACGGTGACGGTGGTCCCGCTGGTCCGCATGGGGTGGTGGCTGGTGGTGCCGACACTGCGCTGGCGCCCCGAGGGTCGGATCCTCGACACCGGAGCCGTCCCCTGGCAGGAGCGGGTGGCGCTCGGGTGGAGCGGCCTTCGGGGAGCCATCTCGCTGGCCGCCGCCCTGTCCGTGCCCACCGCCGTGGCCGGGTCGCCCTTGGCCGCCCGGGACCTGATCATCTTCGCGACCTTCTGCGTCATCGCCGTCACCCTGTTGGGGCAGGGCACCTCGCTTCCGTGGCTGCTGCGGCGACTCTCGCTCGTCGGCGGTGACACCGAGCGGCGCCAACATGCCCTGGCCGACCGACGTTGCGCCGAGGCGGCACTGCGAAAACTCGACGAGATCGCGTCCAGCGACGGGGTCTCCGACGTGATCGCCGAGACGCTGCGCCAGGTCTACGAGCGTCGCCTCGACCGGGTGCGCACCCAGCTCGGCGGAGGCGGAGGCGACGACCGAGGTGGCCCATCGCTCGGCAGCGTCCAGCGACGCCTCCTCGCCACCCAGCACGAAGTCCTGCGCCAGCTGCACCGCGACGGGGAGATCAGCTTCACGGTCATGCGGGAGGTCCGACGGGAGCTCGACCTGGAGCACGCCAGCCTCGAGCCGTAGGAGGGTGGCCGCCCCGCCGCCAGCGATCACCACATCCAAACGACGTGCGATCCCGGACGGCTGCCGGGCCAGTACCCCGTTGACCTTCTGGGTGGTTGTGCCGACCGGGCTCGGCAATCCTTCGTGTCTATCGGTGTTCGGGGTTCGGGAAGTCGAATCGGCACCCGGCGTCCCAGTCGGAGCGCTGGTTCCCGTGGGCGGGGATACCGCCGGCGTCGTTGACCATCCGGGCCAGGTGCAGCAGGTTCCACGTCATGAACGTGGTGTTGCGGTTGGTGAAGTCATCTTCCGGGCTTGACCCCGTCTTCGTTCCCGGTGACCAGAGGTCGCTGTCACCCGCTCGAAGAGGGCCGGCCAGTCGTCGCGTTCCCAGCCGTGCTCGGTCATGTCGCGGGTCTTCGTTTGCGCCCCCGGGGTGACTCGAACACCCGACGCACGGTTTAGGAAACCGACGCTCTATCCTCTGAGCTACGGGGGCTAGGGACGGCGCGCAAGTTGGCGCGAAACTCGGCCAAGCGGTTCCTCCCACAAGCCATCTTAGAGTCGTGGTTCGGTCAACCAATGTTGCGGGATGGCTAATCCCCTGCGCCAGCGACCGCAAGCTCAGGGTCTGGCACTACTCGACTTCGCCGACCTGGGAAGAATCTGCTTCCTGGCCTACCGTCGTGATGACGAGGAGTCGTCGGGCGCCGCCCAAATGGACTAGCCCCTCCGCTGGGTGGCGCGACAGCTGGAGAGGCGAACCTCCACCCCCA
>DASSEU010000034.1:0-19029 GCA_035695125.1 Acidimicrobiales bacterium
GGCGGTGGGGGCGGAGGTACCGGGGGAGCCGCCGGCACCGGCGGTTCGGCGGCGACCGGGGACACCACCCACTGCGTGGGTGGTCGGGAGTACAACCCGGCCCTCGACTTCTACGCCCCGCCCTGCACGCCCGGCACCATCGGCGCCGCCATGTCCAACAACGGCGGCGCCACCTACGCCGGGGTGACGGGGAACCAGATCACCCTGGTCGACTACGTATCGAACTACGGCCAGGAGGTCAACACGATCCTGCAGGCCGAGGGCCTCTACGAGAGCTACTCGGATGCGGTGGCCCTGGACAAGGCGTGGACCAGCTTCATCAACAGCCACTACGTCCTGTGGGGCCGCAAGGTCAACATCGTCCCCTACCAGGCCAAGTGCCAGAGCGTGCCCCCGGACTACAACTGCCTGCTCGGGGAGATGGACTCGGTCGTCAGCACCTACCACCCGCTGGGCGTGATGTGGGACACCACGCTGTGCTCGGCGTGCTACGCCCGGCTGGCCCAGGACCATGTGGTGGCGTGGGGAGGGAACGGGTTCTCCGACCCCTTCATCAACGCCAACCAGCCCTACGTCTGGGGCTCCGGCTACAGCATGAGCTCGAGCCAGATGGAAACCGACTTCGCCCGGTTCTGGTGCAACCAGCTCTCCAGCGCCAGCGGTCCACGAAAGGTGAGCTTCGCCCCCTCCCAGAACCCCACCCAGAACTTCAACGGGCAGAAGCGGGTGCTCGGCGTCATCTCGACCAACGACCCCGACAACGAGAACACCGTCACCCACGTGCTCGAGCCGGCGCTGGCCCGGGACTGCGGGGACAAGGTCTCCCACACCTACTTCTACGCCCAGGACATCAACACCGCGGCGCAGCAGGTCGAGGCCGGCATCTCGGCCATGGACACCCAGACCAACCCGGCCACCGACGTGCTGTGCCTGTGCGACCCCGTGGCCCCCGCCTTCCTGTACGAGGGGGAGGCCAGCCACAACTACTGGCCGGAGAACGTGCTGGCCGACGTCCAGAGCATGACGACGGACCAGACCAGTCAGTCCTACATGTCGGGCCTGGGTTGTCCGAACAAACCGTGCGAGTACGCCGACGCCTTCGGCCTGTCGGCGTTCTGGCCGTACCCCAACCAGAACCAGATGCCCGGGGTCAAGGTGTTCGCGGCGGGAAGCGGGGGAGCCAGCCTCCCGGTGACCCCGCTCACGGCCAACAACTTCTGGGAGGACTGGAACATGATGGCCAGCGTCATCGAGAACGCCGGGCCCAGTCTCAACCCGTCCCGGATGCAGGCGGCGGCGCCGTCCATGGGGGCGCGGGGCGGCGGGCCTTACGCCACGGTCGGCTTCACCCCCGGGAGCTGGAACTGGGTCAAGGACGCCGAGGTGGAGTACTGGTCCCCCAACAGGACCTCGCCGTACGACGGGCAGCCGGGGACCATGGTCCAGGTCGAGGGCGCCCGTTACGGCAGTGACAACTTCCCCGTCCTGTCCGAGCCGCCGATCCCGCCGCAGGCGAGTCGGTAGTGGCCGGGCCCCCCGCGGTAGCCGCGGCCCTGAAGCGGGGGCGGGAGCTGGCGTCCACGCCGGGCCGGCTCCCGCAGCTCGGGCGTGACCTGGCCCTGGCGGTGGTGTTCCTCGTCCTCGTCGAGGTGGCGTTCGGCACCTCTCCCGCCGACCTCATATCGGGGCTCAGCCTGGGCGCGCTGTACGGCATCATCGCCGTCGGCATCATCCTCATCTACCGGACGGCCCGCCTGATCAACTTCGCCGCCGGCGCCATCGGGGCCGTGCCCGCCATCGTGGCCCTGCTGCTGGACATCCAGGACCACGTCAGCTACCTGATCTGCCTGCCGGTGGCGCTGATCGGGGGGGCCCTGTTCGGCGCCGGCGTCGACGTCCTCGTCATGCGCCGCTTCTCGAAGACGGCCCGGCTGATCGCGACGGTGGTGACGATCGGCGTGGCCCAGAGCCTGGCGGTCTTCGCCTTCTTCCTGCCCCTGTGGTTCGGCCAGAAGAACGCCGCCGAGGTGTCGCTCGTGCCGACGCCGTGGGACAAGTGGGTCATCCACAACGGGCGGGGCCAGCCCCTCCTCACCGGCAACCAGGTGGCCGCCATCGTCGTCGTGGTCGTGTTCACCGCCCTCCTGGGCGCCTTTCTCCGCTACACCCGGATGGGCATTGCCCTGCGGGCCCAGGCGGAGAACGCCGAGCGGGCGTCGCTGCTCGGCATCCCGGTCAAGCGGGTGGCCACCGTGGCGTGGGCCCTGGCCGGCGTGCTCTCCGCCGTGGCCATCTTCTTCTCGGCGCCGCTGATCGGCGTGCCGAGCAATGCCACCCTCGGGTTCAACACGCTCCTCTACGCCCTGGCGGCCGCCGTGGTGGCGCGCATGGAGCGGCTGGGGCTGGCCCTGGGGGCGGGCATCGGGATCGGGATCCTGATCTTCTCGACGATCACCTCCACCGGTGACAACAGCACCGCCGAGGGGATCATGGTGATCGTCGTCGTCGGTGCCCTGCTGCTGCAGCGCCGGGGCTTCGCCCGGGCCCGCGACGCGGGGGAGGGCACCTGGCAGGCGGTCAAGATGTTCCGGCCCATCCCCCTCGAGCTGCGCCACCTCCGAGAGGTCATGGTGGGCCGGGTGACCCTCGTCGGGATGTGGGCGGCGGTGATGGTGGTCCTGCCGTTCGTGGTCGGGGCCGCCAACCTGCCCTACCTCCTGCTCCTTCCCCTGTACGGGATCGTGGCGGTGTCGCTGGTCGTGCTCACCGGGTGGGCGGGGCAGATCAGCCTCGGGCAGTTCGGCCTGGTCGGTCTGGCGGCGGCGGTGGCCGGCGGTCTGGTGGCCAACCACAACATCGACTTCTTTGCCGCCCTCGGGCTCGGCATCATGGTCGGGGCGGCGGCGGCGGTCGTGATCGGCCTTCCTGCGGTGAGGATCCAGGGCCTGTACCTGGCCGTGACGACCCTGGCCTTCGGCTTTGCCGTCGAGGACTACGTGCTCAACACCCACTACTGGATCGGCCGCCACATCATGCCGAGCGGGCTGGCCGCCCACCTTTCGATACCCCTCCTGTACGGGCGGATCCGCCTGACCGACGATCTCGGCGCGCCGAACAAGACCTTCTACTTCATGTGCCTGGTCTTCCTGGCCCTGTGCATGGTGGCGGCCCTGGCGTTCCGCCGTCTGCGCAGCGGCCGGGTTCTCATCGCGGCACGCGACAACCAACGGGCGGCACCGGCGTACACGATCAACCTGACGAGGACCCGGCTGTCGGCCTTCGCCATCTCCGGGGGGATCTGCGGGGTGGCCGGCGTGCTGTTCGCCTACGCCCAGCGCAATGTGGTCCCGGGCAGCTTCGACGTGCTCTACGGGAGCCTCACCGTCTTCCTGGCCACGGCCATCGGCGGGATGAGCTCGGTCGGATTCGCCGTGTTCGGCACCATGACCCTCGAGGCGTCGGTGGCCTTCGGGCCCAAGCTCTACGACCTGCTGGGCCAGACCTGGTCGCAGGTCCTGCCGCTGCTGCTGACCGGCCCGGTTCTCATCCTCAGCCTGTACCAGTACCCGGGCGGCACGGCCGACTGGGGATACCAGCTCCGGGACAACTGGCTGCGCCGCCTGGCGGCCAAGCACGACCTCCTCGTCCCCTCGCTCGTGGCCGACCGGCGGGTGGAGGCCCAGACCGACCTCGACGTGATCAGGCGGGCCGAGGAGAGCGTCGAGGAGGTCGAGGCCTCGGTGGTCGGCGCCGGGACGGGATCGGCGCCGTGAGCGGGGATCCGATCCTCGTCTGCGAGGGCGTCGACGTCGCCTACGACCGGGTCCAGATCCTCTTCGGCGTCGACATGGAGGTGGCCGAGAACGAGATCGTGGCCCTGCTCGGAACCAACGGGGCGGGCAAGTCCACGCTCCTGAAGGCGATCTCCGGCCTGGTCGACCCGATCGGGGGCAAGATCGTCTTCGACGGCCAGGACATCACCCATGCCAGCGCGGTGACCACCGCCAAGATGGGCATCGTCCAGGTCCCGGGCGGCAAGGCCATCTTCCCGACGCTCACCGTCGCCGAGCACTTCAAGGCGAGCGCGTGGCTGTACGCCCGCGAGGACCCGGCCGAGATCCGGTCCCGCACCGATCGCGTGCTCGATCTCTTCCCGCGGCTGCGCGAGCGCTGGGATCAGATGGCGGGCAACCTCTCGGGCGGGGAGCAGCAGCAGCTGGCCCTGGGCATGGCGTTCGTGGCCAAGCCCCGACTGCTGATCATCGACGAGCTCTCTCTCGGCCTGGCCCCCACGATCGTGGAGCAGCTGCTCGACATCGTCCGCGCCATCCACGCCGGCGGCTGCACGATCATCCTCGTCGAGCAGTCGGTGAACGTGGCCCTGACCGTGGCCGAGCGGGCCTACTTCATGGAGAAGGGCGAGGTGCGCTTCTCGGGTCCCACCGCCGAGCTGCTCGAGCGGGGGGACATCCTGCGCTCGGTGTTCCTCGAGGGCGCCGGATCGGTGAACGGCGGGAAGGCCGACGCCCGACCCGCCACCCCCGCCCGCACGCGGGCCCGGACGGCGGAGCCGGCCCATGAGGGAACCGGCGGGGCGCCGGCCGTACTGGCCGTCGACGGCCTCACCAAGCGCTTCGGCGGAATCACGGCCGTCAACGGGGTCAGCTTCACCCTCCACGACGGGGAGATCCTGGGGCTGATCGGTCCCAACGGCGCCGGCAAGACCACCATCTTCGACCTGCTGTCCGGGATCCTGCCCGCCGACGGCGGCCGTATCCGCCTTCTGGACGTGGACATCACCGAGCTCGGCCCCGACCGGCGGGCGGCCATGGGGCTCGGGCGCTCCTTCCAGGACGCCCGGATCTTCCCGTCGCTGACGGTGGCCGAGAACATCGCCATCGGCCTCGAGCGTCACATCGAGACCCGTGACCATCTCGCCTCGCTACTGGCCCTGCCCGCTGTGCTCGAGTCGGAGCGTGACGTCGCCTACACGGTCGACGACCTCATCGAGCTGATGAACCTCCAGGCGTTCCGCGACAAGTTCGTGTCCGAGCTGTCCACCGGAAGCCGGCGCATCGTGGACCTGGCCATGGCCATCGCCCACGATCCGGCCGTCCTGCTTCTCGACGAGCCCAGCTCCGGCATAGCCCAGCGCGAGACCGAGGCGCTGGGGCCACTTCTGCAGCACATCCAGTCGGAGACCGGCTGCGCCATGCTCGTGATCGAGCACGACATGCCGCTGATCACGTCGGTTTCCGACCAGATCATCGCCCTCGACCTGGGCACCGTGATCGTCCAGGACCGGCCCGACGCGGTGATCGCGGATCCCCGGGTCGTCTCGTCCTATCTGGGCGGGGACGCCGCCGTGATCCAGCGGTCCGGCGCCGGCTCGGGCGGAGGCTGAGCGTGCGCAGGTGGCCCGTCGCCGGCGTCACCGGCCTCGGCGCCCTGGCCGTCTTCGGGGCCGCCGCCACGCCCGCCGCCGCCCTGACGCCCAGCCGCACGGCGTGGTGGAACGAGGCGCCGCTCGGCCTGGTCGTCTCCCCGTCACCGGTGCAGCCCGACCAGCTGATGGTGGCCGAAGGGACCGCCTCCCCCGGGGCGGTGGCTGCGGTGTACTACTCGGTGGCGGACAGCCAGGCCGCGGGAGACGCCAGCTCGGTGTCGGCGACCCTGCGGATGCCCCTCGACACCAGCTCGTCGGTCGGCACGCCCGCCGTCGAGGCCTGTCCGATCCAGCCCGCGGCGGCGGGGTGGCACAAGGGCGGAGCGCAGACCGGCTCCCCCCCCGCCTACGACTGCGCCAACGGGAAGGGGGTGGCCGGCCAGCTATCGAGCGACGGCTCCTCTCTCCTGTTCACGCTGACGCCGGCCCAGCAGCAGGCCGGCAGCCCCGGGGTCTTCGACCTGGAGCTGATCCCGGCCTCGGCCACGCCCTTCCAGACCGTGTTCGACCAGCCGGGGAACGGGGACTTCACCGTGACGGCCCCCTCCTCACCGACGGGCGCGACGTCTGCCCCCGGTGCCGGAGGGGCGCCTGCCCCCGGCGGCGCCTCGGCCCCGGCGGGTGGGGGGCAGGGGTCGGGGGCGCCGTCGGGCCCGGACACCTCCGGAGGCGGCTCGGGATTCGTCGGCTCCTCACCCGACCTGGGTGCGGGGGATCTCGGCTCGGCCCCGGCTCTGTCCGCGCCCGCCGCGCCGTCAGCCTCCCCGGCCGCGGGGACCTCCGGCTCGGCGTCGACGGCGAGCTCGGGCGGGGGGGCCAGGGTGGCGGCCGGCGCCCTGCGGCCCGTTGCTTCCAGCGGCGGCCCGGGTGGCGGATGGCTGGGGGGACGGAGGAAGCAGGTCTTCGGCGTGTGGCTGCTGGTCGATGTCGGCCTGGTCCTGTTCCTGTTCGGGAGCGAGCTGGAGCGGGCGCCGCAGCTGCTGGGCTCGGTCGCGGCGCGCCGAGGTGCGGGCCGCGTCGAAGCCGAGGCCGACGAGGGGGCAGCGGTGGGGGAGGTGCGGGGTATCGGCCGCTTCGCCCGGGTGCGGACCGAGCCGGCGCGCCGGCTGTACTGACAGCCCCCTAACGTCCCGGCCGTGCCAACGGGCCGATCGGACGAGCTGGCCGAGCGGCTCCAGGGAGTGATGGCCGGGGCCACGGGTGATGCGGAGGTCCGGGTCGAGGGGCTGCACCGGCTCTCGGGCGGTGCATCCCGGGAGACGTGGGCGTTCGACCTGGTGCACCCCGGGGGGACGAACGAGCCGATGATCCTCCGGCGGGACCCGCCCGGGGCCCCGCGGGCCGGGGGCATGGGGGTGGAGGCGGCGGTCGTCAGAGCGGCCGGGGCGGCCGGTGTCCCCGTCCCCCGGGTGGTCACGGCCTCGGATGACGTCGGCCTAATCGGCTCGGCGTTCATGGTGGTCGAGCGGATCGACGGAGAGACGATCCCCCGTCGGATCCTCCGTGAGCCCGACCTGGCCGCCGCCCGTCCCCGCCTGGCCGAGCAGTGTGGCCGGATCCTGGCTGCCATCCACTCGGTGCGCCCGGCTGATGTCCCCGGGCTCGAGCGCCAGGACGCGCTGGCTCAGTACCGGGAGACCCTGGACCAGATCGGATGGCCCTCCCCGACGTTCGAGCTGGCCTTCCGGTGGCTGGAGCAGAACCGGCCCGCCCCGGCTGACGGCGCGGGGGCCAGTGTTGTCCACGGGGACTTCCGCAACGGGAACCTGATCGTCGGCCCCGACGGGGTGCGGGCGGTCCTGGACTGGGAGATGGCCCACCTCGGGGACCCGATGGAGGACCTGGCCTGGCTGTGCGTGAAGTCGTGGCGCTTCGGAGTGGACCTCCCCGTCGGGGGCTTCGGTACCTACGAGCAGCTGATCGACTCCTACGAGGCGGCCGGCGGCCGACCCGTGGACCGCGACGCCCTGCAGTGGTGGGAGGTACTCGGCAACCTCAAGTGGGGTGTGATCTGCATGATGCAGGCCTGGGCCCACACATCGGGAGCCGTGCGGTCCGTCGAGCTGGCCGCCATCGGGCGCCGGGTGTGCGAAACCGAGTGGGACCTGCTCGACCTGTTGTCCCCGCCGGGCGATTACGAAACCGACGCGGTCCATGAGGAGGTGACCGTGCCTCCGGAGGTGACGGGGCCTCGCGAGGTGACGGTCGACGGTCCCGTCGACGTCCACGGAGTGCCCGACGCCGCCGGCCTGGTCGAGGCCGTACGCGAGTTCCTCGAGCGTGACGTGATGGCGGCGACCGAGGGTCGGATCCGCTTCCATGCCCGGGTGGCGGTCAACGTGCTGGGCATGGTGGAGCGGGAGCTGTCCCTCGGTCCCGTGCAGCGGGCCGCTCACGCCGCCGGCCTGGCCGCCCTGGGGGTCGGCAGCGAGGCGGAGCTGGCCGCCGCCATCCGGGCCGGGCGGATGGACGGACGGCGGGACGAGGTGGCGTCCCGGCTGCGCCGGACGGTGCGGGCCAAGCTCGAGGTGGCCCACCCGTCCTATCTGGAGCCGCCGGCGCCACCGGCCCGGTCCTAGGGATGGGGCGGGGGCCGGGGCCTCAGGCCGGCGCCGGGGGACCTCCCCGGGCCTTCTGGGACATGAGGCGGGGGACCTCCCCGGTCCTTCTGAAACACAAATGAGCGGCCGTATCTGAAAGTTCTCATGCGCCCGCTTCCTGACACTCCGCGCACCCGGTGTATGACAGCGTGTGGCGGAATTGGCGAGAAAAGCCACCTAACAGCCTGCCCGGACCACGAAGGGCGTGAATGACACCGGTCGTATAAGGAAATTCAGATACGGCCGGAAATTCCATCTCGCGAAGGTCCCGGAGGAGAGACCGGCGGATCCGGGAGGGGGGACCGGACCTCGACGGTGGCCGGCAGGTGCATCATCCCCTGGGCTCGACCCGGGTTGAGCACCTCGAACTGGTGGCGCTGCTCCTGCCAGTCGTAGACGATGTTCTCGTCCCGGCTGGTTATGGCCAGGGTGAGGAAGTAGGTACCGTCGAGGAGGGGGATCTCCGGGAAGGAGAACACGACCTCCCCGGGGCCCTTGATATGGGGGATCTCGGCCCCGAGGATCCGGGTGTTGTTGCCGGAGAGCAGGTTCCCCTCGATGTCGTAGATCGCGTAGCCGAAGTTGGGGTCCTCGATCCGCTCGGCGGCCTCGTAGGCGACGCGGATGCTGAGCGCCTCTCCGGGCATGAGGTGGGGAGACGTCCCGGGGTGCTCGCAGCGGACGCCGGTGATCCTGGCGCGGAAGTTGCGCTTGCGCTCCTGGGGGGAGAGGTCCTCCTGGCCGTCGGCCGCCCCGTCCTCGTCCAGGACGGCGGCCAGCTCCTGGGCCAGCTCGAGGCGGTCACCGGCGCGCAGCAGGTGCTCGCGGAAGGCCCGGATGGCCTCTCCCGGCGTCCCGGACGCCACCTCGAGGCCGTGGTCGAGAACGACAGCCTTGTCGCAGATCTGGCGCACCAGGTCGGGCGCATGGGTAACGAAGACGATCGTGCGGCCCTCGCGCTGGAACAGGCGGACCCGGTCGAGGCACTTGCGCTGGAAGGACTCGTCCCCGACGGCCAGCACCTCGTCGACGAGGAGGATGTCCGGGTCGGCGTTCACGGCCACGGCGAAGCCCAGCCGCATGTACATCCCGGACGAGTAGAACTTGACCTGGTTGTCGATGAACTGGCCCAGCTCGGCGAAGTCCACGATCTCGTCGAAGCGCCGCTCGATCTCACGGCGGGCCAGCCCGAGCAGCGAGGCGTTGAGGAAGACGTTCTCCCGGCCGGTCAGGTCGGGATGGAAGCCGGCACCCAGCTCGAGCAGGGCGGCCAGCCGACCCCGCACCTCGATGCGCCCCGTCGTCGGCTGCAGGATGCCGTTGATGCACTTGAGCAGGGTGGACTTGCCCGAGCCGTTGTGGCCGAGCAGGCCCCATGTCTCGCCCTCCTCGATGTCGATGTCGATGTCGCGCAGCGCCCAGAAGTCCTCGTACGGGATGCGTCCGAGGTGGAGCATGCGCTCCTTCAGAGAGGAGTAGCGCTCGTGGTAGAGCCGGAAGCGCTTCGAGACGCCGGTGACCCGGACCGCCGCCGCCAAGGACTCAGGCCCCCATGGCGTGGTAGCCGCCGTCCACGTGGACGATCTCACCCGTGGTCATCGGGAACAGGTCAGAGAGCAGCGCCACGCACGCCTTGGCCACGGCCTGGTGGGGGTCCGTGACATCCCAGCCCAACGGCGCCCGCGGCGCCCAGGCGTCCTCGAAGGCGCTGAAGCCCGAGATGGACTTGGCCGCCATGGTCCGCACCGGTCCGGCCGCCACCAGGTTGACCCTGACCCGGTGGGGGCCGAGGTCGCGGGCCAGGTACCGGGCGAGCGACTCGAGGCCGGCCTTGGCCACCCCCATCCAGTCGTAGGCGGGCCAGGCCACGGTGGCGTCGAAGTCGAGGGCCACGATCGAGCCTCCTCCCGCCGCGTCCATGAGCGGCAGCACGGCGCCGGCCAGGGCCGCCAGCGAGTACGTGGAGATCTGCACGGCCACGGCCACCTGGTCCCAGGTGGCGCGCAGGATCTCCCCTCCGAGGCACTCCTGGGGGGCGAAGCCGATCGCATGCACCACTCCGTCCACCCCGCCCCAGCGCTGCTCGAGCTCGGAGCGGAGGGCGGCGAAGTGGTCGGGCTCGGTCACGTCGAGCTCGAGCACCTCGGGCTCGCTGGGAAGCTTCCGGGCCGTGCGCCTGGTCAGGGAGAGGCCCCGGCCGGCCCCGGTGAGCAGGATCTCGGCGCCCTCCTTCTGCGCCATGGCGGCGGCACCGAAGGCCAGGGAGGCGTCGGTGAGCACGCCGGTCACGAGGAGCCGCTTCCCGTCGAGGATGCCCATGAGCCGGAAAGTCTCGCACGGGGCCCGTTCCCCTCTGTGCAATCTTGGGGGTGTGCTCGTGGGTGTTCTCGGAGGTACCGGCCCGGCAGGCGGCGCTCTGGCGCTGCGCCTGGCCGACGTGGGCCACCGGGTGGTGGTCGGATCCCGCTCGCCGGAGCGCGCTCGAGAGGTGGTGGCCGGCCTGCTCGAGCCGTGGGGGGGCCGCAACCTGGCCCTGGAGGGGGCCGGCAACGAGGAGGCCGCCGCCGCCGACCTCGTCGTGGTCGCCACCCCTTGGGACGCCGCCGCCCCGACCGCCGCCGGCCTGGCCCCGGCGCTCGAGGGCAAGGTCCTGGTCTGCATGGCCAACGCACTCACCAAGATCGGCCCCGAGCTGGTGGCCCTGGTCCCGCCGCGCGGCTCGATCGCGGCATCGGTCCAGGCGGCCGTTCCCGCCGCCCGCGTGGCGGCCGCCTTCCACCACGTCCCGGCCCACGAGCTGGGGAACCTCGACCACCCGGTGGAGTGCGACGTGCTGGTGTGCGCCGACGACCCCCGGGCCATGAGCGCGGCGGCGGACCTCATCGACCCGGTGCCGGGCCTACGGGCCATCGAGGCGGGGAGCCTCTCCCAGGCGGCGGCGGTCGAGGCGTTCACCGCCGTCCTGATCGCGGTCAACCGCCGCTACCGCACCCGGACGAGCATCCGGCTCCTCGGCCTTCCCGAAGGCGGTCGGTGATCCGGTGACCATGCGCCTGTACGACACGGCGCGGGGCGGGGTCGTGCCGTTCGCCCCCGGGCACGTGGTCACCATGTACACGTGCGGGATCACGCCCTACGACGCCGCCCACATGGGCCACGTCGCGGTGTACGTGACCTACGACGTGCTCCAGCGGCGGCTGCGCGACCTCGGCCACGAGACCCGCTGTGTCCGCAACATCACCGACGTCGACGACGACATCCTGCGCAAGGCCCGCGAGCTCGGCGTGCACTTCCTCGACCTGGCCGCCGAGGAGATGGCCCGATTCGACTCCACCATGCGCGCCCTGCGGCTGCTCGAGTGCTGGAGCGAGCCCCGGGCCACCTCCGCCATCCCCGACATCCTCGGGTTCATCGGGATGGTGCTCGAGTCGGGCCACGCCTACCAGGCCGGCGGCGCCGTGTACTTCGACGTGAGCTCGTTCCGTGAGTTCGGCCGGATCTCCCACTACGACCGGGGTCACATGCTGGCCCTGGCCGCCGAGCGGGGCGGGAACCCGGACGACCCGAACAAGCGCGACCCGCTCGACTTCGTGCTGTGGCAGCCGTCGGCGCCGGACGAGCCGGCGTGGGACTCGCTGTGGGGGCCGGGGCGGCCCGGCTGGCACATCGAGTGCTCGGCGCTGGCCATGCGCGAGCTGGGCACCACCATCGACCTCCACGGGGGCGGCACCGACCTGATCTTCCCCCACCACGAGTGCGAGGCGGCCCAGTCCGAGGCGGTGACGGGGGAGCCCTTCGTCCGCCACTGGATGCACGTGGCCCTGGTCCGCCTCGGGGGGACCAAGATGTCGAAATCGCTCGGGAACCTCGTGTTCGTCAGCGACCTGCTGAAGGAGTGGGAGCCCGACGCCATCCGGCTCTGCGTGCTCGGCCACCACTACCGCACCGAGTGGGAGTGGCGGGACGAGGAGATGGGCCAGGCTGCAGAGCGCCTGGCGCGGTGGCGGGCCGGCGGGCCGGGGTCGGGCGGTCTCGAGGCCGTCCGGGCCGCCCTGGACGACGATCTGGACGTCCCGGCCGCCATAGCCGCCATCGACGCGGCCGCGGCGCAGGGGCAGGGGGTCTCGCAGGCGGCCGATCTGTTGGGGGTGCAGTAGTGAGCGACGGGGTCATCTCGGTCGAGCTGCCCGACGGCTCCACCAGGGAGCTGCCCGGGGGGTCCACGGCCGCCGACCTGGCCGCCGCCGTCGGGCCCCGCCTGGCCAAGGCGGCGGTGGCGGCGCGCATCGGGGCCGAGGAGGCCGACCTCACGACGCCTCTGCACGAGGGCGACCGGGTGGCGATCGTGACCGTCGATACCCCCGAGGGCCTCCACGTCCTGCGCCACTCCACCGCCCACGTGATGGCCCAGGCCGTGACCCAGCTGTGGCCGGGGGCGCACTTCGCCATCGGGCCGCCGGTCCAGGACGGCTTCTACTACGACTTCTCCCTGCCGGGCGGCGCCCACTTCACCGAGGACGACCTGGGCCGGATCGAGGAGCGGATGCGCGAGATCGTGCGCGCCGACCAGCCCTTCGTGCGCGAGGAGCACACGGTCGAGGAGGGTCTGGCGCTGTTCTCCGAGCAGCCCTACAAACAGGAGATCATCAGGGGGGTGGCGGAGGGCTCGGCCGCGGCCGAGGACGCCGGCGAGGTCGGCGGTGACGGGGACCGACCGGTGAGCGTGTACCGCAACAGCGAGGCCTTCGCCGACCTGTGCCGGGGCCCGCACGTCCCGTCCACGGGCCGGCTGGGCCACTTCAAGCTGCTGCGCGTGGCCGGCGCCTACTGGCGCGGCGACGAGAAACGGCCCCAGCTGCAGCGGATCTACGGAACGGCGTGGGGATCGGCGGCGGCGCTGGCCGAGCACCTCCACCGCCTGGAGGAGGCGGAGCGGCGCGACCACCGCCGCCTGGGCGCCGAGCTCGACCTGTTCTCGTTCCCCGACGAGATCGGGTCGGGGCTGGCGGTGTTCCACCCCAAGGGCGGCCTCGTCCGCATGCTGATGGAGGACTACTCGCGGGAGCGCCACCTGGCCGCCGGCTACGAGTTCGTCAACTCCCCGCACATCACCAAGGAGGATCTCTTCCAGACGTCGGGGCATCTGGACTGGTTTGCCGACGGCATGTTCCCCCCGATGGAGCTCGACGAGGGGCAGCGGTACTACCTCAAGCCGATGAACTGCCCCTTCCACATGCTGATCTACCGCAGCCGGCAGCGCTCCTACCGGGAACTGCCCATGCGGCTTTTCGAGTTCGGGTCGGTCTACCGCTACGAGAAGTCGGGTGTGGTGCACGGCCTGACCCGGGTGCGGGGCATGACCCAGGACGACGCCCACATCTTCTGCACCCCCGAGCAGATGGAGGGGGAGCTGGGCTCGCTGCTGGACTTCGTGCTCGACGTGCTGCGCGACTACGGGCTGTCCGACTTCTACCTCGAGCTGTCGACCCGGCCGGAGGGCAAGGCGGTCGGGACCGAGCAGGAGTGGGAGCGGGCCACCGAGGCCCTGCGGGTCGTGGGGGAGGCCAAGGGTCTGGAGCTGGTCCTCGACGAGGGCGGCGGCGCCTTCTACGGGCCCAAGATCTCGGTCCAGGCGCGCGACGCCATCGGCCGGACCTGGCAGCTGTCCACGATCCAGCTCGACTTCCAGGAGCCGCAGCGCTTCGAGCTCGAGTACGTCGGCGCCGACAACGCCCGCCACAGACCCGTGATGATCCACAGGGCATTGTTCGGATCGGTCGAGCGCTTCTTCGGCGTGCTGCTCGAGCACTACGCCGGGGCGCTGCCGGTGTGGCTGTCCCCGGTGCAGGCGCGGGTGCTGCCGGTGCGCGACGACCACGCCGCCTACGCCGAGGACGTGGCGGGCACGCTGCGCGCCCGGGGGCTGCGCGCCGACGTGGCCGGTGCCGCGGACAAGCTCAACGCCCGCATCCGCCGCGCCAAGCTGGAGCGGGTGCCGTACGTGCTCGTGGTGGGAGACGAGGACGTGGCGGCCGGGACGGTCGGGGTCAACCGCCGGGGTGCCGAGCAGCCCGAGCGGGGTGTGCCGGTCGGCGTCCTGACCGACGAGGTGGCCCGCCGCGCCGCCGAGCGCGACCCGGCGTCCTGACCGCCGGCACGACGGACGGGCGGACGTGAGCCTCGAGCACCTGTGGGCCGGATGGCGCAGCGAGTACATCGACAGGGTCACCGCCGGGCGCACCGACGCGCCCGAGGGTGGGGGCTGCGTGATGTGCCGGCTGGTGGCGGCGTCCCCCGACGATCCCGACGCCCACGTCGTGTGGCAGGGCCCGGGGGTGACCGCCGCCCTCAACGCCTTTCCCTACACGAGCGGCCACCTGATGGTGATGCCGGAGCGCCACGTCGGCAACCTCGAGGACCTGACGCCGGACGAGACCCAGCGGCTGTGGGCGGCGGTGACCGGGGCCGTGGTGGCGGTCAAGGCCGCCTACCGGCCCGACGGCGTCAACGCCGGCATCAACCTGGGCCACGCCGCCGGCGCCGGCATCCCCGGGCACCTCCACGTCCACGTCCTGCCGCGCTGGGCGGCCGACACCAACTTCATGACGTCGGTGGCCGAGGCCCGCGTGCTGCCGGAGGCCCTGGGTGTGAGCTGGCAGAAGCTCCGGTCCGCCTGGCCGACGGCCGCCGGCGGGGCTGGGGCCCCGCCTGGCGGAGGAGCCGGGGCGTAGGGGACCCGGCGGGGAGTATTACTGCTCCTTCTTGGCGACCTTGTCGTAGAAGTTCTGGGGGAGCAGGTCGTAGTGGTCGTGGCCGCTGTGGAACCGGCCCCAGCCTCCGGTGATCGAGCGGAGGTCGATGGCGTAGCGCAGCAGCTCGGAGGTGGGCACCAGCGCCCTGATCACCTGCTCCCCGCTCTCGGTCGACTCGGTGCCCTGCACCCGTCCCCGCCGGGAGTTGAGGTCACCCATGACGTCACCCTGGTTGGCGGCGGGCACGGTCACCTCGAGCCAGGAGATCGGCTCCAGGATGACGGGACCGGCCTTGGCCAGGGCCTCCTTGAAGCCGAGGGAGCCGGCCATCTTGAAGCTCATCTCGGACGAGTCGACGGGGTGGTACTTCCCGTCCACGCAGGTCACGGTGACGTCGACCACCGGGTACCCGAAGTGGCCGCCCTGCTGCATGGTCTCGGCGATGCCCTTCTCCACGGCGGGGATGAACTGGCGGGGGATGGCTCCGCCGACGATCCGGTCCACGAAGGTGAAGCCGGCGCCCCGCTCGGCCGGCTCCACCGTCAGGTTGGCGACGCCGAACTGGCCGTGGCCGCCGGTCTGCTTCTTGTACTTGCCCTCGGCCTCGGCCGGCCTGGTGATCGTCTCGCGGTAGGGGACCTGCACCGGCTCGACCTCGACCTCCACCCCGAACTTCCGGTGCAGGCGCTCGGTCACGATCATCAGATGGGTCTCCCCCATGCCGGACAGGAGGGTCTGGTGCGTCTCGTCGTCCCGGCGCACCCGGAGGGCGGGGTCCTCCTCCTGCAGCCTGTGCAGGGCGGTCATCAGCTTGTCCTCGTCCCCCTTGGACTTCGGCCGGATGGCGTGGGACAGCACCGGCTCGGGCAGCTCGGGGGCGGGCACCGTGACCGGTGTGCCCTTCGGCGCCAGCGTGTCCCCGGTTCCGGTGTCGGCCAGCTTGGCGACGGCCGCGATGTCCCCCGCCTGCACCTCGGGCAGGTCCACGTGCTCCTTGCCCCGGAGGGCGAACAGGCCGTGCAGGCGCTCGTCACTGTGGGTCCGGGGATTGGTGAGTACGGCGTCGGGGCGGAGGGTCCCCGTCAGCACCTTGAACATCGAGACCTTGCCGACGTAGGGGTCGGCCAGGGTCTTGAACACGTACAGGAGGGGGTCGGAGCCGGTGTCGCACGCCACCTCGTGGGTGCCGCCTCCCCCCTCGACCGTGACGGGGGGCCGGTCGGCGGGGGACGGCCCGATCTCGCAGATGAAGGTGGCCAGCCGGTCGATGGCTACGTTGCGGGTGGCCGAGCCGCACAGCACCGGGAACACCTGGCCCGCCGCCACCCCCTTGGCGAGGGTCTCCTCCAGCTCCTTCGGATCGGGCACGTCACCCTCGAGGTAGCGCTCCATCAGGGCGTCGTCGGCCACCACGATGCCCTCGACCAGGGCCTCCCGGACCTGGTGCTCGGAGTCGGCCATGTCGGTGGGGATGGGCCCCGTGCTGGGCTGGCCGTTCTCGTAGGTGATGGCGGTGTCGGTGAGAAGGTCGGCCACCCCCCGGAAGGAGGCCTCCTCACCGACCGGCAGCTCGAGCGGGGCCACCCCGGCGCCGAACGCCGACTGCAGGGCCTCGAGCGTGCGGTCGAAGCTGGCCCGCTCCCGGTCCAGCTTGTTCACGAAGATCATGCGGGGCAGGTTGCGCTCGGCCGCCATCCGCCACGCCACCTGGGTCTGGACCTCGACGCCCTCGACGGCGCTGACCACGAAGACCGCCAGGTCGGCCACCGACAGCGCGGCCGCCACGTCACCGAAGAAGTCGGCGTACCCGGGGCAGTCGATCAGGTTGATCTTGTGGCCCTGGTGCTCGATGGGGGCCAGGGCCAGCGACAGCGATATGCCCCGCTTGATCTCCTCGGGGTCGAAGTCCGTGGTCGTCGACCCGTCCTCGACCCGTCCCTGCCTGGTGACGGCCCCCGAACAGAACAGCAGCGCCTCGGCCAGAGTGGTCTTCCCGGACCCGCCGTGGCCGACCAGGGCTACGTTGCGGATCCTGGCCGGAGGAAAGCTCTGCACCGGGATACCTCTCTCTCCCGGTCCCGGCCGACGGGGCCGCGGACCGCTCCGGGGTGGCCCCACCCCCGGGCCACGGTCATCCCAGACTACCGACGGCCGCTGGTAAGGTGCAGAGGGGACCAGGCCCTGATCAGGAGCAATCTTTGTTCGACGGACGCTGGCGCGCCGGCGTGGATCGCGGGACGCAGCCGCTGGGATCGGCCCTCCATAGAGCGGGCCTGACGGCGGACCAGCTGACGGCCGCCGGCATCGTGGCCGCCGTAGCCGCCGCCGGGCTGATCGGCGCCGGCCACCTCGTCCTGGGCGTGGTCGTGCTGGTGGCGGCCGCCCTTCCCGACCTGCTCGACGGGCCGCTGGCCAAGGCGGCGGGAACGGCCGGACCGCGGGGCGCCTTCTTCGACTCGGTGGCCGACCGCCTCACCGACACCGTGGTGCTCGGTGGCACGGCGTGGTACCTGGCCTCGTCGCACCACGGCCACGTCGCCGTCCTGGCCCTGGCCGCCCTCGGCGCCGCCAACCTGGTGTCCTACGTGCGGGCCAAGGCGGAGTCGCTCGGCTTCGACGGCCGCGGCGGGGTGATGGAGAGGGCCGAGCGGATCATCGTGCTGTGCCTGGGGCTGCTGTTCTCGGTCCTGCTCGTGCCCGCCCTCTGGCTGATCCTGGCCGGGAGCCTGCTCACCGCCGGCCAGCGCTTCGTGAAGGTGTGGCGCCAGGCCGACCGCCGGGCGGCCATCCCCGTGCAGTCGCGCTGGACAGTGGCCGCCGTCGAGGCCCGCTGGCGGTCGCGGCTGGCCGCCCGCGACGCGGCACGGGAGTCGGCGCGCCTCGAGCGCTCGGAGCGGACGGCCGCCCGTCGCAGCCGGCGCCAGGCCCGCAAGCCCCGTCTGGCCGGCCGCTACCGCGGCGCCGGAACCCGGCCCTAGGCCCCGACCCCCTCCGGAGCGCCCGTGCCCGGTCCCGGTGACGAACCGGGCGAGAGCCAGTTCGCGTACTACCTGTACCGCGTGTTCTTCGCCGTGGGCCGCTACTCGCCCCGACCGCTGGGACGGGCCATCGCCCGGGTGGCGGGGGAGGCCGGCTACCGGTTCATGCGGTCCCGGCGCGAGCTGATGGCCGCCCATCAGCGCCGTATCTCGGGCGGGACGCTGGCGGGCCCCGAGCTCGACCGGAGGGTGAGGGACGCCTTCCTGTCCTACGGCCGGTACTGGCTGGAGTCGGCCCGCGCCCCCGGGGCCTCCGCGGCCGGCCTCGAGGGGGCCGCCTCCGCCGAGGGGATGGAACACTTCGACGCCGCCCTGGCCGCGGGCCGGGGGGTGATCCTGGCTCTGCCCCACCTCGGGACTTGGGACACCGGCGGGGCGTGGATGGCTGCGATCGGCTACCCGCTGACGGTGGTGGCCGAGTTGCTCCGCCCCCGGCGCCTGTTCGACTGGTTCGTCGCCATGCGCCGGCGCCTCGGGATCGAGGTCATCCCGCTCGGTCCCGACGCCGCCCCCGCCGTGGCCCGCACCCTGCGCCAGGGCGGAGTGGTGGCGCTGATCAGCGACCGCGACCTCATCGGCAACGGCGTCGAGGTGGAGCTGTTCGGGGAGCGCACCCGGCTGCCGGCCGGCCCCGCCACCCTGGCGATCCGGACCGGGGCCGCCCTGCTGCCCTGCGCCGTGTACATGGCGCCCGGCGGCGGCCCTCACTGCGTGGTGCGCCCCCCGGTTCCGGTCGAGCGCAGCGGACGGGGTCTGCGCGCCGACGTGGCCGAGGTGACCCGGCTCCTGGCCGCCGAGATCGAGGAGCTCATCCGGGCCGCCCCCGAGCAGTGGCACATGTTCCAGCCGCTGTGGGAGTCCGACCCCGGCTACGGCTCCTGACCGGACCCGGGACCGGGGCGTGCCCACCGAAGCCCGAGCGCCTCGGCATCGGCCGGGCTGTCGACGTCGGCGAAGGCCCGCGCGCTCACCGCCGACCCCCAGTCCCCCTCCTCGAGCCGGACGACACCGGGCCGGGACAGCAGCCCCCGTAGGGACCGTTCCCCGGCGGCGACCATGGCCTCCACCGCCGCCAGGTCGGCGGCCGACCAGCGGGCGCACAGCGGCTGGTCGCGGCGGGCGACGACCGGGACCACGGAAGCGGAGGTCGGCCAGTCGGCCAGGAGGCGCAGCACCTCCTCGTCGACCAGGGG
>DASSEU010000035.1:0-22446 GCA_035695125.1 Acidimicrobiales bacterium
GGCCTCGGGGAGCATGCAGTCTGACGGCTCCTTCCTGGCCGCCAAGGTGAAGTACGGCCCGGCCAACCAGTCGGACACGAGCGAGTCCCAGTCGGGTCAGAGCTCTTCGTTCGAGGCCCAGCCCTCGTCGCAGAGCCAGCAGTCGACCAGCTCGAACTCGAGCGGGAACGACGAGGACTCGGGCAGCGGCGGCGCGCACCATCACCATCACCACCACCGCAGCTGACAGACGAGCGGCCGCGTGACGGCGGACGCGCGACCGTCTGACGACCGGCCCCGGGGGCACCCTCCCCGGGGCCGCGTCGCGCTTACGCTCTGGCTCCGTGGCCTATGACGAGGACCTGGCCGACCGCATCCGCGAGCTGCTGGGCGGGACGAAGGGTGTCACCGAGAAGAAGATGTTCGGCGGCCTCGCCTTCCTCATCGGCGGGAACATGGCGGTGGCGGCCAGCGGCCAGGGCGGCGTCCTGGTGCGGGTCGATCCCGATCAGGGGGAGAAGCTGCTCAGGACGACCAAGGCCCGACCGATGGAGATGCGGGGTCGGGAGATGTCGGGCTGGCTGCGGGTCGAGTCGGCCGACGTGCGTACCAGGCCCCAGCTCGCCAAGTGGGTGAAGCTCGGCTCGGAGTACGCGGCGTCGCTGCCGAAGAAGAAGGGGTAGGCCGCTACCCCACCGGCTCGAGGATGACGAGCGGGATGTCCCGCGTGGTCTTCTCCTGGTAGCCGGCGTAGTTCTTGTGGTTCCGGGTCAGCTCGGGCCAGATGCGGGCCTTCTCCTCCGGGGTGGCGATGCGGGCCTTCCGGCGCCCCTTGAAGCCCGGGGTCATGACCTCGACCTCGGGGTTGTCCCGGAGGTTGAGGAACCAGTCGGGGTGCTTCGGGGAACCACCGTAGGAGGCCACCAGCACCAGGTTGTCCCCGTCCTTGGCCGGCGAGGTCAGCATGCTCGTGCGTGGCTTCCCGCTCTTGCGTCCGATGGTGGTGAGCTTCACCACCGGCATCCCCAGCAGGTTCCCGAACAGCCGTCCGTCGGTGGCGGTGAAGGCGGTTCTGTGGATGTGGTTGACGGTCCGGATGATGCGGTCATTGGCCCACGACATAGGACGAAAGGTAAACGGGGGCCGGGACGGACCGCCAATGCCCCGCCCCGTTATCGTGCGCCGCCATGAGCGCTGAAGCCCGTCTGGTCGAGCTGGGGATCGAGCTGCCGCCGGTGCCGCCGCCGATCGCCAACTTCGTGAGGACCAGGCAGGCCGGCAACATCCTCTACGTTTCGGGCCACGGCCCCCAGCATCCCGACGGCAGCCGGGACAAGGGCAAGGTCGGCGCCGACCTCGACGTGGAGGCGGCCCAGGCCTCGGCCCGGCTCACGGGGCTCAACATGCTGGCCACGGTGCGCCAGGCCCTGGGATCACTGGACCGGGTGCGTCAGATCCTGAAGGTCCTCGGCATGGTGCACTCGGCCCCCGGCTTCGGCCGCCAGCCCGAGGTGATCGACGGCTTCTCGAACCTGATGGTCGAGGTGTTCGGGGAGGCGGGCCGGCACGCCCGCTCCGCCGTGGGCATGGCCGAGCTTCCGTTCGGGATCCCGGTGGAGATCGAGATGATCGTCGAGGTCGAGCCGGCGTAACCCGCCTCTGGATCAGCCCGTCACCCGCCGGAAGGCGGTGACGAGCTCGGCGTAGCGGGCGGTCGCCTCCTCCATGTCAGGAGGGACGGGGAGGGCGCCGCGGAAGTCGGTGATCCCGGCGTCGACGAGAGGGCGAAGGCTCTCGGCCGTGGCGTCCACGTCGACGCTCTTGTCGTCGCGGCGGACGAGGCGGAGAGGGGCGCTCACCTCCAGGCTGGCGGCGTCCCCGCCGGCGTCGGCCACCCGCCGCCGCATCTCCGCCGTGGCGGGGATGGGATCGGCGGCGGCCGGGCCCCACATGATCCAGCCCCGGCCGAAGCGCGCCACGCGGCGTACGACCGCGTCGTTGAGCGTGCCGCTCACCCACAGCGGCACCCCCCCGGGCTGCAGCGGCTTGGGCATCTGGTGGATGCCGTCGAAGCGCAGGTCCGCGGTGTCGACCGACGCCCGCTGCTCCCGCCACAGTGTCTGGCACACGAGCAGGGTGTCGTCGAGGAGGCGGCCCCGGCGCTCGAAGCTGAGCCCGGCGGCGTCGTACTCCTCCCGCTGCCAGCCGATGCCCACGCCGAGATCGAGGCGTCCCCCCGACAGCACGTCGATGGTGGCGGCCTGCTTGGCCAGCACGATCGGACGGCGCAGGGCGGCCAGGAGGATGCCGGTACCGAGGCGGATGCGGGAGGTGATGGCCGCCACCGTCGTCAGCACGATCAGGGGCTCCAGCCAGAGCCCGTCGGGTCCGGTCGGCTGGCGTCCGCCCTCCATGCCGCCGACCTCGGGGCGGGCGTAGGCCTCGAGGTTCTCGCCGAACACCACGTGGTCGGACACCACGAGGCGGTCGACGCCACCGGCGTCGGCGGCCCGGGCCTGGTCCAGCATGGGCTGCCAGCTTCCCGGGTCGTCGGCGGCAAACGACGGCAGCGTGATCGACAGAGTGGCCATGGTCCCGGGACGCTAACGGCCGCCGGCGGGGCTCGGGCCCCCGCCCGGCGGAGGAGCCGGGGCGTAGGGGACCCGGCGGGAAATGTCAGCGCCCGGGGGGGTTGACGGGCCGGGTCTCGGTCCAGTCCACGAGCACCCGCCGCTCGGCAATCCGCCACTCACCCTCGTGGCGCCGGTAGCGGTCCCGGTAGCGGATGAACATCACGTAGTCGGTGGGATCGTCGTCCCCGGCGCTGCGATGGTGGGCCATGCAGTACACCTCGCCGGTGGGCTCGTCGCCGTCCAGCTGGTAGTCGGCCTGGCCGAGGAAGTGGAAGGTGGCACGGAAGCGGGCCATGCGGGGCGGGATGCGCGCCAGCTCCTCGTGACCCCGGTAGACGCCCGAGGCCTCGGCATCAGGCGGATTGTGGACGCTGAGCTCCGCATCCGGGGCGAAGACGGCCAGGAACGCGCCCCCATCCCCTCTATCCACGGACCGGGCGTAGCCGCGGGCCAGGCCCCACAGGGCGTCGCGCCGGGCCTGGTCGTCAGCGCTCACGCGGGGGAGGATACGTTCAGCCGTCCACGTCCACCCGCCCGATCGGTAGTCAGCCCCAGCCCAGCTCCGTGAGGCGGTCGTCGTCGATCCCGAAGTGGTGGGCCACCTCGTGGATGACCGTGCGGCGCACCGTCTCGACCACCTCGGCCTCGTCCCGGCTGGCGGCGCAGATCGTCTGCATGAAGATCGTGATCCGGTCCGGCATGACCCCGCTGTAACCGTTGCCCCGCTCGGTCAGCGGGATGCCCTCGTATAGCCCGAGAAGGCGGCCGGGCGGGGCCCGGTCCTCGACGATCACGGCCACGTTCTCCATATAGCGCCCGAGGGACTCCGGGATCCCGTCCAGGGCGTCCCCCACCAGCTCGTCGAAGCGCTCGAGGGAGACCGTAACCACGTGGCGATGATGCCAGGCGGCCGTCCCGGGCGGGACGCGCCGATTGTTCGGGTGCTGTCGACCTCGTGCACGTACTCTTGGCCGCGGGGAGGTGGTGGCCATGCCGGGCAAGGTTCCGAGCCAGCACAACCAGAAGAAGAAGGGCCGGTCGCTCCAGGAGAAGCGGGCGGCCAAGAAGATGAAGAAGTCCAAGACCGGTACAAATCCCATCATCCCGGTCATGCACCCCCCGTCCTCCTCCTAGGCGGCTGCCCTTGACCTACGTCCCGAGTGACGAGGTCCGGGAGGTGCGTTCCCGGATCGACCATCCGGTGATCGACAGCGACGCGCACCTGATCGAGTACCTGCCGCTGGTGCGCGACTTCATCGTCGAGGAGGCGGGGGAGGACGTGGCCCGCCGCTTCGACCGCATGACCCGCTCGGCCGGTCCGCGCGCCGCCCTCCCCGACCCCGGCGACCGTCGGCAGCACGGCATCCACGCCGCCGGCGTGTGGGGCCTGCCGACCGAGAACACGCTCGATCGGGCCACCGCCATGCTGCCCGACCTCATGTACCGGCGACTGGACGAGCTGGGCATCGACTTCGCCGTGCTGTACCCGACCTACGGGCTGACCGTGACCGCCCTCGGGGACGCCGAGCTCCGCTGCGCCCTGGCCCGCGCCCTCAACCGGTACTACGCCGAGGCCTACGCCGACTACCGCGACCGCCTCGAGCCGGTGGCGGCCATTCCCACCTTCACGCCCGAGGAGGCGGTGGCCGAGCTGGACCACGCCGTCGGGGAGCTCGGTCTCAAGGCGGTGATGATGGGCGGGACCGTCCCCCGCCCCACCCACGGGGACGAGTCACCGGGCGGGGGTCGCTGGATCGACACCCTGGCCCACGACTCGCTGTACGACTACGACCCGATGTGGCGGCGCTGTGTCGAGCTGGGAGTGGCGCCGACCTTCCACGCCGGGGCCCAGGGCTGGGGCAGCCGGATGTCGACGACCAACAACTCCTACAACCAGGTGGGGAACTTCGCCGCCGCCGACGAGGGTATCTGCCGTTCGCTCGTCTTCGGGGGCGTGCCCAGGCGGTTCCCGGACATGCGCTTCGCCTTCCAGGAGGGCGGGGTGACCTGGGCCATCGGTCTGCTGGGCGGCCTCCTGGCCCACTGGGACAAGCGCAACATCGACGCCATCCAGCACTACGACCCGGCCCGCCTCGACCGGGACGAGCTGCGCGCTCTGTTTGAGCACCACGCCCGGGGCCTCACGGCCGCCCGGGTGGACCGCTTGGTGGAGGGGCTGGCCATGCTCTCCGATCCCGACGAGCTCCCCCGGGACGTCGACATGTGGGCGGAGTCGCTGATCGGCAAGGGCCAGGAGATCGTCGAGCTGTTCACCAGCCGGTTCTTCTTCGGGTGCGAGGCGGACGATCCCCTGAACGCCCTCGCCTTCGCCGCCGACATCAACCCCGGCGGTGCGGTGCTGCCCGCCACCTTCTCGTCGGACATCGGGCACTGGGACGTACCTGACATGCGTGAAGCGGTCCCGGAGGCCTACGAGCTGGTCGAGAAGGGTCAAATGAAGGAGGACCAGTTCCGCGCCTTCGTCTTCGAGAACCCGGTGCGGCTGTGGACGGGGATGAACCCGGCCTTCTTCGCCGGTACGAGCGTGGAGGCGGAGGCGGCCCGGGTGGCGGATCCCACGAGGAGTTAGAGCTTCCACACCCGGTCCGGGCGGGGGCAGGTGGGTCCCGCCTGCGTCTCGAACCACAACAGCCGGATACCGAGCTGGGGGTCTGGTCGATGCGGCTGAATCAGCGGTGGTTGGGCTACGTGGTCCAGGGTGCCCTGATCGCGTCGATGGCGGTGCCGGCGGCCCACGCCGCCCAGCGCGCCGGTGCCGGCGCGTCGGTGACCGGCTCGGGCGCGCCCTCTCCCGCCGGGCTGTTCTCCGCCGACGTCAGCAGCGACCCCAGCACGAGCAGCGGTGAGCCGGTCGTGGCGGTGAACCCGACCGATCCCGGCAACGTGATCGTCACCTACACCCAGACGTCGCTGGGCCAGGACCTCGGCACCGGGTACGTACCCAACGAGCGGAACCTGGAGGGGGAGACGCAGTGCGGCTACGCCGTGTCGCACGACGGAGGCGCCACGTGGGAGCGCCGGCAGGTCCCGATCACCGACGTGGTGCAGTTGGGCTGCGCCGATCCCTTCCCGGTGTTCGGTCCCCGGGGCGAGGCGTACATCGTCGCCGGCGTCTTCGGTGCTGCCGTCGCCACCGGTGAGATCCGCATCATCAGCTCAACCGACGGCGGGTCGACCTGGGGCAGCCCGGTGGTGGTGGCCCACACCCTCCCCGGGCCGGGCAGCACCCCCGACTACGTGGCGGTGTTCTCGGACCGGCCCTGGATAGCCGTTGACCAGTCGACCGGGGCCGTCCACGCCTCGGTCGTGTACCACGCCGGGGAGGTGGGCCAGAACTCGAACGTCGGGAACACGCGCTACGTGACCTCGTCGTCCGACGGTGGCGCCACATGGGGACCCCTGCTGCCGGTCGGGTCGGCCGGCGACCCGGGCGGGGACGCACCGATCAGTGCCGCCGCCGGAACCCTCGCGGTCGCCTACGTGGCCTCCTCGTCCCCGGCCTCGTCGGGCGGCCCGGTCGTACTGGCGCTGGACCGCGGCGGTGCCTTCACCCGCATCCACACGCCGTTCAGCGGTTCCGATCCGCAGGTGGCCGCCGACCCGAGCCGGCCGGGGAGCTACGCGGTGCTGGTGCTCGACCCCGCCACCAACCTCGAGGTGTACACCACCCACGACTGCGGGAGGTCCTGGTCGGGTCCGGCACCCGTGAACCGGACCAAGGGCTCCAACTTCAAGGCGTGGATCGGCTACTCGCCCGCGGGGGTGCTTGGCGTGGTGTGGCGGACGACGACCGCCAACGGCGGCTACGACATCTTCGCCGCCGACCGGACGCCCGGAGCCGGCGGGTTCACGGACCCGGTCCGGATCCGGACGTCGGAGCCGCCCGCCTTCTTCTACGCCGCCGGAGACGACTTCTCCGACGTCACCCTCACCGGACAGTGGCTGTACGTGGGATGGGGGAACTGGGCCGGCGGCCGCATGGATGCCTGGTGGGGCGGCTACCGGATCTGACCCGAGGAGGAATGACTGCCCGAACGGGCACAAAGACCCCCTGGTTTGTCGCGGGTGCCGCCCATACACTCGGCGCGTCGACCGATCGGAGGGCGCACCATGTACGCGAGAAACCTCGTCTTCACGGGTACCGATGTGGACAAGGTGGTCGAGTTCCTGGACAAAGAGGTCGTCCCGGTCGCCTTCCAGCAGAAGGGGTGCCGCCAGTTGGCGGCGGCGGGCGACCGCGCCGCCGGTTTGGTCAGCATCCTCTCGGTGTGGGACACCCTGGAGGACCTGCAGGCCAGTGACTCCGCCATGGCGAAGTTCCGCCAGGAGGGCACGGAGCGCTTCGGAGGGGAGTTGGCGTCGGTCAATGTGTTCGAGCAGGTGGTGATGGAGGTCGGCCAGAACCCGCCCCAGCCCGGTTGTGCAATCCGCATCCAGGACACCCGCCTGGAGGCAGGCCGTATCGACGAGCTCATCGGGTTCTTCCGCAACGAGATCCTGCCGGGGATCATGAGCAGTCCCGACGTCCGGGCCGTGCGCAACATGGTCAACCGGGAGACGGGTGAGGGCCGGATCAGCGTCGTGTTCTCCGACCAGGCGGCCCTGAAGGCGTCGGACTCGGCCCGGGAGGCCCGGATGGCCACGGCGCGAGATCGCGGCGTCCAGTTCGGGGACGCGCAGATCCTCGAGGTCCTCTACGCCCGAGCAGCCTCGTAGCCCCGCTGGCATCCTGAGACGGGTGGCGGCGTTGCCGCCCCCGGGTGAAGGGAGCCCAGCGTGAGGGGACTGGACGGCAAGGTCGTGGTGGTGGCCGGGGGCGCCGGCGGGATCGGCTCCGCCACCAGCATCCGGCTGGGAGAGGAGGGGGCCAACGTCGTCGTCGGTGACCTCGACGCAGCTGCCGCCGCGGCCGTGGCCAAGGAGATCGAGGCACGGGGCGGCCGGGCCCTCTCGCTGGGCTTCGACATCTCGGAACCGGAATCGGTGGCCGCGCTGCTGGCGGCGGCCGTGGACCGGTTCGGGCCCATCGACGCCCTCCACGCCAACGCCGCCGACCTCTCGCGGGGCACCATTGGTGCCGACAGCGACGCGGTGGAGATCGACCTCGACGTCTACGACCGCACCATGCACGTCAACGCCCGCGGCCACCTGCTCTGCGCCCAGCAGGTCATCCCTCGCCTCCTGGAGCACGGCGGCGGCGCCCTCGTGTTCACGATGTCGGCCGCCGCCTTCGTCGGGGAGCCCACCCGCCCCGCCTATGCGATGGCCAAGGCCGCCATCGGCAGCCTCGTCCGCCACATCGCATCGAAGTGGGGGAAGGAGGGCATCCGCGCCAACGGGGTGGCGCCCGGCTTGGTGCTGACCGAGACGGCGCGGGCTGGGATCGATCCCCATTTCCGCGACTACGCCCTGCGTACCACGCGCAGCGCCCGCCTCGGTACCCCTGAGGACATCGCCGCCATGGTCGCCTTCCTCGTCTCCGAGGACGCGTCGTGGATCAACGGCCAGGTGATCAGCGTCGACGGGGGCGCACTGCTGCGCTAAGGAGGAGCGACTCCCTTCGCCCCCGAGTGGCTTACGATGGCGGGCCGGCCGCCGGCGCCTCCTCCCCGTTTGTCGCGAAATGCTTTGGCCGGTCGTATAAGAGGATTCAGATACGCCCGCTTTTTGGCACCGTAGGCACCCTGCGCGCTACGCCCCGCGGCCGTCTCCCGCGCAACCGCCGACGTATCGCAGCCGTCCGACCACGCGGCGCGTGACTGACACCGGGCGTATAAGAGGATTCAGATACGCCCGCAAGAGTTGTGCAGAAAAAACCTGGAGGGGAGTCCTATTCAGCAGGAGGCCGACGGCCCCCGGCGGGCGTCGATGCTCAGCCGGGGAGGCGAAACTCCCCGACGTCGAGGTCGGCGGCGGCCGTGAAGAAGCGCCGGGCCATCTCCCGTGCCAGCTCGGCGGCCCGCTCGTTCACCGTGAAGTCGAGCTGGCCCAGCAGCATGGCGGCGATGCCGGTGGTGTAGAGCATGGTCCGGCGGTACAGGACGAAGAAATCGTCCTCCCCGGGGACGGGGACGCCGCCGGCCGCCAGGGCCTCGCGATAGCGCGCCACCAGCTCGGGTTCGAGCCGCCTGCGGGTGTCGACGGCCAGGCTGCCGGCCAGGAAGTACGCCAGGTCGTACAGACCCTGGCCGTGGGCCACGGCCTGCCAGTCGAGCGTCACGACGTCGTCCCCGTCGAAGAACAGGTTGTCGACGCGGAAATCGGAGTGCACGAGCGTCGGCGGGAGAAGCTGGGCCTGGAAGTTGGCGGTGAGGGAGGGGATGCTGGCCTCGATGACCGACACGGTTTCCGGGGGGAGCTGGTCCCCGAGGTTGGCGAGGAACACCGGCCACACCGCCTCGAGCATCGGCTGCAGGCCCAGGTACATGGGGTCGCTCGCGCTCACGGGCAGCCAGTCCATCCTGGCGCCGTGACCACCCCCCGACTCGGCGGCGTGCAGGTGGCCCATCCAATCGGTGGCGGCGCGCGCCTGGCCGTCGTCGGCGCCGACCAGTTGGTCGGGATTGGTGAGGGCCGAGAGGTCCTCGAGGACCAGGCCGAAGATGCCCGACTCCGGCTCCCCGCCCGCCCAGTAGCACCGGGGCGTCCGCACCGGCAGGTGGTGGGCCAGGTCCAGGTAGAAGCGGGCCTCCCGCTCCCAGAGCCGCAGCATCTGGCCGAGCGCCACGCCGCCGGGGTCGTCCGTCGGCAGCTTGACCACGACGGACCGGGGGCCGTCGCACTCGGAGCCGTACTCGACGTCGACCACGGCCAGGCGGCCCATGAAGCCCGCCCCCTCGGCGATCGTCCGGGCCGAGATGCCGGAGACCGGGAGCTCGAGCACCTCCCCCAGCCACTCGGCGGTGATGTCGGACTGGCGGCGGGGGAGCGGGAGGGCCCTGGCCCCCAGCGGTACCACAGAGGGGGGCGGTTTGTGGGGCGGAGCGGGTCTCGACCAAGCTCGCCCGGGGATGGAGACGCTCGGACTGGTCGTCCTCGTCGTGGTCGCGCTGGGGTTCGACTTCACCAACGGCTTCCACGACGCCGCCAATGCGGTGGCCACGTCGATCACCACGCGCGCCCTGCGCCCGGTGAGCGCCCTGGCCATGGCGGCCGCCCTCAACGTGGTGGGGGCCCTGGTCTCGACCAAGGTGGCGGCCACGGTGGGGAAGGGGATCATCAGCTCCCCGTCGGGCACCCACGGCCTCGTGATCGTGTTCTCGGCCCTGATCGGGGGGATCGTCTGGAACCTGATCACGTGGGCCCTGGGCCTGCCGTCCTCTTCCACCCACTCGCTCATCGGCGGCCTGGTCGGGGCCGCCCTGGGAGCGGGGAGCGGGGTCAAGTGGCACGGGCTGGTGAGCAAGGTGGTGGTGCCCATGGCGGCGTCCCCGCTGATCGGGTTCGCCCTGGGCTACCTGCTCATGGTCGCCATCCTCTGGATCTTCCGGAGGGCCCGGCCCGCCGGCGTGAACCGGGGCTTCCGGTCGGCCCAGACCCTGTCGACGGCGGCCATGTCGTGGAGCCACGGCACCCAGGACGCCCAGAAGACGATGGGGGTCATAACTCTGGCCCTCGTGTCCACCCACCATCTCGGCAGCTTCCACGTGCCGATCTGGGTGATCCTGGCCGCCGCCACCGCCATGGGCGTGGGCACCCTGGCCGGGGGATGGCGGATCATCCGGACCCTCGGCAGCCGGATCACGCCGCTCGACCCGCCCCGGGGCTTCGCCGCCCAGACCGCCGGATCGGCGGTCCTTCTGTTCTCGGCCTACGCCTACGCCATGCCGGTGTCGTCGACGCATGTGATCACGTCGACCGTCATGGGTGCGGGCAGCACCCGCCGGCTGCTGGCGGTGCGCTGGGGTGTGGCCCGGGAGGTGGTGCTGGCGTGGGTCCTCACCATTCCGGGGGCGGGAGGGACCGCCTTCGTCGTGTACCACCTGGCCCACGCCGTGACCGGGCGCTGAGCCTCCGCAGTCCTACGAGCTCTTGACCAGGATCGACTCGACGACGTCGGACATGTCCTCGATGGCGTTGAGCGAGTCCTCGAGCGCCTGCACGATGTCCTTCCAGCGAAGTACGTCCAGGGCCTCGTAGTCCCCGCTGAACAGGCGGGCCATCAGCCGGCGGTAGACGGCGTCCCCGTCGCGCTCGAGGGCCTCGATGCGCTCGAGGCGGTAGCGGGCACCGGTCTTGGAGCGCAGGCACCCGATCAGCTCGACCATCTCGGACGCCATGGCCACGAGCACGTCGGCCAGCTCGGGGAACTCGGGGAGGGCGCGGTCGACCTGCACCAGCTCGATCAGCTCCGCCACCGCAAAGACGTCGTCGACGACGTCGTCGATCTTCTCGGCCAGGGCGTGGATGTCCTCGCGGTCGTAAGGGGTGACGAAGCTGGAGTCGAGCTTGTGGAGGAGGTCCCGGGTGATCTGGTCCCCCCGCCGCTCGTAGCGCTTGACGTTCTGGAAGTGGACGTCGATGGCATCGAACGAGGCGACCATCTTGCGCAGCTCCTCGGCGCAGTCCCGGGCGTTGTCGGCGGCGGCCTGGAACAGCTCGAAGAAGCTCTCGTCGGTCGGCACGATCCGCAGCCGGCGCAGCCGTCCGAGCAGCCGGCGCAGACCCCGGCCGTCCTCCGGCGCGACACGGGGCCGGCGGGACACCAGGCGGGCGGAGGTGATCCGGCGGGGCGCGACCATGGCGTCCACCCGCCGGGCCAGGTTCACGGCGTGGTCCCCCGAGCGCTCGTAGAAGCGGGCCAGCAGCGCCACCTCGGCCGCCACCCGCGGCTGGGCGTCCGCGTCCATGATCTCCTCGACCAGCTCCGCCGCCAGCCCGTCGAGCTCGTCGTCCGCCGCGGCCAGGTCGAAGCCGACATCGCGGGACCGCTCCCGGTACCCGTCGGCCGCCGCCCGCCACATCCGCACCGCGATGTCGTTCATGGACTGGATGAGCCCGCGCGCCTTGGGGTTGATGGCGCCCCCGAGCCCGTCGAGGGTCCGCCTGGCGATGTGGGCGGCCAGGTCGGCGCTGCGCTCCAGCTCGGGGACCATCTGCAGGACCGCCACCAGCTCCTCGAGCTCGGCCGGGCGCTCGGCGGCGTCGGCCAGCCGCTCCCGGATGAGCCCGGTCAGGGCGGCGCAGTGGTCGTCGACCTGGCGGTCGTCGGCCATCACCTGGCCCGCCTTGGCCTTGTCGTTGTCGAGCAGGGCGGCGGTGGCCCGGGCCGTGCTCTCCCCCACCAGGGCGAAGGCGACGGTCACGGCCTCGTCCATCTGCCGCCGGAACTCGCCCGAATCCGTGAGAGGGCCCGCCATCCCGGCCAACCTACCCGCCGGTCAGGGGCGCAACTCCAGACCGGTGAACTCCCCGCTGTCCCGCCACTCGGCCATCATCTTGAAGAAGGGCATCGGGCCCTTGCCGTAGGTGCCGCCGAGGAAGGCCTGGCGGCCCGGGTTGCCCTCGTTGTTGTAGTACCCGGGCGTGCAGGACTCCTGGAAGCCCCGGATGTCCCGTGCGGTCTCGTCGAGGATCTGGAGCCACCCGGTCTCGGCCTCCTCGGTGACCTCGATCTCCCGCACGGCGTGGTCGACGGCGTGGCGGATGATGTGGGCGGCGTGGCCGCTGGCCTCGGTGAGCATGTGCGGGAAGTTGGCGGTGAAGCCGCCCTGGTTGTGACCGAGGATGAACATGTTCGGGAAGTGGTGGACGTGCATCCCGTGGAGGGAGCGCATCCCGTCGGCCCAGTACCCCGACAGCGTCACCCCCCCCGACCCGACCACGTCGTAGCCGGCCCGGCGGGTGTAGTCGGTGCCCACCTCGAAGCCGGTGGCGTAGATGATGCAGTCGACCTCGAACTCCTCGTCACCCACCACCAGGCCGGTCTCGGTGATGCGGTCGACGCCGCGCCCGTCGGTGTCGACGAGGCGGACGTTGGGGCGGTTGAAGCTCTGCAGGTACTCGTCGTGGAAGCAGGGCCGCTTGCAGAACTGCCGGTACCAGGGTTTGAGCGCCTCGGCGGTGGCCCGGTCCTGCACGATCTGGTCGACGCGGGAACGGATCGACTCCATCTTCTCGAAGTCGGCCAGCTCCATCGAGCTGGCCAGGCCCTGGGCGGAGAGATCGGGGCCCTCGGCCTCGCGCAGGCGCGCCACGAGGCGCCCGATGATGTCGGTCCACCCGTCCATCACCAGGTCCTGCTCGGCCACCCCGCCCGAGGTGAGGATGGTGAAGTTCTCGACCCGCTGCCTCTGCCAGCCCGGCTGCAGCGACTGCATCCACTCGGGATCGGTGGGGCGGTTGGCGCGCACATCGATCGACGACGGGGTGCGCTGGAACACGTAGAGCTGCTCCGCCGCCTCGGCCAGGTGGGGAACGATCTGCACGGCGGTGGCCCCGGTCCCGATCACCGCCACCCGCTTGTCGTGCAGGCCCGACAGGCTCCCGTTGGAGTCCCCGCCCGTGTAGGCGTAGTCCCACCGACTGGTATGGAACGAGTGGCCCTTGAAGGTCTCGACCCCCGGGATCCCGGGCAGCTTGGGGCGGTGGAGGGGGCCCGTGCCCATGATGAGGAAGCGGGCCGCCATCTCGTCGCCGCGGTCGGTGCGGATGATCCACCGCGAGCGGGCCGGGTCCCATTCGATGCCGGTCACCTCGGTGGCCAGGCACGCCCGCTCGTGGAGGCCGAACTCGTCGGCTATCCGGTTGCAGTGCTCGAGGATCTCGGGGGCCCGCACGTACTTCTCGGTGGGGACGTAGCCGGTCTCCTCCAGCAGCGGCAGGTAGATGTACGACTCCACGTCGCACTGGGCGCCCGGATAGCGGTTCCAGTACCACGTCCCACCGAAGCCGCCGCCCTTCTCGATGATGCGGATGTCGTCGACGCCGGCCTGGCGCAGCCGGGCCCCGGCTATCAGCCCGGCGAAGCCGCCCCCGATCACCGCCACCGTCACCTCGTCGTGCAGCGGCGCCCGCTCGGTCCGCTCCACGTAGGGGTCGTCGAGGTAGTGGGCCAGGGTGCCCGTCATCTCGACGTACTGCTCGTTCCCGTCGGGCCGGATCCGCTTGTCCCGCTCCCAGCGGTAGCGCTCCCGCAGAGCGTCAGGATCGAAGGGCAGGTCGGTGGTGGTCACGTCCGCCGAGCGTAATTGACCGCGCGGTCAAGTTCCCACCCGCCGGCCTCCGGTGGCCGTACCGTTCCGGGCGTGCCCCGCCGCATGCTGATCGTCAACCAGGTCTCCCCCTACCGGGACGGGCCGGCCGGGGTGCACGGGGTGCTCGGCCAGGCCGCCGCCGGCCTCTCCGAGATCGCCGCCCTGGCCGGCCTCGACCCGGTCGTGGTGGGGGACGTGGCCGACGTGCCGCCCCTGGACCTGGGCGGGACGGCCGTGCTGGGCCTGTTCAACATCGGGGAGACCCCGTGGAGCCCGCCCCAGCGCCAGGCCGTGGCCGAGGCCCTCGAGAGCGGGCGGATGGCCGTGCTCGGCGTCCACTCCTCCACCGACGCCTGCCGGGACTGGGACGACTACGGCACGATCCTCGGCGGCCGCTTCGACGGGCACCCGTGGACGGCGTCGTTCTCCGTGGACGTCGTGGACGGGGACCATCCCGCCACCGCCCATCTGCCCCGGCCGTGGCCGTGGCACGACGAGGTCTACCTGTTCAGCGACATGCGCCCGGACAGCCGCGTCCTGCTCCGCCTCGACCCCGGGCAGCTGGACATGTCGGCCCCGGGTGCCCGGGTGCCCGACCACGGGCTGCCACTGGCGTGGTGCCACCAGCACGGCGCCGGGCGGGTCTTCTACACGGCGCTCGGCCACTTCCCGGCGGCGTGGGAGAACCCGGTGTACCTGCGGCATCTGGCCGGCGCCCTTGAGTGGCTGCTCGGGGCGTAACGGCCGCCGCCACAGCCGCCGTCACCGTCCGACCGGGCTATATCCAGACGCGAGCGGGGGCCGTACCCTCCTCAGTGTGAGACCTGGTCCAGGTCACCAAGGGGGTCCCATGACCGTGACCACCCGCAAGGTCGTAGCCGAGGCGGCGGGCACCTTCTTCCTGGTGTTCTTCGCCGTGGGTGTGGCCACGCTGAGCTTCGGCTTCGGGATAACCGGCAGCTCCCGGTCCGCCGGGGTGGCGGCCACCGCCTTCGCCTTCGGGCTGGTGCTGATGGGCCTCGCCTACGCCATCGGGCCCATATCGGGCTGCCACGTCAATCCCGCCGTCACACTCGGGTTCGTGCTCTCGGGACGGATGACCTTGAGCGAGGCGGTCGAGTACTGGGTCGCCCAGTTCATCGGGGGGATAGCGGGAGCACTGGCCCTCTGGGGGGTCGTGTCGGGCTCACCCGGGTACTCGAGGTCGATCACCGGCCTCGGAGCCGACGGTTACAACAGCGCATCGATGGTGCACCTCCACATGGGCGCGGCCTTCGGGGCCGAGGTGATCCTCACCTTCCTCTTCGTCTTCGTGATCCTGGCGGTGACGAGCAAGATCGGTGCGCCCGGATTCGCGGGCATCGCCATCGGGCTCACCCTGACCGTCGTCCACCTGATCGGGATCCCGCTGACCGGGACCTCCGTGAACCCGGCCCGCAGCCTCGGTCCCGCCCTCGTGGTCCGGGGCCTGGCGCTGAGCCAGGTCTGGCTGTTCATCGTGGCCCCGATGGTCGGGGGCGCCGTGGCCGCCCTGCTCTACCGCGTTCTTATAGCCGAGACCCCCGCCACCGCCGCCGCCGAGGCGACCATCGTGCCCGAGGTGTCCGCTCCGGCCTGAGCCCCCGCCGGGCAGCCCCGTCCGTCAGCCCAGTCGTTCCTGGTGCTCCCCCAGCAGGGGGGCGCGCCGCGTGGACCACGGCGTCCCGCTGAAGCGGTAGGGCGGCCCGGGGTAGGTCAGGTCCCGGTCCAGCTCGGGGTGGTGGACCGGCGTCGGGAACCGGCGCGCCACGGCGTTGGGGTCCTGCATGGCCTCGCCCGGCGTGTAGATCACCCCGGTGGCCACGCCGATCCTCTGGGTCTCGGAGAAGAAGTCGTAGGCGTCGAGGCGCTCGGCCAGGAACGACAGGACCTCCCGGCCGGCGGCCAGCATCTCGCCCACCAGCGGGTCGCTGGTGATGTCGGCGTAGCTCAGCTGCTCCCGTTCGGCGCCCATCTCGAGCAGCGCCGTCAGGGGGAACTCGTCCCGCAGGCCCCGGCGGTCGAGCAGGTCGACCACCCGGGCAAACGTCCCGGGATCACGCGGTGGCACGCCCGTCGTCACGTAGCGCCCGTCCCGGCACCGCACCTGGGTCCGGGCCGTCGGCTTCGGGGCGGCGTGGCGGCCGGTCTGGCGGCGCATCTCCTCGGCCGCGGCCAGCCAGCCGTATGACGCCATCTCGGTCGTCACGTTGTTGGCGGCGCTCATGCTGACGTCGATGCGCTGGCCCCGGCCCGACCGCTCCCTCTCCATGAGCGCAACGAGCAGCGCCATCACCGCCCAGTGGCAGCCGATGTGCAGGCCCTGGTTCCCCCCGCCGCGCACCGGCGGCAGGTCGTGGTCGTCATAGCCGCAGCTCCACACCGGCCCGCCCTCGGCCATGAGGGTCAGTTCGGTGACCGGCTCCGCCGAGCGGGCCGACTCCTGCCCGAACGGGGTGACCGACACCATGATCAGCCGGGGATGCCGCGCCGAGAGCGTGTCCCATCCCATGCCCAGCGCGGCCAGACGGCCGGGGGGCTCGGCTTCGAGGACAACGTCGCTGCCCCCCACCAGAGCCGCCACCTGCTCCCGTTCACGTTCGAGGTCGGCGACGGCGCTGTGCTTGCCGGTGTTGTAGTGCCACCACGACAGGCTGCGCTCCGGTCCCGGCTCGTCGTCGAGAAAGGGCCCGGCCGAGCGCTGCGGCGCCCCGCCCGGTGGCTCGACCACGACCACGTCGGCGCCCAGGTCGGCCAGCAGCTTCCCGGCCCAGGCCACGTGCTCGTGGGCCAGCTCGACGACCTTCACTCCGTCGAGGGGCCCCATTTCAGATGACCCCCTCGACGGAGAGACGCCCGATCTCGGCGCCGGACAGCCCGAGGATCTCCCCGAGCACCCGCTCGTTGTCCTGTCCGAGCACGGGCCCGCCCCGTTCGACGCGCCAGTCGGTGGACGAGAGGTGCACGGGCAGGCCGTCGACGCGCAGGGGGCCGTAGCGGGCGTGGGTGACCGTCGGCCACAGGCCCCAGGCCTCGTTGTCGGGATTGCCGTCGCAGCGCTCGCCCGGGCGCAGGACGGGCCCGCACGGCACGCCCGCTTCCCGCACCAGCCCGACGATCTGGTCCTGGCCGTGCCGGCTCGTCCAGCCGCCGAGCAGATCGTCGAGCTCGTCCTGGGCGGCCAGCCGGCCCGACAGGACGGAGAACCGCTCGTCGTCCGCCCAGGGCGCGGCCAGCACGCCGGCCAGGGCGCGCCAGTCGTCGTCGTGGCGGCAGGCGATCGCCACCCACGCGTCCTCGGCGTCACAGCGGTAGATGCCGTGGGGGGCCATGGGCCGCCACGCGCTCCGGTTGGAATTGACCGGGATCTCGCGCTCGGCCCGCCCGTTTACGGTGGCGTCCAGGGCGGCCAGACCGGCCAGGGTCATGCCGGACTCGATGCAGGCGATGTCGACCCACTGGCCCTGGCCCGTGCGGCGCTGGTGGTAGAGAGCCGCCAGGAGGGCTATGGCCATCATGTAGGCGCCGGAGTGGTCCATGTAGGAGTAGCCCCAGCCGGCCGGTTCCAGACCGGGCAGCCCGGACGTGTGGGTGAGGCCGCTCATGGCCTGCGCGATCGGGCCCCACGACTTGAAAGAGTGGTAGGGCCCCTCGTAGCCGAAGCCGGAGTTGGAGACGTAGACGACGTCGGGACGCAGCTGGCACAGGCGCTCGTAGCCGAACCCGAGGCGGTCCATCACCCCGGCGGCGAAGTTCTCCGTCACCGCGTTCGACACCCGCACCAGCTCGGCCAGCAGCTCGCGGCCCCGCTCCGTGCGCAGGTTCAGCGTCACGCCGAGCTTCTCGACGTTGTGGTTGTTGAAGCCCGACCCGCCTTCGGGGCCCAGGTCCCCCTGGATGCGGGGGCCGAGCTGGCGGACGATGTCCCACATGCCGTGGTTGACGGGGTCCTCGATCCGGATGACCTGGGCCCCGAAGGCGGCCAGGACCCGGGTGGCGCCCGCCCCGGCCAGCTGACCGGACAGGTCGCAGATCCGCACGTCGTCCAGCGCCCCGGCGTGGCGGGAGGCGTTCCCCCAGGGCTCGGGCGGGCGGTCGGCGGGCATGCGCCCTTCTAGCATGCGCCGCATCGCAACCGGCGCCCCCACCTCTCCCGCCGCACCGGCCCCGGTGAAGCCGCGCTTCCGCGGCGTCTCCCACCAGATAGCCGCCTTCGTGTTCCCCGTCATGGGCGCGGTGGCGGTCCTGCTGGCCCGCCCCTCGGGTGCCAAGGCGGCGGTCGGCGTCTACACCGCCGGCGTGACCGGCATGTACGCCACCAGCGCCGTCTACCACCGGGGCAACTGGTCCCCGCCGACCAAGCGCCGGCTGCGCCGGATCGACCACTCGATGATCCTGGTCGGGATCGCGTCGACCTACACGCCGATCGCCGGCATCGGCATCGGCGGGACCACCGGGCGGGTCGTGGTGGCGGTGGTCTGGTCCCTGGCCGCCGTGGGGGCGCTGGTGCGCAACCTGTGGCTGGACGCGCCGTCCTGGTTGGTGGCCCTCGTCTACATCGGGGTCGGATGGACGGCGGTGGCGGTGCTGCCCGCCATGTGGACCCACCTCGGTGTCGTCACGTTCCTGCTGGTGCTGGCGGGCGGGGGCGTCTACTCGGTCGGGGCCTACGTCTTCAGCCGGAAGCGGCCCGATCCCTACCCGGAGGTATTCGGCTTCCACGAGGTGTTCCACGCCCTCGTCCTGCTGGCCGGCCTCCTGTTCTGGCTGGCCGTGCTGCGGGTGGCCGTCGGCGCCTGAGCCGCCGCCCCGGGTCCCGGCCGGCGGCCCGGTCCCGATCGCTAATCCCCGTGCTGGTCACCACCGTCACACTCCTCTGGTTGAGTGGTGCCGATGGTCGGTGACGCGCCGCTGCCCTTCGACGTCTGCGGGGAGCTGCCCCGGCCCGGGGTGACGGTCCTCGAGGCCAGCGCCGGCACCGGCAAGACCTTCACCATCGCCGCTCTCACCGCCCGGCTGGTGGCCGAGGGCCGGGTCCCCCTCTCCGGGATCCTGGCGGTCACCTTCACCCGCATGGCCACCGGGGAGTTGCGGGACCGGGTACGCGAGCGGCTGGTCTCGGCCGAGGAGGGGCTGGGGCGCCTGCTCGAGGCGGGCCAGGCCCCGCCTCCCGACGACGAGGTGCTGGTCCTGCTGGCCACCGGGGACGAGGAGGTCGTGAGGGAGCGGCGCCGGCACCTGGCCGACGCCCTGGCCACCTTCGACGCCGCCACCATCACGACCACCCACGGCTTCTGCCAGCTGGTGCTGGCCGGCCTGGGGGTGGCCGGGACCGTCGCGGTCGGCGCCGGCCTCCTCGAGGACCCGCGTGACCTGGTCGAGGAGGTGGTCGACGACCTCTTCGTCCGCGGCATCCTGCGCTGGGGCGGCCTGGACTTCACCCGGCGCCAGGCCGTCGAGCTCGGACGGCAGGCCGTCAACAACCCGGCCACGGCGCTCGAACCCGACCCGGACAGGGACCGGTCGAACATGCGGGCCCGCCTGGCCCGGGCGGTGCGCGACGAGGTGGCCCGCCGGCTTCTCGACGCCAACCTTCTCACCTACGACGACCTCCTCGTCCGGCTGGAGACGACGCTGGCCGACCCCGGGCGCGGTGAGGCGGCGTGCGCCCGCCTGCGCGACCGCTACCGGGTCGTGCTGGTCGACGAGTTCCAGGACACCGACCCGGTGCAGTGGGAGGTCGTGCGCCGGGCCTTCGGGACCCGTGACACGACGCTGGTGCTGATCGGTGACCCCAAGCAGGCGGTGTACGCCTTCCGGGGCGCCGACGTGTACTCGTACCTGGACGCGGCGCGCATGGCCGACCACCGCTTCACCCTCGACGAGAACTGGCGCAGCGACGAGGACCTGCTCGAGGCCTACAACGTGCTGCTCAACCAGCTCCACCTGGGCCATCCCGACATCCCGTACCGCCCGGCGCGGGCGACCAACGCCCACAGAGCGGCCGGGCTGGACGGGGCGCCGGTGGGCGCCGCGCTGCGGGCGCGCGTGCTGCACGCCGCCGAGCAGGACGTCCAGCTGACGGCCACCCGCCGCTGGGTGCAGAAGACCGCCGCGGTGGAATGGGTGGCCGGGGACGTGGCGGCCGACATCGTCGCTCTGCTCTCCAGCGGAGCGGAGCTGATCGGGCGCGACTCCGACGGCGCCGAACGGAGCCGCTGTCGCGTCCAGCCGGGGGACGTGGCGGTCCTGGTGCGGACCAACCGCCAGGCCGGCGTGGTCCAGCGGGCCCTGCGCGCCGTCGGCGTGCCGGCGGTGGTGGCGGGAACCGAGAGCGTGTTCGCCACGCCGGCGGCCCGCCACTGGCTCTCGCTGCTCGAGGCCCTCGAGCAGCCCGCCGACCGGGCCCGCGCCGTGGCGGTGGCCCTGACCGCCTTCGTCGGCATGACGGCCGAGGAGGTGGCCGACGCCGGGGACGGGAGATGGGAGCAGGTGCACGATCGCCTGCACCGGTGGTCGGACGTGCTGCGGCGGAGCGGCGTCGCCAGCCTGTTCCGCACCGTGACGGCGGGGGAGGGGCTTCCGGCCCGCGTCCTGGCGCGCGTAGACGGGGAGCGGGAGCTGACCGACCTGGCCCACGTGGCCGGTCTCCTCCACGCCGAGGGCAATGTCGGCCAGCTGGGACCTCCCGCCCTGCGCGCCTGGCTGGCCCGCCGCATACGCGAGGCCGGCGACGAGAGCGCCGAGGCCGAGGAGCGCAGCCGCCGCCTCGACTCCGACGCCGCCGCCGTCCAGGTGCTGACCGTGCACCGGGCCAAGGGCCTCGAGTTCCCGGTCGTCTACTGCCCCTATCTGTGGGACCCGGGCTGGGAGCGCGGTTCGGGCGGGCCCGTCGTGTTCCACGATCCCGACGACGGCTACTCCCGCAAGCTCGACGTCGGGGGGACGGACGGCCCCGCCTACACCCGCCACTACAAGATCCACCACGAGGAGGAGCGCGGCGAGGACCTGCGCCATCTGTACGTGGCGCTCACCCGGGCCCGCCACCAGACGGTCATCCACTGGGCCCGGGTGCAGAACTGCGAGGACAGCCCGCTCGGGCGGATCCTGCTGTTCCGCCAGGCCGACGGCTCCATCCCCTCGGCCGGGAAGTTCACGCCCAAGGACAGCCAGGTGCACGAGAAGCTGCTCGACCTGGCCCAGCACGTGCCCGGCCGCATCAGCGTGGAGCGGGCCACCGGGCCGGGCCCGGCCCGGTACGAGCCCGCCGCCGCCTCGGAAGCGGCCCCCGCCGGCGCCCTGCGGGTGGCCACCTTCGACCGCACCCTCGACCTGCGCTGGCGGCGCACGTCGTATTCGGGCATCACCGCCGCCTCCCACGACGAGCCGGTCGGCAGCGAGCCCGAGGACCCCGGCATCCGCGACGAGCCGGCCGTGCCGCCCCCGCCCACGGAGGCCGCCACCGCGGATCAGGAGCAGGAGCTGCGGGCGGTGGTTGGCCCGATGGCCGAGCTCCCCGCCGGCGCCGACTTCGGGACGTTCGTGCACGGGGTCCTGGAGCGGGTCGACTTCGCCGCCGCTGACGTCGACGGGGCGCTGGCCGAGGCCATCCGGGCCGAGCAGATCTACCACCCGCTCGACGGCATGCCGGCGGAGACGCTGGCGGCCGGCCTGCGGGCCACCCTCGCCACCCCGCTCGGCCCGTTGGCGCAGGGGGCGACCCTCCGCAGCATCTCGCGCCGGGACCGTCTCGACGAGCTCAGCTTCGAGTACCCGCTGTGCGGGGGGGACCAGCCGACGGGCCAGGTGCCGATGTCCGACGTAGCCCGGCTGTTCGCCGGGACGGGGGAGACGGGGCCCAACCTGGTGGGGTACTCCTCCCACCTGGCCGACCCCCTGCTGGGGTCGAATCTGCGCGGTTACCTCAACGGCAGCCTCGACCTGGTCTTCCGCCAGCACGATGCCGGCGGCACGCCGCGGTTCTTCGTCGTCGACTACAAGACCAACTGGCTGGGCCCGGACGGGGAGCAGCTGAGCGCGTGGCACTACCGGCCCTCGGCCCTGGACGCCGAGATGCAGCGGGCCCACTACCCCCTGCAGGCCATGCTCTATCTGGTCGCGCTGCACCGCTACCTGCGCTGGCGCCTGCCCGGTTACGAGCCCGAGCGCAACCTGGCCGGGGTCCTCTACCTGTTCGTCAGGGGGATGACCGGCCCCGACACCCCGGTCGTCGACGGCCAGCCGTGCGGGGTGTTCGGCTGGCGTCCGCCGGCGGCGCTGGTCACCGGCCTGTCGGACCTCCTGGCCACGGGATCTCCGGCCGGGTCGCGGCCGGCCTGAAAGAGGCTCAGGCCGCCGGCGCCGCCGCCCGGGCGTGGGTGCCGATCAGCTCGACGAGCCGGTCCCAGTACTGGGGCGGGTAGTCGTGGCCCATGCCCTCGATGATCTCGAGGCGGGCGCCGGGGATGGCGGCGGCCGTGGTCACGCCGCCCTCGAGCGGCACGAGGCGGTCGGCGTCCCCGTGCAGCACGAGGGTCGGGACCTTCAGTGATCCCAGGGCCGCCTCCCGCGACGGGGACGCTCCAATGGCCATCATCTGG
>DASSEU010000036.1:0-22626 GCA_035695125.1 Acidimicrobiales bacterium
CGTTGGTTATGGGAACGACCGCGCCGAAGGACGGGTTGTTGACGTTAGGAACGGCACCGACCGCCACGCAGCTGGTGGGGGTCATGCAGGCCACGTCCGGGAGTCCCTGGGTGCCCGAGACGGGCGTGACCGTGGTCGGCAGGGTCGTCGTTGCCGGAGCCAGCCCCCTTGTCACCACGACCCTGGCCGGTGAAGACGGCTCCTTGATCAATCCGAATCCGACAAGTAACGCGGCGGTCAGCGTCGCTGCCGCCAGGAGTGGCAAGGGCCGGTAGCGCCTCAGGCCCGTCCTGCCGGCGCCCGCCCCACCGATCTCTCTGGCCATCGCGCGCCCCCTCAGACGCCCACCTCGAGGCTCGACCTGCCCTCCGAGCCCGTTGGCCCAGGGTGCTCACCCGATACTGCTATGAGGGTGGAGCAGCCGGATCGGCCCGTCCATAGCCAATTGCACCCTCGGGAGGACGGTGTCGGAAACGACTCGGATCGCGATGTTCGGCGCAAGCCGTGGCGCATCCTTCGCCCTGAGCAGCCTCCTGAGCAGGCGTACGGCGCAGCGCTTCCTCATGCAGATCTCGCTGCTGTGGGCACTCGTCTACCTGTTCAACGGGGCCGTGGGCCCGGCCCGGCGATGCTCGAGGAGACCCCGTCCCCGTTACTTGAACCAGATGCGCTGGTACTCCCGGCTCTGGGGATGCACCAGCAGGGCCACCAGCGCCACCTGGAGCATGATGCCGAGCAGGGTGCCGCCGAACACCACCCCGCCGACGGTGACGATGAAGACCAGGGGCAGCACCGCCATCACGATGGCCAGGGTGTAGCCCCACTTGCGCTCGTTGGCGGTTCCGTAGGCGCCGGCGGCCTGGCCGACCACCAGGGCCAGACCGAGCGGGAAGTCCCGGCCCACGAAGCCGAACACCACCATGAAGGCGGCGTTGAGGTAGAGCAGGATGACCGCCATCTGGAGCGTCTGAGGCTGCGTGTTGTTGATCCAGCGGCGGTTGCTCATCCCGCCAGTTTGCCTCCCGTGGCGGCCAACTGCCCACATGCTGCGTCGATGTCCGTGCCCCTGTTGCGGCGCACGGTGGCGTTGGCGCCCAGCGAGATCAGCCGGTCCCGGAACGAGCGCACGACGGCGGGCGCCGAGCCCACCGTGGGCCAGCCCGGCGTCGGATTGAGCGGGATCAGGTTGACGTGGGCACCCAGCGGGACGGAGACGGCGGCCAGCTCGGCGGCGTCCTCGGCCCGGTCGTTGACCCCGGCTATCAGCGCCCATTCGAACGACAGCCTCCGTCCCTTGGCCCCGAGGTAGGCGCGGCAGGCATCGAGCAGCACGGGCAGGGGGTAGCGGCGGTTGATCGGGACCAGGTGGTCGCGCAGCCGGTCGTTGGCGGCGTGGAGCGAGACGGCCAGGTTCACCGGCAGCGGGGCGGCGGCCAGGCGGCGGATGCCCGGCACGATGCCGACGGTGGAGATAGTGATGTGGCGGGCCGAGATCCCGAGGTCGTCGTGGAGCCTCTCCACCGCCGCCCACACCCGGGGGTAGTTGGCCAGCGGTTCCCCCATCCCCATGAACACGACGTTGGCGGGCCGGTCCGGGCCCGGGGAACGCCGACCGCCCGGGTCCTCCGCCCGTGCCGCCCCGGCCCGCACCACCTGCTCGACGATCTCCCCGGCCGTGAGGTTGCGCGCGAAGCCGGCCTGGCCCGTGGCGCAGAACCCGCAGCCCATGGCGCACCCGGCCTGGCTGGAGACGCACACGGTGGCGCGCCGGTCGTACTCCATCAGCACCGTCTCGACGCGGGCCCCGTCGGCCAGCTCCCAGAGCCACTTCCTCGTGGCACCTCGGTCGGAGACCGAGCAGGCCACCTCCCGCAGCGCCGGCGCCAGCTGCTCGGCGGCGGCCAGCTGCTCGCGCAGGGCGCGGGGGAGGGTGGTGAGCTCCCCGGGGGCGCGGAGATGGCGGTACAGGCCCTCCCAGACCTGGTCCACGCGGTAGCGGGGCTGGCCCGCCAGCAGGTCGGCCAGCTCGGCCCGGGTCAGGTCGTAACGGGCCATGTCTTTCAGGGTAGGGCCGCCCGGCGGCGGCCGGGTCGGGGGGCCGGGAGGGCTTCGGAGCGGGGTCGGGTCGGCGGTAGGTTGGGGCCGTGGAGACGTCCCCGAGGCCGAGCCGGGCCCCGACGCGGCCGGCCGCCCGGCGGGGACGGGGCGGCACCCGCCGCAGCTGGGCCCACCCGTCCACGCTGGTGATGGGGGACCACAGCGCCGACCATCATCACCGCGACGTGAGCGGCGGGGCGGCGCGCGCCGCCGTGCTCGGGGTCAGCGACGGCCTGGTGACCAACGTCTCGCTGATCCTCGGAGTGGCCGGCGCCCATCCCGGCGGCACCTTCGTACGCCTGGCCGGCCTGGCCGGGCTGATAGCCGGGGCCTGGTCGATGGCGGCGGGGGAGTACCTGTCGATGAGCGCCCAGGGGGAGCTCCTCGAGCGGGAGCTGGAGCTCGAGCGCACCGAGCTGCACCGACATCCCGCCCGTGAGCAGCGGGAGCTGGCCCGCATCTACGAGCGCCGGGGCCTGGACTCCGGGGCGGCCGACGAGATGGCGGCGCACATGATGCGCGACCCCGACACCGCCCTCGAGACCCACGCCCGGGAGGAGCTCGGAATCGATCCCAGCTCGCTGGGCTCGCCCCGCCAGGCGGCGCTGTCCTCGTTCCTCTCGTGCGCCTTCGGGGCGTCCATCCCGCTCGTCCCGTGGCTGTTCGCCCGGGGCTTCCCCGCCATCGTGGCGTCGATGGTGCTGAGCGCCGTGACCGCCGCCCTCATCGGGCTGGCCCTGGCCGTGTTCACGGGGCGCTCACCGCTGCGCACCATCGTCCGCCAGCTGCTGTTCCTCGTGGTGGCGGCCGGGGTCACCTACGGGATCGGCTCCCTGGTCGGCGTCTCCACGACCTGACGACCTGACGAGCTGACCCCGCCCCGACGCGGGAGGACGACGCGGGACTACGAGGCCGGGGCCACGTCCCCCACGTAGGCCTGGTCCGTGTGGTCGACGGTGAAGCCCATGTCCTTGTACAGCCCCACGGCCGGGGTGTTGCCGCCGTCGACGTAGAGCATCCCCACGTCGAGCCCCCGCCCCTCCAGGTAGCGCAGACCCGACACCACCAGCGCCCGTCCCAGGTGCAGGCCCTGGAAGTCGGGGTCGACGGCTATCACGTAGATCTCCCCGAGGTGCGGGCGGCGGTCGGCGTGGATCTTGGTCCAGCAGAACCCGGCCAGGCGGCCGTCGCGCTCGTGGAGCAGGAAGCCGGCCGGGTCGAACCACGGCTCCGCCTCCCGGTCGCGCAGGGTCTGCACGTCCCAGCCCCCCTGCTCGGGGTGCCAGGCGAAGGCCCGGTTGTTGACCTCGAGCCAGCTCTCCTCGTCCCGGCCCGGCACGAACGCCCGGGTGGCCACCGCCTTCTCCTCGGGAGGCAGCGGCAGGGGCCGGCGCATCTGCAGCAGCTCCCGGCCCCGCCCGAGGCCCAGGGACCGGGCCATGTCGTCGTCGGCCTCGGTGGCGCGGGGCACCCACATGTGGATGTGGCCGCCGCCCTGCTCGGCCACGACCTTGAGGGCCGCCCCCAGGAGGGCCCGGGCCACCCTGCGCCCGTCGTCGCGGTGGTGGGGGTCGACGACGTGCTCGAGGGCCCAGGTGTCGGCACCCCTCGTGACCTGGGCGTAGCCGGTCGGGTGGTCGTGGCCGGTCTCCCAGGCGACGAGCCCGGCGAAGCCCTGCCGGCCCCCGTGCACGAGGTCGACCCACTGGTGGTCCCCCAGGGCGGGGTGGTCGTCGTGGCGGGCGGCGTTGTCGAGCAGCCCGGACACCGCCGCGATGTCCCCGCTGCCCATCTGCCGCTTCACCTCGATCCGCACGCCTCCCACCGTAACTACGTTGGCGGCATGGCCGGTCCCCGCAGCCCCAAGGGTCGGGCGGGCGAGACGGTCCGGCGCCTGGCCGGGGAGTACCCGGGAACGGCCAAGGACCTCTGCGCCCTCGACCACGACGGGCCCTTCCAGCTCCTCGTCGCCACCATCCTGTCGGCGCAGACGACCGACGAGCGGGTGAACATGGTGACCCCGGAGGTCTTCGCCGCCTTCCCGAGCCCGGCCGACTTGGCCGGGGCCGAGCCGGAGCGGCTGGAGAAGATGATCCATCCGACAGGCTTCTTCCGGTCGAAGGCCAGGAGCCTGATCGGGATGGCCAAGGCGGTCGAGGAGCGCTTCGCCGGCGAGGTCCCGGCCCGGATGGACGACCTCGTCACCCTGCCCGGCGTCGGGCGCAAGACCGCCAACGTGGTGCTGAGCGTGGCGTTCGGCCTGCCCGGGCTGCCGGTCGACACCCACGTGCTGCGCCTGTCCCGCAAGCTCGGCCTCACCACCGAGACCGACCCCGTGAAGGTCGAGATGGACCTCAACGCCCTGGTGCCGGCGGCGGAGCGGGGGGCGTTGAGCCTGCGCCTCATCCTCCACGGCCGGCGGGTCTGCGTGGCCCGCAAGCCCCGTTGCCCGGACTGCCTGCTCAACGACTTCTGTCCCTCGGCCGAGCTGGCGGGGAACAAAACCGTGCGGCGTGTGCGTTAATCGCGATAACGGAGAACAGGTACCCGCCACCTGACCTCCGCCATAGAGCCGATCCGGGATCCGCCGCCCGGACCGCTCCGCCGGCGGCGCTCATTCGGGCGCCGCCTGGCGCGTCAGGGAGGCGACGGCCGGACGGTCCGGTCAGCGGGCGGCGGCGTCGGCCGCTTTGCCCAGCCGGCGTCCGGCGTTGACCAGCTGGCGCTCGACCGCGTACAGGTCGCCCGCCAGGTCCTCCCGTCGCTCGGCGGCGTAGGAGTCGGCTATGGCCGTGACCCGCTTGGTGATCTCCTCGAGCCCGGTGAGGATCGAGCTGAGCTCGGCGGCGCTGGTCATGACCGCATCATTCCAGGGCCAAGCCGCCCTATTCGGAGGCTCCGTCCCCCCTGCCCCATTACGATCCTGCGTTCCATGCTCCGCCGACTCGACCTGCGCGGCCGGGCCGCGGACCTGACCACCGGCCTGCCCCGTCCGGCGGCGGCGTCGGACCCGCCGATCGGACCCGTACGGGAGATCATCCGGCAGGTGAGGGAGGGTGGGGACGGCGCCCTCCGGGAGCTGACGGCGCGCTTCGACAAGGTCGAGATCGACGAGCTGGCCGTCCCGGCCGGGGACCTCGACGCCGCCCTGGCCTCCCTGCCCCCGCTCCTGCGGGAGGCGCTCGAGGCGGCCCGGGCCAACGTGGCCGCCTACCACCGCTCCCAGAAGCCCGAGGACACCCGCTACGAGCGGGACGGGGTCGTGGTGCGCGAGCTGATGCGGCCCGTCGACCGGGCCGGGCTGTACGTGCCGGGGGGCCGGGCCGTGTACCCCTCGACCGTGATCATGACGGCGGTGCCGGCCCGGGTGGCCGGGGTGGGGGAGCTGGTCCTGTGCGTCCCCCCCGGGCCCGACGGCGCCGTCCCGGCCCCGACGCTGGCGGCGGCGGCCCTGGCCGGGGTGGACCGGGTGTACCGGGTGGGCGGCGCCCAGGCCATCGCCGCCATGGCCTTCGGCACCGAGTCGGTCCCGGCCGTGGACGTGATCGTCGGGCCGGGGAACATCTACGTGTCGCTGGCCAAGCAGGAGGTGGTCGGGATCGTCGGGATCCCCAACGGCTTTGCCGGGCCCTCGGAGGTGGTGGTCGTGGCCGACGAGACCACGCCCGTGGATTACGCCGCCATCGACGTGGTGGTCCAGGCCGAGCACGGCCCCGACGGCCTGGCCTGGCTGGTGACGTGGTCGGAGGCGACCGCCGACGCCGTCACCGCCGCCGTGGAGCGGCTGGTGGCGGAGGCGCCCCGCCGGGAGGAGATCGAGTCGACGCTGCGCGACGGTGGCTACGCCGTGGTGGTCGACGGGCCCGAGGAGGCCATGGCCGTGGCCAACGCCATAGCCCCCGAGCACCTGCAGCTGATGACCGCCGACCCCGAGCTGCTGCTGCCCCTGGTGCGCTCGGCCGGAGCGGTGTTCACCGGCGCCAACGCCCCGGCCAGCGTCGGGGACTACATAGCCGGTCCCAGCCACGTGCTGCCGACCTACGGCACGGCGCGCTTCAGTGGCGGTCTGCGCGTCGACGACTTCCTCAAGAAGGTGCACGTGGTCACCCTCGACCAGCCGACTCTCGGCCGGCTGGCGCCGCACGTGGCGGCCATCGCCGACGCCGAGGGGCTGTCCGCCCACGCCGCGTCGGTCCGGATGAGGTGGGTGCCGTGAGAAGCCCGATCCCGGTGCGCCCCGACCTGGCGCTGATGGAGGGCTACCACTCCCCCCAGGTCGAGGTGTCGGTGCGGCTCAACACCAACGAGGCGCCCCTGCCCCCGCCCGAGGGATTCCTCGAGGCCCTGGCCGAAGAGATCCGCACGATCCCCTTCCACCGCTACCCGGACCGCCAGGCGCGCGATCTGCGGGCGGGCCTGGCCGAGCTCCACGGCGTCGACCCCGCCCGGGTGTTCTGCGCCAACGGGTCCAACGAGGTGCTGCAGTGCCTCCTGTTGGCCGTCGGCGGGGCGGGCCGGCGGGTGGCGGTGTTCGAGCCGACCTACCAGCTGCACGCCCACATAGCCCGCATAACCGGCACCGAGGTGGTGGTGGGGAGCCGGGGGCCCGACTACGCCCTCGACATGGACGAGGTGGCGCGCGTGCTGGGCGGGTCGGACCCGGTGGTCACGTTCCTGTGCAGCCCCAACAACCCGACGGGGCGGGCCGAGCCCCGCCAGGCGGTCGAGGAGGTCGTGGCGCGCGCGCCGGGACTGGTGGTGGTGGACGAGGCGTACGGTCAGTTCTCCCCGTGGTCCGCCCTGCCACTGGTCTCGGACGAGGGCCGGGTGGCGGTGGTGCGCACCTTCTCCAAGACGTGGTCGATGGCGGCCCATCGGCTGGGCTACCTCGTCGGGCCGCCGGCGCTGGTGGAGGCGCTCGGGGACGTCGCCCTGCCCTACCACCTCGACGCCGTGAAGCAGGCGGCGGGGCGCATAGCCCTGCGCTTCCGCACCGAGATGGAGGCCCGCGTGGCCGGCATCGTCGAGGAGCGGGGCCGGCTGGCCGCCGCCCTGGCCGACCTCCCCGTCGAGGCGTGGCCGTCCGACGCCAACTTCATCCTGTTCCGTCCCCTGGCCCGGGCCGCCACGGCGGTGTGGGAGGGCCTGGTCGAGCGGTCGGTGCTGGTGCGCGACTGCAGCACGTGGCCCGGCCTCGACGGGTGCCTGCGGGTCACGGTCGGCACGCCGGCCGAGAACACCGCCTTCCTGAAGGCGCTTACCGAGGTGCTGGCGTGAGCGGCCCCACGTCGAGCAACGGGCCCCGGCGGTCCGAGCGCCGGCGGGAGACCAAGGAGACCACGATCTCCGTGCAGCTCGATCTCGACGGGGGCGGGGCCGGTTCCGCCGAGACCGGGCTGCCGTTCTTCGACCACATGCTGGCCCAGCTGGGCCGTCACGGCGGCTTCGACCTGCGCGTCGAGGCGCGCGGGGACCTGGCGGTCGACGCCCATCACACCGTGGAGGACGTCGGCATCGTCGTCGGCCAGGCGCTGGCCGAGGCCCTCGGGGACAAGGCGGGCATCCGCCGCTTCGGCTCGGTGGCGCTGCCCCTCGACGAGGCCCTGGTGGAGGTGGCCCTCGATCTCTCCGGCCGCCCCTACCTCGTCTACGAGGTGGAGGTGGCGCCCGACGCCCTGGCCCTCGGGGACCCGCCGTTCGAGGCCCAGCTGGCCGAGGAGTTCTGGCGGGCCTTCGCCACCGCCGGGAACCTGACCCTGCACATCCGCATGCGCAGCGGGCGCAACACCCACCACATCCTCGAGGCCTCGTTCAAGGGGGTGGCGCGTGCCCTGCGCGACGCCGTGCGGGTCGAGGGATCGGCGGTGCCGTCGACCAAGGGCACGCTGTGAGCGCCGGGGCGGCGGGGGTCGCGTCGTGATAGCCGTCCTGGACTACGGCATCGGCAACCTCCGCTCGGCCGAGAAGGCCCTCCAGCGCGTAGGTGGGGACGCCCGCCTCATCTCCGACCCGGGCGAGGTGCGGGGGGCCGACGGGGTCGTGCTGCCCGGGGTGGGGGCGTTCGGGCGCTGCATGGCCGCCCTGCGCGCCACCGGCCTCGACAAGGTGGCGGTCGAGGCGGTCGAGGACGGCACGCCGTTCCTCGGCATCTGCATCGGCCTTCAGGTGCTCTACGACGGGTCGGAGGAGGACCCCGCCGCCCGGGGCCTGGGCCTGATCCGGGGCACGGTGCGGTGCCTGCCCGAGGGCCAGAAGCACCCGCAGATGCAGTGGAACCGGGTGCGGCTCTCGGAGCGGGGAAGCCGGCTTTTCTCCGGTTGCGGGGCCGAGCCGTGGCTGTACTTCGTGCACTCGTTCGCGCCCGAGCCCACGCCCGAGGTGGTGGCCACCTGCGACTACGGCGGCCCGGTCGTGGCCGCCGTCGAGCGGGGCCCACTGTGGGCCACCCAGTTCCACCCCGAGAAGTCGGGCGCCGCCGGCCTGGCGGTGCTGGCCAACTTCGTGGCCGCCTGCACGGCCGCCTGACGCGCGCCGGCGTGGATCTGTACCCGGCCATCGACCTGCGGGGCGGGCGCTGCGTGCGCCTGGCCCAGGGGGACTTCTCCCGCGAGACGGTGTACGCCGACGACCCGGTGGCGGTGGCCCGGTCGTTCGCGGCGGCGGGAGCGCCGTGGATCCACGTCGTCGACCTCGACGCCGCCCTCACCGGGGCGGCGGTGAACGCCGAGGTGATCGGGGCGGTGGCCCGCAGCGTCGACGTGCCGGTGCAGTCGGGGGGTGGGGTGCGCTCGGAGGAGGCGGCCGCCTCGCTGCTGGCCGCCGGCGTGCGCCGGGTCGTGGTCGGCACCGCCGCGCTGTCCGAGCCGGGGCTGGTGGCGCGCCTGGCCTCCGCCCATCCCGGCGCGGTGGCGGTGGGCCTCGACCACCGGGGGGGCGAGGTCGTGGTCCGGGGCTGGACCGAGGGCTCGGGCCGGGATCTGCTGGCCGTCGCGGCCGAGCTGGAGGACGCCGGGGCGGCGGCGTTCGTGGTGACCGACGTCGAGCGCGACGGGATGCTCGGCGGGCCCGACACCGCCGGGCTGGCCGCCCTCCTGGAGGCCACCGCTGTCGACGTGATCGCGTCCGGGGGCGTCTCGGGGCCCGATGACGTACGCGCCCTGGCCGCCCTCGAGGCGGGCGGGCGCAGGCTGGCCGGCGTCATCGTCGGCCGCGCCCTCTACGAGGGGCGCCTCACCGTCGAGGAGGGGGTGGCGGCGTGCGCACGGTGAGGGTGATCCCCTGCCTCGACGTCGACAACGGACGGGTGGTGAAGGGCGTGAACTTCGTGGCCTTGAGCGACGCGGGAGACCCCGTGGAGCTGGCGGCCCGCTACGACGCCGAGGGCGCCGACGAGGTCGTGTTCCTCGACATCACCGCCTCCTCGGACCACCGCCGCACGATGGTCGACGTCGTGCGCGCCACCGCCGACCAGGTGTTCATCCCCCTCACGGTCGGCGGGGGGGTGCGCTCGGTCGACGACGGGCGCGACCTGCTGCGGGCCGGCGCCGACAAGGTGGCGGTCAACACCGCGGCCGTCGAGCGCCCCCATCTCATCCACGAGCTGGCGGTGGAGTTCGGGGCCCAGTGCGTGGTGGTGGCGGTCGACGCCCGCCGCTCGGGCCCGGACGGCTCGGGCCGCTTCGAGGTGTACACGCACGGCGGGCGGCGCCCCACCGGCATCGACGCGGTGACGTGGGTGCGCATCTGCCAGCGCCTGGGGGCGGGGGAGATCCTGCTCACGAGCATGGACCGCGACGGCACGCGGGACGGCTTCGACCTCGAGCTGACGCGCGCCGTGGTCGACGCGTGCACGATCCCCGTGGTGGCCAGCGGCGGGGTGGGAACGCTGCAGCACCTCGTCGAGGGGGCGGTCGAAGGCGGGGCCGACGCCGTGCTGGCGGCGTCGATCTTCCACTACGGCCAGCACACCGTGGCCGAGGCCAAGCGCTACCTGGCCGACCACGGGGTCGAGGTCAGGCCAGCTTCCTGAGCCACGCCAGGACGATCTCGGCCACCCGGGCGGTGCGACCGACGAAGAAGTGGTCGGCGCCCTCCACCACCTCGATGGTCGTGGCCGTCCAGCCCGAGAGGATCGAGGCGGCCTCGTCCGGGTCCCGGAACTGGTCGTGGCGGGCCAGCACCACGCCCTTGGGCCGGGGGTCGGTGGGCGCCACCATGGCGGCGGGGTCGACGATCCGCAGCGGCGGGGCCACCGGCGCCCAGCCCGAGATCCGCTCGTCCCCGACCGCCAGCGAGGTGTCGGCGCCGAACGACCACCCGGACACGGCCAGGGGGAGGCCCTCGGTGATCGGGGCCAGGGCGTCGATGGCGGCCACCACGTCGCGCCGCTCCCCGACGCCGCCCTCGTGGGACCCCTCGGATCCCTCCACCCCCCGGAAGTTGAAGCGGAGGGCGGCCACGCCGGCGGCGGGCAGGGCCTCGAACAGGGCGCCGGTCACGATCGAGCGCATGTTGCCCCCGAACTGCGGATGGGGATGGGCCAGCACGGCCGCCGCCCACGGCTCGGAGGGCACCGAGAGCTCGGCCTCGAGGTGCAGCCCGTCGTCGGTTTTCAGGGATACCGGTTCGATGGGCACCGGCGGGCACGGTACCGTGCCGGGGGTGTCGAAGGGCCAGAAGCAGCCGATCACCATGCTGGCCGACCGCGTCCTGGTCCAGATCCCGCAGTCGGAGGGGGAGCGCAAGTCCCGCGCCGGCATCCTCATCCCGGCCACGGCCCAGGTGTCCAAGCGGCTGACCTGGGCCGAGGTGGTGGCGGTCGGCCCCCACGTCCGGACGATCAAGCCGGGTGACCAGGTCCTGTTCAGCCCCGAGGACCGCTACGAGGTCGAGGTGCAGGGGGACGACTACCTGCTGATGCGGGAGCGGGACATCCACGCCGTGGCGTCGGAGCGCATCGACAGCGGAACGGGGCTGTACCTGTGAGCGCGCCGGCGGTGACGCCGATCCCCTACACGGAGGCGGAGATTGCCGGGGTGGCGTTCAACGCCGACGGGCTGGTGCCGGCCGTCGTCCAGGAGCAGGGCACGGGCACGGTGCTCATGGTCGGCTGGATGAACGAGGAGTCGCTGCGCCGCACGCTCGACACCGGTCGCAGCTGGTTCTGGAGCCGCAGCCGCCAGGAGTACTGGTGCAAGGGGGAGACGTCCGGGGACCGGCAGTACGTGCGCGAGGCGCGTTACGACTGCGACGCCGACGTCATCCTCCTCGTGGTGGAACAGGAGGGGCGGGGCGCCTGCCACACCGGGAACCGCAGCTGCTTCTACCGCGCCTTCGGGTCCGATGACGCTGCGTCCCGATAGGGAGTCGTTCCGCTCCCTCGCGCGCAGCCACACCGTCGTGCCCGTGTGGCGGGAGCTGGTGGCCGACATGCAGACGCCGGTCGCGGCCTTCGCCCGGCTGGCGGGGGACGGGCCCGGCTTCCTCCTCGAGTCGGTCGAGCACGGGGAGCGGTGGGCGCGGTTCTCGTTCGCGGGGAGGGGCCACTACGCCCGGATGGTGGCCCGGGGCCGGCGGGTCGAGGTGGAGGGGCGCCTGCCCGAGTCCGTCCCCCGCGACGCCGGGATCCTGCCCGCCGTCGAGGAGCTGCTCCGGCTGTTCCGCAGCCCGGTGATCGACGCGCTGCCCCCGCTGCACGGCGGTCTGGTCGGCTACCTCGGCTACGACGTGGTGCGCGAGGTCGAGCGCCTGCCCGACGTCCCGCCCGACGACATAGGCGCGCCCGACGCCGTGCTCTCGGTGATCGGCCCCATGGCGGCGTTCGACCACTGGCGCCAGCGGGTGTTCCTGATCGACAACGTGATGGTGGACCCGGCGTGGGGCCAGGCGGAGATCGACGCCGCCTACGACGGCGCCGCCGGCGCCATCGACGCCATGGCCGCCGACCTGGGCCGGCCCCTGACCGACGCCCCGGCCGAGCCCCCGGACCCCGCCGAGGGCCTGCCCGAGTTCCACCGGCGCGTCTCGGCCGAGCAGTACCAGCGGGCCGTCGAGGTGGCCAAGCAGCACATCTTCGAGGGGGACATCTTCCAGGTGGTGCTGGCCCAGCGCTTCGAGCTGGAGCTGGGCGCCGAGCCCTTCGATCTCTATCGGGTGCTGCGCCAGGTGAACCCCAGCCCCTACATGTACTTCCTGCGCCATCCCGAGCTGTCGGTGGTCGGGTCCTCCCCGGAGCCCATGGTGCAGCTGCTGGACGGGCGGGTGGTGTCGCGCCCGATAGCCGGCACCCGCCGGCGGGGCCGCACCGAGGAGGACGACCGCCGCATGGCGGCCGAGCTGTCCGAGCACCCGAAGGAGCGGGCCGAGCACGTGATGCTCGTGGACCTGGCCCGCAACGACGTGGGCCGGGTGGTGCGCTTCGGTACCGAGCACGTCGACGAGCTGATGACCCTCGAGCGCTACAGCCACGTGATGCATCTCACCTCGCAGGTGTCGGGGGAGCTGCGCCCCGGGCTCGGGCCGATCGACGTGCTGCGGGCCACGCTGCCGGCGGGGACCGTGAGCGGCGCCCCCAAGGTGCGCGCCATGCAGATCATCGACTCGCTCGAGCCCACCAAGCGCGGGCCCTACGCCGGCGTGGTCGGCTACGTGGACTTCTCGGGCAACCTCGACACCGCCATCGCCATCCGCACCATGATCGTCACCCCCGACGGCCGGGCCATGATCCAGGCCGGCGCCGGCATCGTGGCCGACAGCGACCCGGCCGACGAGGACCTGGAGTGCCGCAACAAGGCGGCGGCGCTGCTGGCGGCCGTGCCGGCGGCACGGCGCATGTCGGCGGCGCGTCTCACCCCGGTGTCGCCGTGACGGCCCCCGCCACGACGACGATGGCGTTCGAGCTGCCCCGCGACGTGATCCGGGTGACCGGACCCGAGGCCGCCTCGTACCTGCAGGGCCAGCTCAGCCAGGACGTACTGGCCCTCGGCCCGGGGGACTCGGCGCTCAGCCTGCTGCTCGAGCCCCAGGGGAAGATCTCGGCCTTCCTCCGCGTCACGCGGGTCGGGGAGGACCACTTCGTGCTCGACCTCGACGGGGGGTTCGGGCCGGCCACGCTCACGCGCCTCAGCCGCTTCCGGCTGCGCACCAAGGTGGACATCGAGATGCAGGACGACTGGCGCTGTGTGGCGGTGCGGGGCCGGGACGTGGCGCGCCCGCCCGGGCCGGCCGGCGGGGGGGCCGAGGTGGTGACGGTTTTCGAATGGCCGCCGGCACCGGCGCTGGGTGGTACCGACCTGTTGGGGCCGGCGCCCGAGCCTCCCGCCGGCGTGGCCGTGGGCACCGCCTCCGACTACGAGGCCCTCCGCATCGAGGGCGGGCTGCCGGCCATGGGCGCCGAGCTCGACGACCGCACGATCCCCGAGGAGTCGGGCCTGGTGGGGGCCACGGTGAGCTTCACCAAGGGGTGCTACACGGGCCAGGAGCTGGTGGCCCGGATCGAGGCGCGGGGCTCCAACGTCCCCCGGCGCCTACGGGGCGTGCTGGCCGACGAGCGGCTGGCGGTGGGCACCGAGCTGTGGACCGACCGGGAGATCGGGGTGGTGACGAGCACCGCCGTGTCCCCCCGTCTCGGCCCCGTGGCCCTCGCCTACGTGCGCCGGGGGGTCGACCCTCCCGTGGACGCCGAGGCCCGGACCGAGGGGGGTACCCGGACCGTCAGCATCCGGGCCCTCCCGCTGTCGCCGTGAGGGGCCGGCTGCGCCGCCTGCCGGTGCTGGCCGCCGGCCTGGCCCTCTCGGGCTGTGCGGCCGGGGCCGTGGGCGCCCTCCCCCCGCCGCCGACGACCGTGCCGGGCCCGCCCACCACCGTCGTGGCCGACCTCCAGTCGGGCTACCTGTCGGGGGTGGGCGGCAACACCACCTCGACGAGCGTGGTGCTGGCACCGGGGCCCTCCACCCTGCAGGGAACGGTCACCGGCCCCGGGGGCCCCGTGCCGGGGGCCGTCGTGCTCGTCGAGCGGGTGACCGACAGCGGGGCCCGCGGCGACTTCGAGACGTCCACCCGCGCCGACGGGAGCTGGGCCGCCCCGAGCATCCTCGGGGGTCGCTACCGGGTGCGGGCGTGGCGGGCGCCGAACCTGGCCGCCACCCAGCCGGTCACGCTGTTCCTGCAGGGCGGCGAGACCCGCCAGCTCCAGATCCAGCTGCAGCAGTTCGGCGGAGACCAGGTGGCGTCCTCGCTGGCCCCCGATCCCCCGGTCGTGAACCGTCCCGCCAACCTGGTGGTCCAGGTGACGGTCGCGACGGTGAGCCCCACCGACGGGGTGGTGCGCGCCGTCCCGTTGCCCGGTATGAGCGTGCAGCTGCAGGGCTCGAGCGAGTGGGCGCTCTCGGGAACCAACCCGGCCACGACCGACTCGGGAGGCCAGGTGTCGTGGCAGCTGGTGTGCATGCAGGCGGGGTCACAGCCGCTCCAGGTGCTGCTCGGGGACGGCACCAACGTCGGCCTCGACCACATCTCCCCGTGCGTCAACCCGACGGTGCCGAGCACGACCACCTCGACGTCGACGACCACGACGCTGCCGGGCGCGACCTCCTCGACGACCTCGACGACCAAGGGCCGCCATTAGGCTGGGTGCCGGTGCGCACCTACCTCGACGACATCCTGGCGCGCCATCGCCGCGCTGCGGCGGCCGACGACCGGGACGTTGCCCGCCTCCAGGAGGAGGCCGCCGCCGTGGGGGGGACGCGAGACTTTGCCGCTGCGCTGCGGGCCCCGGGGCTGGCCGTGATAGCCGAGATCAAGCGGCGCAGCCCGTCGAAGGGTGATCTCGGCATGGCCCGCCCGCCGGGGGAGATGGCGGCGGCGTACGCGACCGGAGGAGCGGCGTGCCTGTCGGTGCTCACCGACGCCGAGTCGTTCGGCGGCTCGGCCGCCGATCTGGCCGAGGCCAGGGAGGCGGTGGCGCTGCCCGTGCTGCGCAAGGACTTCACCGTCTGCGCCGCCGACGTGTGTGATGCCCGGCTCATGGGCGCCGACGCCGTGCTGCTGATCGCGGCCGCCCTGTCCGACGCCGAGCTGGCCTCGTTGGGCGGGCTGGCCCGCCGGCTCGGGATGGCCGCCCTGTACGAGGTGCACGACGAGGACGAGGTTGCGCGCGTGCTCGCAGCCGGCGCCGAGGTGGTCGGCGTGAACCAGCGCGACCTGCACACCTTCGCGGTGGACACGTCGCGGGCCGTGCGGGTGGCGGCGGCCATCCCGGACTCGGTGGTGAAGGTGGCCGAGTCGGGGATCGCGGGGCCCGGGGACGCCGGCGCCCTGGCCGACGCCGGCTTCGACGCCGTGCTGGTGGGGGAGTCCCTCGTGCGTTCCCCCGATCCCGCCGCCGCGGTGGCCGCCCTGGGCGCCGTCCCCGTGCGGGCCCGCTGATCGCGTGTTCATCAAGATCTGCGGGACCACCAGCGAGGAGGACGCTCTGCTCGCGGTGGCCATGGGGGCGGATGCGGTCGGGTTCATATTTGCGCCTTCGCCCCGGTTGGTGGCGCCCAAGGTGGCGGGGGAGATCGCCCGCCGTCTGCCCCCGGAGGTGATCACGGTCGGGGTGTTCCGTGACGAGTCCCCCGAGCGTGTCGTCGAGATCGTGAACCACCAGGGGCTGCGGGCGGCCCAGCTGTCCGGGCACGAGACCGCCGAGCAGGTGCAGTACGTGGCCGAGCGGGTGCCGATGACGATCAAGGCCTTCGCCGCCGGTGACGCCCGGATGGCGCGGGCGCGCGAGTACGGCGCCGACGTGGTGATGGTGGACTCCCCCTCCCCCGGGTCGGGGAAGGTCTTCGACTGGAACCTGGTGGGGGACGTCCCACCCGGCGTGCGGCTGCTGCTGGCGGGCGGGCTCAACGCCGACAACGTGGCCGAGGCCATCGGCCGGGTGCGGCCGTGGGGAGTGGACGTGGCCACGGGGGTGGAGGCCTCTCCCGGCCGCAAGGACCCCCGCAAGCTGCGGACCTTCATCGCGGCGGCGCGCCGGGCGGATCCGCCGGCCTACGAGGGCGCCGAGGACGCGCCGTACGACTGGCAGGAGGACGCGTGAGCGACGCGGTGCCGACGGGCCTGATGCGCGAGCCGGAGCCGGGCGGCCGGTTCGGCGAGTTCGGCGGACGCTTCGTGCCCGAGCCACTCGTCGCGGCGTGCGTCGACCTCGAGCGCGACTTCCGCGCCGCGTGGTCGGACCCGGCGTTCCACAAGGAGTTCGAGGGCATCCTGGCCAGCTACGGCGGCCGGCCCACGCCCGTCACCGAGTGCGCCCGGCTCTCCGAGCGGCTCGGGGTGCGGGTCCTGCTCAAACGGGAGGACCTGGCCCACACCGGCTCCCACAAGCTCAACAACGTCATCGGCCAGGCCCTGCTCACCGTGCGCATGGGCAAGCCCCGGATGATCGCCGAGACCGGTGCCGGCCAGCACGGGGTGGCCACCGCCACCGCGGCGGCGCTGTTCGGCCTGGAGTGCTGCGTGTTCATGGGCGAGGTCGACGTCGAGCGGCAGGCTCTCAACGTGTTCCGCATGCGCCTGCTCGGCTCCGAGGTGCGCACGGTCACGTCGGGCAGCCGCACACTCAAGGACGCCGTGAACGAGGCGTTGCGCGAGTGGGTGGCGTCGGTGGAGACGACCCACTACTGCCTGGGCTCGGTGATGGGCCCGCACCCCTTCCCGTGGATGGTGCGCGAGCTGCAGCGCATCGTCGGTGACGAGGCGCGCGAGCAGTGCCGCACCCTGCTCGGCGGCGCCGACCCCGACTACGTGGTGGCGTGCGTGGGGGGCGGGTCCAACGCGGCGGGGACCTTCGCCGGTTTCGTGGACACGCCCGCGGCCCTCGTGGGGGTGGAGGCGGCGGGCGGCTCCGCCGCCGGCCACGGCGTGCCCGGGGTGGTGCACGGGATGCGGTCGTACTTCCTCCAGGACGAGGCGGGCCAGATCCTCGAGGCCCACTCGATCTCGGCCGGCCTGGACTACCCGGGCATCGGCCCCGAGCACGCCCACCTGGCCGCCGTGGGCCGGGCCCGCTACGAGCAGATCGGGGACGCCGAGGTCCTCGAGGCGTTCCAGCTCCTGGCCCGCACCGAGGGCATCATCCCCGCCTTCGAGTCGGCCCACGCCGTCGCCTGGGTGGCCCGCGAGGCGGGCCGGTCGATCCCCGCCGGCGCCACCGTGCTCGTGAACCTGTCGGGCCGGGGGGACAAGGACGCCGCCTCGGCCATGACCTACCTGGACCCGGACGGCGGCCCGGCGTGAGCTCCGGCCCCAAGCCGGTCCCCCCGGCGCCCGCCGAGCCCGGTGCCCTCGAGGCCGCCCTGCGGGAGCGGCGGGCGGCGGGGCGCAAGCTGCTCGTCCCGTACTTCACCGCCGGCCTCGGAGAGTGGACCGACGCCCTCCAGGCCGCCGCCGCCGCCGGCGCCGACGCCATCGAGGTGGGGATCCCGTTCTCGGACCCGGTGATCGACGGGCCGACCATCCAGGAGGCGTCGGCCCGGGCCCTGGCGGCGGGGGCCACGCCCGACGGCATCCTGGGGGCCCTGGCCCGGAGCGAGCCGGGGGTCCCGCTCGTGGCCATGACCTACTACAACCTGATCTTCCGGGCCGGGCACCGGCGCATGGCGGCGGCGCTGGTCCGGGCCGGGGTGGCCGGGGCCATCCTCCCCGACCTGCCCCTCGACGAGGTCGGGGACTGGGCCGCCGCCGCCGACCAGGCCGGGGTGGAGACCGTGCTCCTGGCCGCCCCCACCACTCCCGACGAGCGCCTGCCCGCCATCTGCGCCCGCTCCCGCGGCTTCGTCTACGGCGTGGGCCTGATGGGGGTCACGGGAGAGCGGGCGTCCCTGGCCGCCAGCGCATCGGTCATGGCCAAGCGACTGCGGGCGGTCACGGACAAGCCGGTGCTGATCGGGGTCGGCATATCCACGCCCGAGCAGGCCGTCGAGGTCTGCGCCGAGGCCGACGGCGTGGCGGTGGGCTCGGCCGTGGTCCGCCGCATGCTCGAGGGGGGCGGGCCCGAGGGCGCCGCCGAGCTGATCGGGTCGTTCCGGGCCGCCCTCGACCGGGGATGACCGGCGGGCCCCGGCCGGCCTGGGCCGGGCCGGAGTGCGAGCTGTGCGAGGCCGCCCGCCTCACGACCTGGTACCACGAGGACGACCTGTGCTGGGTGGCCGACTGCGAGGTCTGCGACGTGCCCATGGTGGTGTGGCGCCGCCACGGCCCCGAGCCCCCCGCCGGTGAGGTCGACCAGATGCTGGCCCGCCTGACCGAGGTGGCCACCGCCCGCTTCGGCCCCGGCGGCTTCAGTGTCGACCGGAACATGCGCCAGATCCCCGACCACTTCCATGCCCACGCCCGTGATCCTGAGTGGTGGAGCCGGCGCTTCCGCCCGACCATCCCCGGGTCGGGCCCGGGGAGGCGTTAGCGTCGTAACCCAGCCTGAATAAGGAGACGCCATGCCCACATATGAGGGGTACTGCGTGAAGTGCAGGGAAAAGCGGCAGTTCGAGGGCAATGAGGTCGACCTGGCCAACGGGCGCCGTGCCGCTCAGGGCCAGTGCCCCGAGTGCGGGACCAAGATGAACCGCATGCTGGGCAAGGCCAGCTGACCCTCCGGCCCTCCTCCTAGAGGAGCGCCCTAGAGGGGCGCCTGGGCAAACTCCTCGGTGATGTACACCGTGGCGCCCCGGTAGACGACGCCGATGCCCATCTGGTCGTAGGCGCCGAGCATGTTGCGCAGGTGGTACTCCGAGTGCGCCAGCGCGTTGGCGACCACCGGTTCGTTGGCTCCCATCCCTACGTTCTCCCCGACCTCGGACCAACCGGGCACGAGCGCGGCCACGCTGTAGAGGCTGGCGGTGTGGAAGATCGTGCCCGCCGCCGCCATCTGCTCGGAGTGGGCCAGGGCAAAGTTCGACAGCACCGGGTTCACCCTGAGTGGTGAGAGGTGGAACCAGGCGCGGATGGCGTTGACGTCGTAGACCAGCGCGTTGGCGTCCGAGACCGTGTCGGCCGCGGCCGGCCGCGGCGTGGTCAGGAGCAGGGCGCCCGCACCCGAGGTGGCCGTGGCGGTGGCCAGCAGGCCGTGTCTCACCCAGGGGCGGCGCTGGATGCGGCGGGGATAGCGGCGCGCGAAAGGGAAACGCTTCGGCATGGAGTGGAGGACCTCCGTCTTCGATTGGAGAGGATGCGGAGAGGGGCGGCAGCCCGAGCGCCGCGCAACATAGCCGCGCCACCCGGTTTGATGTCTATAGGACGGGCGCGGGCAGAATGCCGGGATGGGAAGCCAGCCGTGGCAAGAGGACGCCTGCTCGCTCGTCGACCGGTTCCGCAGCGGTGAGTCGACGCCGACGGAGGAGCTGGAGGCCACTCTGGGCGCGATCGACGCCAGTGGTCTGAACGCGTTCTGTCACATCGACGCCGACGCGGCGCGCGCTGCGGCCGGGCGCGCCGATGTGAACCTGCCGTTCGGCGGAGTTCCGATAGCCGTCAAGCAGCTCGACCCTGTCGCGGGCTGGCCTTTGACCGAGGCGTCACGCGTCTTCGCCGATCGGGTGGCGCAGCACGACGCGACCGTCGTGACACGGCTGCGCGACGCGGGCGCCGTGCTCGTCGGTCAGACCACCGCCAGCGAGTTCGGTGGGCTCAACGTGAGCGTCACTCCCCTGAACGGCGTCACGCACAATCCCTGGGACCCGACGCGCAGCACCGGTGGCTCGTCGGCGGGCAGCGCGGCGGCGGTGGCCGGTGGTCTCGTGACTCTGGCCACAGGTGGCGACGGTGGTGGCTCCATCCGCATCCCCGCCGGGTTCACGGGTCTGGTCGGGATGAAGGGAACAGTGGGACGCCTGCCGCGCGGGCCGCAGACTGTCATCGGCCCGATGACAGTGGTGCTCGGCTGCCTGGCCCGGTCGGTGCGCGACGTGGCGCGCTACTACGACGTCACCAACGGCTTCGACCCCCGCGATCCCTACAGCCTGCCGCGCGTCGACGGATGGGAGGCCGGCCTCGGGACCCGTGACCTCGTCGGTCGCAAGGTGGCGGTGATCCCCGATCTCGGTAACGCGGTGGTCCGACCGGAGGTGGCGACGCGCGTCGAGGACACGGGACGGGCCCTGGCCGAGGCCGCCGGCCTCGAGGTGGTGGACATCCCGATCGATCTGCCCGCTCTCAGCGTGGAGTGGGCCATGGCCAACCTGGCCACACTGCGCGACGAGCTCGGTGACCGCTGGCCGGACTGCGCCGGGGATCTGACCCTCGAGATCGGCTTCGGCCTGCGCATGGCCAGCGAGGTCTTCGACCTCAAGGCGGCGGCCGCGGTGGAGCGGGCCCGCCGCACCGCCAACGAGGCCATGGCCGACGTGTTCGACCGCGTCGACTTCGTGATGTGCTCGACCAACCCCGACGTGGCCTTCGGGGCCGAGACGACCCTGGTGACGACGGTGGGGGACCGGGCGGTGGGCCCCGAGAACGCCGGCGCCCTCACCATCCCGGCCAACATCTCCGGGAATCCGGCCGTCTCCATCCCCGCCGGCCTCGTCGACGGCGTGCCGGTCGGACTGCAGGTCATCGGCCGCCACCACCAGGACGCCCTGCTGCTGGACCTGGCCCTGGCCGCCGAACGGGCCATGCCGTGGCCCCTGGTGGCCCCCGGCGCCCCCCTCTGAGCCGGGTCGGCCTCCCGCCTGCGGGCGTTCCTCGTCTTCCTTCCAGGCCTTTCCCCTCGGCCGCCCGGGCTCGCCCCGGTCCTGTGGCCGCCGGACGGCCGCTTCCCCCTGGGAGCTCCCCGGAACCTTTTTTCAGCGAACTTGGCGGGCGTATCTGAACTCTCTTATACGTCCGGCCAGATGTCGCACCAAGTGAACACGGCATCACCAACAGGGACGAAATGCCCGTCGAAGACAACGAGGCGTGCGGCAGGTCACACGCACGGTGGCGAAACGGCGGGCGCATAAGAGGGATCAGATACGGCCGCCCACCGTGCATTCGGAGAAGGCCGGAGGAGACGTCACTCCTCCTCCCAGGGGTCCTCCCACGGGCGACGGCGGCGGGGACGCCAGCGCCACGCCGGGGAGGTGGCGGTGCGGCGGTGGACCGCCAGGAAGGCCAGGCCGTCGGAGCCCGCCGTCACCCGGCGGTGGGTGCCGCGGCCGACCATCAGCGCCACGCCGGCTCGGAGCGCCACCTCCTCGTCTCCGAGGAGGACGGCGCCGGCCCCCGACACCCCCACGAGGACCAGGTCCGCCTCCCGGTTGACGTGGCCGGCCAGCTCTCCTTCCGGCGCCAGCACGACCAGGCGGGCCCGCAGGTCCCCGATCTCGGCCTGCCACGCCGAGCCCGGCACCGCCCCGGCCGCCAGGGCGGCCAGATCGGCGTGGGAGGATGGGGTGGTCACCCGCCCATCGTCGTCGATGGCCCCGGGGCATGTACCGGCCGCCGCTGGCGTTGGGTAGGTATCAGGAGGATGAGATGGAGACGCTGACCGACGAGGAACGGGGCAAGAGGCTGGCGGACCTCAACGCCCTGATGGACATGATGCGCCCCGCCGTCCAGGCCGACGGCGGAGATCTGGCGCTGGTGTCCGCCGATGTGGAGGCGGGCGTGGTCGAGGTCGTCCTGCAGGGCTCCTGCAGCTCGTGCGCGATCAGCGCCACGACCCTCCAGGCCGGAGTGGAGCGGATCCTCAAGGACCGCCTCGACTGGATCAGCGAGGTCCACGGCGGGGTGGACGAGTCGATGGACTTGGAGGAGAGTGCCGCCCTGGGCCGGGGCGGCTACGTCCCCAAGTACTAGATGTCCCCGTTCATGTTGGCGTTGGGCTGAGCCTTCGCCACCAGGTCGGGAACGACCTTGCCCAGCTCGGCGGGGTCCCAGCGGTCCCCCTTGTCGACGCCGGGGCCGGCGTGCCAGCCCTCGGCCACCGCGATCCGTCCGCCGGCCACGTTGAACACCCGCCCGGTCACTTCCGCGGACTCCTTGCTGCCCAGCCATACCACGAGCGGGGCCACGTTGTCGGGCGCGAGGGCGTTGAACTGCTCGGGCTTCTGCTCGGCGGCGGCCGCACCCATGCCGAGGTTCTCGGTCATGCGCGTCAGCGCCACGGGGGCGATCGCGTTTACGGTGACGCCGTACCGGCCCAGCTCCATGGCGGCGATGATCGTGAACGAGGCTATGCCGGCCTTGGCCGCCCCGTAGTTGGCCTGCCCGGCGTTGCCGTAGATTCCCGAGGGGGAGCTGGTGTTGATGATGCGGGCGTCGTTGGCCTGGCCCTCCTTGGAGCGCTCCCGCCAGTAGGTGGCGGCCCAGCGCGACGGGCCGAAGGTGCCCCGCAGATGCACCTTGATGACGGCGTCCCACTCCTCGGGGGTCATGTTCACGAGCATGCGGTCGCGCAGGATGCCGGCGTTGTTGACCAGCACGTCGAGGCCCCCGAAGGTCTCCACGGCGGTGTTGATGAGGCGCTGGGACCCCTCCCAGTCCGACACGTCGTCCCCGTTGGCCACG